>NC_012781.1:1427500-2101561 GCF_000020605.1 Agathobacter rectalis ATCC 33656
GTGCACTCCGGGGTTCGGACCGCATTTAAGATTCAGTGATTCTAGCAGAAAGGTTTGGGAAAGCCTGCCGGAGAGGGTGAAAGCCCCGTAAGCGAAAGAAGAGCTGACTGAGCGGGATCCAGAGTACATCGAGACACGAGAAACCTTGATGGAATGAGCGGGGACCACCCCGTAAGCCTAAATACTACTTAGTGACCGATAGCGCATAGTACTGTGAAGGAAAGGTGAAAAGGACCCCGGGAGGGGAGTGAAAGAGAACCTGAAACCCTGTGTTTACAAGCTGTGGAAGTTCTTTAAATGAACAACCGCGTACTTTTTGTAGAACGGTCCGGCGAGTTGCGGATACTGGCAAGGTTAAGCACTTAAGGTGCGGAGCCGAAGGGATACCAAGTCTTAACAGGGCGTTAAGTCAGTATACGCAGACCCGAAACCGGGTGATCTATCCATGTCCAGGTTGAAGTTGTCGTAAAAGACAATGGAGGACCGAAGCCACATCCGTTGAAAAGGGTGGGCATGAGGTGTGGATAGGGGAGAAATTCCAATCGAACCCGGAGATAGCTGGTTCTCCTCGAAATAGCTTTAGGGCTAGCCTCGATTTAGTCTTATGGAGGTAGAGCACTGAATTTCCGCGGGGGCGTCAAAGCTTACCAAAGAATATCAAACTCCGAATGCCATGTAGATGATGATCGGGAGTCAGACTGCACGAGATAAGTTGGGCAGTCAAAAGGGAAAGAGCCCAGACCACCGGCTAAGGTCCCAAAGTGCGTGTTAAGTGGAAAAGGATGTGGGAATTCGAAGACAACTAGGATGTTGGCTCAGAAGCAGCCATACATTCAAAGAGTGCGTAACAGCTCACTAGTCGAGAGTTCCTGCGCCGAAAATGTCCGGGGCTGAAACACGACACCGAAGCCGTGGACTCGCAATGCGAGTGGTAGAGGAGCATTCTTAAAACCGACGAAGCTGTACCGGAAGGAGCAGTGGAGGGATAAGAAGAGAGAATGCCGGAATGAGTAGCGAGAGAAAGGTGGGAATCCTTTCGGCCGAATATCTAAGGTTTCCAGAGTAAAGCTGATCTGCTCTGGGTAAGTCGGGGCCTAAGCACAGGTCGCAAGACGTAAGCGATGGATAACAGGTTTAGATTCCTGTACCACGCATTATCAGAACTGTAGGGACGCATGTGGAAAGCACGGGCCGGGAATGGAAAAACCGGTACAAGCGGGGTAGGTGTACAACAGGCAAATCCGTTGTATAATCCGAAGACGTGGTGTGGAGCGAAATAAAGTAGTGAAGCGTGTGAGCCATGTGCCGAGAAAAGCTGCTATTGTGTAATGCGTGCCCGTACCGTAAACCGACACAGGTGGATGAGGAGAGAATCCTAAGGCCGGCGGAAGAAGCATTGTTAAGGAATTCGGCAAAATGACCCCGTAACTTCGGGAGAAGGGGTGCCTGCGAGAGCAGGCCGCAGAGAATAGGCTCAAGCAACTGTTTAGCAAAAACACAGGTCTATGCGAAACCGAAAGGTGAAGTATATGGGCTGACGCCTGCCCGGTGCTGGAAGGTTAAGAGGAGAGGTTAGCTTCGGCGAAGCTTTGAATTTAAGCCCCAGTAAACGGCGGCCGTAACTATAACGGTCCTAAGGTAGCGAAATTCCTTGTCGGGTAAGTTCCGACCCGCACGAAAGGCGTAATGATTTGAGCACTGTCTCGACAATGCATCCGGTGAAATTGAAGTACCAGTGAAGATGCTGGTTACCCGCGCCAGGACGGAAAGACCCCATGGAGCTTTACTCCAGTTTGATACTGGGATTCGGTACTGCATGTACAGGATAGGTGGGAGACGAAGAAGGATGGACGCCAGTCTGTCCGGAGTCGCTGTTGGGATACCACCCCTGTAGTACTGGGTTTCTAACCAGTTGCCATGAACTGGCAATGGGACAATGTCAGGCGGGGAGTTTGACTGGGGCGGTCGCCTCCGAAAGGGTATCGGAGGCGCTCAAAGGTTCCCTCAGAATGGTTGGAAACCATTTGAAGAGTGCAAAGGCAGAAGGGAGCTTGACTGCGACACCGACGGGTGGAGCAGGTACGAAAGTAGGACTTAGTGATCCGGTGGTATAAAGTGGGATTGCCATCGCTCAACGGATAAAAGCTACCCTGGGGATAACAGGCTTATCACTCCCAAGAGTTCACATCGACGGAGTGGTTTGGCACCTCGATGTCGGCTCATCGCATCCTGGGGCTGTAGCAGGTCCCAAGGGTTGGGCTGTTCGCCCATTAAAGCGGTACGCGAGCTGGGTTCAGAACGTCGTGAGACAGTTCGGTCCCTATCCGGCGCGGGCGGAGGATATTTGAGAGGAGCTGTCCTTAGTACGAGAGGACCGGGATGGACGGACCACTGGTGTATCTGTTGTCGACCAACGGCATGGCAGAGTAGCCAAGTCTGGAAGGGATAAACGCTGAAGGCATCTAAGCGTGAAGCCCCCCTCAAGATGAGATATCCCTCCTTCGGGAGTAAGACCCCTTGAAGACTACAAGGTAGATAGGGCAGAGGTGGAAGCATGGCAACATGTGGAGCTGACTGTTACTAATAGGTCGAGGGCTTAATCTGGTTAATAACTAAGAAAAACAAATCGGATTTGTATGAAGTTTTGAAGGTACATACTTATTAAATATGAATTATTTAAGACATCCAATGAGATGTCTTTTTTTGTAAAAAAATTATAAAAAAATAATGAAATAATAATTAAAAACTGCTATAATGTTTTCAGTTACTTATCGAAAACATTAATTTATTAAGGAGGTTGTTATGGAACAAAAGAAACAGGAGCCAATTCGTGATGCGAGACAGCTTGGAACGGCCAAGATGCTTATTCTTGGTTTGCAGCATATGTTTGCTATGTTCGGCGCAACAATTCTTGTGCCTATTCTTGTATCAGGATATTTTCAGAAGGCTTGTGGGGAGCCGCTTACCAGAGGTCTTTCTGTATCGGTTACCCTATTTTGCGCAGGCTTTGGCACGCTTATATTTCATCTGTGTACAAAGTTTAAGGTACCGGCTTTTTTGGGTTCGTCATTTGCTTTTTTAGGAGGCTTTTATACTGTTGCAAACCTTGACAGTGGTATGTATGCAGATATGGCTGTCAATGATAAGGCCGCGTATGCGTGTGGTGGAATATTTGTTGCGGGTATGCTTTATTTCGTACTTGCACTTATCATTAAGCTGGTTGGAATTAAGCGTGTAATGCGTTTTCTTCCACCTGTAGTGACAGGACCTATTATCATATGCATTGGTCTTTCACTTGCCGGCTCAGCTATCAATAATGCTTCAACAAACTGGGTTCTTGCAATTATTGCACTTGGAGTTATAATTATTTTCAATATATGGGGAAAGGGCTTATTTAAGATCATTCCTATTCTAATGGGAGTAATTATTTCCTATGTTGTGGCTCTTATTATGAATACTGCTGGAATTACTAATCCTGATGGTTCCGCAATTCTTGATTTTACATCAATTGCATCATCTGCGTGGGTCGGAATACCTAAATTTCAGTTCATGAAGTTTGATATTACGTCCATTCTTGTTATGGCGCCTATCGCTGTTGCGACTATGATGGAGCACATTGGCGACATGTCTGCTATTTCTGCTACAGTAGAGCAGAATTTCATTGCTGATCCGGGTCTTCATAGGACACTTATAGGTGATGGAATTGCAACTGCATTCGCAGGAGCAATCGGAGGACCGGCTAATACAACATATGGTGAGAATACAGGAGTGCTTGAGCTGTCTAAGGTATATGATCCGAGAGTTATCCGTATTGCGGCTGTTTTTGCTATTGCACTTTCGTTTATTCCAAAGTTTTCGGCTGTAATATCTACTATGCCATCAGCGATTATTGGTGGAGTTTCATTTATGCTTTATGGAATGATTTCAGCAATAGGAGTTAGAAATGTTGTTGAAAACAAGGTAGATCTGACTAAATCAAGAAATCTGATTATTGCAGGTGTTATTTTTGTATGTGGTCTTGGCTTTGGAGATGGACTGACATTTACTGTAGCAGGAACATCAATTACACTGACAGCTTTGGCAATTGCAGCAATCGCAGGAATTTTCTTAAATGCTATTCTGCCGGGAAATGATTACGAGTTTGGAAAGAATCCTGATGGAGATGCAAGCAGGGGTGTGTATATGATGAACACTGACAATGATGAGGAAGAGGAATCATAGAAGTTAATTTGTATTTAGACTGATTTGTTAGTTGTAACAGTAAATAATTTAACAAACGTTAAAAAGATATTAATAATATTTTACTTGATAAAGTTATATATATTCTCTACAATAAACTGGTATGGTGTATTTTCATAATTCACTTTACCAGTTTTTTTAAGGGGATTAGATTTAATGGACAGAAAAAAGATATTTTGGGCGATAGCTTCTGTTTTTATAGCTATCTTAAGCATATGGGCTGTTGTTTCGCAGAGCAAGTATTTTTCGTTTGAGATTCTTATGAGTTTTATCAGAAATGCAAATAAAGGCTGGCTTTTTATGAGTTTTGTTTGTACGTTTGGGTTTATTTGGTTTGAAGGATTTGCTCTGGTACGCATGGCAAGACACTTTGGATACAAAACCAGTGCGATTGATGGTACTGTGTATGGTGGAGCCGATGTGTATTTTTCGGCTATTACACCATCGGCATCGGGAGGACAGCCAGCCAGTGCGTATTTCATGATAAGGGATGGCATACCGGGCTATGCTGCTACAGTGGCCCTGCTGATTAATCTTGTTATGTATACACTTTCACTTTTAACAATTGGCTTACTATGCATGATTTTTAAGTATCCATTGCTGAAAAATTTCTCAGGTATTTCGCGGATATTTATATGTTTGGGGATTGTGGTGCTGATTTTTCTGGCTCTTGTATTTTATATGCTGCTAAGGAAGGGAAGTATACTATACTCAATTTGTGATAGTCTTATCCGGCTTTTTGAAAAAATACATATAATACGGCATGGTGACAGGCTTCGAATAAAGCTTAAAAATACTATGAAAGAATATCAGGAGTGTTCAAACAGTATCACAGGGCAGACCGGGCTTCTCATCGAGATTTTCTTTTGGAATATAATGCAGAGAGTTTCACAGCTTTTGGTATCGTTTATGATTTTTATGGCAGTCGGCGAAGGCGTAAATAAGGCAGTTGATGTGAGTGTGATACAGTGTTTTGTGGCGATGGGCTCCAATTGTGTGCCGATACCCGGTGCTATGGGCGTGGCCGATTATATTATGATTGATGGGTTTAAACAGCTTGTTGGTAGTAATGCAGCAAATATGGAGCTTTTGTGCAGGGGAATGACATTTTATGGAAGTGTCATAACAAGTGCTGTTATTATTCTTATTGGATATATAATTAGAAAAAAAGTAGCAAAATAGTCTAGTACTTTTGCACAATAATATATTGTTATATTTGTTAAAATGTGTTATTATTCTATAGTAATATATTAGATATTTTTTATGAAGGTATTGGACAATGAGTAGCAATGATAGTACTGCTAAGGAGCAGAGCTTTCTATTTAATGTAAACAAAATATTTCTTGTCATCCATCTGCTGATGCTATTTATGTTTTCATCATTAGGTGTAGATTTGATGGCAGGAGTCAGTCTGATCAGCATATGCTTTTATTTCCTTGCATTCAGTCTGACAAAATCTGAAAAACTGAGCATATATGTTTATAGTGTGGCTGTTGAGATATTGCTTTATATGATACTTGCGGTGGTTTGTCTCGGAATTCAATGTAATTTTCAGCTTTTTTTGATCGATGCAATGTTTTTTCTTTTTTCCATGGATTATGTGGTCCTCAGGAAGAAAAAAAAGAATCATGTTGCCATTCTGCTTTGCTGTGTATATGCTATTGCTCTGATTATTCTTTATATGCTTGATGGCTTTTACGCACCTTTATATAAGTTGGATTCTGTTGTAATTAAGAGTATTTCTATTGCTATGATTTCTGGTGTAGTTTTCTTGATAATAACATGTATGATGTGCCTTTTGCATTTTATGTCTTCCGAGGAGGGGGCAATGGAAAAGCAGGCACAGTTTGATGCGCTGACGGAGCTTCCAAATCGTTTCTATATGATGGCGAAGCTTAAGAATCTTTTTGAGGCTGAGAAGCAGGGGGAATATTTCCTTGCAATGATTGATATTGATGATTTTAAGAAAATTAACGATTCATTCGGACATAATGTAGGAGATGATGCACTTAAGATGCTCGCTCGTACTATCGTAAACAAGGCTCGAGGTGTTGAGCTTAGCTATTGCAGATGGGGAGGAGAAGAGTTTTTACTTCTTGGCAAATGTGTCGACGGAGAGGTGCCTAAGAATTTTCTCGATGAGCTTCGTGTGGAGATTAATTCAAAATCCTTCTGGACATCTAAGGGCAGCGGAAGGATGACAGTGACTATAGGTGCAGGAAAATATAAAGTGGGGCAGGATTACAAGGAATGGATTAATTTTGTTGACAAACAGCTTTATGTCGGAAAATGTACCGGTAAGAATAAGGTTGTATGCTGAGACATATTTCAAGGCTTTGACATTTTTAAATGAGCTGTAATCGTTGCTGGTCACACTGTTAGGCGTGAACAGTCACAATCGCATTGAAATTTATATTGAAATTACAAATTTTAGTTGCATGAAGTCAATAATTGTGATAGAATATTGTCTGTTCGTAAGACGCCGGCATGTCGGAATGGCAGACGATGCAGACTCAAAATCTGTTGGGCGCAAGCCCGTGTGGGTTCAAGTCCCACTGCCGGCACTATTTGCAAAACCCCGTAAATCCAAGATTTTCAGTAAAATCAAGGGTTTGCGGGTTTTTTCTTTATTTATAATCTTTAAAAAAATTAAAGAAATTAGGGTACTTTTAAGAAAAATTTGCCCCAAAATTGTACCCAAAAATCTGCCATATAGGCTGTAATACCAGATAGCAAACAGGAGCATTATGATGATAAAAAAGATTTATAAAAAATATGAAATTATATTCAATGTTATATTTTTCTCGATTTTCCCGATTATGGCTTTTTATCTTATGGAGTTCTACGATCATAATCCTTTTGAAGAAGTCAGATTTATGGCGGGATTTTTTAATATTATTTTGTTTGAGCTGATTGCCTGGATTCTTTATTTTGTTACGGGCAGGGCGAAATGGGCACTTCGTGCAGTTTTTATCGTGGCCATGGTTTTTGGACTGATTAATCATTATGTTATGCTTTTCCGCTCGACTCCTTTTGTTCCATGGGATATTTTTTCAATTGGTACGGCGACAAGTGTTGCATCCAATTATGATTTCGCACCGACTGCAGGAGTAGTTGTTGTTACAGTTATATTTATAGCTCTTATTATGCTGATGCATTTTGTTGATTTCAGAATTAAGTGGAAATTCAGGCTCAGACTAATTCCGACTGTGCTTGGAATACTTGCGCTGTGTCTGTTTGTGAATGCCCTGCAGGATGAGGATTTCCAGACGGACAATTATCTGTATCCGTTTTTATTTACACCTGCATATATGACAAAGGTGAATGGAATGGCAGTGACCTTTGCGATGGATCTTAAGTTTGTGGCGGTTGATAAGCCTGACGGGTATAGCAGACAGAAGGCAAAGGAGCTGCTTGACAGCTATGCCGGTACAGATGATAATACTGCAATTACAGATAAAAGTGATTATCCGAATATTATAGTTGTGATGGATGAGGCATTTTCAGATCTGTCAGTGCTCGGTGGTTTTGATACAAATACAGACTATATGCCGTTTGTGCACAGTCTTGAAAAGGGCAATGAAAACACCATAACAGGATATCTGAATACGTCTGTATGCGGTGGAAATACCGCCGATACTGAGTTTGAGTTTCTGACAGGCAATACGATGGCTTTTCTTCCGGTAGGAAGTATTCCTTATCAGCAGTATATAAAGAGCACGACACCTTCCCTTGCAAGCTATTTAAAAAGCATAGGCTACGCAACGTATGCACAGCATCCGTACTATGGCAGTGGATGGAACCGGGATACGGTCTATCCTCTTTTGGGATTTGACAATCTTTCGTTTATGCAGGATTATTCTAATCAGAGGTTTGTGCGCAAATATATAAGTGATGAGACATCATTTGACAGGATTATTGAGACCTATGAGAACAAACCGGATGGTCAGCCGGCATTTATATTCAATGTCACTATGCAAAACCATGGTGGATACACGGATACCTACTACGGCTTTGACAATACGGTGACAGCGGATAAGCTCAATAATTCTGCACTTGACCAGTATCTTTCTTTGATTAAGCTGACAGACGAGGATTTAAAGAGCCTCATTGAATATTTCTCAAATGTGGATGAGAAAACTATAGTGGTATTTTTCGGTGATCATCAGCCAAATGATACTGTGGCAAGCTCCGTTCTTGCAGCAAACGGCATGGACTATAATAATTTATCAAATGAAGAGCTTAAGCTGCGTTATCAGGTGCCGTATGTTATCTGGGCAAATTATGATATTGATGAGGCGGCAGGAAAAGACACGAGCGTTAATTATCTGGCTGCAAACGTACTTAAAGCGGCAGGTGTGCCGACAAATGACTATCAGAGCTTTCTGCTAAAGCTGCAGGAGGAGTATCCAATTATATCAGCGGTACGTACGGATAAAACTGCAGATAAGACATTAGATAAAGCATCAAATAAATCAGACAAGGCAACCGGCAGCAAAAAGAAGCAGGCCGATTCGGATATGCTAAACGATTATAAGCTTTTGCAATATTACAGACTGTTTGACTGGGAGGATAAGTGATGAATTTTGTTAAAAAGCATCCACTTTTGACAGCGTTTTTAATTCCGTTTTTCATATGTATAATCATCTGTATAGGAAATGGTGTATATCCATTTGGCGATTACTGCCTTTTGCATATGGATTTGTATCACCAGTATCTGCCTTTCTTTAATGAGCTGTGGGAGAAGCTAAGAAATGGTGCGAGCCTCATGTATACATGGAATATCGGGCTTGGCAGTGATTTTGTATCGGTATTTGCCTATTATCTGGCGAGTCCGTTAAACTGGCTTGTGGTGCTTTTTCCAAAGAGCCATATTATTGAGTTTATCGAGCTGCTAATCATTTTTAAGATTTCGCTAAGCGGAGCAACATTTTTTTATTTTCTGAAGGAACACTTTGGGCTTCTTGGAAAGGATAACAGGTATCACGATAATACATTTGTGCCGGCATTTGTTTTTTCTACGGCATATGCACTTTCCGGCTTTGTAGCTGCGTATAGCTGGGATGTCATGTGGATGGATGTTGTGGCGGTTGCACCGCTTGCGGTAGTAGGACTTGAGAAGCTTGTGCGGGACAAAAAGCCGGTGCTTTACTATGTATCACTGGCACTTTGTATATTGTCAAATTATTATCTGAGCATCATGCTTTGCATCTTTTTGGTATTCTGGTTTGCATGGCTTTTCTTTACGCAAAATGGCGGTAAAATGGCTGCAATTGTGAGATTTGCCGTTTACTCACTTTTGGCTGGAGGCACTGCGATGGTGCTAATCATCCCGGAGCTTATCATTTTAAGCTACAGCGGTTCGTCGGGCATCGAGTTTCCAAAGCAGATAGAGTGGTATTTTAATCTCTTATCAGAGGTCGGCAGGATGTGCACGACAGCAAGCGTCTATGAGGGTGCAGAGAACTGGCCGAATCTGTATGCCGGAGCCTTTAGTGTGATGCTTTTGATACTGTTTGTGCTCAACAAAAGGATTAATTGGAAGAAAAAAATAGCTCCAGTATTGTTTGTGTTGTTTTTCATGGCAAGCTTTGCCAATAAACAGCTTGACTTTATATGGCACGGACTGCATTTTCCGGATTCGCTGCCTGGCAGACAGTCGTATCTGTATGCATTTCTTGTATTGACCATAGGCTATGCTACAGTAAGAAAGTGGCGTGGCATAAGACTGTGGCATGTTGGTGTGGCAGTGGTATTTGCATCGGCGCTTATGGCAGTAAGCACGATGTTTGCCGGTGAGGATGTGACAGAGTATTATGCAGTTATCATAAGTATATTGTTTGTTGCGCTGTACGGCATTATGACAGTACTTTTAAAGCTTGCAGCAAGAAAAAACAGGGAGCTTTTGATGGTCATAACATGCGGTATTGCGATTGTGGAGCTGGCTGTCAATATGGCTGTGACAGGACTTGGATGTACCGGCAGAAGTAGCTACAATGCCAATGTGGACGATATGCAAAAGGCACTGGAGCTGGCAAAAGAGGATGCAGCTGACAACGATGTACCATTTTACAGGGTTGAGGATACAGGCCGACTAACTAAAAATGATGACACACGATACGGCTATGCTTCTGGAACACAGTTTTCTTCCCTGATGAATATAAATGTGAGCCATTTTTATCAGGCTCTTTATATGGAGGGAGGCAAGAATTTCTACTGTTATAACGGTGCCACACCTGTCACGTCAGCCATGCTTTCGGTCAGATATATGGTTACAAAATCAATACAGCCACAGAATGAGCTGACTACACTTGTTGGAAAATGCGGAAATCACTATCTGTATCGGAATAACTACACACTTCCGCTTGGTTTTATGATGGATGAGGGAGTGATTGATGCGTGGAAGCCATCCTCGTCATCGAAAATCTATTCGATTAATTCCCTTGGCAGGCTCCTTGGCGCAGCAGATGATATGCTGACCATGACAGAGTGCACTCAGGACGAAAATCCGGGAACTACGACTCTCACCTTTGACCATGACGGATATTATTATGCGGCATACGATTCGTGCAGCACTGACAGTCTGACCTTCAGCCACGGAGAGTATGAGACCACATATTCGAAGACCACTCACAGGTATCTGTTTGACCTGGGATATGTGAAGGCGGGGGAGACAGTTTCCGTCACAAACACTGATGCCGATGCTGTACGATTTAATGTATACGAGCTTTCCATTGCTGCAGTTGAGAGTGCTTACAATACACTCAATGAGCAGACACTCTCGGTGGATGATTTTTCAGATACACACATAAGCGGACACATTGATGTGAAGCAGGCAGGACAGCTTGTACTTTCTATTCCGAGTGAAAAGGGATGGACTATGAAAGTGGATGGAAAGGATGCTGAGTATGAGGATTTTTCCGATACATTTGTGAGCATTCATCTGGATGAGGGAGAGCATGAGATAGAGCTTTATTATGAGACACCGGGGCTTAAGGCAGGTGCAGCTATAAGCGCAGGCTGTGTGGGTGTCTTTCTACTGCTTTTATTGTTTCGTCAAATAGTTAAGAGACGCAGCCGTTTAAAGTTTAAAGCGAACAGTGACAGATAGTGAATGTACTGACAGACAACGTATATAGTTCATTTATGCGAAACACAGAATGTTCAAATTGTAATAGTATAATTCAATAATAAAAATAAAACAGGAGATTAACAAAATGAACAAACAAAACAAAAAAATCGCACAGGAAAAAAGAAGAATCGAGAGAGAGAAGGCAGAAAAGAAGGCAAAGGTTGTGAATCTGCTGAAATTCTGGGTGCCGGTAGTGGCAGTTGTTGTGGTGGTCATAGTGCTAATCTGGGCAGTTGCGACATCGGGCGGTTCATCGTCAAAGGGTACTGACGGTACAGAAGCTGCATCACAGACCACAGAATCTCAGGCATCCGAGACACAAAGCAGTGATTCACAGACCGAGGCAGCAACACTGAATACAGAGACTGACACGGTTGCGGAAAACGGAGATAAGGTAAATATTGACTACACAGGATATATGGACGGAGAAAAATTCGAGGGTGGAAGCACTGATGGACAGGGCACAGACCTGGTGCTTGGCTCAGGCAGCTATATAGATGGCTTTGAGGACGGAGTGGTAGGTCACAAGGTGGGAGAAACCTTTGATTTAAACCTGAAGTTCCCGGATGATTATAAGGCAAATACAGAACTAGCCGGAAAGGATGTTACGTTTGAGGTGACTCTTAACGGTGTATACAAATAAAGAGGATAACACACATATATGGAAAAATCGTTTGAAGAGATACTGGTACAGTTTTATGTTGACCAGTACAGGGAGAATGCGAAGAGAAGTACAGGTAAGCCTGTAAAGCTGGCACACTATATTCACAGGCTCAATAGTAAAGCAAAATCAATTAAATATGCGCGATTTTCAAAAAATGAGACTGTAGCACTTGACAAGCTGCATCAGGAAATAAAAAGGCTTGCATTGATTACCTACTATTCCAACAATAAGAACGCAAGGCAGATTTTAAATAGAGAAATCCTTCCGCAGCTCGTCAGGGTGGATATGGAGCAGTTTGATGAGAAGGAGGCAGAGTATCTCACAGAGGATTTTCTAAAGCTTTTGCGCAAGGAGTATATAGGTGCGATATGTACCAGAAGCATGAAGGCGCTTTACAATGAGTACCGCAGCAAGGAGCTTAGAAGAGAGATTGTCACGTTGGTTCCGGCACGGCCGGAGCTTGAGTTTCCAAAAGCACAGAGCATGAAAAGGCACTTCATACTTCATATAGGCCCGACTAACAGCGGTAAGACATATCAGGCGCTTGAGAGGCTTAAACTGGCGCAAAACGGAGTTTATCTGGGACCTCTTAGACTTCTGGCACTTGAGGTATATGAGAAGATGAATGATGCAGGTATACCATGCACCATGCTTACAGGCCAGGAGTGTCTTGAGGTATCTGACAGCAGAATTACAGCATCGACAGTGGAGATGCTTGACTGTGACAAGGAATATGATATCGCAGTGATTGATGAGGCACAGATGGTAGCAGATGATGACAGGGGACATTCGTGGACCAGGGCGATTCTTGGTACACTTGCAGGAGAGATTCATATATGCATGAGCCCGGTGGCAAAGGATGTAGTCATTCATCTGATTAATCTATGCCATGACGAGTATGAGATAAGGGAGTATGAGAGAAAGACAGCTCTAAAGCTGGAGGATAAGCCTTTTTCATTTCCACAGGATGTGAGAGAGGGCGATGCCTTTATCGTATTTTCAAAGAAGTCGGTACTCAATATAGCAGGGCGTCTGGAGGAAAACGGCATAAAGCCAAGTGTCATATACGGAAGTCTGCCACCGGAAATAAGGCGCAGGCAGATGACGCTTTTTAATGAGAAAAAGACACAGGTTGTCGTGTCAACAGATGCGATAGGAATGGGACTCAATCTGCCGGTCAGAAGAATTGTATTTCTGGAGGTGGAAAAGTTTGATGGAGTATCAAGACGTCCGCTTGTCATCTCTGAGATAAAACAGATAGCGGGCCGTGCAGGCAGATTTGGTCTGTATGACACAGGCTATGTGACAGCTTTGGGACAAAAGAATCTGAGTTATTTGAAGAATACGCTAAATATACCGGAGCAGGATATTGATATAGTAAGTCTTGGCTTCCCACAGGTGCTCCTTACAATGGATGCGCCGCTTGATGCGATAATTAAGCTCTGGCATGAGGCAGAGCCATCAGCACCGTTTAGGAAAATCAATGTCGATGAGATATTGTTTTTGTATGGATATGCGTATAAGGAGCGATACTTTATCGCAGATTTTGATAACAAATATCTGCTTTATAAGATGATTACATGTCCTATAGATATAAAGGACAGGGAGCTTGTCAGACAATGGCTGCGCTACTGCATGTCGTATACATCTGATATCTCTCTCGACAAGCCTGATAAGCATTCAAAGTATCAGGGGCTCATGAAATACGAATCCTATTACAAAAAGCTTGATTTGTACTATCAGTTTTCAGTCCGCATGGGCAAAATTGTGGATGAGGACTGGCTTGAAAACGAGCGCGACAAAACACAGGCAAAGATTATGCAGCTTCTATCAAAGAGCAAGGATGAGTATATTATCAGATGCCGGTATTGCGGCAGAATACTTCCGATTGGAAATTCACGCAATATATGCAGAGACTGCTACAGCATGATACGCAGGTAGCAGCCGGTTTATATTTTACGGTCAAGTCGTTGAATTTAGCTGTCCAATGTGGCATAATAGAAATAAGACCAAAATATGAATGGAGGAAGTTTTTATGGCAAACAATGAGTTACAGATTGCCGGCTCACAAGGTGAACTTAGAATCCGTCCTTACGAGCACCACGCAAAATATTATGAAACAGATCAGATGGGTATAATCCACCATTCAAACTATGTCAAGTGGATGGAAGAAGCAAGACTTGATTTGATGGATCAGATAGGACTCAACTACAGGCAGATGGAGGATATGGAAATCATAAGTCCGGTGCTGTCGATATCGGTAGAGTATCACAGTATGGTACATTTCGATGATACGGTCGTCATCTACACAAAGCTGCTTAAGTATAACGGAATCAAGATGGAGCTTGAGTATGTCATGAAGGACAAAGAGACAGGCGAGCTTCGCACCACTGCAAAAAGCAGCCATTGCTTTTTGAACAAATCCGGCAAACCAATCTCATTAAAGAGAATGTATCCGGAATTAGATACAAAATTTTTTGAATTTAAAGAGGCATAATAAAATGATACAGGATAGATTAAAAGCATTGAGAAGCGAGATGGCAAAGAGGGGCATCTCGCTGTATGTGGTACCTACTGCTGATTTTCATGAGTCAGAGTATGTAGGAGAGCATTTTAAGGCACGCAAATATATTACAGGCTTCACGGGCTCAGCAGGTACCGCAGTCATCACTATGGATGAGGCCGGACTATGGACAGACGGCAGGTATTTTGTGCAGGCGGCTGCGCAGCTTAAGGATACCACTGTAAAGCTCTTTAAGATTGGCGAGGAGGGCGTACCGACAGTTGATGAGTATATAAAGGATACTCTTTCGGATGGCGGTGTAATAGGCTTTGACGGCAGAGTGGTAAATGCCGCATGGGGCAAAAGGCTTTCTGAAATTGCAAAAGAAAAGCACGGCAGCATGTACGTAAATGAGGATCTGATTGACATTATATGGACTGACAGACCACCTATGTCAAAGGCACCTGTCATGATTTTTGACAATAAATACACCGGTGAGGATATAAGCTCAAAGCTTAAAAGAGTCAGAGAGCAGATGGCACAAAAGGGTGCAACACTTCATCTGATGTCATCACTTTACGATATCGCCTGGCTTTTAAATGTCAGGGGAGGCGACATAAGCTATGTGCCTGTAGTGCTTTCATACCTGGCACTGTCACAGGACAGCTGCATATGGTTTTTGCAGGAAGAGGTTGTGACAGAGACTCTTAAGGCATACCTCGATAAGAATGGTATACAGACAAGACCTTACGATGATTTTTATGAATATGTGAAGCATATTGATGAAAAAGAGACAGTGCTTTTAAATACATCGATTGTAAATTACCGCATCTGCGACAGCCTGCCGGATGGTGTTAAGGTGATTGATGCGGAGGATCCTACAGTTGTCATGAAGGCCGTAAAGAATGAAGTACAGCTTGAAAATCTGCGCAAGGCACATTTGAAGGATGCAGTTGCGATGTGCAAGTTCATGTACTGGCTTAAGACAAATATAGGTAAGATACCCATGACAGAGATTTCGGCTTCAGATTATCTTGCATCGCTTAGAGCTGAGCAGGAGGGCTTTCTTGATTTGAGCTTTGCCACAATATGCGGATATGCTGATCATGGTGCTATTGTGCATTACTCTGCAACAGAGGAGTCTGACAGGCAGCTTAAGCCTGAGAGTCTTCTTTTGGTTGATTCAGGAGGACATTATCTGGAGGGAACCACAGATATCACGAGGACCTTTGCGTTAGGACCTGTGACTGACGAGATGAAGGATATGTTTACGAGAGTTTGCCGCTCAAATATGAACCTGGCAAATGCAAGGTTTAAGGAGGGCTGCTCGGGACTAAACTTTGATATTCTGGCAAGAGAGCCTTTCTGGGAGATTGGCATGGACTACAATCACGGTACCGGACACGGTGTGGGCTATGTGCTCAATGTTCATGAGGGGCCAAACAGCTTTCACTGGAAGCAGTACCCGGGCAGAACTGCAGAGCGTGTGATAGAAGAGGGCATGGTTACTACAGACGAGCCGGGCATCTATTTAGAGGGCAAATTCGGTATTCGTACAGAGAATGAGCTGATTTGCCGAAAAGGCGAGAAAAATGAGTATGGCCAGTTCATGTATTTTGAGAATCTGACCTATGTACCGATAGATCTCGATGCGATTGATCCAAATCAGATGACAGACAGGGAAAAGGGATACCTGAACGCTTACCATGCGAGAGTTTATGAGCTTGTTTCACCATTTTTGAATGATGAGGAGGCTCAGTGGCTTAAGAAATATACAAGAGCTATTTAACGTTACTGCCTGCACTGCAGTGTGACCGGCAGCGATTACAACAATATTAAGTAATAAGGAAAGTATAAAATGAGTGAAAAGCTTGTACTTATAGACGGACACAGTATTTTAAACAGGGCATATCACGGACTTCCTGATCTGACCAATTCAGAGGGGCTTCACACAAATGCAGTCTATGGATTTTTGAATATCATGTTCAAGATTCTTGACGAGGAAAAGCCTGACTATCTGACGGTGGCATTTGATGTGCATGCGCCGACGTTTCGCCACAGGATGTTTGATGCGTACAAGGGCACGAGAAAGCCTATGGACGAGGAGCTCAGGCAGCAGGTGCCTATGATAAAGGAAATGCTTACCGCTATGGGCATTAAAATCGTGGAAAAGGAGGGCTATGAGGCCGACGATATACTTGGAACCTTATCTGTCAGGGCAGAAAAGGCCGGTATGGATGTCGCCATCATTTCCGGAGACAGAGACCTTTTGCAGCTTGCGACTGACCATGTCATGGTAAGGATTCCAAAGACAAAGAAAACAGGAACCGAGATAGAAAATTACAATACAGCAGATGTTATCGAAAAGTACGGCGTCACTCCAAAGGAGTTTATCGATGTAAAGGCTCTGCAGGGGGATACGTCTGATAATATTCCCGGGGTACCCGGTATCGGCGAAAAGACAGCAGGTGCACTTATAGCAAAATATCACTGTATAGAGGCAGTACATGAGGACGCTGAGAATGTAAAGCCGCCAAGGGCTTCAAAGAATATAGTGGAGTATTGGGAGCAGGCGCTTATGAGCAAGGAGCTTGCGACAATCATACTTGATGCGCCGGTTGACTATGAATTTTCTGATGCAAAGCTTAGTGGCGGAGTAGAGTCACTCTACACGGAGGAAGCCTTTTTACTGTGCAAAAGATACGAATTCAAAAACATGCTGTCGCGGTTTAACGTGGAGGCTCCTAAAAACAATGCCGAGGAGCATTTTGTGGTAGTAAGGGACTTGAAGACTGCAGAGAGTGTGTTTGAGAAGGCAAAGGACAGGGAGGTTGCTTTTGCGGTAGTACCAGGAGAGTCTTTGGAAAACAGCGAAAGTGATGGACAGCTAAGTCTGTTTTCGGAGCCGGTTTCTAACGATTATCTTGCTGTTTCGATTTGTTTTTCAGAGGAGGACATTTATTTTATCTGTACAGGTGATGAGATTTCAAGCAGCTTCCTGGATGAAAAATTAAATACCCTGGAAGTAAAGTCATGGATATCACCGGATTTAAAGACCAATCTGCACAGATTTAAGAGCAAAGAGATAAAGGCAGATGACAGAGGCAGATATTTTGACATGATGGTGGCTGCATACCTTATCAATCCGCTTGTCGGGGAGTATCCCTATGATGCGGTTGCAAAGGACTATCTGGGGCTTATGCTCTCATCTAAAAAGGATTATCTGGGAAAGCTTGATTTTACTCAGATGATGAAGGAGGATGAGAAAAAGGCAGTGGACTGTGCCTGCTACGAGGTGTATACTGCCTGGAAATCAAAACCGGTTCTTTTGCAGAAGCTAAAAGAAATGAATATGCTCACTCTTTACAGAGATATAGAGCTGCCACTCGTTTTCGTACTGTATGATATGGAAAATGAGGGGATAAGGGCTGATGGAATAAAGCTTAAGGAGTATGGAGACAAGCTTGCTGTTTCGATAACTGAGCTTGAAAAGAAAATATATGAGGCAGCAGGTGAAGAGTTTAATATAAATTCGCCAAAGCAACTTGGAGTCATTCTCTTTGAAAAGCTTGGACTGCCAAATGAAAAGAAGACAAAGACCGGTTATTCTACTGCGGCAGATGTGCTTGAAAAGCTGGCACCGGAGTATCCGATTGTCGCGGATATATTGGAATACAGACAGCTCACAAAGCTAAAGAGCACATATGCTGACGGACTTTCGGGATATATTGCATCCGATGGCAAAATCCATACTACCTTAAATCAGACAATCACTGCGACAGGCCGTCTTTCAAGCACAGAGCCTAATCTGCAGAATATCCCGATAAGGATTGAGCTGGGCAAGCTTATCAGAAAGGTATTTCTGCCTGAGGAGGGAGATTTGTTTGTTGATTCAGACTATTCGCAGATCGAGCTTCGGGTGCTTGCGGCGCTTTCCGGGGATGAAAGGATGATAGAGGCCTTTAAGAATGGTCAGGATATCCACAGAAGTACAGCATCCCTTGTGTTTGACACACCGTTTGATGAGGTCACAGACCTTCAAAGACGAAATGCCAAGGCGGTAAATTTTGGTATCGTATATGGTATCAGCGCGTTTGGTCTGTCTAACGATCTGGGGATTTCAAGGAAAGAGGCACAGGGCTATATAGACAGCTATTTTGTCAAATATCCAAAGATTAAGGAGTTTTTGGATCAGACGGTTTTGGATGCCAAGAAAAATGGCTATACAAAGACCATGTTTGGGCGTATCAGACCGATTCCCGAGCTGAACTCGAGCAATTTCATGCAAAGACAGTTTGGAGAGAGAGTTGCGATGAACTCACCTATTCAGGGTACAGCAGCCGATATCATAAAGATTGCCATGATACGTGTGCATGACAGGCTTCTTGACGAGGGCTTAAAGTCAAGACTTATCCTTCAGGTGCATGATGAGCTTTTAATTGAGACAAAGGAAGCTGAGAAGGATAAAGTGATTAAGCTTCTGGAGAAAGAGATGCGTGGTGCGGTGGACATGAAGGTATCCATGGAGGTGGGCACCGAGTGTGGCTATGACTGGTATGATGCGCATTGATGACAGAAAAGGAAACAGTATGATTTTTATAGGAATAACAGGTGGTGTAGGTGCCGGAAAATCGGCAGTGCTTAGCTATCTTAGGGAACTTGATGGCGTAAGGGTCATGCTCTCCGATGAGATAGCACATGAGCTGATGGAGCCGGGAAGCGACTGCTACAACAGATTAAAGGAATTGTTTGCAGAGGAACCGATATGGCTTGAGGACGGGCATTTTGACAGACCGGCACTTGCCGGAGTGATTTTTTCGAATGATAAAAAAAGAGAGCTTTTAAACGAAGTAGTGCATCCGGCAGTAAAGGAATATGTGCTTAATGCAGTTAAAGAGGCAAAAAAAGAAGGTCTTTTTATGCTTGTGCTTGAAGCAGCACTCCTTATAGAGGAGGGATATGGTGAAATCTGCGACGAGCTGTGGTATATTTATGCAAGTGAAGAAGTCAGAAGAAAAAGACTTAAGTCATCACGCGGATATTCAGATGAGAAGATAGATAGTATCTTTGCAAGCCAGCTTAAAGAAGCTGAGTACAGAAGGCACTGCAAGGAGGTTATCGATAATGATGGAGATATCGAAAACACGATAGCTTCAATAAATAAAGCGCTTAGCAAATACAAGGAGTAGTGGAAATGAATAATGTATTCGGTTTGGATATTGGTACAAGAAATGTTGTAGGAACTGTCGGCTATCAGACTGATGACAAGGAATTTGTGGTTACAGCACAGTATGTCAGAGAGCATGAGACCAGAGCGATGCTTGACGGTCAGATACATGATATAGGCAGGGTGGCAAAAACCATTAAGGAAGTAAAGGACGAGCTTGAAAAACAGACAGGACAGCCACTTGAAGAGGTGTGTATAGCAGCCGCAGGACGAGTATTAAAGACTGTCACGACGCATGTGGAGTATGAGTATGCGCAGGAGTCTGTGGTGACCGGCGAGGATGTCCATACGCTTGACCTGCTTGGCATAGAAAAAGCACAGGAGGCACTCAAGGAGGTTAACGACACAAGCTATAAGTTTTACTGTGTGGGATATTCTACAGTCAAATTCTTTTTGAATGATGAGGTGTTTATCAGCCTTGAGGGTCATAAGGCAAACAAAATAGGCGAGGATATCATAGTTACATTTCTGCCGGAGGATGTGGTAGACGGACTGTATGCGGCAGTGGGACAGGCCGGGCTTAGTGTAGCCAATATGACATTGGAGCCTATCGCCGCTATCAATGTGGCAATTCCGGAGAACTATCGTATGCTTAATATCGCACTTGTCGATGTGGGAGCCGGAACGAGTGATATCTCAATCACAAGAGACGGAAGTATCATAGCCTATGGCATGATACCGCATGCAGGAGATGAGCTGACAGAAGTTATTGTGCAGCATTTCCTCGTGGATTTCAATATGGCGGAGAGCATCAAGCTTCAGTCTACGACAAGTGATACGGTTACATACAAGGATATCATGAGCATCGAGCACACAATTCCTGCACAGGATGTCTGGGATGTGGCAGCACCTGTTGTTGATAATATTGCGCAAGAGGTATCGGCTAAAATCAGAGAGCTAAACGGTGACAAAACAGTGAGTGCCTGCTTTGTAGTCGGAGGCGGAGGCAAGATACACGGCTTCACGGAAAAGCTTGCGGAAGACCTTGACCTGCCGGAGGAAAGAGTCGCTCTAAGAGGTGAGGAAGTGCTTGGCGATGTGACCTTTGAGCAGGAGGATATTAAGAAGGATCCGCTTCTTGTCACTCCAATTGGTATATGTCTGAATTATTATGACCAGAGAAATAATTTTATCATGGTCAGATTCAACGGTGAGAGAATAAAGCTCTATGACAATAACAGGCTTACAATAGTCGATGCGGCGCTTCAGGCGGGATTTCCAAACGATGAGCTGTTTCCAAAGCGTGGCACCCCGATAAACTTTACGGTAAACGGTGTGGCAAGGCTTGTAAGAGGCGAGGCCGGAGAGGGCGCAGTGGTGACCATGAATGGAAAGCCTGCAAGCATCAATACACCGCTTGAGCCAAACAGTGAGATAATCATCGAGCCGTCCACAGCAGGAGAGGCAGCAGTGTATAAGATATCGCAGCTTGATGAGTACAATCATTCTGTCATTACTTTTATCATAAACGGCAGAAGGGTTTCATGTCCTAGGTTTGTCCAGGTAAACGGAGAGCTTGAGCCGGAGGATTACAGCATCAGGGAAAATGATGTGATTGAGACAAGAAATTACTATACAGTGCGCCAGATTGCGCAGTTTATGGACCTCGTTATTGACACAGACCAGATGATATTTGTAAACAATGAAGAGGCAGGTCTCGACACTCTTGTATACGAAAATTTCTCTGTTGAGTGGAAAACAGATGAATATGGTGTTGCAAGAATCGACAATAACACTTATAATGACACACAAGAGTCTGATACAGATGAGGCTTCGGTATTAGCTGAGCAGGATGCAAACAGCACAGAGTCAGACAACACAGTGGCCAGAACCTCAGAGCAGATGATGAATCAGGTGCTCGATGAGCTGCATGATGATTTTGCTAAAGAAGCTGAAGCATCTGCTGTGCCGGAAAACGAATTGCCGGAAAATGAATTGCCAAAAAATGATATACAGGAAGAAATACACGAAGAAGACTCATCAAAAAATACAGTTACAGTAATTGTAAACGGTGAGCCTGTAGAGCTGTCCGGCAAGGATACATATATATTTGTCGATATATTTACCCATATCTCATTTGATTTACAGGCAGGAAAGGGAAGGGCAATAGCCACTGTAATAAATGGCAGAGATGCCCGGTTTTCCGAGGAGCTTCATGAGGGAGACAAAATAGAATTATACTGGAAAGAGAATTAACATGTTAGAATTATGCAGCATTGCCAGCGGCAGCAGTGGAAACTGTATATGCGTGGGTACGGATGATTGTCATGTGCTCATAGACGCGGGCATCAGCGGTAAGAAAATAGAAAACGGACTGAATGAATTTGATATGACTGCCACAGATATGCATGGGATTCTCGTGACACATGAGCATATAGACCATATCGCAGGGCTTGGTGTCATGGCAAGACGCTATCATATGCCGATTTATGCAACAAAGGCCACAATCGGGGCCATAAAATGTACCAAATCCGTTGGAAATATAGATGATGAGCTGTTTCATCCTATTGAGGCAGGCGTCGATTTTACGATAGGTGATATAGAGTTTGAGCCGCTTCACATATCACATGATGCGGCTGATCCTGTCGCGTACAGATTTAAAAACGAAAATCATGCGATGGCAGTCGTGACAGACCTTGGCACGTATGATGATGCACTGGTTTCAAAGCTTCAGAACCTGGATGGGCTGCTGCTTGAAGCCAATCATGATATAAATATGCTGCAGACAGGGGCATATCCGTATCCGCTCAAGCGCAGAATCATGGGTGACAGCGGACATTTGTCGAATGAGAGAAGCGGGCAGTTGTTATGCGAGCTTCTTCATGATAAATTTGGCTCAGTAATACTGGGACACCTTAGTAAAGAAAACAACTACGAAAAGCTGGCGTATGAAGCCGTCAGGCTTGAGGTCACAATGGGAGACAATCCATATAAGGCAAGTGATTTCCCTATGTATGTGGCTAAGAGAGACAGGGCATCAGACCGCATAGCCGTAGAATAAGAGAACAGGAGAATAAGTTGTTATGGATAACACAAAGAACAAAGTAATCATCACAGTTGTTGGAAAAGACACAGTAGGAATCATCGCAAAGGTATGTACATATCTGTCAGAGGGCAGTGTAAACGTGCTTGATATCTCACAGACTATCGTTTCAGGTTATTTCAACATGATGATGATTGTGGATATGGCAAATGCTACAGCTTCATTTGCAGAGATTTCTGACCAGCTTGATGCACTTGGAGAAGAAATTGGTGTAACAATAAAGTGTCAGAAGGAAGAAATCTTTGAGATGATGCATCGAATCTAGTTTAGCATAAAAATGTCATACACAGTTAAAGGAGAACAGCAAAATGATAAATATTGGTGAAGTAATTGAGACCAATGACATGGTGGAGAAGGAAAATCTTGACGTGCGTACAATCACACTCGGTATCAGCCTGCTCGACTGTATAGACTCAGACCTTGCAAAGGTAAATGAGAATATCTACAACAAGATTACAACACTTGCAAAGAATCTTGTATCAACAGGAAAAGAGATAGAGAACAACTACTGTATCCCTATTGTAAACAAACGTATTTCAGTTACACCTATCGCCCTTGTCGGCGGTGCGGCCTGCAAGAGCTCAGAGGATTTTGTTACCATAGCAAAGACACTTGACAGAGCTGCCAAAGAGGTAGGTGTCAACTTCATCGGTGGATACTCAGCACTTGTATCAAAGGGCATGACAAAGGCGGATGAGCTTTTAATCAAATCCATCCCTCAGGCAATGCTTGAGACAGACCTGGTATGCAGCTCTGTAAATGTTGGCTCTACAAAAACCGGAATCAACATGGATGCAGTAAAGCTGATTGGCGAGATGATAAAGGAGACAGCAGAGGTGACAAAACACCTTCCTGTATCAGGCTGTGCCAAGTTTGTAGTATTCTGCAACGCTCCTGATGACAATCCGTTTATGGCAGGAGCCTTCCATGGTGTGACAGAGGCTGATGCCATCATCAATGTAGGTGTCAGCGGACCCGGAGTAGTAAAGACTGCTCTTGAAAAGGTAAGAGGCGAGAACTTTGAGGTGCTCTGTGAGACAATCAAGAAGACAGCCTTCAAGGTTACACGAGTAGGACAGCTTGTGGCAAAGGAGGCTTCAAAGAAGCTTGGAGTGCCATTTGGAATCATAGACCTTTCACTTGCACCTACACCGGCTATCGGAGACTCTGTAGCTGATATTCTCTGTGAGATAGGCTTAGAGAGAGCCGGAGCTCCGGGAACAACAGCAGCACTTGCACTCTTAAACGATCAGGTGAAAAAGGGCGGTATCATGGCATCCTCATATGTCGGCGGACTCTCAGGTGCCTTTATTCCGGTATCAGAGGATCAGGGAATGATAGATGCCGTAAACGATGGTGCACTCACCCTCGAAAAGCTTGAGGCTATGACCTGTGTGTGCTCAGTGGGACTTGACATGATTGCAATCCCGGGCGATACAAAGGCCACCACAATTTCAGGAATTATTGCAGATGAGATGGCTATCGGTATGATAAACCAGAAGACAACAGCCTGCAGACTGCTTCCGGCAATCGGAAAGGATGTAGGTGATGTGGTAGAAATCGGAGGACTCCTTGGAAGTGCACCGGTTATGCCGGTAAACAGATTCTCTTGTGATGCATTTGTAAATCGTGGAGGAAGAATCCCGGCACCTATTCATAGCTTTAAAAATTAGTAAATAATGGCATTGTTTACAAGCATGTACTTATAAGAATAACTTATAAGTACATGCTTATTTTAAAGTGGTACTTGACAATGACAAAAATACATGCTTAAATAAAGACAGTTATATGACTGACGGAAGTGGATAACCACATGGAGTATAACAGTTGATTGCCGACCGTCTGGGCGCACATTTATATAAGTTTCCTGCAGAGCTTTATATTATTATGTGTGTTCGGACGGTCTTTTTTATTCCGGCAGGCCCGAGTAATTTGGGGATGCAGACCACATTATCAGAAAACATGGAGGATGACATGGAAAGAGTATCATTAGCAAAGGAATTATCAAGCACAACATACCCTGGCAGAGGTATCGTAATCGGCCGCACAAAGGATGGTAAGAAGGCTGTAACAGCATACTTTATCATGGGCAGAAGCGAAAACAGTCGCAACAGAGTATTTGTAGAGGATGGCGAGGGCATCAGAACACAGGCATTTGACCCTTCAAAGCTTGAGGATCCAAGTCTTATCATTTACGCACCTGTAAGAGTGCTTGGCAACAAGACAATTGTCACAAATGGTGACCAGACAGATACTATCTATGAGCTGATGGACAAGCAGCAGACATTTGAGCAGGCATTAAGGACAAGAGAGTTTGAGCCTGACGCTCCTAACTATACACCAAGAATTTCAGGAATCATGCATATTGACAATGGCGAGTTCAATTACGCTATGTCAATCTTAAAGAGCAATAACGGTAATCCTGATGCATGCAACAGATACACATTTGCATACTCAGCACCGGTTGCAGGAGAGGGACATTTCATCCATACATATATGGGCGATGGCAATCCACTGCCAAGCTTTGAGGGTGAGCCTACATGGGTAGACATCGAGGGAGATATCGATGAGTTTACCGATATGGTATGGGAGAACTTAAACGAAGACAATAAGGTATCACTTTTTGTCAGATATATTGATATCGCAACAGGCGAGTATGAGAGCAGAATCGTAAACAAAAACAAATAAAACACTATATAAACGGTCAAATATACAAGATAAGCAGATAAAAACAGGAGAACAGAAAAATGCAGGAATACGAATTAAAATACGGATGTAATCCAAATCAGAAACCAGCCAGAATATTTATGAAGGAGGGAGAGCTTCCTATAAAAGTGCTTAACGGCAGAGCCGGATATATCAACTTCCTTGATGCCTTTAACGGATGGCAGCTTGTAAGAGAGCTTAAGAAGGCAACAGGTCTTCCGGCCGCAACATCCTTCAAGCATGTTTCACCTGCAGGTGCAGCAGTAGGACAGCCACTTTCAGATGTGGAGAAAAAGATTTACTGGGTTGATGATATGGATATTGAGTTTACACCGCTTGCAAATGCATACATCAGAGCAAGAGGAGCTGACAGAATGTCATCATTTGGTGATTTTATTTCACTTTCAGATGTATGTGACAAGAGCACTGCACTTGTAATCAAGAGAGAGGTATCAGACGGTGTTATCGCTCCGGGCTACACAGACGAGGCTCTTGAGATTTTAAAGGCTAAGAAAAACGGCAATTACTGTGTTATCGAGATTGACCCGTCATATGAGCCGGCACCTATCGAGAGAAAGGATGTATTTGGCATCACATTTGAGCAGGGCAGAAACGAGCTTCATATTGATGACGATTTCTTCTCAAATATTGTGACAGAGAACAAGGAGCTCACAGAGCAGGCTAAGATCGATCTGGCAATCTCTATGATTACATTAAAGTATACACAGTCAAACTCTGTATGCTATGTAAAGGGCGGCCAGGCAATCGGTATCGGAGCAGGCCAGCAGTCTCGTATCCACTGTACCAGACTTGCAGGCTCAAAGGCAGACAACTGGTGGCTTCGTCAGTCTCCACAGGTGCTTGGACTTCAGTTCGTGGATGGTATCAGACGTGCAGACCGCGACAATACTATTGACCTTTATATCGGTGAGGATTATATGGATGTGCTTGCAGAGGGCGAGTGGCAGAAGTTCTTCAAGGTAAAGCCGGACGTATTTACAGCAGAGGAGAAGAGAGCATGGCTTGACAAGAATACAGATGTAGCACTTGGATCTGATGCATTCTTCCCATTTGGTGACAACATTGAGCGTGCTCACAAGAGTGGCGTGAAGTATGTAGCACAGCCGGGTGGATCTGTGAGAGATGACCATGTTATTGAGACATGTAATAAGTACGGTATGGTAATGAGCTTTACAGGAATCAGACTTTTCCATCACTAATCACAAGGTATAGCGGCTATTAAGCTGAATTTAAGCACAATAAGTAATTCAATAATAGGGGACTTCATGATATAATTACAGTATACATTTTACACAGTAGTTAATCATGGAGTCTTTTTATGTCATTACAGTTTATCACAGGTAATTCAGGAAACGGAAAAACAAAATATCTCTTTAACAGGATAGTGAAAGAGGCAAAGGCAAACCCAAGGGACAATTATCTTGTAATAGTGCCTGAGCAGTTTACAATGCAGACGCAGAGACAGCTTGTAGATTTGTCGGAGAATAAAGCTATCATGAATATAGATGTGCTAAGCTTTAAGCGCTTAGCCTACAGAGTGTTTGATGAGCTTGGAATCACAAATCTCACGGTGCTTGAGGAGACAGGTAAGAACCTTGTACTCAGAAAGCTTGCGGCACAGGAGGCGGATAAGCTTGGCGTAATAGGCAGAAACTTAAACCGCATCGGCTATATAAGCGAGGTGAAGTCACTGCTTTCGGAGCTTGTGCAGTACAATATATCACCTGAGGAGCTCGGAAGATATATTGCCTCAGGCATGCTATCGGATACACTTTCAGATAAGCTTAAGGATGTGCTCGTGCTATACGAAGCATTTGAGAAGTTTATGCAGGACAAATATATCACTGCAGAGGAAATACTTAATGTGCTTAGCAATGTGGCGGAGGAGTCTGCAATTCTTAGAAATTCAGTCATTGCATTTGATGAATTTACCGGATTTACACCTATACAGAACCAGCTCATCAAAAAGCTCTTTGTCATTTCAAAGAAAATATATGTAACGCTCACAATAGACTGTCGTGAGGATATCTTTAAGAGCAGAGGCATGCAGGAGCTGTTTGACATGCCAAAAAGGACAGTGAAATCACTCACCGAAATGGCAGCGTTTTATGGCATAGAAGTCGAGGAACCTATTATCCTTGATAAAAACTACCGGCTTGCAGAAAACGAAGAGCTAAGCTTTATGGAACAGCAGCTTTTCAGAAAACGAAGAAGCTCCTTTAAAAAAGCACCAAAGCACATTCATATAGACTGTCTGCGTGACCCGAAGCAGGAGCTGACAAAGATAGCCAGAAGAATTAATGAGCTTGTAAGGAACGAAAACCTGCGTTACCGAGATATTGCTATAGTCACAGGAGATGTGAATATATATGCAGGTTATGTGCGTGAAATATTTGACAAATACAATATTCCTTACTTTATCGATGCCACACAGGAGATACTTTTCCATCCGTTTATTGAGTTTATCAGGTCAATACCCGATATTGCGGCACAAAATTTCTCGGCAGATGCGGTGTTCAGATTTTTGCGGTGCGGCTTTACGGAGCTTTCGGCCAGTGAAATAGATGTACTTGAAAACTACGTGCTCGCCTGTGGAGTAAGAGGTAAAAGCGCATGGGACAAAAAGTGGGTCAGGCTGCCAAAGCATAAGGCAGGCTATGACATTGAGCTTTTAAACCAAAGCAGGGAGTATATAATGGAGCTGCTAAAGCCGGTATATCAGGTGTTTTCCGATAAAAAGTCAACGGTAAAGGACTATGTGCTCGCTATATATAAGCTGATAGTTTTGCTTGATATACCTGATAAGCTTGCAAAAAAGGAGCAGGCACTGCTTGATGCAGGGGACCAGACCGCATCAAAGGAATATGGACAGATATACAAAATAGTCATGCAGCTCTTTGAAAAATATGTGGCGGTGCTGGGCGATGAATGCATGGATGCAGAGGAATTTACACAGATACTGGATGCAGGACTGGATGCGGCAGATGTAGCAGTCATACCGCCGGGATACGACACTGTGACCATCGGAGATATTGAGAGAACGCGTCTGACCAACATAAAGGTCATGTTTTTTGCAGGCGTAAACGATGGGATTGTGCCAAAGGCAGCAGGAAGAGGCGGCATCATATCACAGTATGAGAGAGAGGCACTTAAGGAGCTGGATATAGAGCTTGCGCCTGGGGCAAGGGAGCAGGCATTTATACAGAGGTTTTATCTGTATCTGAACATGACAAAGCCATCCAGGGAGCTTTATATCAGCTATACGAGACTTGACAGTGAAAAAAAGGCTGCCCAGCCATCGTACCTCATAGGTATATTAAAGGGGATGTTTCCGGAGCTTGTCGTGACTGAGACAGAGGATGTAGAACAGCTTTTGGATATATCAAGCAGGCAGAGTGCTCTGGATTATCTGCTGTCAAATGAGGTGGATGACAGATGGTGCGAGATTGCAGCAGCAGTGATGTTCTATGACGCATCAGTCAGTGATGCAGGGGACGGTAATGAAGTAGACGATAAAGCATTTACTCAAAAAAATTCTGTGGAGCGGCTCATCAATGCAAGGTTTGAGCATTATTCAAAGGATCCGATTAGCCGAAATGTGGCAAGAAGCATATACGGCAGACACATGGAGGGCAGTATCACGCGCTTTGAGCAGTTTGCCAGATGTGCATATGCGCATTTTTTAAATTATGGATTGAGGCTTACAGAGCGTGAGGAGAGCGGCTTTACATCTCTTGATATGGGTAATATATACCATGAAGCACTGGAAAGATACAGTAAGAAGCTTGATAGGGAGAGTACTGACTGGTTTAGCGTGACAGATGCAAAAAGGGATGAGCTTGCGATGGAAGCAATAAATGAGGTGATTGATGAGTATGCAGGCTTTGGCATATTTGATACAGCGGAAAGCCAACATTCGATATCACATATGAAGGCGGTCTTTAAGCAGACAGTATGGGCACTTACAACCCAGATACGAAGAGGCAGCTTTGTGCCTGAGAGGTTTGAGTTTTCTTTTTACGAGAGCCTTGATATGGCAAATGATGTGACGGTTGATATAAAGGGACGCGTGGACAGGACTGACACATATACGGATGAGGACAGGCTTTTTGTGAAGGTACTGGATTACAAGTCGGGAAATACAGTTTTTGACCTGGTGAAGCTGTACTATGGCACGCAGCTTCAGCTTGCAGTGTACATGGACGCTGTCATGGAACAAAAGAAAGAGGCGCTAAAGCAGGTAAGTGTGGAGCCGGGCGGTATGCTGTACTATCACATCGACGATCCTGTAATTGATTTAAAGGATGTGACACCGGGCACTGAGCTGTCTGAGGAAGAAATCAATCAGATGATATTAAAGAAGCTCAAGCCTGACGGGCTTATCAACTCGGACGAAAAGGCATACAGAGGCATGGACAGGGACTTTGAGAAAAGCTCTGACGTAATCCCTGTCACCTTAAAAAAGGATCAGACACCGGCTGCAGGCTCAAAGGTGGCAAACGCCGAAGAGTTTGATGTGATAACAAGGTTTGCGCGAGAGAAGCTTCGCGAGATAGGAAGAGAAATATACGATGGAAATGTTGACGTCAATCCTATCAAGAACAAGAAAATAGACAGCTGCGCATATTGCGCTTTTCAGGCCATATGCAGGTATGATTCAAGGATACCGGGCTTTAGCGAAAGAAGCTTTAACGGTGACAATAAGGAAGATGTACTTGATAAAATGCGTACACAGATTGCAGCGGCAGAGCATGAAGCATGCTATGGAGATAATAATATAAAGCCATAATCGGGAGACATAATATGGATGTTAAATGGACCAGTGAACAGAAAAAGGTTATAGATTTAAGAGACAGGGATATACTTGTATCGGCGGCAGCGGGCTCAGGAAAGACAGCTGTACTCGTTGAGCGTATAGTAAACAGAATATGTGTGGATAATCCGCCGGTGGATATCGACAGGATGCTTGTGGTGACGTTTACCAAGGCTGCAGCTGCTGAGATGAGGGAGCGTGTCAGCTGTGCGATAGACAGCTTGAAGGAGCAAAAGCCGGATGATGAGAATCTGCAGAGGCAGTCGACACTGGTTCACAATGCGCTTATCACTACAATCGATTCGTTTTGTCTGTTTGTGGTGCAGAATAATTTCGCACAGCTTAATCTGGATCCTGATTTCAGAATCGGTGATCAGGCAGAGCTTAAGCTTATGCTAAAGGATGCTTTGGCACAGGTATTTGAGGACAATTATGCAAGAGAAGACAACGAGGCATTTATCAATCTTATAGATACCTACAGCAAGGGGAGAAATGACTCTGCCGTCAGGCAGATGGTGGAGGATATCTACTATAAGGCGGGCAGCTCATCATGGCCGAGAAAGTGGATGAACAGACTCCTAAGGCTCTATGATATAAAGTCAGCTAAACAGCTTGAGGACTCAGAAATCATTAAGGAGATAGTGGATTACAGCAGGGTGCTTTTGGAGGAGGCTGTTCAGGAGCTTACAATGGCGAAAGACCTGGCATCAGCTACACCCGGGCTTGAAAAGTATGCGCTTACACTTTCAGAGGATATAGCATTGTTTGATGGAATGGCTGATGTGACAGGCTATGTCGGCATGCAGGAGTTCTTAAACAAAATATCCTTTGGCAGAATTGCTGCCATCAGGAAATTTGACGGAGACGAGAAGAAAAAGGAGCGCGTGAAAAGCATGCGCGATGCTGCCAAGAAGAAGGTAGACGGAATAAAGCAGAAATACTTTGGCATGTCAATTGAGCTTATGTATGAGCAGCTGGAGCGTCAAAGGCCATTTGTTAAAGAGCTGATAAGGCTCTCACTCGAGTTTTATGATGCGATGGAGGCTGTAAAGATAAAAAAAAGAGTATTTGATTTTTCTGATATAGAGCACTTTGCGCTTCGTATACTGGTGGATGAACAGACACTGGAGCCCACAGAGACAGCGCGTGAGTTTTCAAAACATTTTGAGGAAATCATGATTGACGAGTATCAGGACTCAAACCAGGTGCAGGAGGATATACTTACCGCTATTTCAAGAGAGCACCAGGGAGTCGGCAACATGTTTATGGTTGGCGATGTAAAGCAGAGCATATACAGGTTTCGAATGGCACGTCCTGAGCTGTTTATGGAAAAATACAACACATATACATCAGATGACAGTGCACACCAGAGAATAGACCTGCATAAAAATTTCAGAAGCAGGAATGAGGTGTTAGACTTTACTAACGACATATTCTACAAAATCATGGCAGCAGATTTGGGCAATGTGCAGTATGATGACGATGCGGCACTGTATCCCGGTGCAAGCTATCCAAAGGAGACGATGCGTCCTGAGCTTTTGCTTGTTGACTATAAGGATGAGGATCTGTCTGAAATTATAGAGGATGAGGATGGAGATAAGGTGCAGATAGAGGCACTTTTGATTGCAAACCGTATCAGGAGTCTGATGGAAAACGGCATGGTGACCGATAAAAAGACAGGGCAGCTAAGAGCCGTGCAGTACAGGGATATAGTGATACTTTCGAGAAGTGTTGCAACCTGGGGCAATACAGTGGCAGCAGTATTAAAGGACTGTGATATTCCGGCGCATGTAGAGTCGAATACAGGCTACTTTTCATCGTATGAGATACAGGTTATTCTGTCGATGCTTCGCATACTCGATAATCCGCTGCAGGATATTCCGATGGCAGCAGTGCTTGCCTCGCCTATCGTGGGCATGGATGATGAGGAGCTGGCACAGATCAGGTCTGCCTTTAAGGGGGTAAGCTTTGCACAGGCTGCACTTAGCGCCATGGCAGGTGAGGATGGCTATGAGGACGAGAAGCTTAAAGCCTTCGCTTTGGTATTTGAGAGACTAAGAGGTGCTGTAGCTGATACGCCAATCCATGAGCTTTTGTACATGATGCTTGATGAGACAGGCTTTTACAGGTATGCATCGGCCATGCCGGCAGGAAAACGGCGCAGACAGAATATAGATATGCTGATTGAGATGGCCGCAGCCTATGAAAAGACCAGCTACAAGGGGCTGTTTCACTTTGTCAGGTACATAGATATACAGCAGAAATATGAGATAGACTATGGAGAGGCCGATACCGCAGGCGAGAATGACGATGTGGTGCGCATTATGACAATCCATAAGAGCAAGGGTCTTGAGTTTCCTGTAGTGTTTGTTTCTGGGCTTGGCAAGAGCTTTAACACGCAGGACACAAAATCAGACCTTGTGATACATGAAAAGCTTGGGCTTGGTCTTGTGGAAAAAACAAAAAGCCCAAGGACAAAGCGACCATCACTGATAAGAAATGAGATAGAGAGCCGCATTAAAAGGGAAAATCTGGGAGAGGAGCTGCGTGTGCTGTATGTAGCACTCACCAGGGCGAAGGAAAAGATTATCCTGACAGGGGGACTTTCAAATGCCCAAAAATCCTTTGAGAAGTATAGAGGCAATGTAAATGCGAACCAGCCAATAAGCTTTGGACAAAGGGAGGGAGCAGGGTGTTACCTGGACTGGATTATACCTGCCATGCTGTCGTACCCGGATAAGTATACGGTATCCACAGTCGATGCAACAGAGTTCGCTGCACGAACTGCGATGGATATGGCGGCAAACGATATATCAAAAGCGCAGCTTATTGGGCACATAAGTGCAGCGGATGAAACAAAAGCCAAAGAGCTCGCAGAGGAATTTGATTTTGAGTATGTATATGCTTCTGATATAACTAAAAAAAGCAAATATTCTGTATCTGAGCTGAAGCATGACTCTATGGTTGAAAAGTACGACAGCACAGAGAGGGAGGCAGAGCGTCCTAAGTTCTTATTGGAGGAGAAGGAGACGTATGTGCCGGACTTTGCGAGGGATGATGAGGCAGGCGGTGCTTCTAATGAAAGCAAAGAGCCTAAAAATGCAGCAGGTGTGAATCAGGGAGCGCTGCGCGGAACTGCAGTGCACCGTGTCATGGAGTGTCTGGATTTCAAGAGCCTGTGTGATATAGATACAAAAGATCATGTGGCAGTCAGTGCATTTGTGAAGAAAAGCATGGATGAAATGCTAGAAAAGAGGCTTATCACAGATGACATGTACAGGCTGACCAGACCAAAGCTTATAGAGCAGTTTATATCATCAGATGTGGCAGCGCGTATGGCACAGGCGGATAAGAGAGGCGATTTGTATAAAGAGAAGCCTTTTGTGATGGACTATGAGGGTGTGTTGGTTCAGGGAATTATTGATGTTTTCTGGCTGGAGAATGATAAAATAGTGCTGCTTGATTATAAGACAGACAGGGTAAATGCTGCTAAAGAGCTTATCGACAGATACAGCACACAGTTAAAACTGTATGCTGATGCACTTGGAAGGATTTTTTCTACAGATGGGAAAAGCATACAGGCGGATGAGAGGCTCATATATTCATTCCGTTTACAGCAGACAATTGTTACCTGTTGTGAATATAAAAAATAGTGGCATGTCACAGCAATCTATTATATAATGTCTAACAGGCGGTACAAAAATATACAATCTATTAATATATCAGACATAATTGCTGTATGAACAGCTGTATATAAGGCCAAAGAAAAGAGATAATTTACATGGAGGAATACGATATGTACGAGTACGACGACGAGGTTTTAGACACATTTTTAAAGAAACAGACACAGCTTTTTAGTGAGGAGGTCGCAGATACTCCGGAGGCTGCAGAGGAATTTTTAGAGGACTGCATGGCTGTGGTATGTAAGAATATAAAAGAAGTAAGAGATTATTTTGATGAGGCAGGCTCAGATATTTCGGGCATGTCAGATGATGAGCTTATGGACCAGAGTGAGGTCTTTGCCATTGCGGACGGCAGATTCCTTGTTGTGGAAGGATAGCAGGTATGAAGTATTTTAAGAAAACGATGTGTATGCTGCTTGCATCAGCGACACTTCTCACCGGCTGCAGTATTGGCGGCAAGGAGATAGTGCTTGATATAAATACCACGAACAGCCATACAGTTTTTTCCGTGGACAATATGAAGTGCGATAAGACGGAGGCACTCATATATTTAGCCAATTACAAAAATCTGTATGGCACTATGTATGATGTAAACCTGCTCGAGACAGATGATGCGTCGAACGTGGAAAAATATATCAGGGATGTCACTGTTGATGAGCTGACGCGCATATACTGCATGGTTTCAATTGCAAAGCAGAAGAAGATTACACTTACAGACAAGGAGAAGAGTAGTGTGTCAAAGGCTGCGAAGGAATACTATGACTCATTAAACGAAGCTGAAAAGAAATTCACAAAGGCTGATTTATCAGACATTGAGAGCGCATATGAGCATTATGCGATTGCGCAAAAGCTGTACAATTCTCTATCGAAGGGCGTTGATACAGAGGTGAGTGATGAGGATGCAAGAGTTATCCATATACAGAAAATCTTTGTAAAGAGCAAGGAGAGCGCAGATGCTGTGAGCCAGAAGCTTTTGTCAAAGGAAGATTTTGCAGCAGTTGCATCAGGCAGCAGTGAGGACAGCCAGACAGAGCTGTATGCGGCAAAGGGCACTCTGCCACAGGAGGTTGAGGCTGTAGCATTTGAGCTTGGCGATGGAGAGACATCTGATATGATAAGCACAGATGACGGCTACTATTTCATCAAGTGTATATCCAAGCTGGACCGGGAAAAAACAGAGCAGAACAAGGTCACTATACTGCAAAAGAGACAACAGGAGCAGTTTAATGATGACTACGAGCACTTTGTAAAAAAAGCAGGCTTTAGTTTAAACAATGACCTGTGGGATTCAATCAGTATAAAGGATGAAAAGGATGTGAAAACAAGCTCCTTTTTTACTGTGTACAATAAATACTTTCAGGCCGACAATTGAACAGGCCGATAATAATTAATAATAGACAGGAGCATATAATATGGACTGGGAATTTGACATCCTATATGCAATTCAGAGCATCAGAACACCGTTTTTAGACAAGCTAATGGCGTTTTTATCCACCATCGGAAATGCAGGCGTATTGTGGATTGTGATAGGTGTAGTGCTTTGTATTTCAAAAAAATACCGTCGTGGAGGTATGCAGATGCTTTCGGCAGAGCTTTTGAGCTTTATAGTGGGCAATCTGATAATAAAAAATATGGTCGACAGATTGAGACCATGTCAGATAGATAAGACAGTCAGTCTTATTGTAAAGATACCGTTTGACTCATCATTTCCTTCGGGACACACGTTAAACGGCATAACAGCGGCAGTGACACTTATGTTTATAGACAAAAGAATGGGAATACCGGCGATTGTACTTGCGGTACTTATAGCGTTTTCGCGCATGTACAACTTCATGCATTTCCCAACGGATGTCCTGGCCGGAGCAGTGCTTGGGGTGGTATCGGCTGTGTTTGTAAACTTTTTGTTTAAGAGAGCCGGTAAGAGCGAGATGACTAAATAAAGCTAAAGAAGTGTCACATAAAATGGCATAAATAATAACGTATAATAATAGAACGAATACAAATAATTAATAAAAAGCTGTACATATGCAGGTCTATGAAACCTGCATAGTGTACAGCTTTTTTATGAGATGTTAACAGTAAAATTACTTTGTTGGATTACTTTGTGAGAAGAAGCATGATATCATTACTTCTCTTTACAAATTTAGTCATCTGGTCAACTGAAAGCGGCTGGTTAGAAAGCATTGCAAGATCGTAAAGCTGCTCAGCAAACATTGGAACGTGCTCAGAATCCTTATTGTCTAAGATGTACTTCACAAGCTCGTTGTTGGCATTTAATGTGAGTGTCTGGTCAGCGGCAAACATGCTTGGATCCATTCCACCCATGCCTCCGGCTGCGTACATCTTCATCATATCCTGCATACGTCTGCCCTGCTCTGAGAGTGTGAGCACAGATGCTACATCTGCGTTCTTAAGGTTTTCTACCTTTACAGTAAGCTTATCGTTGTTCAAAGCCTTTTTGAATACCTCTGAGAGAGTAGTGGTTGCCTCTGTGAGGTCTGCACCGGATTCATCCTTGAGAGACTCTGTGAGGTCTGCATCTATTCTCATGAACTTGTAGTGGTCATTTCTCTGCTCAAGCTGTGTGATGAATGAGGTATCGATATTGTGGTCAAGGATAACAGCGTTCATTCCCTGCTCCTTGAACAGCTTGATATACTGACCCTGCTGTACTACATCTGTGACATAGTAAACTGTATTCTTCTCAGGCTCCTTGTTTTCATCAGAGGCATTTGCATCAGTATTGTCAGCTTTCTTTGTATCATCAGAAGCATCGGCACTTTCTGCATCTGATTTTTCATCTTCCGCAACAGGTGCGAGCAGCTCCGGAAGAGTCTGATACTTGTCATTGATGTCCTTGAAAAGAATATAGTCGTTTATCTTGTCACAGAACTTCTCGTCCTTTAAGCAGCCAAACTTGATGAATGGGCTGATGTCATCCCAGTATTTCTCATAGGCTTCCTTATCTGTCTTGCACATACCGATGAGCTTGTCAGCTACTTTCTTGGTGATGTACTCAGAAATCTTCTTTACGAAGCCATCATTCTGGAGAGCAGAACGTGATACGTTAAGCGGTAAATCAGGACAATCGATAACACCCTTAAGGAGCATCAAAAACTCAGGAATGACCTCTTTGATATTGTCTGCGATAAATACCTGGTTGTTGTAAAGCTTAATAGTTCCCTCGATTGAGTCGTACTCTGTGTTGATCTTAGGGAAGTAGAGGATACCCTTTAAGTTGAAAGGATAGTCCATATTCAGGTGAATCCAGAAAAGAGGCTCCTTGTAGTCTAAGAATACCTTTCTGTAAAACTCCTTGTATTCCTCGTCGGTACACTCATTCGGGCTCTTGATCCAGAGTGGGGTTGTATCATTGAGCGGAACAGGGCGCTTAACGATTTTGAGCTGATCCTTTGCAGGAGATACCTCTACCTGCTCCTTCTCGCCCTTGTCATTTTCTTTTTCCTCGTACTTGGCGTCTTCATGGATTTCCTCGATGACAGTGTCAGTGTCACGCTTGTCGGCCTTGTCTATTGTCTCGTACTCCTCAGGAGCATTTTCCTTTGCAAGGTAAATCTCAGTAGGCATGAAAGAACAGTACTTCTCGATGACCTCACGTGCGCGGTACTCGTTTGCGAACTCAAGACAGTCGTCGTTTAAGTAGAGAGTAATCTCTGTTCCGACGTCGTCCATGTCGCCATCCTCCATGTTGTACTCTGTGCCACCGTCACATGACCAGTGTACAGGTGTAGAGCCTTCTTTATAAGAGAGAGTATCGATTGTTACCTCGTCGGCTACCATGAATGCTGAGTAGAAGCCGAGACCGAAATGACCGATAATCTGGTCATCGTTTGACTTGTCCTTGTATTTCTCGATGAAGTCTGTAGCACCTGAAAAAGCGATACGGCTTATGTATTCCTCAACCTCATCAGCTGTCATACCAAGACCGTTATCTATAATCTTTATTGTCTTTTCGTCAGGGTTTACGAGCACCTGAATCTTGCCCTTGTAGTCTGCAGGAAGGGAATATTCACCCATCATGTCGAGCTTTTTGAGCTTAGTGATGGCATCGCAGCCGTTTGAGATGAGCTCACGATAGAAGATATCGTGGTCTGAATATAACCATTTCTTTATAATAGGGAACAGGTTGTCGCTGTCAATTGAAAGATTGCCGTGTTTTTCTGTCATTTTTACACACTCCTTGTTTTTTATTTTACATTTACGCCGCGGTTATGAGCTGTGAAGTTGCGGTGTAGCAGCCAATAATTCCTCAGAGAAAATATGAAGTCAGCCACAGGATTTTGTATGGATAGTTTGTGGCATGATTTTGGTTGTGCCGCCTTGTCCGGTAATGGAACCCTGTGGCAGTTCATATTTTATCTTCGGAACAACTGTCTGTTACCCGCAATGTTAGCTTATTTCCGCGAATGTAGATTAAGTTAAATGTTTTACACCGCGGCTATGGGCTATGAGGTTGCGATGTATCAGCCAATAATTCCTCAGAGAAAATATGAAGTCAGCCACAGGATTTTGTATGGATAGTTTGTGGCATGATTTTGGTTGCGCCGCTTTGTCCGGTAATGGAACCCTATGGCAGTTCATATTTTATCTTCGGAACAACTGTCTGCTACCCGCAAATTTAGCTTATTTCCGCGAGTGTAGGTCATTTAATATTTGCAGTAAATCAGCTTGTTTTATAAGCATAATAAAATAATAGTTCGCATTATCGGAAAAGTCAATAGAAAATTAGCACTCAAAAATAGTGAGTGCTAACAAAACGACAGAAAACCGCATGAATTGGGTATTTTTGGAATTGTGAAAAGTTTATAAACTTATTTTTCACTGGACATTGTGGCGTAAAAATGCTAGGATTTATTTTATAATATAGATATAAGGAGACTGATATGTTACAGACAGGTATTAAAGGTAAGAAAGAGATTACAGTGACTTTGGATAAGACAGCGAAGGCTATGGGAAGCGGTACGATGGATGTGTTTGCTACTCCGGCTATGATTGCGCTGATGGAAAATACAGCTTTTGAGAGTGTTGCGCCTGAGCTTGAGGAGGGAAGTGGTACTGTTGGTACTGCGCTTGATATTAAGCATGTTTCGGCTACACCGGTTGGCATGAAGGTGACTTGTGAGTCGGAGCTTGTAAAGGTGGATGGTAGAGCGCTCACTTTTTCTGTAAAGGCTTTTGATGAGGCAGGACTCATTGGTGAGGGTACTCATGAGCGTTTTATAGTATTTGAGGAGAAATTCCAGAAGAAGGCAGATGACAAAGCAAAGTAGAACGGATTTAGGTAGTAAAACACCGGAAATCAAAACGGAGAAACGTAAGGCCGTAGGTGGTGATTGTAAAGAATCTAACATCGAAGGAAAAAGTGCGAGGAAATACAGCAGAAGATGGGATATCATTGTGACAGCCTTTGATTTTGTGACTAATTTTTCAGAGAGCTCTATTTCTGCATACGCAGGGCAGGCAGCCTTCTTTTTGATGCTGTCGTTTTTCCCGTTTTTATTGTTTTTCTTTTCACTGCTGAGCTGGACACCGCTTACAGAGGCTGATTTTTTGATGTGGGCGAGTTCGTTTATTCCGGAGTCGTTTGGTGACATCATGAAGGATCTGGCCAGTGAGGTGTATGCCAGCGGCACAGGCAGGCTTTCTATTACGATGATTACAGCCGTGTACTTAAGCTCAAAGGCTTTTATTTCGTTTCAGCTTGGGCTTGACGATATGTACCATGTGAAGGAAAACAGAAATTTTATTTTGCGGCGCATATATTCGGTGCTTTACAGTATCGTTTTTGCACTGGCGCTCATTTTTTTATTGGGTGTCATGGTGTTTGGAAATATGCTCAGGAAGATGTATTTTTCGAATGTTCATCATATAATTGGAAGTATAATAGGCAGTGTGGTCGATTATCGTCTGGTAATCTGCCTGCCGGTGCTTATTTTATTTTTCTGGGTGATTTATGTGTTTCTGCCAAACAAGAAGCGTAGGGCAAAGTACCAGTTGCCGGGAGCGGTATTTGCGGCTGCTGCATGGATGATTTTTTCGGGAATCTTTTCTGTGTACGTGGATAAATACAATAATTATTCTTCATTTTATGGCACAATGACCACTATTGCGCTTATAATGGTATGGTTATATGGTTGCATGTATGTGCTTTTCATAGGCGGTATAATAAACCGCACATGGGAGGAGCGTATGGAGGCAAAAAAATATTATAAATAGTAAATTCGGAGGCTTCGAATATATGGATAATAATAAAGAAATGATAGAAGGGCTTGTATCACAGATACTTGACGATTATCATGATGACAAAATCATAAATCAGCAGGCACTTTTTTCACAGCCGGACAAGGAGGCTGTTTGTGATCTGCTCTCAAAGCTTATTAAGATAATGTATCCGGGCTATTTCAAGGGCACGAGCTTCAGATATTACAACCTGGACAGCCAGATTGCTGTTCTTTTGGAGGATATTATGTACAATCTGCGCAAGCAGGTGGTGCTTGCCTTGCCGCAGAATCCTAAATACAGGAGCTTATCACATCACGAGCTTGTCAATATGTCTGAGAAAATCAGCAATGATTTCTTTAAAAGGATTCCAAAAATCAGAGCTTTGGTGGAGACTGATGTGGCTGCGTTTTTTGACGGAGACCCTGCAGCCTACAATTACAATGAGATTATCCTTTGCTATCCGGGACTGCTTGCAATCACTACAAACCGTATAGCCCACGAGCTTCATCTGCTTGGAGTACCGCTCATCCCGCGTATGATGACAGAGCATGCACACAGCAAGACCGGTATTGATATCCATCCGGGTGCCACTATTGGCAAGAATTTCTTTATAGACCACGGAACAGGCATCGTGGTCGGTGAGACTACTATTATCGGTGACAATGTCAAGGTATATCAGGGTGTGACTATCGGAGCACTTTCTACCAGAGGTGGTCAGAAGCTAAAGGGAGTGAAGAGACATCCTACTATTGAGGATAATGTCATCATCTATGCAGGAGCTTCGATACTTGGTGGTGAGACTGTCATCGGAAGAGGTGCTGTCATCGGAAGTAATGCATTTATTACCTCATCTATCGAGCCGGGGGCTCGTGTGAGCATCAAAAACCAGGAGCTTTCCATCAGAACAGGAGAGCGAAAGGAGCTTGTGGCCAGCGAGATGGAGACGGATTCGAGCTGGTTTTACGTAATATAATATTATAATATACTTTTTTGACTGAGGTCGGTACGCGCGCCCCGGGCACTAGGTGTCGCACACGTACTTTCCTGCAGGCTACGCTTTACAGTTAAGATACTGTATGAATTATGCTTTTTAGGGTTTCTATGCTTGACGAAACCGTCGAAACGCGCCGTCCATGGCGCGGTTCTCCTCGCTCCTGCGTCCTTGCAGGAGCGTTTCTGCGTTGTGCGCCTAGCGGCGCACGTTTCTAACGGGTTAAAGTCCCGAATCCGCCCGGTAGTGGGAAGGATATAGCCGAAAGCAAGGGTGTCCATCGTGAGATGGAATCTGAAGGAAGCTGGATGTGAGGAATATACTAACTCACGGGCAAATCTCTGGTCTGACGAACAGAAATCTCATATGAGGTCATGCATGTGGGTAAGGCAGCAAGCCATGTTGAAGCCCGATAACTACACGGAATCATGCATGATAAATGAGGCAGATGGATGGAGAGGAAGAAACGTGTGGTACCTAGGGAGGTCTGTGCGGTATGCCTTGAAAGAGGTAACCATTGCATAAAGCAATGCTGAACGCACAGAAGTCAGCAGAGGTCATAGTAGCCGAGAGGTGAAGGACCGAATCAGTAGGAGTCTTGAGTATGACCGAGAAAGGAGGAATGACCGTCTATGGCAGAAAACATTGAAAACAATGGCTGTTCGCAAAGAGATAATGCGGAACATGAAGGGTATGTGAAAGCGTCTAGGTCATTCAATCGGATATGGAAAGAAAGAGACAGTGCACAGCCGAGACTTTTGGAAACGATACTGTATAAAGACAACTTTAACAGAGCGTATAAGAGAGTTAAGGCAAACAAGGGAGCGCCGGGAATTGATGGCATGACCATTGAAGAGGCTCTTCCATATCTAAAGGAACATCAACAAGAGATAACTGACCGCATTTATCGTGGAAAGTATACTCCGTCTCCAGTAAGACGAGTTGAAATTCCCAAACCAGATGGTGGTGTGCGAAAGCTTGGCATACCAACAGTGATAGACCGTACACTTCAACAGGCAATAACCCAACAGTTAGTGCCAATCTATGAACCGCTGTTTGCAGATGGTAGCTATGGCTATCGTCCGAACAGAAGTGCAAAAGATGCAATACTTAAGGTTAAGGAGTATGCAGAACAAGGCTATACATTCGCTGTAGTCCTTGACTTGTCAAAGTACTTCGATACTCTTAATCACGAAATTCTCATCAATCTTCTCCGAAAGAATGTAAAAGATGAACGTGTAGTACAGTTGATAAAGCGCTATCTGAAAAGCGGTGTAATGGAAAACGGAGTGGTCATTGACACAGAGGAAGGCTCACCACAAGGTGGAAATCTATCACCATTGCTGGCAAATGTCTACCTCAATGAGTTCGACCAGGAGTTCCTGAAAAGAGGTGTTCCATGCATAAGATATGCAGATGACATCGTGCTTCTTGCAAAGAGCGGACGAGCATCAGAGAGACTCTTGGAAAGCAGTACAAAATATCTTGAGAAGAGGCTGAAACTTACAGTCAACCGAGAAAAGAGCCGTACTGTCAGCGTGTTTGCAATCCGAAATTTTAAATTCCTTGGCTTTGCATTGGGAAGGAACGGGAAAGGCACTTATGTCCGAGTTCATTCGAAGTCATGGAAGAAGTTTAAGTCCAGATTGAAGGAGTTATCTTCCCGTAAGCGATGTCAGTCAATCAAGCCAAGCCTTGAGAAAATCAAGGTGTATGCAAGGGGATGGCTTAACTACTACGGAATTGCAAGTATGAAGAGCAACATAGATGACATCAACGGATGGCTCTATCACAGAATATGCATGTGTATATGGAAACAGTGGAAGAAACCTAGAACGAAATATAAAAATCTAGTCAAACTTGGAATCCCAGAACACTATGCGTCAACAATAGCAAACAGTCGCAGAAAGTATTGGTATATCAGCAATAACAAAGCTGTGATTTGGGCGCTGAATAAAGAAAGACTGATAAACAGTGGCTTTTACGATTTAGCCACAGCCTATCAGTCTGTGCACGTCAACTATTGAAAGCGCCGTATACCGAACGGTACGTACGGTGCTGTGAGAGGACGGCGGTTAGTCACCGCCTCCTACTCGATTCGTGGGCATAATTCTAACAGTATCTAAACTGTTTCGCTATGCGCCTGAAGGAGAGTATGTGTGCGCCACCGGTGCCCGGGGCGCGCGTACCGACATTCAGTCAAAAAAGTATATTTATTAAGTAGGACTAAATTAGCATAATGTACAACCAAACCCAAAAGCCGAAAAAAATCCAGAAAAAGGTAGCTGAAACCGTAGAAATCCACAAAACAGCTCCCCAACCCAGCCCATAAGCCAGAAAAATTGCGTGAAAAAGAAGCTGAAATTGCAGAAAATCCTAACAAGCATAATTTCGTACAGTATCTTAGTAGCGAACGCGAGAGTACTAAGCTGGTGAGAATCCGCGAGCAAGCCCGATGGTGCCGAGTCTTGGGCCCCCACACTATTAGCCACAACTGAAAAAAGTAAGAAAAATCTAAAAAATATTATTGACATCTAAGCCACGTTAGAGTATACTAACACCCGTAAGAGGTACCAAATGATGTTTTTTATCATTAAAGACGTGAAGAAAAGACGTGAAAAGAGGTAAATATGATGCCATTATCAATGAGTGGTGCTGGGGAGGCACAGATAATCAAGAAAATCGGCGGAAAGGAAGAGGTGAGATCTTTCCTTGAGAAGCTGGGCTTTGTAGTAGGCACAGAGGTGACTGTCATCTCAGAGATAGCCGGCAATATGATAGTCAATGTAAAGGGCGCCAGAGTAGCAATCGGCAAGGACATGGCAAATAAGATCATGGTCTGATATAACAATGTAACAGGCATGGATATAGCATGTATGACACATATAACACATACAACACATGCAGCAATGTGCTGTATAAGCTGTAATCATTTAAGATTTAAACGACTTTGTATATGATATTATGCAAACGTTTATATAAATTTTTAAACAACAATAAAATTAAAAAGGAGTAGTCAGCATGAAGACATTAAAGCAAGCCAAAGTAGGCGAGACAGTCAAGGTTGTCAAGCTCACAGGCCAGGGTGCAGTCAAGAGGCGTATCATGGATATGGGAATTACTAAGGGTGTTGAGATATTTATCCGCAAGGTGGCACCGCTTGGCGATCCGGTAGAGGTGACAGTGAGAGGCTATGAGCTATCACTTCGTAAGGACGATGCCTCTATGATAGAAGTAGAGTAAATTTTTTTTGACTATAGGTTAGTAAATACAAACTATAGGCAGAATGAGCAAACAAAAATAAGGAGATTAAAACATGACAGTAAAAATTGCTCTCGCAGGAAACCCGAACTGCGGAAAAACAACACTGTTCAATGCCTTAACAGGTGCCAATCAGTATGTTGGTAACTGGCCTGGTGTTACAGTTGAGAAAAAAGAGGGAAAGCTTATCGGTCACAAGGATGTAGACCTGGTGGATTTACCGGGTATCTACTCACTTTCTCCATATACTCTCGAGGAGGTTGTTGCAAGAAATTACTTAATCGGAGAGCAGCCTGATGCGATTATCAATATCGTGGACGGAACAAATATCGAGCGTAATCTGTATCTGACAACACAGATTATCGAGCTTGGTATTCCGGTGCTTATGGCTGTCAATATGATGGACATTGTAAGAAAAAACGGAGATAAAATCAATATCAAAGCACTTGGAGAGAAGCTTGGCTGTGAGGTTGTTGAGATTTCAGCTTTAAAGAAGACAGGAATCAAGGAGACTGCAGAGAAGGCAATCCAGATTGCAAAGTCAGGTAAATCCGTTCAGAGGGTGCATCACTTCGCAGATGATGTGGAGAGCACAATCGCAGGCATCGAGGATAAGCTTGGTCTTGCAGTAGCAGAGAATCAGAAGAGATTCTTTGCAATCAAGCTTTTAGAGCGTGACTCAAAGATTTCTGAGGTATTAAAGAGTGCTCCAAACGTAGACGCAGAGATTAAAGCTCTCGAGGACAAATACGATGATGACACAGAGAGTATCATCACAAACGAGAGATATCAGTACATATCTTCAATCATCGGCTCATGTGTAAAGAAGGCACGCGCCGGAAAAGAGACAGTATCAGACAAAATTGATAAGATTGTTACAAACAGATTTTTGGCACTGCCTATTTTCGCACTCATTATGTGGGCTGTATATTATGTTGCAGTATCATCACTTGGTGGAATTGTAACAGATTGGACAAACGACACACTCTTTGGTGAGTGGATTCAGCCGGCAGTACAGACATTCATGGAAAATGCAGGCTGCTCTGAATGGCTCGTATCACTTGTAGTTGACGGTATCATCGGAGGTCTTGGTGCACCTATCGGATTTGCACCACAGATGGCTATCGTATTCTTATTCCTCTCAATCCTTGAGGACTGCGGATACATGGCACGAGTAGCTTTCATCATGGACAGAATCTTCCGTAGATTCGGTCTCTCAGGAAAGTCCTTCATCCCATTCCTCATCGGATCAGGATGTGGTGTACCCGGAATCATGGCAACACGTACTATCGAGAACGAAAAAGACCGTCGTATGACAATGATGACAGTAACAAATATCCCATGTGGAGCAAAGCTTCCTGTTATCGCACTTATCGCAGGCTTTATCATGGGTGACGGTTGCTGGTGGATGGCACCTCTTATGTACTTTACAGGAATCGGTCTCACAATCATCTACTGTATCATTTTAAAGAAGACAAGAGCATTTGCAGGAGAACCTGCACCGTTCGTAATGGAGCTTCCACAGTATCATATCCCTTCAGTAAAGGGTGTGCTGTTACACGTATGGGAGAGAGTATGGGCATTCATTAAGAAGGCCGGAACAATCCTTTTCCTCTGCTGTGCAGTTATGTGGTTCCTTTCAAGCTTCGGCATCCAGGATGGCGCATTCGGACTTGTTGACACAGAAAACAGCTTACTCGCAGTAATCGGATCTGCAATCGCAGTTATCTTTGCACCACTTGGATTCAATACATGGCAGGCAGTTGCATCATCACTCTCAGGCTTTGTGGCAAAAGAGGGTATCGTTTCAACAATGGGTGTACTCGCAGGACTTGGAGAGGTAGAAGAGTATGCAGTAAGCATGCATGATCAGTTTGCAGCATTCTTCCCAACAACAATGGTAGCAGTATCATTCTTGCTGTTCAACCTGTTTGACTCACCATGTCTTGCAGCTATCTCAACAACCGCAAAGGAGCTTAACAACCGTAAGTTCTTCTGGTTTACAATCATATTCCAGAACGTATCAGCTTACTGTGTAACACTTATGTTCTACCAGATTGTGGGACTTTGCATAGGTGAGGTAGCCTTCAACTTCTGGACAGTAGTTGCATTTGTACTCCTTGCAGGTGTATTATACTTATTGTTCAGAAAAGACCCTAATAAGGCAACAGCAAAGAGCACTTCATTTGCGGCATCAAACGTGTAACGGGTTTTTAAATGAGAATCAATCTGGAATTTAACACAGCAGACCTCATAGCAGTCATAGTTCTTCTATGCCTGCTGGGGCTTGCCGTAAAGATAATAATAGGATTTTTCAAGGAAAAGAAATAACACAGTAGTATAATTAGTAGCATTTGTAGTGAATAGGAGATGATGACATGCTGGCTGATATCATTGTAATTGCAATTCTCGTAGTGATAGTTGCACTTGTAATCAGGACAATAATCAAATCAAAGAAAGCAGGCAAAAGCCTGCAGTGTGGAATGGACTGCAGCCATTGCAAGGGCTGTCATTAATCCACGGCATGATGTGTATGAAGCACAGGATGGGCATTTCATGGAAAGAACTCATCTGCCGCTTAAGCTGCATCTGCCGGCATCGGTAACGATAGGAGGATGTATGTCGAAAGAAGCAATAGAGCAAAAAGAGGTAATCGTTGGCAAGCTAAAGGACAGCGGATGCAGGATTACAAAGCAGAGACTTATTTTGCTTGATGTAATCCTCGAGGGCGAGTGCGGAAGCTGCAAAGAGATTTATTACCGGGCATCAAAGATAGACCACTCTATCGGGACTGCTACGGTGTATCGGATGATCAATACGCTCGAAGAGATTGGAGCGATTGACCGCAAAAATATGTATAGAGTGCAGGTGTCATAAGCCTGGTTTTATAGGAATTGTATAAAAAGAAGAACGGCAATAAGGAAAGCACACTGAGAATTAAAGATTCTTAGTGTGTTTTTTGTTGCAATTAATTGAGAATAAAAAGTGTAAAAATGGCAAAAAAATACTTGACATATAAGTATAAGTAAGATATATTTAACTCAGGTTAGAGACAACTAACACGAAAGGAGCTAAAATGTGCCAGGAAGTATTTCAGATTGCTATGAGCATGGATTTAAAGAGCGTGGAAATGCAGCTTGCCCTCCAGTGTGCCCCACTAATTACAGGAGCGAGAATTTCAAATATGCTCATGATAGACAGCGCTGATGAGAGTGCCATGAGAGTGATTCTGAGGGCTTCCGGGATATCGCATTTCAGGCTTGCAGCAAGGAATGAGAAAACCGCCTTCCTCTTATTCCGCAGGAGCCTCTTAGAAGCATATCTGAATAATTCAGAGGCTTTGGACATACTAAAGAAAGCGGGATATGAGGATTTTTCATTCGGCAAGATATTACTTAGATTCAAAAAACGCTACGAAGCGTATCTGAATGATGAACACAAGCAGTTTCCACATGAGATGGGGCTTTTGCTTGGATATCCGATAGAGGATGTGAGAGGCTTTATAGAGCATAACGGATGCGGTTGCCTGTATTCAGGATACTGGAAGGTGTACCGCAACGTACCACTCAAAAAGAAGATGTTTGAGGATTTTGAAAAGGCGAAGGAAAGTGTCATACAGCTATTGGCCGAGGACATAGATATGAGGCTGATACTGGAAATATATAAAGAAGAACCGCAGCAGATAGCGGTATAGGAGGAATTAAAATGAGCAAAATCAGTGTAGTTTATTGGTCACAGTCAGGCAATACAGCAGCAATGGCAGAGGCAGTTGCAAAGGGCGTCACAGATGCCGGAAAGGAAGCAGAAATCGTATTCGTAAGCAGTGCTTCAATAGATGAGCTTAAATCAGAGACAGCATTCGCACTCGGATGTCCTGCAATGGGTGCAGAGGTACTTGAGGAGGGCGAGATGGAGCCGTTTGTCACAGAGCTTGAGGGCTGCGTGGCAGGCAAGACAATCGGTCTGTTCGGTTCATACGGATGGGGCGATGGCGAGTGGATGCGCGACTGGGTAGAGCGGATGACAGCAGCCGGAGCTACAGTGGTAGGCGGCGAGGGTGTTATCTGCCAGGATGCACCGGACGATGATGCAAAGACAGCCTGCGAGGAGCTTGGAAAGAAGCTGGCAGCGGTATAAGCAAATCAGACTATAGCGTGGCCGCGACAACATGAAAGGCCACGAAAAACATATTTTATCTCCGCAAAGTATAAACTTTGCTCCTAGTGTAAATCTGGGCCGGCGAACTTCCCATTCGCCGGCCCGCTCTCTTTTTTCATGATATTTTGCTATTGCCTAATCAGAAAGAATGTAATAAAAAATTCGCAGATTATTACAATCTGCGAAAATCACCTCTGTTAAAAAACACTAGATATATAATAAAACTTTAGTCATTTTATGTCAACGGCTGTATCTTTTTTTGTATCTTTTTACATTTTTAAGGGAATATTGGTATGTATTTTATATATTTTTTATTTTTAGATGGTCAAAATTGTGGTCAGAAATAAAACTGAAGATATTATATGGAGTTAATATTCTTCTTCCTATAAATTATATATATACATATATATTTTAAGGAGGAAACAGATATGTCAAGAAGAGGAATCAATATCAGAAAGAGAGCCAACGGACGCTGGGAAGGCCGCTACTACATAGTAGACACAGCCGGCAGTAAAAAGTGCAAATCGGTATACGGCCACAGCTATAAGGAAGTAACAGAAAGGCTGCTTACAGCAAAAGCTGCTTCACTTAATCAAACAGCAGCCCACAAGCAGTCCGCTATCACCGTAAAAGAAGTCGCTGAGAAATGGCTTGAAAGTATAGCATCCAGCCGGAAGTGCTCTACCATTCAAAAGTATTCTACTATATACAATAAATATATTAAACCAAACTGGGGAGAAAGTGTCATAGATCAGTTAAATCACAATGAAATACTCAAGCTACTGCCTGAGACAGCCGGTGAGAGCGTTACAAAGAGCATACTTTGTATATTCAATTCAATCCTTGCATATGGAGCTGCCACATATGGCACCGGAGAAATTCATATGTTGTACAGGACAAAACGTTCATCCGTCACATCCTCAAACAACATAAATATAATCAATACAACAGACCAGCAAATTCACTGTCATCTCTGATAAAACTGAAGGCGGAATTAAACTTTGCAATTTTTAATAAGCTGTTAAAGCTGTTAAAAAATATGCTATCCTTTTCTTCTTTTGTAAAATCTGTTACAATATATATGCTTTTTACCAAGATTTCGAAATCTGATTAATTTTGTTGGAGTGGCTTGGCAGCCTTTCTTTTTATAAGGACTGTATAATGGTCTGCGCTTGGACAATCAAGTGGTCAGGTGATGGATTATAAAGTGGATTTGGAGATAAATTTATAATGGCAATGTTGGCGCAAATACAAAATTTTAATAACAATTCAATATATGTATATTTTTTATCTTGCATAGTAATATTGAATTATCAGCATTTTTCTAAATGTCAGAGAGTTTCGCTGATATATGCAACAACTATAGCTATGGAGCTCATATCAGGATATAAATGGTCCGTTACTTTGTCTATGCTTGTTATATCAATGTTTATTATGGAAGAATACCTTTTGGATGATAAGGTAAAGGGTGAATTACTAAGTAACATCTGGTATAAGATATGCGATTTTTTATATCAATTTATTTTTATAGATATGGGTGCTTGTATTGTAATAAATATAATCATATCTGGAAAATGGTTAAAGGATTGGTTTGTTCAGACGGATATTCAAATATGGTGGTTTTATGTAGTTAATATTATAATCTTGTTGTTTACAATCCATCTGCTTAATACTTCAAAGTTTGGTCTTTATGATTTTTCCGTTATAAAAAGCTATTTTGATAAATTTGATGGTATAAAGATAAAATGGGATGATTTGGAATTGCAGCGTAGATTTGATATTATGGTGGAGCTTGAGGATAAATCATACTTTGATAGAGATAATTCGTATAATTGGTTTTCCATAGAATTTGTGAAATATAAGATCAAGGCGTTTAAAGAGAATAGAAAGTGGCTTAAAGAACATAGGGAGAAAAAATCTCTGAAGCATATGCTTTTGTGTATATGGAGTCTAATCAGAAAGTTTAAATTATTTAGATATGTTTTACGGAAAATAAAGGAGAAAATTGCTTCTTCAACATGGTCGGTTATATATTTTTTCCATAGATTAAAAAGTAAAATCCGAGGCTGTTCAACACTGGAAATGCAGCTTATTCGTTGTATCGGAATAGAAAAAGGTTATGATAAATGTGTTGTACGTCGTAAGTTCTTTGAATTTTTTTATACATATTTATTTTTTAATGGATTAAAAAATTATTATGAGAATACTCAGAATAATAAGCGTAGAGAATTTAAAAAGTTTATATTATATGTTTATCTGCATTCTATAAGAATTAACATGTTTGGAAATGAATTTAAATCTATTGATAAGTTATTTGGTGATGCAAAGGTGAGAGATTGGGATATAGATGAGTTTTACGTTGCGATTTTGTCTCTTACAGGAGCAAGAGTTACACCAAAACGAATGGTTTTGTATCCACATGCAGTCCAAATTGCCAGAATTGATTTAAATAGAGCTCTTGTGTGGAGAAATATGATAAGAGATTGTCGAATTACAGAAAGTAGAAAAGAGCCGTTTGACGAAACAGAAGTAGAAAAGGTGTTTTACATTATACGGGAAAAAATATTACCTTATATTGAAAATAATATATTTTATGGTCCTTGTGATGGTCATAATGATTGGCCTAGTTATGGAAGGAGTAATTGTTGGAGCTTTACAAGGAATGTATACTGGCATATATGGCGGGAAAGTTTTACAAACAGAACCGGGACAGAAGATGATATGATGCGAATTTATACTTCCTTGTCTGACAGAACCATTACACATGAACATTGTAAGAAGTATTTAGGAACAGCGGAGTTGGGAGCTGTTATTAGAATATGTGATGAAATTAAGGGAAATGACAGAATGGGGCACTATAAACATTCTCAAATACTGCTCGGGCATGACGAAAATGGTGTTACTATATATGAAAGCACAGATAAATGTACTCAAATTGTATATTTTACATGGGATGAATATGTGCAACAATATGGTAAGTATAAGTATTTTAAGTATATAAAGTGGCCTATTTTTGTGAGATAAGAATGTCAGTGCAGATGGCGCAATGTGTCGCAATGTACAGTAAATTATATTTGTAAGCACATTAACTTTAAATTGTATTTTACATAGCAATCCGCTATACTAGTATTAAGTATAGCGGATTATTTTGGAGGTATTTATATGAAGCTTAAAACAGGACAAAAGTGTGCATTTGGATTTGGTGCATTCGGAAAAGATATTGTGTATATGCTTATTTCATCGTATTTGCTCTACTACTACAATGTAGTGCTTGGGATGAGCAGTGTGTTTATCGGTACGGTGATGATGGCGGCCAGGATTTTTGATGCATTCAATGACCCGGTGATGGGTATTATCGTAGCAAAGACACGTACTAGGTGGGGGAGGTTTAGGCCTTGGATTTTTGCCGGCACGGTGCTCAATGCCGTGACCATCTATGCTTTGTATGCCACTCCTGAGTCTATGGGTGATTCAGCGCAGAGAGTGTGGCTTACGGTGTTTTACTTTGCATGGGGCATCACATATACGCTTATGGATATTCCGTTCTGGTCTATGATTCCCGCAATCACTGAGCCGGGCAGCGACAGGGAGCAGCTTACATCGCTTGCGAGGACATGCTCTGGCATCGGAGATGCTATCCCTACGGTGCTCACGATGACAGTGGTGCCTATTCTTGGTGCAGGAAGCTCTATGGCTGACTACAGGATTGGATTTAAGTGGTGGGCACTTATTATAGCGGTAGTATTTGTGATTTCTGAGCTTGTATGCGTGGCATGTGTGCCTGAAAGACTGGTTGCCTGTGATGAGAAGCCGGGAAAGATATCTGATATGTTTAAAGCCTTATTTAAGAACGACCAGGCTATGACTGTTGTAGTATCAATCATTCTCGTGTATACATCACTCAATATCTGTGGCAACCTAGTGCTTTATTTCTTCAGGTTTGATGTGGGAAACGAGGGCGCATATTCCTTATTTGCTGCAGTTGCTTTTGCAGCACAGGTGCTTGTCATGATGGTTATACCGCTGCTTCGCAAGAGATTCAGCAAAAGCCAGCTTTTTATATCAGGATTTATTATTCAGATAGCAGGCTTTGCGGTGATACTTATCATGGCATTTGCAAAGCTCTACACGCCGCAGAGCTGGTACATACTCTGCCTGCCGGGTATTTTGATTTATCTGGGCTATGGTATGCTCAATGTTATCATGACTATATTTCTTTCAGATTCTGTTGATTATGGTGAGGTGATGAATGGCACGAGAGAGGAGTCGGTCATTTTCTCAATGCAGACATTTACGGTAAAGCTCGCATCCGGTGTAGCAGTATTTCTGGCTGGGCTGGTGGTTGACTGGATTCATCTGGATACCGCGGCTGCGGTACAGACACAGGATACACTTGATGCTCTTCGCATGTGGATGACGATTCCGTCTGTTATCCTGCTCATCGTGGGCATATTTGTGTTTAAGAGGTTTTATAAGCTGGATGATACAAGGATGGAAGAAATTAAATCCAAGCTTAATTAAAAATTGCTATCTGATTGATAAAAGAAGGTCGAAAATACTGTGAAAAAACGAATAATTAATTATAGACTTAAGATTGACAATCTGCTTGCCAATCCTGATAAGATATCAAAAGAAGAGTGGAAGAAAATACTGCAGGAGCACCTGACACAAATAGCCTTCTTCCAGCATGAGCGCCTCGTGCACCTCATAGTGACAGTAACCTTTGCCATACTCACCATGATTTCAATAATTGCATCCATCATGATAAGCAACCCAATGCTTCTTGTACTTACACTGTTATTCTTAGTGCTGTTGGTGCCGTATATCATGCACTACTATACACTGGAAAATGAAGTGCAGAAGATGTATACCCAGTATGATGAGATATTAAAGCATCTGTCCTAGCTAGCAAGCATATAAGCGAGTGCAACGAGCAACATATGCACATATAAAAGTAGAAAGTTATCAAAGACAGAACCCGGCGCAGCCGGGGCTTTTGCCCTTGACCGCATATACGAAGCTGCTTAGAGTCTGTAGAATTGCATACGAAAACCAACAACGCCCATGCATGGACGCATGGGCGAGGTGTTATGCGCCATGGACGGCGCATAAAAGCCGGTTGTGTCAAAAAGCCACAACCGGCATATGCAATTCGTACAGACACTTAGCAGCGTAGTTCATGCGGGAAAGGGCAGAAAGCCCCGGCTGCGCCGGGTTCGTCCCACTAGCAACAACAGTGCAATTCTCTTACTTCTTAAGCTTCTTCTGTGCCGTAGAAAGCATCAGCTTAATACGGTTCAGCTGGTTCACCTCAGAAGCACCCGGATCATAATCGATAGCCACGATATTGGCATCCGGATGATCATGTCTGATTCTCTTTATAACTCCCTTACCCACAATATGGTTCGGTAAGCATGCAAAAGGCTGCGCACAGATGATGTTTGTGACGCCCTCATTGATGAGCTCAAGCATCTCACCTGTCAAAAACCAGCCCTCACAGGTCTGATTACCGCAAGAAACGATAGGAGAAGCATACTCTGCGAGATCCTGCACGTGAGCGGTTGGCTCAAAGTGCTTGCTCTTAGCCAGCTCATCCCTTGCATCCTTTCTGAGCCACTCGAAGAAGGCGATAAGTCGGTTGTTCATAAACTTAGCTTTCTTAGAAGCACCGAGATAGTCAGCCTTGAAATTCGTGTTGTAGCAGCAGTAGAGTAAGAAATCAGTCAGATCAGGCACTACAGCCTCGGCTCCTTCAGCTTCGAGCAGGTCAACCACATAGTTGTTTGCTGCAGGCAGGAACTTGACGAGGATCTCACCGACCACGCCGACACGCGGCTTAATCTCATCTGTCATAGGCAGATTGTCGAAATCCCTTATGATTTCGCGACACATCTTTTTGTATTTCTTGTGTTTATTGTAAGAAAATTACAAAATATGTAGATGCAGTGGTGGTGCCTGGCACCATTAAATTTTTATATTCTTTATTGTGGCAATGAAATAAACAGTTGTCGGACAGAAATGAGAGCTGAATTTGGACAAGGTAAGAAATCATAAATATTGTATTTTACATGGCAATCCGCTATACTAGAGTTAAGTATAGCGGATTATTTTTTGGAGGCTTTTATGGCAAATACTTTGAAGTTACCGGTTGGAATTGAAAATTTTGAGGAAATTCGTAAACTGGGGTTCTATTATATTGACAAGACAAGGCTTATAGAACAGCTTTTACAGGGATGGGGAAAGGTGACTCTTTTTACACGCCCTAGGCGTTTCGGCAAGACTCTCAATATGAGTATGCTTAGGAGCTTTTTTGAAATAGGAATGGACAAATCTTTGTTTGACGGCTTATATATTTCTGGCAACAAAGTACTTTGTGATGAGCATATGGGTAAGTATCCTGTCATATTTCTTTCATTCAAGGGTGTGGATGGTTTAGACTTTATTACGGCAAGACGTATGCTGTGTGCTATTTTAAAGGATGAGCTTGACAGACATTACTATTTGAAGACCAGTGCTGTATTGACTGATGAGGATAGAATACTGTTTACAAAGATGCTTCATGGGCAGGATGACAATATTGAGGATAGTATACGAATGCTTTCAAAGCTGTTGTATAAGCACTATGGTCAGAAAGTGGTTATTCTCATAGATGAGTATGATGTTCCGCTCGACAAGGCATTTCAGAATGGCTACTACAAGGAGATGGTTTCTCTCATCAGAGGGCTTTTCGGGCAGGCGCTCAAGACCAATGAGTTTTTACAGTTTGCGGTGCTCACGGGCTGCCTTCGCGTGTCAAAGGAGAGCATTTTTACAGGGCTCAATAACTTTGAAATCAATTCTATTGTGGATATTGACCATGATGAGCAGTTTGGCTTTACTGATGATGAGGTCATGAAACTTCTTTCTGATTATGACAGGAGCGAGAGGTACCCGGACGTAAAGGAATGGTATGACGGTTATCATTTTGGTAATGCGGATATTTATTGTCCATGGGATGTGATAAATTTTGCCAAGAAGCTTGTTTCAGATCCGTCAGCCAGACCGAGTGCGTTCTGGATTAACAGCAGTGGCAATGATATGGTGAAGCGCTTTGTGGACAAGGCTGATCAGACCACGAGAGATGAGATTGAGAAGCTCGTGGCAGGTGGATTTGTGGAGAAGCAGCTTCGGCTTGATCTGACCTATGATGAGATTGACAATACGATTGACAATCTGTGGAGTGTGCTCTTTACTACAGGCTATCTCACCAAAATCGGAGAGGTCAAGGTGCCTGACAGTGAGAGCTATGCCTATAAGCTTGTGATTCCTAATAAAGAGGTGCGTGAGGTGTTTATTCTCCAAATTCAGGAGTGGTTCAAGGCTGTTGTTGCAAAAGATGATGATACTATGAAGCTTTTATCAAGGGCAATTCTGGATAAAGATGAGAAACAGATTGCCAGGCAGCTAAACATCGTGATGAGCCGCATGATAAGTATACTCGATACAAAGGCGCCTGATGCTATGAAGGAGAATTTCTATCATGGCTTACTTCTTGGTCTGCTTCGAGGCAGCAATCCGGACTGGCTTATCAAGTCGAATCGTGAGTCGGGAGATGGTTTTAGCGATATTTTAATCATGCCGGAGGATCCTGATGCGGGCATCGTTATAGAGGTGAAGTATGCTAAGGAGATGAAGGAACTTGACGCAGCGTGCGAGGCTGCGATAACGCAGATTAAGGACAAGCGCTATGATGAGGCTCTGCGGGATGAGGACCGGTGTGATATTTTAGCCTATGGCATTGCTTTTTGCAGGAAACGGTGCAGGGTGGTTGGAGAGAAATTTTAAATTGGCTGTAATCGTTGCTGGTCACACTGTTAGGTGTGAACAGTAACTATCTGGGATGTTGCATCCGGTAATGAAAAATATATTGCTTTCGTAGTCAAAGTATGTTACGATACTCCATGGTTACAAATTACAGTGACAGTTATTATATCATTTAAACAAAAGAAAGGTAGGAGAATAGTTATGAGCGACAACTTCAATATGTATGATCAGGCGAATCAGCAGGGCAATCCAAATATACCGCCTATGCCGCCGATGGAGGAAAAGAAGGGAATGTCAATTGCATCTATGGTGCTTGGTATTATCGGTCTGGTATTCTGGTGTATTCCAATCCTTGGCGGACCTATTGGTATTGTAGGACTTATCCTCGGTATCGTAGGCAGGAAAAAGGGTGGAAGGGGCATGGCAACCGCTGGTATTGTTATGTCAATTATTACCATCGTACTTGCAGTTATCAATGCTATTGCTGGTGTTTATCTGCAAACATCAAATGTCTTGAACCAGTTATAATCACATAACAGGTGATATCTTTAATTGCATTTTATTTTTTAATCCGCTATGCCAGAGGTTGGTATAGCGGATTTTTAGATTCAATTATCATTGTATTAAAATAAAAAAGTACGTATTAGGAAAGGTGGAAAATAAAATGAAAAAACGAATAATTAATTATAGACTTAAGATTGACAATCTGCTTGCCAATCCTGATAAGATATCAAAAGAAGAGTGGAAGAAAATACTGCAGGAACACCTGACACAAATAGCCTTCTTCCAGCATGAGCGCCTTGTGCACCTCATAGTGACAGTAACCTTTGCTATACTCACCATGATGTCAATAATCGCATCCATCATGATAAGCAACCCAATGCTTCTTGTACTTACACTGTTATTCCTAGTGCTGTTGGTGCCATATATCATGCACTACTATACACTGGAAAATGAAGTGCAGAAGATGTATACCCAGTATGATGAGATTTTGAAGCATCTGTCCTAGCTAGCATATAAGCGAGTGCAACGAGCAACATATGCACATATAAAAGTAGAAAGTTATCAAAGACAGAACCCGGCGCAGCCGGGGCTTTTGCCCTTGCCCGCATATACGAAGCTGCTTAGAGTCTGTAGAATTGCATACGAAAACCAACAACGCCCATGCATGGACGCATGGGCGAGGTGTTATGCGCCATGGACGGCGCATAAAAGCCGGTTGTGTCAAAAAGCCACAACTGGCATATGCAATTCGTACAGACACTTAGCAGCGTAGTTCATGCGGGAAAGGGCAGAAAGCCCCGGCTGCGCTGGGTTCGTCCCACTAGCAACAACAGTGCAATTCTCTTACTTCTTAAGCTTCTTCTGTGCTGTAGAAAGCATCAGCTTAATACGGTTCAGCTGGTTTACTTCAGAAGCACCCGGATCATAATCGATAGCCACGATATTGGCATCCGGATGATCATGTCTGATTCTCTTTATAACTCCCTTACCCACAATATGGTTCGGTAAGCATGCAAATGGCTGTGCACAGATGATGTTTGTGACGCCCTCATTGATGAGCTCAAGCATCTCACCTGTCAAGAACCAACCCTCACCGGTCTGATTACCGCAAGAAACGATAGGAGAAGCATACTCTGCGAGATCCTGCACGTGAGCGGTTGGCTCAAAGTGTTTACTCTTAGCCAGCTCATCCCTTGCATCCTTTCTGAGCCACTCGAAGAAGGCAATAAGTCGGTTGTTCATAAACTTAGCTTTCTTGGAAGCACCGAGATAGTCAGCCTTGAAATTCGTGTTGTAGCAGCAGTAGAGTAAGAAATCAGTCAGATCAGGCACTACAGCCTCGGCTCCTTCAGCTTCGAGCAGGTCAACCACATAGTTGTTTGCTGCAGGCAGGAATTTGACGAGAATCTCACCGACCACGCCGACACGCGGCTTAATCTCATCTGTCATAGGCAGATTGTCGAAATCCCTTATGATTTCGCGGCACATCTTCTTGTATTTCTTGTGAGAGAGCATCTTTGTGTTGCCGACAAAATCGATGACTCTCTTTTTCCACTTCTCATGAAGTGCATTGGCACTTCCTGGCTCTTTCTCATAAGGACGTACCCTGTAGAGACAGCGCATAAAGATATCACCAAACTCAAGTGCATACAGTCCGTGCTGGATAAGGCTTGGAGTAAACTTAAAGCCCGGGTTTTTCTCGAGACCAACCATGTTGATTGAGATAACAGGCACATCAGGATATCCGGCCTTTTCGAGGGCTCTTCGGATAAATCCGATGTAGTTTGTCGCACGGCATCCGCCACCTGTCTGTGAGATGAGGATGGCTGTGTGTGTCATATCATAGTTGCCTGATTTGACGGCTGCCATAATCTGTCCTACGACAATGAGTGAAGGGTAGCAGGCATCGTTGTTTACGAACTTAAGTCCCACGTCCACACATTCCCTTGCAGGGATATCCGGTATGACCATATTGTAGCCGGCTGCCTTAAAGGCTGGCACGAGAAGGTCAAAGTGTATAGGTGACATCTGAGGGCAGATGATGGTGTAGTTGTCCTTTTTCATCTGCTCGGTGAATACAATACGCTCGTAGTTAGACGGTTTTAAGTCACGCTTTTCATGCTTGGTTTCCTTGACTCTTATGGCGGCAAGGAGCGAGCGGATACGGATTCTTGCTGCGCCCAGGTTGTTTACCTCGTCAATCTTCAGGCAGGTGTATATCTTGCCGGAGCCTGTCAGTATATCGTTTACGCAGTCGGTTGTGACAGCATCGAGACCGCAGCCAAACGAGTTGAGCTGGATTAAGTCAAGGTCATCACGGGTCTTTACAAAGTTGGCTGCTGAGTACAGTCTGGTGTGGTACATCCACTGATCCATGACGATGAGAGGTCTCTCAAGCTCGCCCAGATGGGATACGGAGTCCTCTGTCAGCACACAGATGCCATAGCTTGTGATGAGCTCAGGGATACCGTGGTTGATTTCCGGGTCCACATGGTACGGGCGGCCTGCGAGCACGATTCCGCGACGTCCGGTGTCCTCCATGTAGTCGAGCACTTCCTCGCCCTTTCGCTGTATCTCAAGCCTTGTCATGGCAAGCTCCTTCCAGCCTGCGGCTACCGCATCACGAATCTGTGACTCAGGCAGGTTGAAATCACCCTTTGAGAAGGTGGCTACGAGCTGCTGTGAGATAGTTTCCTCACTCTCAAATGACATAAACGGATTTATGAATTTAACCTCGCCTGAGGTAATCTCGTCCACGTTGTTTTTGATATTCTCAGAGTATGATGTGACAATAGGGCAGTTGTAGTGATTGTTTGCATCAGGAAACTCCTTGCGCTCATATGGCACTGCCGGGTAGAAAATAAAATCTACATTTTGTTTTATGAGCCAGCTTATATGACCATGTGTGAGCTTTGCAGGGTAGCACTCTGACTCACTTGGGATGGAGTCGATACCCATCTCATAAATCTTTCTGGTAGATTGTGGTGACAGCACTACAGAAAAGCCGAGACGTTTGAAAAATGTAGCCCAGAACGGATAGTTTTCGTACATATTCAAGGCTCTTGGGATGCCGACTGTACCGTGTGGAGCATCCTTTGGGTCAAGTGGCTCATAGTCAAATATACGCTTGTTCTTGTATTCAAAAAGATTTGGGATGTTATCCTTGTTCTTCTCCTTGCCCAGACCCTTTTCACATCGGTTTCCGGTGATGTACTGTCTGTTGTCGGAGAATTTGTTTATAGTTAAAAGACAGTGGTTTGTACAGCCCTGACAGCGTGCGAGCTTTGTGGTGTAGGTGAGCTCGTTTATCTGGTCGATTGTGAGCATTGTTGTCTTGTAATCAGCCTCATGGCGCTCACGTGCGATGAGTGCGGCACCAAAGGCACCCATGATACCTGCGATATCAGGCCTTGTGGCATGTACACCTGCTATTTTTTCAAAGCTTCTAAGAACGGCATCATTGTAGAATGTACCGCCCTGGACTACGATATTTTCACCGAGGTCGCTTGCATCAGACAGCTTGATAACCTTGAAAAGTGCATTCTTTATTACTGAGTAGGCAAGTCCTGCTGATATATCTGCGACAGATGCGCCCTCCTTCTGGGCCTGCTTTACCTTTGAGTTCATGAAAACCGTACATCTGGTTCCGAGGTCGATAGGGTTCTTTGCAAAAAGGGCTTCCTTTGCAAAATCCTGTACTGAGTAGTTTAAGGACTTTGCGAAGGTCTCAATAAATGAGCCGCAGCCTGAAGAGCAGGCCTCGTTGAGCTGTACTGAGTCGACAGTCTGGTTCTTTATCTTGATGCACTTCATGTCCTGTCCACCGATATCGAGGATACAGTCTACCTTTGGGTCGAAGAATGCTGCTGCGTAGTAGTGGGCTACAGTCTCAACTTCGCCGTCGTCCAATTTTAAAGCAGCCTTTAATAAAGCTTCTCCGTAGCCTGTAGAGCAGGAGTGTACGATGTGTGCATCCTCAGGAAGCTTTGCGTAAATCTCCTGGATAGAACGGATGGCTGTCGCGAGAGGGCTTCCGTTGTTGTTGCTGTAGAATGAGTATAAAAGGTCTCCGTCCTCGCTTACGAGAGCGATTTTAGTGGTGGTTGAGCCTGCATCTATTCCGAGATAGCAGTTGCCCTTGTATGTAGAAAGGTCACCGGTCTTTACGTGATTGTTGCCGTGACGCGTTGTAAATTCATCGTAATCAGCCTGATCCTTAAAAAGAGGCTCCATACGTGCCACCTCAAATTCCATCTTAATGCCGTTTGAGAGGCGGTCGATTAAGGATGAGAGTGTGGTGACAGAGTTGTCTTTATAGTTTAATGCAGAGCCTATTGCTGCAAACAGATGAGAGTTCTCAGGAACGATAGTGTGCTCGTCATCGAGATTTAAGGTTCTGATAAATGCTGATTTAAGTTCTGACAAAAAGTGCAGAGGACCGCCAAGAAAAGCAACATGTCCCTTGATTGGCTTACCGCAGGCGAGACCGCTGATGGTCTGGTTTACCACGGCCTGAAAGATTGAAGCGGATAAATCCTCGCGTGTGGCTCCCTCATTGATGAGAGGCTGGATATCTGTTTTGGCAAATACTCCACAGCGGGCTGCGATAGGGTAGATGGCCTTGTAGCTTTTTGCGTATTCATTTAGTCCTGTAGCGTCTGTCTGGATGAGAGAAGCCATCTGGTCGATAAATGAGCCTGTACCGCCGGCACATATGCCGTTCATACGCTGCTCCACGTTACCACCCTCGAAGTATATGATTTTGGCATCCTCGCCACCTAGCTCTATTGCCACATCGGTCTGTGGAGCATAGTGTGTGAGTGCGGTAGATACAGCTATAACCTCCTGTACGAATGGCACCTCAAGGTGCTTTGCAAGAGTGAGTCCGCCGGAGCCTGTTATCATAGGACAAACTGAAAGGTCACCTGTCTTGTCGTAGGCCTTTCTGATAAGGGACTCAAGTGTCTCCTGGATATTTGCAAAATGACGCTCATAATCGGAAAAGAGGATATTGTCATCGGCATCAAGAAGTGCAATCTTGACGGTTGTTGAGCCGATATCAATGCCCAACTTATGTAAGCTGTTATTTTCCATAGTGGTTCCTCCATAATGTATTACTTATATGTTTTTATATATCTTTCTTCTTATTAAAATATATAATTGTTCTATTATCAAAACAGAGATTATTATACGACAGATATCGACAAATTACAATGACTATAATTATAAAGAATTTGTGAATAATTCGCAGTCTCGTTGACAAAGTATGATTTAACTATCATAATAAATTTTGTAATAACCGCTGCCCTTTGCACTATAGTGTAAAAGGCAGCAATAATATGACAGGAGGATGCAGATACGTGGTTTTATTGCATCGTGATGTAACCACTGCTTGTCACATAATGGTGTGAGCAGCAGTGAAATGAACCATGTCTGCTAAAATGTATGAACTGGCTTAACAAACTAGAACAAAAATATGGAAGTAAAGCGATTCCGAATATCACTAGAATATTTATCGCTGCGAATCTGATAGGCAGTGTGCTGCTTTTGACAAAGGGAGATGTTGTCCTTTATTATCTGCAGTTTTCAGCCTCTGCTATTTTGCACGGACAGGTATGGCGTCTTATAAGCTGGATTTTTGTGCCGAGCGGCAGCATATCATTTTTACAGCTTTTATTTATATTCTGTCTGTGGACGCTTGGAGACAGCATGGAGTCATATCTTGGCTCTTTTAGGATGAATGTGTACTTTTTCGGAGGCTTTTTGCTGTATGATATAGTAGGAATGCTTGCATTTGCAGTGACACATGTATCCATCAATCTGACTATGTACTATATACTTATAGCTATGTATCTGATGCTTGGTCTTTTGATGCCGGAGGCAGAGGTGAGGCTTTACTTTGTGCTTCCTATAAAGATGAAGTGGATGGTGCTTGTTTACTTCGTGATGTTTGCATATGATGTGTATACCTATATGAGCTTTGGATGGCAGATTGGATTGGCATACGGCTCAGAAATCGTACTTGCACTTATAAATCTGTTGGTATTCATTTATGGCTGCAAGCACAGGCTCTCATTCAGACAGAATATGCACCAGAAGAGGAGAAAGGCACAGTTTAAGGCTCAGTTTTCCGAACCTCGCCCGGGAAGTGGCATCTCACGTCACAAGTGCTATATATGCGGCAGAACGGAATTGTCAAATCCTGAATTAACATTCAGATACTGCTCGAAGTGCACCGGCAACAAGGAATACTGTCAGGATCATCTGTTTACACATACGCACGTATAATATACATGTACTACTTTTTCTAATTCATTGACAAAGTAAACTGATGAATTTATAATGGACACAGTATTATTTTCGGAGGAACATTTATGGAGAACGAGGCAACAGTTTCGAAAAATTTTATTGAACAGATTATTGAGAAGGACTTGGCTGAGGGTCATTGCAAGACTGTAAAGACCAGATTCCCACCGGAGCCAAACGGTTATTTGCATATCGGCCATGCGAAGTCTATTCTTTTAAACTATGGACTGGCAAAGAAGTATGACGGACAGTTCAATCTCAGGTTTGATGATACAAACCCTACCAAGGAGCGTCTGGAGTTTGTAGAGTCTATCGAGGCCGATGTTAAGTGGCTTGGTGCTGACTGGGCTGACAGGAAGTTTTTTGCATCCAATTACTTCGACAAGATGTATGAGTGTGCAGTAGGACTGATAAAGAAGGGAAAGGCATATGTATCTGATCTGACACCTGATGAGATAAGAGAGTATAGAGGTACACTCACAGAGGCCGGCAAGGAGGATCCATACTCAAAGAGAAGTGTTGAGGAAAACTTAGACCTTTTTGAGCGCATGAAAAACGGTGAGTTCGAGGATGGCACAAAGGTACTTCGTGCGAGAATTGACATGAGCTCTTCAAACATCAATATGAGAGATCCGATTCTTTACCGTGTGGCTCATATGACACATCACAATACAGGTGATAAATGGTGTGTATATCCTATGTATGATTTTGCTCATCCTATAGAGGATGCTATTGAGGGCATCACACATTCTATATGTACTCTTGAGTTTGAAGACCACAGACCGCTGTATGATTGGGTGGTTATTGAATGTGGATTTAAGAATTCTCCAGAGGAGTCGCCAAAGCAGATTGAGTTTGCAAAGCTCTATCTGACTAATGTTGTAACAGGAAAGAGATATATCAAGCGTCTTGTTGAGGACGGTATCGTTGATGGCTGGGATGACCCGAGGCTTGTTTCTATAGCAGCGCTCAGACGCAGGGGCTTCACACCGGAGTCTATCCAGAATTTTGTTGATCTGTGTGGTATATCAAAAGCTAACAGCTCTGTTGACTACGCTATGCTTGAGTACTGTATCCGAGAGGATTTAAAGGCTAAGCGCCCTCGTATGATGGCTGTGCTTGATCCGGTCAAGGTGATTATCGACAATTACCCTGAGGGACAGGTTGAGTATCTTGAAGTGGACAATAACGTGGAGAATCCTGAGCTTGGAAAGAGAAAAGTTCCTTTCACCAGAGAGCTTTATGTGGAGAGAGATGACTTCATGGAGGAGCCACCGAAGAAGTATTTCCGTATGTTCCCTGGCAATGAGGTGCGTTTCATGAATGCTTATTTTGTGAAGTGCAATAGCTGTGTGAAGGACGAAAACGGCAATATTACAGAGATTCACTGTACATATGATCCGGCATCAAAGGGTGGCAACAGTCCTGATGGCAGAAAGGTCAAGGGAACTATCCACTGGGTTTCAGCCGAGTATGGAAAGCAGGTAACTGTACGTCTTTACGAGAATATCGTAAATGAGGAGCTTGGAGTGTACAATGAGGACGGAAGCTTAAATCTTAATCCTAATTCACTCACAGTGCTTGATAACTGTGTAGTGGAGCCGGAGCTTATGAGTGCCAAGGCTTATGACAGCTTCCAGTTTGTCAGAAATGGCTTCTTCTGCGCGGATTGCAAGGACTCAAAGGATGGACAGCCTGTATTTAACAGAATCGTCTCATTAAAGAGCTCATTCAAGCTTCCGACAGCTAAATAGTTTTTGACTAAAAATAAACAGAAGAGAAGAATAGAGGTAAAATATGGATTTAAAGTCAGGTATTGACAAATTCGGTTTAAATCCTGAAGACATAAATGATCTGTATGATGAGGATAAAGCAGCTGCCACCGGGGATGCTCCGGTGGCAGCTGCTGTTCAGACAGAGGATGAAACGGATTTTGTTTTTGCAAAGAATATAACATGTCCGGTGTGTGATCAGAGTTTTCAAACACTGACGGTACGGACATCAAAGATCAGGTTTGCTGGCTCTGATGATGATTTCAGACCGGTTTACAAGGGAATTGATACAATAAAGTATGGTGTCACATCGTGTCCGCATTGTGGTTATAGTGCGATGAATGGCGACTTTGTACATGTATCGAGTACACAGATAAGGCTGCTTAAGGAGCAGGTTGCTGCCAAATTTAAGCCCGGCAGCAAGTCGGTGCCTTTGTTATATTCGTATGATGAGGCAATAGACAGATTTAAGCTGGCACTTTTTTCAGCGATTGTTAAAAGGGCTATGTATAGTGAAAAGGCATATATTTGTCTTAAGCTATCCTGGCTTTATCGCGGTTTAATCGAACAGCTTACGGCTGATGGTATCTCAACGGAAAGTGAAGAGCTTGTAAGTGCACAAAAGGCAGAAAAATATTATTATAAGCAGGCTCTTGATGGAATGACAAGAGCGGTTGCGACTGAGCATTTCCCTATATGTGGTATGAATCAGGATACGGTTGATTTGCTTTTGGCTCAGATGAATTATAAGCTTGACCATTGGGATGTGGCTTCAAAGCTCATTGCAAGGGTGCTTATATCAAAAAGTGCTTCTAGACACATTAAGGATAAGGCACTTGATTTAAAGAATGAAATTATTAAAAAAATAAGAGATGTGAAATAATTGCTGTTATTTCACATCTCTTTTTCTTGTGCGCCTAGCGGCGCACGTTTCTAACGGGTTAAAGTCCCGAATCCGCCCGGTAGTGGGAAGGATATAGCCGAAAGCAAGGGTGTCCATCGTGAGATGGAATCTGAAGGAAGCTGGATGTGAGGAATATACTAACTCACGGGCAAATCTCTGGTCTGACGAACAGAAATCTCATATGAGGTCATGCATGTGGGTAAGGCAGCAAGCCATGTTGAAGCCCGATAACTACACGGAATCATGCATGATAAATGAGGCAGATGGATGGAGAGGAAGAAACGTGTGGTACCTAGGGAGGTCTGTGCGGTATGCCTTGAAAGAGGTAACCATTGCATAAAGCAATGCTGAACGCACAGAAGTCAGCAGAGGTCATAGTAGCCGAGAGGTGAAGGACCGAATCAGTAGGAGTCTTGAGTATGACCGAGAAAGGAGGAATGACCATCTATGGCAGAAAACATTGAAAACAATGGCTGTTCGCAAAGAGATAATGCGGAACATGAAGGGTATGTGAAAGCGTCCAGGTCATTCAATCGGATATGGAAAGAAAGAGACAGTGCACAGCCGAGACTTTTGGAAACGATACTGTATAAAGACAACTTTAACAGAGCGTATAAGAGAGTTAAGGCAAACAAGGGAGCGCCGGGAATTGATGGCATGACCATTGAAGAGGCTCTTCCATATCTAAAGGAACATCAACAAGAGATAACTGACCGCATTTATCGTGGAAAGTATACTCCGTCTCCAGTAAGACGAGTTGAAATTCCCAAACCAGATGGTGGTGTGCGAAAGCTTGGCATACCAACAGTGATAGATCGTACACTTCAACAGGCAATAACCCAACAGTTAGTGCCGATCTATGAACCGCTGTTTGCAGATGGTAGCTATGGCTATCGTCCGAACAGAAGTGCAAAAGATGCAATACTTAAGGTTAAGGAGTATGCAGAACAAGGCTATACATTCGCTGTAGTCCTTGACTTGTCAAAGTACTTCGATACTCTTAATCACGAAATTCTCATCAATCTTCTCCGGAAGAATGTAAAAGATGAACGTGTAGTACAGTTGATAAAGCGCTATCTGAAAAGCGGTGTAATGGAAAACGGAGTGGTCATTGACACAGAGGAAGGCTCACCACAAGGTGGAAATCTATCACCATTGCTGGCAAACATCTACCTCAATGAGTTCGACCAGGAATACCTGAAAAGAGGTGTTCCATGCATAAGATATGCAGATGACATCGTGCTTCTTGCAAAGAGCAAGCGGGCATCAGAGAGACTCTTGGAAAGCAGTACAAAATATCTTGAGGAGAGGCTGAAACTTACAGTCAACCGGGAAAAGAGCCGTACTGTCAGCGTGTTTGCAATCCGAAATTTTAAATTCCTTGGCTTTGCATTGGGAAGGAACGGAGAGGGCATTTATGTCCGAGTTCATCCGAAGTCATGGAAGAAGTTCAAGTCCAGACTGAAGGAGTTATCTTCCCGTAAGCGATGTCAGTCAATCAAGCCAAACCTTGAGAAAATCAAGGTGTATGCGAGGGGATGGCTTAACTACTACGGAATTGCAAGCATGAAGAACAACATAGATGAAATCAACGGATGGCTCTATCACAGAATACGTATGTGTATATGGAAACAGTGGAAGAAACCAAGGACGAAGGTACGTAACCTTATCAAGATGGGAGTACCCAAAGACTTGGCAATGCAAGCGGGTAATACCCGACGGGGACATTGGTTCGCAACGCATACAGTTGCAGTAAACATGGCAATGACAAAAGAAAGACTGATAAACAGTGGCTTTTATGATTTAGCCACAGCCTATCAGTCTGTGCACGTCAACTATTGAAACCGCCGTGTACCGAACGGTACGCACGGTGGTGTGAGAGGACGGCGGTTAGTCACCGCCTCCTACTCGATTTATTTGTTGTAACAATTAATTGTTTTTCTTGTTCTCAAGCTCAAGAAGCTTCATTGCACGCACCTTGAGTGGCAGACCAAACAGTGTGATGAAGCCGTCTGCATCATGGTGATCATATAAATCTCCTGTAGTAAAGCTTGCAAGAGACTCACTGTAGAGTGAATATGGTGAAGTAGTGCCGGCCTTGATGATATTGCCTTTATATAATTTGAATTTAACTTCTCCGGTTACATATTCCTGTGTTGACTCTACGAAAGCCTGGATTGCTTCACGAAGTGGTGTGAACCATTTTCCTTCGTATACTACCTGAGCGAGCTTGTTGCCCATTTCTTTCTTGACCTCCATTGTGGCACGGTCAAGGCAGAGCTCCTCGAGCTGGTCATGTGCCTCCATGAGGATTGTTCCACCAGGAGTCTCATATACACCACGTGATTTCATACCTACTACACGGTTCTCAACGATATCGATGATACCGATGCCGTGCTTGCCACCGAGACGGTTGAGCTCTCTGATGATGTCTGCTACCTTCATCTTTTTGCCGTTGACAGATGTAGGAACACCCTTCTCAAATGTCATTGTAACATACTCACCCTCGTCAGGAGCATGCTCAGGTGTGACGCTTAATACGAGCAGATGGTCATAGTTTGGCTCCTGTGAAGGATCCTCAAGCTCAAGTCCCTCGTGGCTGATGTGCCAGAGGTTACGATCACGGCTGTAGCTTGAATCTGTGCCGAACGGAAGGTCGATTCCGTGTGCCTTACAGTACTCGATCTCAGCCTCACGTGAATCCATTTTCCAGTTGTCCTGACGCCATGGAGCGATTACCTTGATATCAGGAGCGAGCGCCTTGATACCGAGCTCGAAACGGATCTGGTCGTTTCCTTTACCAGTTGCACCGTGGCAGATGGCTACAGCGCCTTCTTTTCTTGCAATCTCTACAAGCTTCTTTGCGATGCCCGGTCTTGCCATTGCTGTTCCAAGGAGGTATTTGTGCTCATAAACTGCGCCGGCCTGTACACAAGGTACGATGTAGTCCTCACTGAACTCATCACAGATATCCTCTATGTAAAGCTTTGAAGCTCCGGATAATTTAGCTCTCTCATCGAGTCCGTCAAGCTCCTCTCCCTGTCCGCAGTTGATGCAGCAGCAGATTACGTCATAGTCATAAGTCTCTTTAAGCCATGGAATGATAGCAGTAGTATCAAGTCCGCCTGAATAAGCTAATACAACTTTGTCTTTCATAAGTGCGTGTCCTCTTTTCGTTTATTCTTTATGATGGTAACCATTAACTGCTTTTGTGTCTAAAAGCCTTGAATAATTACTTTAGAATAAATATATACCAGTTCTTTACATATTGCAAGTGAAAAAATATACATTATTCATGTATAATTATACATAATTTTGTATAATTTTTCTCTTTACGGATTGAAATTACTGTACTATATTATTATGTATGATGCGTCAGACCCATTTTATATGGTTATGCAGAAATACAATATGAAAAGAGGAAATACTATGATAAAGGCTGGTATTATTGGAGCCACCGGATATGCCGGAGCAGAGCTCGTGAGAATTTTGATGAATCATAAAGAGGTAGAGATTGCATGGTATGGCTCACGAAGCTATGTGGATGAGAATTATGCCGATATCTATGGAAATATGTTTCAGATAGTTGATGCAAAGTGCATGGATGACAATATGGAGGAGCTTGCAGAGTCTGTTGATGTGATTTTCACTGCGACCCCACAGGGCTTTTTGGCAGGCGTGCTCACTGAGGATATATTAAGTAAGGTAAAGATTGTCGATCTGTCAGCGGACTTCCGTATCAAGGATGTAGCCACATATGAGAAATGGTACAAGATTGAGCACAAGTCGCCGCAGTTTATTGATGAGGCTGTATATGGTCTGTGTGAGATAAACAGGGACAAGGTCACAAAGGAGACAAGGCTTGTTGCAAATCCTGGCTGCTATACCACATGCTCCATCCTTACAGCTTATCCGCTTGTGAAGGAGGGACTTATTGACACAGATACACTTATCGTCGATGCAAAGTCAGGCACATCAGGCGCAGGACGTGGTGCAAAGACACCTAATCTGTTTTGTGAAGTAAATGAGAGCATGAAGGCATATGGCGTTGCCTCACACAGACATACCCCTGAGATAGAGGAACAGCTTGGATATGCGGCAGGAAAAGAAATTCTTATCAACTTTACTCCGCATCTTGTTCCGATGAACAGAGGAATCCTCGCTACAGAGTATGCGACACTTAAGAAAAAACCTGATGGAACACTTCCTACATATGATGAGATTAAGGCAGTTTACGATAAGTATTATGCAAATGAGAAGTTTGTCAGAGTGCTCAAAAAGGGTGTCTGCCCTGAGACAAAGTGGGTTGAGGGCAGCAACTATGTGGATGTAAACTTTGTGATTGATGAGAGGACCGGCAGAATTATTATGATGGGTGCTCTTGACAATCTGGTAAAGGGTGCTGCAGGACAGGCGGTTCAGAATATGAATCTGTTATTTGGCTTCGATGAGGCAGAGGGACTCAATATGGTTCCTATGTTCCCGTAATAATTAATAATAGGAAAGTAATTATCAGAAAGATGCATTATAATGCTGATAGTTATATAAAAATATAAGGATGATTTAATAAAATGAGTAATGAGAATAAATATGAAATAAGGGTTATGACGATAGATGATTATGACGAGGTGTACAGCCTCTGGCAGACCATCCACGGCTTTGGAATCCGTTCTATTGACGACTCAAGAGAGGGAGTCCTTAGATTTCTTAAGAGAAATCCGACTACGAGTGTTGTAGCGGTAGAAGATGGAAAGATAGTTGGAGCGATACTCTGCGGACACGATGGCAGAAGAGGCTGCCTGTATCATGTATGCGTGGATGAGCATTACAGGAAGTGCGGCATCGGGAAGAGTATGGTGGTTGCCTGCATGAGAGCACTTCAGGCAGAGCATATCAACAAGGTGTCAATCATAGCCTTCAAGGTGAATGAGCTGGGAAACCACTTCTGGAAGGAAGAGGGATGGACATTCAGAGAAGACTTAAACTACTATGATTTCACACTTAACGAAGAAAATATAACAAGATTTAACAAATAAGGAGCAGTACAATGGCAGATAAGAACATGGAACAGGTAATGGAAAAGGCACAGGTGCTCATAGAGGCACTTCCGTATATACAGAGATTTAACAGAAAGATTATCGTTGTAAAGTACGGCGGATCTGCAATGGTTGACGAACAGCTTAAAAAGCAGGTGATCCAGGATGTCACACTTCTCAAGCTGGTCGGCTTCAAGCCTATCATCGTACACGGCGGAGGCAAGGAAATCAGCAAATGGGTAGGAAAGGTCGGCATGGAGCCTGTATTCGTAAACGGACTCAGAAAGACTGATGCCGATACAATGGAGATTGCCGAGATGGTATTGAATAAGGTAAACAAATCTCTCGTTACACTCGTTGAGGAGCTTGGTGTGCAGGCTGTCGGAGTGAGTGGCAAGGACGGTGGCCTCTTAAAGGTAAAGAAAAAGTATTCAAACGGAGAGGATATAGGCTTTGTCGGTGAAATCACTGATGTCAATCCAAAAATTCTTTATGACCTGCTTGAGAAGGATTTTCTTCCAATTGTGTGTCCAATCGGTCTTGATGATGAATACAATACATACAATATCAATGCAGATGATGCAGCATGCGCTATCGCCAGAGCAGTTTCAGCAGAAAAGCTTGCATTCCTCACGGATATCGAGGGTGTATACAAAGACCCTTCAGATAAGAATACACTTATTTCAGAGCTTACAGTCTCAGATGCAAAGAAGCTTATAGGTGATGGCTTTATCGGCGGAGGCATGCTTCCTAAGCTCAACAACTGCATAGATGCTATCGATAACGGAGTTTCAAGAGTTCATATTCTTGATGGACGTATCGCACACTGCTTACTGCTTGAGATATTCACAAACAGAGGAATCGGAACAGCTATTCTTGGAGATTCGGAGGAGAAATTTAACAATGAGCAATAATATGGATAAACAGTCATACATTGATGAGGCAGAAAAGGAGCTTCTTCACACCTACAACAGATTTTCACTTGTACTTGATCACGGCGAGGGAGTACATCTTTATGATACAGATGGCAATGCATATCTGGACTTCGCTGCAGGAATAGCCGTATGTGCACTTGGATACAGCAATGAGCACCACAAGGAGGCATTAAAGGCACAGGTTGATAAGCTTTTACATACATCAAACCTCTACTACAATGCGCCTGTCATCGAGGCGGCAGACAAGGTGCTTAATGCAAGTAAAATGGACCGTATTTTCTTTACAAACAGTGGTACAGAGGCTATTGAGGGAGCTATCAAGGCTGCAAAGAAATATGCCTTTACAAGAGACGGCCATGCAGGTCATGAGATAATTGCCATGAACCATTCCTTCCACGGAAGAAGCATCGGAGCGCTTTCTGTCACCGGCAATGCACATTATCAGGAGCCGTTTGAGCCACTTATGCCGGGCGTTAAATTTGCAGATTTCAATGATTTAGAGAGCGTTAAGGCTCAGGTGACAGACAAAACCTGCGCCATTATTATGGAAACTATTCAGGGTGAGGGTGGTATTTACCCGGCAAAGAAGGAGTTTATCGAGGGAGTGAGAGCTCTCTGCGATGAAAAGGATATTCTTCTTATTCTTGACGAGATACAGTGCGGCATGGGCAGAAGTGGCGAAATGTTCGCATGGCAGAACTATGATGTGAAGCCTGATATCATGACCTGTGCGAAGGCACTCGGCTGTGGTGTGCCTGTTGGTGCATTTCTTATGACACAGAGGGTGGCAGACAAATCCCTTGCACCGGGCGACCATGGTACCACATACGGCGGCAATCCGTTCGTAGGAGCCGCAGTAAGTGCAGTGTTTGATGAGTTTAAGCGTCTTGATATAGTAAGCCATGTAAAGGAGGTTGCACCTTACCTGGAGAAGAGGCTTGATGAGCTTGTTGCAAAATTCGACTGTCTCACAGCCAGAAGGGGTATGGGACTCATGCAGGGCGTGGAGTGCAGCCTTCCTGTAGGAAAGGTCTCAGCAGAGACTTTAAATCAAGGCCTTATAGTCATTACGGCAGGCAGCAATGTGCTTAGATTTGTGCCTCCTCTTGTTATCGAAAAGAGTGATGTTGACGAAATGATAGAAAAACTTGAAACAACACTTGTAATACTGTCAAAAAGTCTGTAAAATAAAGAGGACATCGATTTCTCCTTTGAGATTATGATATTAATCAAAGGAGACCATATGAAAAAAATAATATTATTAAGTGCGTTTATTTTAACAATAGCGTTTGGCCTTTGCGGCTGTAAAAAGGATGATGCCACAGTTCATTTTGCTTCTGAAACGGAGCAGACTGCTGTGGTTTCAAGTGATGTAAACAGACAGCCTGTTGATTCCAAGGAGAAGAAGGCTTCATCCGATGGAGAACAGGAGCAGAAGGCAAAAGACACAGCAGATGACACTGATGAATCTACTGAGTGGTGCGTCTATATCTGTGGTCAGGTTGCCAATCCCGGTGTATACAGAGTAAAGCCGGGCGCGAGAGTTTGTGAGCTCGTTGATATGGCAGGAGGCATGCTGGATACAGCTGACAAAAGCTTTTGGAATCTGGCATCAGAGTTGTATGATGGGCAGATGCTGTATTTCCCGACTGTAGAGGAGCTTAAGTCGGATCACATACCTGAGGGCACATATACCACCGGCATAGATGGCTCGCTGATGAAGGGCGGCGCTGAGGAACATATAGGCGTAAAGGATGGCAAGCTCAATATCAATACCGCAACTGTCGAGCAGCTAATGGCTCTTTCCGGAATTGGTGAGAGCAAGGCAAAGAGTATTGTTGAAGATCGCGCCAAAAATGGATTGTTTTCTTCGATTGAGGATATCACGAGGGTGTCCGGCATCGGTGAAACGATGTTTAATAAAATAAAAGATGATATAACAGTAAATTAGGAGTGTATAAATGGCAAAAAAAGTGCTGGTCGTTGACGACGAAAAGTTAATTGTAAAAGGAATACGTTTCAGTCTGCTGCAGGATGGCATGGAAGTAGACTGCGCATATGACGGTGAGGAGGCCTTAAATATGGCGAAGGCCAATTCATATGATATGATTCTTTTAGATGTCATGCTTCCAAAGATGGATGGTTTTGAGGTGTGTCAGGCAATAAGGGAGTTTTCTGATGTCCCGATTGTCATGCTCACTGCAAAGGGCGATGACATGGACAAAATTTTAGGACTTGAGTACGGCGCTGATGACTATATCACAAAGCCATTTAATATTCTTGAGGTAAAGGCCAGAATCAAGGCAATCATGCGGCGTACTTCACCGGAACGTGCACCACAGGTACAGTCATCTGTAATTGAAAAGGGTGATATCAAGCTCGACTGTGACAGCAGACGTCTGTTCATAAACGATAATGAAATCAATTTGACTGCAAGAGAGTTTGAACTGCTCGAGATTCTGATAAAAAATGAAAATAAAGTGTACAGTAGGGAGAGCCTTTTAAAGATTGTATGGGGCGAGGATTACCCGGGTGACGTGCGTACGGTTGATGTGCATGTCAGACGTCTTCGTGAAAAGATTGAGGCAAATCCAAGCGAGCCGAAGTACGTTCATACCAAGTGGGGTGTGGGATATTACTACAACCAGAAGTAATACTTTCAGAAAGGTTCTAAAATGTTTAAGAGTAAAGTACATTTTGCATTTTATAAGAGTCTGAAATCCAGGCTGATTTTCATGATTTTTGTTCTCGTTCTGGTACCGGAGGTGGTGCTGTGCTTCGGCATACTTAACACCTACGAGTCCAGAGCGGTTTCAATCCGCGAAAGTGAAGTGCTTAGTCAGGCAAAGATTCTCGCAAACAAGATATCCACAAGTAAATACTTTGATAAGGATGGCAGTGACTTGAGTAATATTGATGCTCAGATTGACACTCTTACTACTATATATGAGGGCCGTGTGCTCATAGTTGACAAGCATTTTAAGATTATTAAGGATACGTACAATTTAGATGATGGCAATACTATTGTCTCAGAGGAGGTTATCAAGACCTTCTCTGCTTCAGAGATTACTAACTATGATTCTAAAAACCACTATATCGAGCTTTCTGTTCCGATAAGCAATCCAAACGACAAGGATTCAAAGATAGAGGGAGCACTTGTTGTAAGTGTGTCGACGGACAATATATCGCTAAATATGTCGTATCTGACACAGATTGCTGTGACGGTTGCTATTATCGCAGGTGCGGTGGTGCTCTTTTTTGGTGTGCTTGTGCTTTTGCACCTTTTTGTTCCGATTAAGAAGCTTTCTGACGAGATATCAGACATTAAGGATGGCTTTGGAAAAGAGCAGCTGGATGTAGATGACTATGCGGAGACTGCTATAATAAGCAGGAATTTTAATGAGCTGATGAGCGGAATGAAGGTCATGGATGAGTCCAGACAGGAGTTTGTATCGAATGTGTCACATGAGCTCAAGACACCTCTTACTTCCATGAAGGTACTCGCAGATTCCATCAACAGCATGGGTGATGAGGCTCCGATTGAGATGTACAGGGAGTTCATGGGAGATATCACAAGCGAGATAGACAGAGAGACAAAGATAATAAATGACCTGTTATCACTGGTTAAGATGGATAAGTCGGCTGCCACGCTGAATATCGAGAGTGTTAATATCAATGACCTGCTCGAGCAGATTATGAAGAGACTTCAGCCGATTGCTGACAAGCAGCAGGTGGAGCTTGTACTCGAGAGCTTCAGACCGGTAACTGCAGAGATAGATGAGGTGAAGCTGACGCTTGCTTTTACAAACCTCATTGAGAATGCAATCAAGTACAATGACAATGAGACCGGTGGCTATGTGCATGTATCCTTAAATGCGGATCATCAGTATTTCTATCTGAAGGTGGAGGACAACGGTATCGGTATACCGGAGGAGTCCTTAGAGCACATCTATGAGAGATTTTATCGCGTGGACAAGTCGCATTCGAGAGAGATTGGCGGTACAGGTCTGGGACTTGCCATTACAAGAAGCTCTATTCTTATGCATAGGGGAGCTATAAAGGCTCACAGTGTGATGGGAGAGGGCACTACCTTTGATGTGCGTATACCGCTCAACTATATTGTATAGGAGGCTTGACGTGAAAAGAATAATTATATTCGTGCTCACTGCAGTAATTCTGCTCTCCATGGGCGGCTGCACAAAGAAAAAAGCAGATAATACGGTTGAGGTGTTTTGTCTGAATATGGATGTTACGAGCAGCGTGCCGGAGTCATATGTGCTTAGAAGCAAAAACTCAGATGTAGACAAGCAGGTGGATGAGCTTCTAGGAAGACTGCAGGATAAGCCTGAAGACTCAAGACTGCGCAAGGCGATTCCGGATGAGGTGTCTGTGAGAGGTCATGACGAGAAAAACTATAACTGCACTGTGGATTTCAGCAAGGAGTATTATGACCTTACGGCTGCACAGGAAGTGCTTTTGAGAGCTTCTGTAGTCCGCACGCTCACACAGCTGGATAGTATTTCATATGTGACATTTACCGTAAACAGTATTCCTCTTGTGGACTCGGATGATGAGATTGTCGGCAGCATGGGTGCTGATGATTTTGTTGAGAATCCGGGTGAACAGATTAATACAAGTGTGAAGGAGACACTCACGCTTTATTTTGCTGACAAGGATGGTACAGGGCTTGAAAAACAGACCAGAGTGATACATTACAGCTCAAATATAGCGCTTGAAAAGCTTGTTGTTGAGCAGCTTATTGAGGGGCCGAAGGGCTCTAAGCTCAAGGCAACTCTTCCGGGCACAACAAAGCTTATCAATGTGTCTGTGGCAGATAGAATATGCTATCTGAACTTTGACTCATCGTTCAGAAATACTATTGACAATAAGCTGACAGAGGATGTGGTGCTGTATTCGATAGTTAATTCACTCACCTCACTTCCTACTGTGGACAAGGTACAGATCTCACTTGACGGTGAGAATGACGGCATGCTGCTTTATAATTACAAGCTAAGCGACATGTATGAGTTTAATAAGGATATAGTGGATTCTAATGATTCCACGGAAAAAACTGAAAAATAGAATAGATTGGATTAGGAGGAGAAGAGTATTAGTAAAAGACCGATGTTTTTATTTGCGTTGGTCTATACTGCAGGAACTGTTTCAGGTATGTATGGCAGGGGATTTGGCTTTTTGGTTTTTGCCATGCTGGTTGTGGCTTTAATAGCTGAGTGTGTGGTGTCTAAGGGCAGTTTTTCCGGTGTCAGGCGCATAGTTGTTTTGCTTATCCTGACATCGTCAGCTGTTTTTGCCACAGCACAATTCAGATACACTTCGGTAGAAGAAAACCGTGACAGCTATATGCAGTATATGACAGATGAAAAATCTGTCATCGTCTGGGGGAAGATTTATAAAACTGAATACAAGTATTTCTCATACAGGTATTATATGACGGACTGCGTAGTGCAGCCTGGGTACGGCAAGGCTTTGGGCAGAAAAATATCCTGTGGTGATGTCGTGGTATACTGTGACAGCAAAAGCGCACATCTGGGCGATTATATGAAAGCTTGCGGCAAGATAGGCTTGTTTAAGTCTGCAACCAATGAGGGAGAGTTTGACAGAGCGCGCTTTTACCGTTCGCAGGGAATTGATTTCTCGGTGAATGCAGACAGTATTAAGACAAGCGCCGGTAAACATGCATGGTATTACCACGGACTTGAAAAACTTCGTGATACGCTGTCAGCTTCACTTCTTGAGGTGACTGATGAGACAACGGCAGGAGTGCTTTCGTCCATGCTGCTTGGAGACAAGTCGTATCTGGATGATGAGATAAAGGATTTATACCAGGTCAGTGGTATTTCACATATACTGGCTATTTCCGGACTTCATATTTCTATAGTTGGCATGGCCTTTTACAAGCTTCTCAGAAAAAGAAGGGTGAGCTATACAGCGGCATTTGTCTGTTCTGCGGCACTTATACTAAGCTATGCTGTTATGACAGGAAATGCCGTGTCCACAAGGCGTGCCGTGGGGATGTTCATACTTACAATGCTTGCGGCAGCTTTAGGCAGATGCACAGATATGCTCAATTCTCTTGGCATCATGGTCATTTACCTGCTGTGGGACAATCCTATGGTTTTGGAATATGCCGGATTTGTGTTCTCGGTAGGGGCAATACTTGCTATAGGTATTGTGACACCTGTGATGAGTGCTCCTAAGGGCGGAAAATTCTGGGCATCAGTATCCATACAGCTTCCGATGCTTCCGGTTGTGGCTATGAACTATTATGAGCTGCCTCTTTTTGCAGTGTTTGTAAATCTCATTGTGATACCGGCTTTGCCTGTCGTATTTATTTCGGGTCTGCTTGCGTCTGCCGCAGGCTGCTTTGGCGTGATGCCCGGCAAACTGCTGGTGTTTCCTGCATTTGCGGTGTTAAAGCTCTATGAGGTGCTTTGCGGTCTTGTTATGAAGCTTCCGGGGGCAACGGTTATCACAGGAGCTCCTGATGGATACAGGATTTTCCTTTTTTATGCTGTTATGAGTGGCTTTTTGGTGATATTTTCGCTTAAAAAACGTGCCACAGAGTGTGGCTCAAAAGAAAAAGGCCAAATCCTTTACAGTGTCCAAAGAGTGGTGTGTACAGCAGTCCTGCTTGCAATTTTGCTTGTGAAGCCAAAAACTGCTGCGCAGCTTGATATACTTGATGTGGGGCAGGGAGATGGCATATTTTACCGCTTTGAGTCAGGCACATGCATCTTTATTGATGGAGGAAGCTCTGACCGAAAACAGCTTGGCGATAATGTGATTATGCCGTTTCTTAAGTATAACGGCATACAGAGTATATCATACTGGTTTGTTTCACATGCAGACAGTGATCATATAAGCGGATTGTCTGAGGTGATAGACAGTGGGTATACTATAGAGCATATAGTTGTGGCAGAAGCGGCGGCTAAAGAGGAAGCTATGGAGGAGCTGCTTTTTAAAGCTAAGGAAGCAGGAATTGATATATGCCTTATGTCAAAGGGGGATTCGATTGAAATAAATGATGCATCAGGTTCGCGCAGTACTGCAAATGAAGAAGCTGATGGTATCATGTGCCTGTATCCGGGGCCTTCGGATACTGCATTAGACAGAAACGATATGTGTCTTGTGCTGAAGCTCACGGATGGCAGGTTTAGTGGTATTTTCGGCGGAGATATATCATCTGAGGTAGAAAAGAAGCTTGTTAATGAGTATGGGGATGAGCTTTCTGTGGATTTTTACAAGGCAAATCATCATGGTTCCAGGTATTCAAGCTCTGCGGACTGGATTGAGGCTTTAAGCCCAAGGTGGGCTGCAGTATCATGCGCGGTAGAAAACCGCTATGGACATCCGGCTGATGAAGCCATGGATAGGCTTATGGATGCAAAGTGCCGTATTTTATACACAATGCAAAGCGGTCAGATTAAGTATAAAGAGAGTGCTATATATGAAAACAATAGACAATGATATAAAAGCAGGAGATTTCAAAAAGGTTTATCTTCTGTATGGACAGGAGAGATACCTCATAAAACAGTACAGGGACAAGCTGATAAAGGCTATGGTCAGTGAGGGCGACAGCATGAACTTTTCATCGTTTGAGGGCGATGGAATCAACCAGAAGGAGATAATTGACCTGGCGGAGACACTTCCGTTTTTTGCGGATAAAAGAGTGATTCTTATAGAGGATGCAGGCATTTTTTCAAAGGCAGGCGATGAGCTTGGAGAGTATTTAAAGGATTCACCTGAGAGCACGCACTTTATATTTGTTGAGGAGAGCGTTGATAAGCGCTCAAAGCTTTATAAGGCGGCAGCCAAGTGCGGTAATCCTGTGGAGTTCAAGGAACAGACGGATGAGACACTTGCTAGATGGATAGGAATGAGGATTAGAAAAGATGGAAAGGGCATGAGCCAGGCTGCCTACAACAGCTTTATAGAAAAAACCGGCACAGATATGGAAAATATCGACAAGGAGCTTGAGAAGCTGCTGTGCTACTGTATGGACAAGGACGTGATTGAGCTTTCGGATGTTGAGACTGTAACGACAGAGCAGATCACAAACAAGGTGTTTGAGATGGTTGATGCGATTGCATCACACAAACAAAAGCGTGCGCTTGAGCTGTATTACGATCTGCTGGCACTTAAAGAGCCGGCCATGCGTATTATGTATCTTATATCGCGCCAGTTCAATATACTGATGAATGTGAAAGCCATGACAAATAAGGGCTTTGGCAACAAGGATATAGCATCAAAGGCCGGATGTCCGGAGTGGGCGGTGCGCAAATATCAGGCGCAGTGCAGGGCATATTCGCTGGATGATTTAAAGAGGGCTGTGAGAGATGGTGTGGCATATGAGGAGGCTGTTAAGACCGGCAGGATGAATGACCAGATGGCTGTGGAGCTTTTTATAGTGCAGTACTCTGCAGATATGACCGGCACTCATGCGACAGGCAGTAAATGATATAACGCAAATATATATAAAAAACAGATAAAAAACAAATAAAAAAACCCATCGGTATGACGGCACCGATGGGTTTATTATTTATTGCTATATAGTAATTAAGCTAATCCGTTAACAAGCTTTGTTAAACGAGATACTTTTCTGGCTGCGTTGTTCTTGTGGAAGATACCCTTTGAACCAGCGCTTGCGATAACAGAAGTTGCATCCTTTAATGCAGCCTCAGCAGCAGCCTTATCATTTGCAGCTACAGCAGCCTCAACCTTCTTGATTGCTGTCTTAACTCCTGATTTGATTGCTTTATTTCTTGCAGCCTTAGTTTCTGTTACTAAAATTCTCTTTTTTGCTGATTTAATGTTAGCCAACTCGTACACCTCCAAATATTTAATCTAATGTATGCCAAAACAGACACGGACGCTTTGGCACAAACATACTAAAATATAATATGTCAACCTTTCTGCTCTGTCAATACATATTTTGAAAAAAATTGCAAAAAATTAACATATATGTGATTTTGGAATATCATACAGGGGAGGTGTATTGATTTGTCGGCTGATAAATGGTGTGCAAGAACTGATCTGGCGCTTGAGACGCAGGAGAGCCTTAAAAAGGCAAACACAGATATGAGAGGTGTGAATTTCTCTGAAAAAAAGCTGGATAATGGAATCATAGTCAGTGTAGTGACAATTGACTCAGAAAATGCAGTCAGGGCTACAGGCCGTCCTAAAGGAAAATATGTGACAATTGAGGCTGCTATGCTGTCCGAGGGAGATGAGGAGTGCTGTCAGGCTGTGACAAGGGAGCTTTCAAGAGAGCTTAAGAGCTTTGTAAAGGCTGTCTGTGACAAGCGTATATATGCGGCACTTGTTGTCGGACTTGGAAACAGAAATGTAACTCCTGATGCGCTTGGGCCAAGATGCGTTGACAGCTTGTTTATCACCCGCCATATAGTAAAGGAATATGGCAGGTATGCGTTTAGCAACGAGAATGTAAACAGTGTGTGCGGCCTCGTGCCTGGCGTGATGGCTCAGACAGGCATGGAGTGCCTTGAGATAATAAAGGGTGTGGTGAGCGAGGTGAAACCTGATTTTGTTGTGACAATTGATGCACTTGCGGCACGCAGTACAAAGAGGCTGGGCTGTACAATACAGCTGACGGATACAGGCATAGTGCCTGGAAGCGGGGTAGGAAACCACAGGGACGGTATTAACCATGACAATCTCGGAGTGCCTGTTATCGCAATTGGTATTCCGACAGTCATTGATGCGGTGACCATTGTTTCAGATGCGGTAAATGCCAGCCGGGAGAACACCGCAAAGCTCATGTCGCCTAAGTTAAACGGCATGTTTGTGACGCCGAAGGATATTGACGAGACGGTTAAGAGACTGGCAGGGCTTTTGTCTGAGGGCATAAATATGGCTTTTTCAAACGATGAATATGATGACTATAGTGAATAATTTTATTGCTTCGAATATCATTAGAGCCAGCCGCATAAGCTTTATGTAGCAGGGGCTGCCTGATGCTTTAGATGGGAGATGATATTGTGAAGAAAAAAATGATTGTGCTTATAGCATTTATATATATTGCGTCTATGCTGTTTTGCGGTGATGGTGTGGGAAAGAAGTTCGTGGAAGAAAAATTTCCGCACCTTACATATTCTGACAAGGAGTGTGATGATTCAAAAAAGAAGGAGCTGCGTATTGTGGAGGATGAGGATACAGCAGGAGGTATTCTCTCATACGAGGAGCTTGCTGCGATGGAAAATGAAAATGCAAGTGTCAGGAACAATATGCTGCCGGATACAGACCAGCTGGCATTTGTTGATGAAGCTGAAAAAAACGGTGAGCTGGCAGAACTTGAGGAGCAGCAGAACGTGAAAATGCCGCAGGTAGATATGAGCTTTGACAATCTTGTAAAAAACTATTATCAGGTGGACAAGACTACATATATAGGAGCCGATGAGCTGTGTGAGGACGTTTTGCTTGGGCGCGATATGTCTATAGAAAAGTCAGGCGACGGTCCTGATATACTCATATACCATACACATTCGCAGGAGGGGTACAGTGATTCCCTTGATACATCAGAGACAGAGACCGTAGTTGGAGTGGGTGACAGGCTTGAATCACTTTTGAGGGAAAAATACGGCTACAATGTGCTGCATCACAAGGGGCAGTATGATGTGAATGACCGCGACCATGCGTATTCTAATTCACTTCCTGAGATTACAGAGATTATTGAGAAAAATCCGTCTATAAAGGTGGTTATTGACCTGCACAGGGATGGAGTGGCTGAGACTACAAGGCTTGCTGCCACAATAGATGGAAAGCCTATGGCACAGATTATGTTTTTTAACGGGCTGTGCCGCACTGCTGCAAGGGGACCGATTAATAGTCTGCCCAATGAGTATCTGGGGGATAATCTGGCGTTTTCATTTCAGCTGCAGCTCATGGCAAATGAGTATTATCCGGGGCTTGCAAGGCGCATTTACTTAAAGGGCTACAGATATAATATGCATCTGTGTCCGAAATCGCTGCTCGTGGAGGTGGGAGCGCAGACAAATACCAAGGAGGAAGCGTACAATGCAATGGAACCACTTGCAGATATACTTGATAAAGTGTTAAAATAATATAGACTTTATTTCACAAATCTGATAAACTTTGATGAGTTATTGAAAGCATTAGGAGGACATATGTCAATAGATCAGAGCAAAATCCGCAATTTTTGTATTATTGCCCATATTGATCACGGTAAATCTACACTCGCGGACAGAATTATAGAAAAAACAGGCACACTTACCAGCAGGGAGATGCAGGCTCAGGTGCTCGACAATATGGATTTAGAGAGAGAGCGTGGTATCACAATCAAGTCTCAGGCAGTCCGTATTATATATACCGCAAAGGATGGCGAAGAGTATATTTTTAATCTGATAGATACACCGGGACACGTGGATTTTAACTATGAGGTATCAAGGAGTCTTGCGGCATGTGACGGAGCTATACTTGTAGTGGATGCGGCCCAGGGCGTTGAGGCCCAGACACTTGCAAATGTTTACCTTGCACTGGATCATGACCTAGATGTATTTCCTGTTATAAATAAGGTGGATCTGCCGAGTGCGCGCCCGGATGAGGTGGCACAGGAGATTGAGGACGTTATCGGTATTGAAGCTATGGATGCACCGCGTATTTCCGCAAAGACAGGACTCAATATAGAGGATGTGCTGGAGCAGATTGTAAAAAAGATTCCGGCACCAACAGGCGATAAAGATGCACCGCTTAAAGCACTTATATTTGATGCAACATATGATTCTTATAAGGGAGTCATTATTTTCTGCCGACTGAGAGAGGGTTCTGTAAAGGTAGGAGACACAATAAAGATGATGGCTACAGGTGCATCTGATGTGGTTACAGAGGTGGGCTATTTTGGCGCAGGCCAGTTTATACCATGTGATGAACTTTCGGCCGGTATGGTTGGATACATTGCGGCCAGCATCAAAAATGTCAGGGATACACGTGTGGGTGATACAGTTACACTCGTTGACAGACCGTGCGATGAGGCGCTTCCGGGCTATAAGAAGGTCAACCCTATGGTTTACTGTGGTCTTTATCCTGCAGACAGTGCAAAGTATCCTGATTTAAGGGATGCGCTTGAAAAGCTGCAGGTCAACGACGCTTCATTACAGTTTGAGCCTGAGACATCACTGGCACTTGGCTTTGGCTTCAGATGCGGATTCCTTGGTCTTTTACATCTGGAAATTATTCAGGAGAGACTGGAGAGAGAGTTTGATCTTGATCTCGTTACCACTGCACCTAGTGTTATTTACAAGATTCACAAGACAAGCGGTGAGGTGATAGATTTGACCAACCCTTCAAATATGCCGGATCCGTCAGAGATTGAGTATATGGAGGAGCCATACGTATCTGCAGAGATTATGGTCACAAGTGACTATGTCGGTGCGATTATGAAGCTGTGCCAGGAGAGACGAGGAGTCTATATCAGCATGGAGTATATCGAAAAAACACGAGCTCTCATAAAGTACGACTTGCCATTAAATGAGATTATCTATGATTTCTTTGATGCTTTAAAGTCACGCTCGAGGGGATATGCTTCGTTTGACTATGAGATGAAGGATTATGAGCGCTCAGAGCTTGTCAAGCTTGACATCTTAATCAATAAGGAAATGGTCGATGCACTTTCATTTATCGTATTCAAGGAGAGTGCATACGAAAGAGGCCGTAAGATGTGCGAGAAGCTTAAGGGTGAGATACCAAGGCATCTGTTTGAGATACCTATTCAGGCAGCAGTCGGTGGCAAGATTATAGCAAGAGAGACGGTTAAGGCGCTTCGCAAGGATGTGCTTGCCAAGTGCTACGGTGGTGATATTTCACGTAAGAAGAAGCTGCTTGAGAAGCAGAAGGAAGGAAAGAAGAGGATGCGTCAGGTGGGCAATGTAGAGATACCACAGGAGGCATTCATGAGTGTGCTTAAGCTGGATGAGGAGTAATCGCACATATGAAGAATCTTGAGATTTATATTCATATACCATTTTGTGTGAGAAAATGTGAATATTGTGATTTTTTATCATTTCCCGCAGACGATGATGCAAAGCTTCGCTATGTCAAGGGGCTTATGGCGGAAATGATATTTTACGGCCCGCTTATGAAGAACTATCAGGTGTCATCTGTCTATATCGGAGGAGGTACACCAAGCTCTATAGATGAGCAGTGGATTGCTGCTTTGATGGAGGGTGTGTTTGACTGCTTTAATGTGCTGCCTGATGCTGAGATATCCATAGAGTGCAATCCCGGTACGCTTAGCAGAGAAAAGCTTTTAGCATACAGGGATGCGGGAATCAACCGCCTGTCCATAGGACTGCAGTCGGCAAATAATGATGAGCTTAAGCTGCTCGGGCGTATACATACCTTTGAACAGTTTGTGACGAATTACGAGGTGGCCAGAAACGTGGGCTTTAAAAATATCAATGTAGATTTGATGTATGGTCTGCCGGGACAGTCAGCGTCACAGTATATGGCGACAGTAAACAAGATTATAAGGCTTCATCCGGATCATATATCGGCGTATTCTCTTATAGTGGAAAAGGGTACTCCTTTCTATGAAAAGTACAAGTTTGACATGGTGCGCCAGGAGGCGGGCATGAGAACAGAGTTTCTGCCTAATGAGGACGAGTTATATGATATGGAAAAGGCGGGACAGAAGGCGTTTATGGATGCCGGCTACAGGCAGTATGAGACATCTAACTATGCTAAAAGAGGTATGGAGTGCCGCCATAATATAGGCTACTGGACCAGAGCTGACTATTTAGGACTTGGAATAGGGGCGGCATCGCTTATATCAAATGTCAGATATACCAATACATCAGATATGGATGAATATCTGTCGCGATGCCGTCATATACATGATGTGGGTGATGATATATTTAAGGCCAATCTGCATGTGTCAGCTGATGTTATAGACAAAAAGGGACAGATGGAGGAGTTTATGTTTCTTGGACTTCGTATGAATGAGGGGGTCACAAGAGAAGCCTTTGAGAGGGCATTTGGTATTTCGATAGATGCAATCTACAAGGATACGATAGACAGCCTGAAAAAACAGGAGCTGCTCGTGGTAAAGGCCGGGCATATCTATTTATCGGAGAGAGGAAAAGATGTAGCCAATTACGTTATGGCACAGTTTTTGAAGGATTAACGGAGAGTAAATTATGGATATGACTTTTAAGCTTCAGGTGTTTGAGGGACCGCTTGACCTGCTTTTATACCTGATAGAGAAAAATAAAGTAAATATTTATGATATCCCGATTGTCGAGATTACAGCGCAGTACATGGAGTATGTGAATCAGATGAAAAAGGATAACCTGGACACGCTCAGCGAGTTTCTCGTGATGGCAGCTACGCTCCTCGACATAAAGTCAAAGATGCTTCTCCCAAAGAAAGAGGAAGAAGAGCAGGAGCAGGAAGATCCAAGAGCAGAGCTTGTGCAGCAGCTGCTTGAGTACAAGATGTACAAGTGCATGGCAAACGAGCTTAAGGATCGCCAGCTGGATGCCGGCAAGGTGTGGTATAAGAAGAAGGACATACCTGATGAGGTGCTTGCATATGAGGAGCCTGTTAATCTTGAGGAGCTTGTCGGAGATATCCGTCTTTCTGATTTAAACAGAATCTTTCAAAGTATAATGAAGAGACAGGAAGAAAAGATAGATAAGGTCCGTTCGAAGTTTGGAAAGATTGAAAAGGAAGAGGTCTCCTTAGAGGAAAAGATGGAATATCTGACAGACTATGCTGCCTCACACAAGCACTTCAGCTTCAGAGGGATGCTTACTGCATCGTCAAGCAAAGTGGAAGTCATAGTTACATTTCTTGCCATACTGGAGCTTATGAAGACCGGCAAATTAACTATCGTTCAGGAGCATATTTTTGATGATATCCGGATTGAGTCAAGGATTGCTGCATAAAGAGGGGTTGAGGATATATGAATTATAAAGCTGCAATAGAGGCTATTTTATTTACCATGGGAGAATCCGTGGAGCTTGGAAGGATAGCCGATGCAATACAATTAAATGAAAAAGAAACAAAAAAGCTGCTTGACGAGCTGATTAAGGAATATAGAAGTTCTTCAAATATAGGTATGAATATCATAGAGCTTGATGGTGCTTATCAGATGTGTACAAAGCCACAGATGTATGAATATCTCATCCGCATTGCAAAGCAGCCTAAGAAGAGGGTGCTTACGGATGTGCTTTTAGAGACTCTTTCAATCATAGCGTACAAGCAGCCTGTAACAAAGGCTGAAATAGAAAAAATCAGAGGTGTATCAAGTGAACATGCCGTAAGCAAGCTTGTCGAGTACAATCTGGTGCAGGAGCTTGGAAGGCTGGATGCTCCGGGAAGACCGCTTTTGTTTGGTACCACAGAGGAATTTCTAAGGAGCTTTGGGGTTTCGTCTATCGACGAGCTGCCGGTACTAAGCCCTGTGCAGGTTGAGGAGTTTAAGCAGGAGGCAGAGGAAGAGATGCACGTGAAGCTTGATGTGTAGTGCAGGTGTATTGCGTAAGCTGCCATTTCATATAATAAGGACATGCAAATAATCATATATATTACCGATGGAGGTAATTATATGGTTATTTTTTTGAAAAAATATAAGTCGAAAATAGCTTTAATGGTTTTCATTTGTGTGTTGGTTTGTACTGTCAGCTGTTTGCTTGATTTTAAGACGCTGGAAAAGCAAAAAATGCCCGGTTTGGAAAAGAAAAGTGTGTTTATGGCAGCTGAAAATACTGTTGCTAAGAATACTGACAAAGCCGTAAATGAACCCAGGCTTCATGCTGTTTCAGCGGCATTATATGATGCGGATGACGAGACGTTTATATATGGTAGAAATATGAGAGACAGCATGGCAAATGCCAGCACCACGAAGCTTCTTACGTGCATTGTGGCACTTGAAAAATCTGATATAAATGATACTGTTACGATTTCACAAAATGCTGCATCACAGCCTGCGGTCAAGCTTGGACTTGTGGCCGGGAATAGCTATAATATGAAGGATTTACTCTATGGCATGATGCTTGAGTCGTTCAATGACTGTGCCTATGCGATTGCGGAGCATGTGGGCGGCTCGACGGAAGGCTTTGCAAAGCTTATGAATGAAAAAGCAAATGAGATAGGGTGCCTTGGCACGTATTTTATTACACCAAACGGGCTGGATGCTGAGAATGATATAAGCTTTCACCACTCCACAGCGGGAGATTTGTGTGTTATAATGTCTTATTGTGCGTGGAAATCACCAAAATCAACACAGTTTCTTGAGATAACACAGACTATGCAGTACACGTTTGAGACAGAGGAAGGTAAGATGGTTTTTAACAATCACAACAGGCTCCTTACGGAAACGGACTACTGCATATCGGGAAAGACCGGCTTTACCGCAAAGGCAGGTTACTGCTATGTCGCAGCAGTTGAAAAGGATGGAAGGAGAATGTGCCTTTCTCTCTTGGGCTGTGGGTGGCCAAACAATAAAAACTATAAGTGGGCTGATGCAAAGAGTCTGGTGGAGTATGCGGTTTCAGATGCTGCCGAAGATTCTTACTGTGATGCTGCTTGTGTAACAACACAACAGACCGGTGATACACGAAACACAATTAACTTAAAATATATAGAAAATAACAAGAAAAATAAGAAAATTTGCAAGAATTTTCTCAAGAATTTTACAATTAATATAGGAAATTTTTTCTAAACAAAAATTAAAGTTAAAAATTTAACAAATTAGTTGAAAAAAATTTAGAAATAGTCTATTATCATACTAGCGAAAAATTTTATTTTTTTATAGATGGAGGATATAAAATGAGTAGTAACAATCAAAGCTTGGCAATGCAGCGTATTGCTAAGTTAGTCGACGAGAACAGTTTCATGGAAATTGGTTCTCTTGTGACAGCTCGCAGTACAGATTTTAACCTTACTGCAGCAAAAGCTCCTTCAGATGGTGTTATTATCGGACACGGTCTGATTGATGGAAATCTTGTATTTATCTACAGCCAGGATGCAACAGTTCTTAACGGAACAATCGGCGAGATGCATGCAAAGAAAATTGCTTCTGTATATGATATGGCCATGAAAATGGGCGCACCTGTTATCGGATTTATCGATTGCGGTGGTATCAGACTTCAGGAGTCAGTTGATGCATTAGACGGATTTGGTCTTATCTACGCCAAGGAAGTTGCAGCAAGTGGCGTTATTCCACAGATTTGTGGTGTATTCGGTAATTGTGGTGGCGGACTTTCTGTAGTACCGGCTCTTTGTGATTTCGCTTATATCGAAGAGTCTAAGGGCAGAATGTTTATTAATACTCCTGATGCAATAGAGGGTAACCGCGTTGAGAAATGCGATACAGCAGCAGCTTCATTCCAGAGTGAGAACAACGGATGTGTAGACGGAATCGGTTCAGAGGATGATATTATCGCTGATATCAGAGCTCTTGTCAGCATGCTTCCACTCAACAACGAGGGAGATGTATATACAGACTCATGTGAGGATGATCTCAACAGAGCATGTAACAGCATGGCTGATATGAAGGCTGATCCAAGATTCCTCTTATCAGAGCTTTCTGATGATCATGTATTCTTTGAGACAAAGAAAGACTTTGCCAAGAATATGGTAACAGGCTTTGTTAAATTAAACGGCATGACAGTCGGTGCAGTTGCAAACTGCAGCACAGTATATGATGCTGAGGGCAAGAAGGCAGAGGAGTTTGCACTTTCTCTTACTGCAAAGGGCTGTAACAAGGCAGCTGAGTTTGTATCATTCTGTGATGCTTTCTCAATTCCTGTACTTACACTTACAAATGTAAACGGATTCAAGAACTGCATGTGCTCTGAGAAGAAGCTTGCAAAGGCTCTTGCCAGAATGACATACGCATTCTCTAGTGCAACATGTCCAAAGGTTAACCTGATTACAGGCGAGGCTTACGGAAGCGCATATGTTGCAATGAACTCTAAGTCAATCGGAGCTGATATGGTTTATGCATACCCTGATGCAAAGATTGGTATGATGGATTCAAAGATTGCAGCTGAGATTATGTATCCGGGCGCTGATGCAAAGGAAATCGATGAGAAGGCAGCTGATTACGAGAAGCTTCAGTCTTCTGTTTCATCAGCAGCAGCCAGAGGATATGTAGACCTCATCATTGATCCGGCTGACACAAGAAAATATCTTGTAGGTGCTTTTGAGATGCTTTACACCAAATATGTAGATGCACCAGAGAAGAAACACGGAACTAAATAATAGAAAGGCGCATTTTGTTATGAAGAAAAAAATAACATATATCCTTAGCCTTCTTATGATTGTATGTATGCTTGGAGCATGTGGCTCTGACAATGCCGAAAAGACATACGGCGGATACACAACAGACGAGCTTCATACTGAGGCAACAGACAGTCTTGGCAACATCCAGAACTACATTGCGCTCGTAGATAGTTGTGGCGGTTATGACAGCTATGAGAAGAGTGTCAAGAAAGTTGAGGAGAAGACAGGCATGACAGAGGGTGAGGTTGTTTACAACACACTCGGACAGTCGGGAGCAAGCGTTTCAATGAAAAATATAGACGCTGAGCTTGATGCCGTTTCATCATGGCTTGATCTGGTTGACAAATACGGAGACGTAAAGGATGCAACTGATGGCAAGGATTTTACAGTAACTAAGTCAGGTGGTACACTTACTACCGACATGACACTTACATTTGGCAAGCAGGATGTAACATACGAATTAGTATATGATTCGGTTACCATGGAGGTAACAGGTATCTCACTTACTCCTGTTCAGACAATGGGACAGAAGCTTGCTAAGGCAGGACAGAACACAGTAATTTCAATGAGTATTGTATTCTGTGTACTTATTCTTATCTCTCTTATCATTTACTGCTTCAAATTTATTGCTCTTATCGGCAATAAGCCAAAGAAGGCAGAAGCAAAGAGCGAGCCTGAAAAGAAAGAGACTGCTGCTGCAGCAGCACCTGCTACAGACCTTACAGATGATACAGAGCTTGTAGCTGTTATCTCAGCAGCTATAGCAGCAAGCGAGGGTACTACAACAGAGGGCTTTGTAGTCCGTTCAATCAATAGAAGATAATTTAGGAGGACATTTGAGATGAAAAACTATACAATTACCGTTAACGGAAATGTTTACGATGTTACAGTAGAAGAGACAGGAAGCACACCTAGCACAGCCAGCGCACCTAGAAGAGCTGCAGCACCTGCTGCCGCTGCACCAAAGGCTGCTGCACCTGCAGGAGCAGGAAGCATCAAGGTTGAGGCCGGAGCTGCCGGAAAGGTATTTAAGCTCGAGGCTAAGGTTGGCGATGCAGTAAAGAAGGGTGATACACTTCTTATTCTTGAGATCATGAAGATGGAGACACCTGTTGTTGCACCACAGGATGGAACAGTAGCAAGCATTGATGTTGCTGTTGGTGATTCAGTAGAGTCAGGTGCATTACTTGCAACATTAAACTAATTCCAGGAGGTAAACTAATTTGAGTTACGTAGGTGAAACACTTTCAAACCTCCTACATCAGACTGCCTTTTTTAATCTGTCAGTCGGAAACTATGTTATGATTGCCGTAGCATGTGTATTCCTGTTTTTGGCTATTAAAAAAGGATTTGAGCCTTTACTTTTAGTACCTATTGCTTTTGGTATGCTCCTTGTTAATATCTATCCTGATATTATTGTAAGCCCGGAGCACTCAAGCAATGGAGTAGGTGGTTTACTTTATTATTTCTATACACTTGATGAGTGGTCAATTCTTCCTTCACTGATTTTCCTCGGTGTCGGAGCTATGACAGACTTTGGTCCGCTTATCGCAAACCCTATCAGCTTCTTACTCGGAGCTGCAGCACAGTTTGGTATTTTCGGAGCTTATTTCCTTGCAATCCTTCTCGGATTCAATGACAAGGCAGCAGCAGCCGTATCTATCATCGGTGGAGCTGACGGACCTACATCTATTTTCCTTGCCGGAAAATTAGGTCAGACAGGTCTGATGGGACCTATCGCCGTGGCAGCGTACTCGTACATGGCATTAGTACCTATCATCCAGCCGCCAATTATGAAATTATTTACTACAAAGAAAGAGCGTGCGATCAAGATGCAGAACCTTCGTCCTGTAAGCAAGCTTGAGAGAATTCTCTTCCCTGTAGTAGTTACTATCGTTGTTTGTACACTGCTTCCAACTACAGCACCACTCGTTGGTATGCTCATGCTTGGAAATCTTTTCCGTGAGTCTGGTGTAGTACGTCAGCTTCAGGAGACAGCAAGCAACGCCCTTATGTACATTGTAGTTATCTTACTCGGTACATCAGTAGGTGCTTCTACAAGCGCAGAGTCATTCCTTAATATGAGCACAATCAAGATCGTTATCCTTGGTCTTATTGCATTCATGGTGGGAACTGCTGCAGGAGTACTTTTTGGAAAGCTTTTATGCTTCCTTACAAAAGGCAAGATCAATCCACTTATCGGTTCAGCCGGTGTATCCGCTGTTCCTATGGCTGCCCGTGTATCTCAGAAGGTCGGTGCAGAAGAGGATCCAACAAACTTCCTTCTTATGCATGCTATGGGACCTAACGTAGCCGGTGTTATTGGAACTGCCGTAGCGGCCGGATGCTTCATGGCTATATTCGGTATTTAGATTTAATTAAGGAGGATTAATCATGTCAGAAGTGGTAAAGAAACCATTAAAAATAACAGAAACTGTTCTTCGTGATGCACATCAGTCACTGATTGCAACCAGAATGACAACAGAGCAGATGCTTCCAATCGTTGATAAAATGGACAAGGTTGGATACAACGCAGTAGAGTGCTGGGGTGGTGCAACATTTGATGCCTGCCTTAGATTCTTAAAGGAAGATCCATGGGATCGTCTCAGAAAATTAAGAGACGGCTTCAAAAATACAAAGCTCCAGATGCTTTTCCGTGGACAGAATATCTTAGGATATCGTCCATATGCAGATGATGTTGTTGAGTATTTCGTACAGAAGTCAATCGCAAACGGAATCGATATCATCCGTATTTTCGACTGCTTAAATGATATCAGAAACTTACAGACAGCAGTTACAGCATGTAACAAGGAAAAGGGACATGCCCAGGTAGCTCTTTCATACACACTTGGAGATGCTTACACACTTGACTACTGGATGGATATGGCAAAGAGAGTTGAGGACATGGGTGCTGACTCACTTTGTATCAAGGATATGGCCGGTCTTTTAGTTCCTGCAAAGGCTACAGAGCTTGTTCAGGCTTTAAAGGATTCTACAAGCCTTCCTGTCGAGCTTCATACACACTACACATCAGGTGTTGCTTCAATGACATACATGAAGGCTGTTGAGGCCGGAGTTGATATCATTGACACAGCTATGTCACCATTCGCTCTTGGAACAAGCCAGCCTGCAACAGAGGTTATGGTTGAGGCATTCAAGGGTACAGAGTTTGATACAGGTCTTGATCTTAATCTCTTAAGTGAGATTGCTGATTACTTCAGACCAATGAGAGAGGAAGCTTTAGCTTCAGGTCTCATGAACCCAAAGGTACTCGGAGTAAATATCAATACTCTCCGTTATCAGGTTCCTGGAGGAATGCTTTCAAACCTTATCTCACAGCTTAAAGAGCAGGGCAAAGAGGACAAGTACGAGGAGGTTCTCGCAGAGGTACCTCGTGTGCGTAAAGATCTCGGTGAGCCACCACTTGTAACTCCTTCTTCACAGATCGTTGGTACACAGGCTGTATTTAACGTACTCATGGGCGAGAGATACAAGGTTGCTACTAAGGAGACTAAGGATATCCTTCTTGGTAAGTATGGTCAGACAGTTAAGCCTTTCAACCCTGAGGTTGTTGACAAGGTTCTTGGTGATGATAAGAAGAATGCCATCACATGTCGTCCGGCAGATCTTCTTGAGCCAGAGCTTGACAAGATTGAGGCTGAGATGAAGCAGTGGAAACAGCAGGATGAGGATGTTCTTTCTTATGCTCTTTTCCCACAGGTTGCTACTGATTTCTTCAAGTACAGACAGGCACAGCAGACAGGTGTTGATGCAAAGGCCGCTGATACTGAGAATAAGGCTTATCCTGTATAGTATTTAAAAATATAATTCATGCTTTTGGATTTCAAGCAGGTCCGGCTTTGCCGGGCCTGTTTTTTATATTATGAGGATAGGGTGACTCGTAAGTCCAGGGCGCCGGAAAGGCACGCACACTTTCATGTGCGCGAATAGCGCAGCCTCTTAGATACTATAGAAATTATGCCCATGAAACACAGAAATGTCCTGCCATGGACGGCAGGACAAGGTGTTATGCGCCATGGATGGAGCATAAAAGCCGGTTTCGTCAAGCATAGACCAACTTCAAGCATAATTTCGTATAGTATCTTAGTGGCGTAGCGTAGCGCACGGGAAAGTGTGCGTGCCTGTCCGGTGCCCGGGACTTACGAGTCTATTCTATGGCAAAAATAAAAAATATAAATTCGCTCTTTCATATAGAGGAAAAAAGTGATAATATTTTAAGGTATGAAAAAATCGCTGCAGGTCACACAAATATGTGAAGCACAGCCATAAACGGGAAAGCTCAGGAGTATATGATGTCAAATACTAACGACTTACTTAACAGGATAAATGCTAAATACAGTACGATGAGCAAGGGGCACAAGCTGCTTGCTACATACATAACTGATAATTATGATAAGGCTGTCTTTCTGACAGCGGCTAAGATGGGCGAGACGGTAGGAATTTCTGAGTCTACGGTTGTCAGGTTCGCTACATCGCTCGGATATAAGGGATATCCCGATTTTCAGAAGGCACTTGAGGAGCTTGTAAGGAACAAGCTCAATTCGGTTCAGCGAATGGAGGTCACATATGGGCGTATCAGCCAGTCACAGATTCTTGAGACTGTACTGCAGTCTGATCGTGACAAGATTAAGACCACTCTGGAAAAAATTGATGCGGATGCATTTGACTTGGCGGTAGATACTATTTTACAGTCAAGGAAAATTTATATTGTCGGAATCAGAAGCTGTGCACCTCTTGCGAGCTTTCTTGCATTTTATATGAATCTGATGTTTGAGGATGTGTGTCTGCTTACGACAAACAGCTCGAGCGAGCTTTTTGAGCAGATGGTGCGCATTGGCAAGGATGATGTGATTATCGGTATCAGCTTTCCTCGTTACTCTATGCGTACTCTTAAGGCGTTAGAATTTGCCAACAACAGGAGTGCAAAGGTTATAACTATCACAGACAGCATTCATTCACCGATGAATCTGTATTCTTCATGTAATCTGATTGCCGACAGTGATATGGCCTCTATAGTTGATTCACTTGTTGCTCCGCTTTCTGTCATTAATGCCCTGATTGTGGCTCTTTGCATGAAAAAGCAGAATATTGTCGCAAAGACACTGACAGAGCTTGAGGATATATGGAATGAGTATCAGGTGTACGAGAATGATGAGATTGATTACATTGATGACTCTATAAAGGTACATTACGCTAAGCTGGGGGATTCGCAGGATGAGTAAGAAAATTATTGTGGTAGGTGGCGGAGCCGCCGGAATGCTTGCGGCGTATTTTGCTGCAGAAGCAGGGAATAAGATTACGCTTCTTGAAAAAAATGAAAAACTTGGGAAGAAAATATATATAACCGGAAAAGGCAGATGCAACCTGACCAATGCGTGCGATGTTGAGGAGCTTTTTTTAAATGTAAAGAGCAACAGTAAGTTTTTGTACAGCGCTTTTTATGGCTTTGACAACAGCAGGGTGATTGATTTTTTTGAGAGTCATGGCATGCCCGTAAAGGTGGAGCGTGGCAATCGTGTATTTCCGGTATCTGATAAGTCGTCGGATGTGATTTTTGCTTTACAGAGAGCTTTGAAGGAAAAGAAAGTGGAAGTATTGCTTCATACGGAGGTATCGAAGCTGTGCTATGAGAAAATCACTGATACTAGGGCAGATGAGGAAGCTAGTGATAAAAAGCCTGAATTAAAAATAACAGGTGTCATATTAAAGGATGGCACCACAATGGCTGCTGATGCAGTTATTGTGGCCACAGGAGGACTTTCATATCCTTCTACAGGCTCTACAGGTGACGGCTACAAAATGGCAGAGGATGCAGGCCATACTGTGACAGAGTGCACACCGTCGCTTGTGCCGTTTAATGTAAAGGAAGAGTGGGTAAAGAGTCTTCAGGGACTTTCCCTTAAAAATACGGCTATTTCCATATATAGTGGCAAAAAGAAGCTTTATGAGGATTTTGGAGAGATGCTTTTTACGCATTTTGGGGTCAGCGGCCCTATGATTTTGTCTGCGAGTGCATCAATTAAGCAAAGCCTTATTAAGCAGCCTCTTGACATGTATATTGATTTGAAGCCGGCTCTCACACAGGAGGCCTTGGACAAGAGGATTCTCAGGGAGTTTGAGGAGGCAAAAAACAAGCAGTTTAAGAATTCGATAAACAAGCTTTTGCCGGCAAAAATGATTCCGGTGATAATTGAGCTTTCAGGCATTGACCCGGATAAGAAGGTCAATGAGATATCGAAAGAGGAAAGAAACAGACTTCTTATGCTTTTTAAGAAGCTGCCTGTCACTCTTAATGGTCCAAGAGGATATAATGAAGCTATTATCACAAAGGGCGGCATAAAGGTGAAGGAAATCAATCCATCCACTATGGAGTCGAAGCTTGTGAATGGCCTCTACTTTGCCGGCGAGGTGCTGGATCTGGATGCTTATACGGGAGGCTTCAATCTGCAGATAGCATGGTCCACAGGATATCTGGCAGGAACAAGTGCAGCGGTTTGATGATTTGGAAACTGTTTTGAGACATTTATAATAACAGTTATTTATGCGCATAGTGAATTGAGCAGCTGGGATTTTAATAAAAATGATGAACAATAATATTTTAAGGAGAAATTATGAGATACAATATAGCAATTGACGGACCGGCAGGAGCCGGAAAAAGCACTATAGCAAAGAGACTTGCAAAGGAACTTGGCGCAATTTATGTCGATACAGGTGCCATGTACCGTGCCATGGCATACTATTTTATCCAAAAGGGTGTGGACAAGGATGATATTGACACCATCACGAAGCTATGTAAGGATGTTGAGGTTTCAATCAGCTATGAAAACGGTGAACAGCAGGTTATCTTAAATGGTGAGAATATCACAGGCTTTATAAGACAGGAGGCTGTCGGCAATATGGCATCAGCAACAAGTGTTTATCCTGTAGTTAGAGAAAAGCTTGTTGAGCTTCAAAGACAGCTCGCTGCCAGAGAAAATGTGGTGATGGATGGAAGAGATATAGGAACTGTTGTGCTTCCTGATGCCAATGTCAAGATATTTTTAACAGCAAGCTCTAAAGTACGTGCAAAGAGACGCTTCGATGAGCTTACTGCAAAGGGTGAGAAATGCGATATTGATGCAATCGAGAAGGATATTATAGAGAGAGACCACAGGGATATGACAAGAGAGACATCACCTTTGAAGCAGGCGGATGATGCTGTGCTGCTTGATTCGTCTGATATGACAATCGATGAGGTGGTAGATAGAATGAAACAGCTTGTGAAAGAGGCATAGCGTATGGGAGAGCTTACTATCGCAAAAAGCGCCGGCTTTTGTTTTGGAGTGACGAGAGCGGTAAATATGGTCTATGAGGCAATTGAAAAGGAAAATGTGCCTATATACACCTATGGCCCGATTATTCACAATGATGAGGTCGTAAAGGATATGGAAAAAAATGGCGTAACCGTCATAAACGATCTCGATGAGCTTTCTTCTCATGAAAAGGGTGTGATGATTATCCGTTCACACGGTATAAGCAAGGCTGAGTATGACAGGATAAAAAACTGTGGCTTTGAGGTGCTTAATGCAACCTGTCCTTTTGTATCAAAAATTCACAGATATGTGGAAGATTACAGCTCAAAGGGCTATGATATTATAATTGTCGGCAGTCCAAAGCACCCTGAGGTGTGTGGAATAAAGGGCTGGGCAGACGAAAAATGCCATGTAACCATCATAAATTCTCCTGAGGATGCCGAAAATTACATGAAAAATAGTACAAAAAAACTATGCATAGTGTCACAAACGACATTTAACTACAATAAATTTCAAGATATAGTTGAAATTATTGCAAAAAAAGGTTATGATATAACTGTTTTAAATACAATCTGTAATGCTACAGAGGTCAGACAGACCGAAGCAAGAAAGGTAGCACAGTGCTCAGATGTCATGATTGTCATAGGCGACAGGCACAGCTCCAATACACAGAAGCTATTTGAAATATGTAAAAACGAATGCAAAAATACTTACTATATACAGACAAGTGACGAAATGGATTATACACAAATCAGGTCCAACAATAACGTAGGTATTACAGCAGGGGCTTCAACCCCAAATAATATCATTGAGGAGGTTTCAAAGAATGTCAGAAATGAGCTTTGAACAAATGCTGGAAGAATCTTTTAAAACTATAAGAAATGGAGAAGTGGTAGAAGGTACCGTTATTGATGTTAAACCTGACGAGATTTTCTTAAATATTGGATACAAATCAGACGGAATTATTACTAGAAACGAGTACACAAATGAGCCGAACGTAGATCTTACTACTGTTGTAAAGGTTGGCGACAAGATGGAAGCCAAGGTAGTTAAGCTTAACGATGGCGAGGGCCAGGTTATCCTTTCTTACAAGCGCCTTCAGGCAGAGAAGGGCAGCAAGCGTCTTGAGGAGGCTTTTGAGAACCAGGAAGTATTAAAGGCAAAAGTTACACAGGTATTAGCCGGTGGTGTATGTGTCAGTGTTGATGAGACAAGAGTATTCATCCCTGCAAGCCTTGTATCAGATACTTATGAGAAGGATCTCAACAAGTTCAAGGATCAGGAGATTGAGTTTATCATCACAGAGTTCGATCCAAGAAAGAGACGTATTATCGGAAATAGAAAGGTATTACTCGTTGAGCAGAAGGCTAAACAGCAGGAAGAGCTTCTTGCAAATCTTCACGTTGGCGATGTAATCGAAGGAACAGTTAAGAATGTTACAGATTTCGGTGCATTCATCGATCTTGGCGGAGTAGACGGATTACTTCATATCTCAGAGATGTCTTGGGGCAGAGTAGAGAACCCTAAGAAGGTATTCACTGTTGGACAGACTGTAAGAGTATTTGTTAAGAACATCAATGGTTCTAAGATTGCTCTTTCAATGAAGTTTGATGATGAGAATCCATGGAATGGTGCAACAGAGAAATTTGCTCCTGGCAATATCGTAAAGGGCAAAGTAGCCAGAATGACAGATTTTGGTGCATTCATCGAGCTTGCTCCTGGTGTTGACGCACTTCTTCATGTTTCACAGATTTCAAAGGATCATGTTGAGAAGCCATCAGATGTTCTCAAGATTGGTCAGGAGGTTGAGGCTAAGGTTGTTGAGTTCAATGAGGACGATAAGAAAATCAGCTTAAGCATGAAGGCTCTCCTTGATTCAGAGGATGATGGAGCAGATGTTGCAGATGTAAATATCGACGAGGTTGCTTCTGATAACGAGTAGTTTTTGATTTTAAGGCTGTCATATATAATTATATGGCAGCTTTTATTTGTATCGGGTGGCACATATTGGAGGATTGTGATGTTTGATCATTATGAATGGTTTAAAAAGGAAGTGTACAGGCTGACACAGATAGATCTCAATTATTATAAAGAGAAGCAGATGCGCAGGCGTATTGATACTCTTGCGAGAAAAAATGGGGCTGATTCTTATGAGACATACATTGATATGATTTCTACAGATAAGGCTAAGTTTAAACAGTTTATCAATTTTATCACTATCAATGTATCTGAGTTCTACAGGAATCCTGATCAGTGGAGTTTTTTGGACAGAGAGGTCATTCCTGAGATATTAAAGAACAATACAGGGACGATTAAGATATGGAGCGCGGCATGCTCAACAGGGGACGAGCCGTATTCGCTTGCCATGGCTTTTTCGAAGCATGTTCCATTGTCTCGTATAAAGATACTGGCTACAGATATTGACGACCAGGTGATTGCGAGCGCTAAAGCCGGGCTTTACAGCGCAAAGTCTGTAGAAAATGTGCCGGCTGACCTGAAGAAGAAGTACTTTACCCAGGTGGAGGGGTCATACAAGATATCCGATGATATCAAGCGATGTGTGACCTTTAAGGAACACAATCTGTTGAAGGATTCATATCCAAAGGATTACGATCTTATCCTGTGCAGGAATGTGGTGATTTATTTTACCGATGATGCGAAGGATATGATATACAAAAATTTCTTCAATACTTTAAAATCCAAGGGAATACTGTTTATAGGCAGTACTGAGCAGATAACTACATATCGTGAGCTCGGCTTTGAGAGATTGAGCAGTTTCTATTTCAGGAAGCCATGATATCTTATCAGAGGTTAAACAGATGGTCTGTTATGTGTTTTACATATGACAGTACCATCTGTTTTGAATTTATAAAATCTTCAGTCAGCAGGAAATAGCTGTACTTATCCTTTATATCGAATCGAAACTCGGGCTTCATGAAGTCAGAGTACTGTCTGATGAAGGTACCGGTTTTGCGCACATAGCAGTTGTATGCCTTGCATTTTTCGCGGTATTCGTGGTCGACATATGCTGCGACGCTCTTGTGTATGGCCATGTCCTCCTTTGGAAGATAGTAGTAGTTTTTGTAATCGCTGTAGAAATGGCGCATTTCCCCCTCGAATATCTCTGCACGCACATAGCTTTTTGTAGTGCCGATGGTCAGATAGATGTCATTGTCATGGAAGCTTACAGATTTTGGAACGGAAAATTTATTTTCAAATGATATGATAAGCTCATTCATCAGACTGCCGTCGTAAGCTGTATATGGGTTTACGGATACACCGGTGATGTCTGCAATGCCATGTATGCATTCTTTATACGAAAGTATACTAAGGAGCTTTGTCATGCCAAGGACATCCTCGTAGTTGTGTGTCAAAAGCAGGGATAGCTTTTCGTCGTCCTTTTGGGCAAGATATTCATAATAAACGTTTATGAGCTCACCACCGGAATATTTATCCTCCCTATCTATACCCAGAAATGCTTCGATGCTTTTTTGCTTGTAGTTTTCGAGGCACAAAAGAGGCTTTATCGGGGAAAGTTCCTTAAAGATATCGAGTATCTGCACATTACAGAAGGGGTCTTCCTGCTTATATTTCTTGTATTTATTCTTTAAAAATGGTATATCAAAACCGACGCCGTTGAAGGATATGATAGTGCTGCAACCTGACAGACTTCCTGCGAAGGCTTCAATTACAGCTGCTTCGTCATCGACAGATTCGGCAAAATACTGGTCTATTACAATACGGTTTTTAATGCGCCTTGCACAGCCTATCATGTAGACAATCGCTTTCACCGGTGAAAAGCCTGTTGTCTCAATATCAAAGAACATAGTGTTTTCTTTAAATATGCTGTCTGAAAAATTATCGGTTTTTATGTAAATTTCTTCATTGTGAAATGTTTTCATTTTTCGATTCCTGCCTTGAATATCATTTGTATAAACATTATAACATAAAGTATTAAAAAAAGTACATAATATACTATTTAACTAAAAATCATAAGTGGTATAATAGGAATAGTAATGTGCAATAGCATTTCCACGTTATTAATCTAAAAGAAAGAGGGGCACAAAAATGGGTCATAAAACGTTTATTGGCGGTGTTCATCCATATGATGGCAAAGAGTTGTCTAAGGATTCACCAATTAAAGAAGTTTTGCCCAAGGGCGACATGGTATATCCGGTTTCGCAGCATATCGGCGCACCGGCTAAGCCTGTTGTTGCCGTAGGTGACACTGTGTTGAAGGGACAGATGATAGCAGAGGCCGGTGGCTTTGTTTCATCACCTATCTATTCATCAGTGTCAGGAAAAGTTAAGGCTATTGAGAAGCGACGTGTGGCGGTCGGCGATATGGTTGACAGTATTGTTATCGAAAATGATGGCATGTTTACTGAGACAACATATGAGAGCGTCGAGGATGTCACTGCGCTTTCAAAGGAAGAAATCATCGAGAAGGTCAAGAATGCGGGTGTTGTCGGCATGGGCGGTGCCGGTTTCCCTACACATGTTAAGCTTTCTCCAAAGGAGCCGGACAAGATTGAGTATATTATCGCAAACTGCGCAGAGTGTGAGCCTTACCTCACATCTGACTACAGACGTATGCTTGAGAATCCTGAGGAATTAATTGGCGGCATGAAGATCATACTTCAGCTTTTTGACAATGCAAAGGGGATCCTTGGTATAGAGGATAATAAGCCTGACTGTATCGAAAAGCTCACAGAGCTCACGAAGGATGAGCCACGTATTGAGGTTTGTCCGCTTATGACAAAGTACCCACAGGGTGGTGAGAGACAGCTCATCTATGCTACAACCGGCAGAGCCATCAATTCTAAGATGCTCCCTGCTGATGCAGGCTGTATCGTTGATAATGTAGAGACAATCATTGCTGTCTACAATGCCGTAAAGAATGGACAGCCAGTCCTTAAGCGTATTTCAACAGTTACAGGAGATGCTGTGAAGAATCCTTCCAATATTTTATACAGCATCGGTACCTCATATCAGGAGCTGGTTGATGCTGCAGGTGGCTTTAAGAGCCAGCCGGAGAAGATTATATCAGGCGGTCCTATGATGGGCTTTGCCATGTTTAGTCTTGATATCCCTACTACAAAGACCTCTTCATCAATACTGTGCTTCACACATGATGAGGTGGCAGCATTTGAGCCACAGGCCTGCATTAACTGCGGTCGTTGCGTTGAGGCATGTCCTGAGCAGCTTATTCCAAGCCGTCTTGCTAAGTTTGGTTTGCGTGGACAGATGGATGAGTTTGAGAAGTGGCACGGACTTGAGTGTATTGAGTGTGGAAGCTGTTCATTTGCATGTCCGTCAAGGAGACAGGTGGCTCAGCCTATTAAGACAATGAAGAAGCTTGTTCTCGCTGAAAAGAGAAAACAGGCCAGCAAAAAATAAAGAAAGAGGTGGATTAAAGTGAGTGATTTATATCATGTTTCATCATCACCACATGTACGTGCCAAGGATTCCACTGACAGAATAATGCTTTATGTCATTATAGCATTACTCCCGGCAAGTCTTTTTGGTATTTACAATTTTGGATTTAGAGCACTTTTTATCATTCTGCTTACCATCGCATCGTGTGTGGCATCAGAATGGGTGTTTGACTACATAGTTAAGAAAAAGAGCACAATTACAGACCTTAGTGCGGTAGTTACAGGACTGCTTTTAGCACTAAATCTTCCGGTTTCACTTCCATGGTGGGAGGCTGTACTCGGTGGAGTATTTGCAATCATCATTGTCAAGTGTATGTTCGGAGGACTTGGACAGAACTTTATGAACCCGGCACTTGGTGGAAGATGCTTCCTTCTCATCGCATTTGCTGCTGATATGACTAATTTCAATGTCACAAGAAACGGCGTGGATGTATACTCAGGAGCAACACCACTTGCGCTCATCAAAAATGAGGGACTTTCAAGTGTTAATGTAAGAGATATGCTTATAGGAAATACTGCAGGAACAATCGGTGAGACATCAGTTATAGCTATTTTAATAGGTGCTATCATCATGATTTTACTTGGAGTCATTGATTTAAAGATTCCTGCATCTTACATTATTACATTTGCTGTTTTCATGTTCCTTTTCGGAGCACAGCAGTTTGATATCAACTATGTTGTTGCAGAGCTCTGCGGTGGTGGACTGATGCTCGGTGCATTTTTCATGGCAACCGATTATGTCACAAGCCCGATTACGCCGATGGGAAAGATAATATTCGGTATCTGCTGTGGTATATTGACAGGAGTATTCCGTTGCTTCGGTGCCAATGCAGAGGGTGTTTCCTTTGCTATCATCTTAAGCAACTGCCTTGTTCCTATTATTGAGAAGGTTTCTATCCCAAGAGCCTTTGGTATGGTAAAGGAGGCAAAGAAGAATGAATAAACGTATTGTACATGACGCTTTGATTTTAACTGCCTTTACTCTGGTGCTTGGTTTTATTCTTGCCCTGGTTCAGGGAATCACGGCAGATCCTATCGACAAGGCCAATAAAGCAGCAGCACAGAAAGCATATCAGGCAGTATTTTCGGATGCAAAATCATTTGAGAAATATGATTATGATGCTGAAGAAGCTGATAAGCTTGTATCTGATGCAGGCTATAAGGATACAATCGATGATATTGAGACTGCCCTTGATTCAAACAAAGAGACATTAGGCTATGTCATTACAGTTACAGCCAAGGATGGTAGCCAGGGCAGTATCACATTCTCTGTAGGTATCAAGAATGATGGTACTGTAAACGGTTACTCGATCACAAGCATCAGTGAGACTCCGGGACTTGGAATGAAGGCCGAGGAGGCTGATTTCTACAAGCAGTTTGAGAACAAGAAAGTAGACAAGTTCGACGTTGTAAAGGCTACACCTTCAAAGGATGATGAGATTGAGGCCATCACAGGCTCAACCATCACATCAAAGGCTATGGCCAACGGCTGCAACGCAGCTATTACTTACTTCCAGAATAAATTACAGGGAGGTGCCAACTAATGAACAAATATGTAGAGCGTTTATATAATGGTATCATTAAGGAAAATCCTACCTTTGTACTTATGCTTGGTATGTGTCCTACACTGGCTGTTACATCCAGTGCGGTAAACGGACTTGGAATGGGACTTTCCACCACGGTGGTACTTATATGTTCAAACCTTTTGATTTCACTTTTCAGAAAAGTGATTCCTAACGGAGTGCGTATGCCGGCGTATATCGTCATAGTTGCATCTCTTGTTACAGTAGTACAGTTTTTAATGCAGGCTTATCTGCCTAGCCTTTCAGCAGCACTTGGTGTATACATCCCACTTATCGTGGTTAACTGTATCATCCTCGGACGTGCCGAGAGCTATGCTTCAAAGAATCCGCCTGTAGAGTCTATCTTTGATGGAATGGGAATGGGACTTGGATTTACCATGGGTCTTACAATCATCGGACTTATCCGTGAAATCTTAGGTGCAGGAACATTCTTCAACATCAAGATTTTCGGTGACTGGTTTACACCAATCACAATCTTTATCATGGCACCGGGAGCCTTCCTCGTACTTGGTTTCCTCGTTGCAGGCATGAATATCATCCGTAAAAAGATGGAAGCAAAGGGTACACCTCTTGCAGAGCCGGCAGGCTGCCTTTCAGGAGATTGTGCACATTGTGGAGCATCATGTCCATCAGCAAAAGCAGCACAGGCCGCTGTTGCGCCTAACACTACAGAAGGAGGGGATAAATAATGGGTACATTAGGTCATTTACTGCTCATTGCAGTAGCATATGCAATAGTTAACAACGTAGTACTTAGCCAGTTCCTTGGTATCTGTCCTTTCCTCGGCGTATCAAAGAACACAAAAACTGCTGCCGGAATGGGTGGTGCGGTAATTTTCGTTATCACAATCGCCACATTCGTTACACAGCTTATTTACAATTTTATACTGTATCCGCTTAATCTGTCATATTTACAGACTATCGTGTTCATTCTTGTAATTGCAGCACTTGTTCAGTTTGTAGAGATGTTCTTAAAGAAACAGATGCCGCCTCTTTACAAGGCACTCGGTGTGTATCTGCCTCTTATCACAACAAACTGTGCCGTACTCGGTGTAGCACTTAACAGTGTAACAAAGGGCTACAATATCTTAGAGAGTGTTGTTTACGGCTTTGCCACAGCTTTTGGTTTCTTTATTGCCATTGTGCTTATGGCAGGTGTTCGTGAGAAGATTGAGTATAATGATATTCCAAAGCCTTTCCAGGGAACAGCCATCGTGCTTCTTACAGCGTGTCTTATGGCTATTGCCTTTATGGGATTCTCAGGAATGGTTTCTGTATAGGATTGGAGGAAAAGTGATATGAATGTTACTGCGATTATTATTGCAGCTTTAGTTGTTGGAGCTGTCGGTATAATTCTTGGATTTTTCCTCGGTATTTCAGGAGAAAAATTCAAAGTAGAGGTTGACCCGAGAGAGGAAGCAATACTTGAGGTGCTTCCGGGCAACAACTGTGGTGGCTGTGGATATGCCGGATGCTCCGGACTTGCTGCCGCCATTGCAAAGGGAGAGGCACCGGTAGGACAGTGTCCTGTAGGTGGAGACCCTGTTGCGGCAAAGGTCAGCGAGATTATGGGTGTAAAGGTTGAGGCCGGAGTAAAGAAGGTTGCATTTGTAAAGTGCGCCGGCACCTGTGATAAAGCAAATACAGACTACGACTACACAGGAGTAGAGGATTGTGTTGCAATGTCATTTGTACCGGGCGGCGGACCTAAGTCATGTAATTATGGTTGCCTTGGCTATGGAAGCTGTGTGAAGGCATGTCCTTTTGATTCAATCCATGTGGTTGACGGAGTTGCATGTGTCAATCCGCTTACATGCAAGGCCTGCGGCAAGTGCGTAGAGGCTTGTCCAAAGCACCTCATCGAGCTTATTCCATATGACACAAAGCATGTTGTAAAGTGCAGCTCAAAGGATAAGGGCAAGGATGTCATGAAGGCATGCTCGGTTGGATGTATCGGCTGTCATCTGTGCGAGAAGAACTGTCCGTCAGATGCTGTCCATGTAGTAGACAATGTAGCTTATATTGATCAGGAGAAATGTACAGGCTGCGGAATCTGCGCAGAGAAGTGTCCAAAGAAGATTATTCTGTAATGAATAAAAGCTGTCACATATCATTATGATATGTGGCAGCTTTTTTATAAGCTTGCAGCTATTCTGTGCTTACGTTATATTCATCTGATGTAGTGATAATACTATAATCGTCTGTCACAAATATTGCCTCAACACCGGAAAGGGAATTGATAAGCTCCTTTGCTTTATCAATGCCAAGAGCAAAGCATGTGGTGCTTAAGGCATCTCCGTCGCAGGAGGAGTCGCTTATGATGGTGACAGAGTACAGATTGTTTTTGACGGGATAGCCGGTTGTGGTGTCCAGTATATGGTGATATAGCTTGCCGTCTACTCTGTAGTACCGCTCGTAGATGCCGGAGGTGACGACGGATTTGTCCTTGATTTTGACAGTACATATGGGCTCACCGCTCTCGTCGAAGGGCTTTTGTATGCCGACTGTATAATCACTTCCGTCGGATTTTTCACCGACAGTGAGGACATTGCCACCCAGGTTTATGATGCCTGAGGTGATTTTTTTGGACTGTAAATAAGCCTTCATCTTATCGGCGATAAAGCCCTTTGCGATTCCACCAAGGTCAAGCTTTGCTTTTGAATCGGTTAGCATCACATCGTTTCCGTTAATCTGTATATTGCGGTAATTTACATGTGACAGCTCACTTTGTATCTGTGCATCAGACGGAACGACTGATGCATCCACCTCATTATCTTTAGAGTCGGTATTTTCAGCTATTTCGGAAAAATTCCACAAATCAGACAGCTTTCCTATAGTGATATCAAACCTGCCGTCACTTGTGTCGCCGTATTCGATGCCATTTTTTATGAGCTCGAGTGTATCATCGCTTACTGTGACATATTCTTTGCCGGCAGCGTCATTTATTTTGCTCACCTCTGAGTAACTAACTGTGTTTGACAGCATATCCTCATATTTCTTTGCCATATCAAAGCAGTCGTCTATGTATTTCTCGTCGGTAGTGCCATAAAGCGTAATCTGTATTATCGTGTCAAAGTAGAAGCCCTGTTTTGAAACCTTCTGCTGAGCCTTGGGCTTTAATTCACATGCAGACAGGCTTCCTGTTATTGTGGCAAGCGCCAAAAGGACAGGGACAAGGTGTTTTAGTTTATTTTTCATAGTGCATCCTTTATTAATTTTCTAGTTGTAAATTATTTATAGTTAAAGCTTAAATAGTAAAAGCATAAATATAACTTTGCGTCCGGACTTTATGAAATTTAAAGCCGAAAGCAACAGAAATATAATAACACAAAATAAAAAAATAGAGACAGTAGTAAAAATGATTTTGTATTTTGCATGAATATATGGTAAAGTAGTAAATGTATGCGTAATGTAATTATGTATGCATTTAGACTTACAATAGGAAAGATGATAGAAATGAGTTTTTTGGACAATTATAAAAGAGTGGTAATAAAGATAGGTTCATCGACGCTGACACATGCAGAGACGGGAAGCCTCAATTTTTCAAAGATGGAGCGTCTGGTGCGCTCGATATGTGATTACAGAAACAGCGGTATGGATGTGTGCCTCGTAAGCTCCGGCGCTATCGCGGTTGGACGTGATGTGATAGGCATAAAGGAGCGCCCGAGCGACATTTCAATAAAGCAGGCATGCGCCGCAGTTGGACAGGGCAGGCTTATGATGACATATCAGAAGCTTTTTTCCGAGTATAATCAGAATTCCGGACAGGTGCTCATGACAAAGAATACCATAGTCAATCCTGTTTCAAGACGCAATGTTATGAATACATTTGAGGAGCTTTTTGATCTGAACGTGGTGCCTATTGTCAATGAAAATGATACGGTAAGCACATACGAGATGCAGTTTGGTGACAATGATACGCTGTCTGCTATTGTTACATCAATCACGAAGGCCGATCTGCTCATACTGCTTTCTGATATAGACGGACTGTATTCCGACGATCCTCATGACAATCCGGATGCAAAGCTTATCAGAGAGGTTGATACGCTTGACAGGAAAATACTTGGCATGGCAAAGTCATCAACCGGCAGCGATGTCGGAACCGGCGGCATGGCGACAAAGCTTACAGCGGCAAAGATTGCCACATATTCCGGTGCCGATATGATTATCGCAAACGGCGGCAATATGGGAATTTTATATGACATTATGAATGACAGATATACAGGAACACTTTTCCACAGGGCAAAGGATGCAGAGTTTGTGCTTGCGGATTATATACAAAGAGAGATGGCACCTACATCTACAGGCGGCCAGTAATCAGCTATAAATTTGAAATCAGGAGAGTGCTATGACACAGGAAAAAATACAGCGAATCAATGAGCTTTACAGAAAGTCACAGGCAGAGGGACTTTCTGAGGCAGAGAAAAAAGAGCAGGATCTTTTGCGCAAGGAGTATATAGCAAACGTGAAGAAGAATTTAAGAAACCAGCTCAACAATATCGATATGGTAAACGATGACGGTTCGGTTGAGAATCTCGGCGAGAAATATGGAAACAAAAAAAGAAATTCGTAGCAGGCTTAAAAAGCAAAGAGGCCTTCTGGGGGTTGATGAGTGCCACAACATGAGCCATGAAATTTATAAAAGGCTCATAGCTTTAGAGCTCGACAGGGAATATGACAACATACTTTTGTATTCAGCTATCAGAAATGAAGTGAATACTGATGAGTATTTTGCCTATTTAATAAACAAAGCAAAAAGGATATATTATCCGAGGGTTTCGGGCAATACAATGTCCTTTTACAGGGTAAGAAGCCTTGATGAGCTTAATTGTGGTTCATTTAATATTAAAGAGCCTGATATGACGAAGGAGTATACGCAGGCGGATGGCAGGGCGCTTATGATAGTGCCGGGGCTTGCATTTTCGGATACCGGTTACAGAATCGGCTATGGAAAGGGCTTTTATGACAGATATTTATCGTCTTTTACAAAAAGAGACACTGTTATGGCAGTTGGAGTGGGCTACGATTTCCAGTTACTTAGCGGCATGACGTTTGAAGATGAATATGACGTACCCTTAGATGGGGTGATAACAGATAAGAGAGAGGTGTTTATTGATGAATGATTTAGAAAAAATTTGTGCGGATGCATATGAGGCCAGAGTAAAGATAGGAACACTGGATACTGATATCAAGAATAAGGTATTAAACGATGCAGCGGACAATCTTCTTAAGGCAGAAAAAGAAATCCTTGAGGCAAACAAAAGGGATGTGGCCACAGCAGAGGAAAATATGAAGGCAAAGAGCATGATTGACAGGCTCTCGCTTGACCATGACAGGCTCCTTGGCATGGCTGACGGACTCAGACAGATAGCAAAGCTTGCAGACCCTATTGGGGAAGTGATGTCTATGGCAAAGCGTCCTAATGGCCTTATTATCGGAAAAAGAAGAGTTGCAATCGGTGTTGTTGGCATTATCTTTGAGGCGCGCCCAAATGTCACATCAGATGCCTTTGGTCTGTGCTTTAAGACAGGCAACTGTGTCATATTGAAGGGTGGAAGTGATGCGATAAATACCAATATCGCAATAGTTAAGGCACTAAAAAAGGCTTTAACGGACAATTTGGTTTCTGATGCTGCACTTGCACTTATTGAGTCAACAGACAGAGAGACAACAAATGCGTTTATGAAGATGGATCAGTATGTGGATGTGCTCATACCAAGAGGTGGTGCAGGACTCATCCAGAATGTTGTCAAAAATGCTACAATTCCTGTCATCCAGACCGGTACAGGCAACTGCCATGTATATGTGGACAAGGATGCAGACTTTGATATGGCTGTTAATATTATTAACAATGCAAAGACACAAAGAATCAGTGTCTGCAATGCATGTGAGTCGATTGTAGTACACAGTGCCATAGCGGAGGAGTTTCTGCCAAAGCTGTACGATAAGCTAAGAGAGCATCATGTACAGCTGCACTGTGATGAAAGAGCGCAGGCAATTCTTGCCGGAAGAGATGATGTGACAGAGGCCACTGCCGATGACTGGGGTATGGAGTACCTTGATTACATTATGTCTGTAAAGATTGTTGACAGTATTGATGAGGCAATCGAGCATATCAACAGATACAACACATCACATTCTGAGGCAATCGTCACAAATGATTATGACAACGCACAGAAGTTCTTAAATGAGATAGATGCTGCATGCGTTTATGTAAATGCCTCAACCAGATTTTCTGATGGAAATGAATTCGGCTTTGGAGCTGAGATAGGAATCAGCACACAGAAGCTTCACGCAAGGGGACCTATGGGGCTTGAAGCACTGACTAGCTACAAATATATTATTTACGGCAGTGGTCAGATCAGGGAATAGTCAGGTAAAGTATCATAGAATTAATTTGAGAGGAAATATAATATAACATGAGCTACGATATAGATATAACAAAGACACCACCGGCACATGAGCCTGAGAGGCAGTATTACTACATGGCAAAGGCAAAGGATTTTGTTGAAAAGAAATCTAAAGAAATCGGCCGTCCTATGACTTATTTTGTAAAGACATTCGGGTGTCAGATGAATGCCCGCGACTCAGAAAAGCTTGTCGGAATACTCGAGCAGATAGGCTACGTGGAAGGAACTGATGAGCACTCTGATTTCATTGTATACAACACCTGTACCGTACGTGAGAATGCCAATAATAAGGTGTATGGCAGGCTTGGATATCTGCAGAACTACAAGAAAAAGAATCCTCTGATGAAGATTGCTCTCTGCGGATGCATGATGCAGGAGCCGGAGGTTGTTGAAAATATCAAAAAGCACTATAAGTTTGTAGATATCGTATTTGGAACCCACAATATATTCAAGTTTGCAGAGATTTTGTGCAACAATATCGAGTCTGGCTCACAGGTGATTGACATATGGAAGGATACCAATCAGATTGTCGAAGATCTGCCGGTGAAGAGAAAGTTCTCTTTCAAATCAGGTGTCAATATCATGTTTGGCTGCAACAATTTCTGCAGCTACTGTATCGTGCCATACGTAAGAGGTCGTGAGAGAAGCAGGGAGCCTAAGGATATCATAAGAGAGATAGAAAAGCTTGTTGCAGACGGAGTGTGCGAGATAATGCTTCTCGGACAGAATGTCAACTCATACGGTAAAACTCTTGACAATCCTATAACCTTTGCAGAGCTTCTTCGCGAGGTCAATAAGATTGAGGGACTTAAGAGGATTCGTTTTATGACATCTCATCCAAAGGATTTATCCGATGACCTGATTATGGCGATAAAGGAGTGCGACAAGGTGTGCAAGCATATGCATCTGCCGCTTCAGTCAGGTAGCTCAAGGGTGCTTAAGGAGATGAACAGGCACTATGACAAGGAAAAATATCTCGACGAGGTAAAGAGACTTCGTGAGCAGATTCCTGATATTGCAATCACAACTGATATCATTGTGGGCTTCCCGGGAGAGACTGAGGAGGATTTCCTTGAGACAATGGATGTTGTTAAGCAGGTCAGATATGACAGTGCTTTTACATTTATTTACTCAAAGAGAACAGGCACACGCGCAGCTACCATGGAGAATCAGGTGCCGGATGATGTGGTCAAGGACAGGTTTGACAGGCTCTTAAAGGAGGTTCAGACTATCTCATCAGAAAAGGCAAAATGCTATGAGGGCAAAGTGGTGCCGGTACTTGCAGAGGAGATGGATGACCAGAAGGATGGCTATGTGACCGGACGTATGGACAATAATTCAATCGTACATTTTCCGGGTACCGAGGATATGATTGGAAATATCTACAATGTGAAGCTTGATGAGTGCAGAGGCTTTTACTATATGGGAGAGATAAAAGAGGATGCGTAAGCGTTTTGGCAGAAATGATATAATCCTGATATCGGTTATTGTAATTATCTCTGTCGCTCTGCTTCTTATATGGAAGCTTGTATATTTAAAGGGACAGGATACGGATAGCGATGCATGTGTCGAGGTGACTATCGATGGAAGGGCATATGGCACATATCCGCTTTCAAAGGATGATACAATTGAGATAAAAAACGGCGATGGCGATGTTACTAACACTCTTGTCATAAAGGGCGGTGTGGCGGATATGACCTCTGCCGACTGTCCGGATCATCTGTGTGTGAAGCAGAAGGCGATATCAAAGGAGGGAGAGTCGATTATCTGTCTGCCGAATAAGGTTGTTGTGACGGTAAAAAGCGACACGAAATCCGATATAGATTCTATATCCAAGTGATACCCGAACATTTTTATAGAAAGAATGAGATAAATGAAAACCAGAAAGATTGCATATCTTGGTATGCTTATGGCACTGGCACTGGTGCTAAGCTATGTTGAGTCACTTATACCGTTTGCGGTAGGCATACCGGGAGTGAAGCTTGGGCTTACAAATATAGTGACAGTAATCATGCTTTATATAGCAGCACCCATGGAGACGTTTCTGCTATGTGTATTTCGCGCGGTGCTTTCAGGCTTTATGTTTGGAAATGCGTTCAGCATCATATATTCACTGGCAGGCTGTATACTAAGCTTTATCGTTATGTACCTGCTTAAGAAATCAGATAAATTCAGTTCGGTTTCAATAAGCCTGGTCGGTGGAGTGTGTCACAATATAGGACAGATAATAGTTGCGGCTATAGTTTTGTCAACCTACAGCGTAGTGTACTATATTCCGGTGCTTCTTGTGGCAGGATGCATCACGGGACTTGTGATTGGAATAGTAGCTTCACAGGTGCTTTTAAGAATTTCTGACAGCTTTCATGTATAGTTTTAATGGGCTGTAATCTACGTATATTTAATAATAAAAGGAGATGCTGCTGTTTTATGCCTGTGTGTCAGGCTACAGTCGAAACAGTAACAAATGGATTCAATGTATGCATATATAAAAGGAGAGCTTGCAGAAAAAAATATAGACAGCATTGTAGTGGAGGCTGCAGGTGTAGGCTATCTCATTTACATACCGACGCAGTATTTTGATATGCTGCCTGACGAGGGAGAGGATGTAAAAATTTACACCTACCTATGTGTCAGGGAGGATGCCATGATACTTTATGGCTTTTTGAGCAAGGATGATCTTGAAATCTTTAAGCTGCTGATTACAGTCAGCGGAATCGGACCAAAGGGAGGTCTTGCCATTTTGTCAACTCTGCCTGCCGATGATTTGCGTTTTGCGATTCTATCGGGGGATTCAAAGGCTATATCAAAGGCACCGGGAATAGGTGCAAAGACGGCTCAGAGAGTGATACTTGATTTAAAGGACAAGCTGTCGCTTGAGGATGCATTTGAAAAGAAGCTTGAGAATCAGGCATCCGGTGCTGCTGTATCCATGAACAGCACTGTGAAAAATGATGCTGTCATGGCGCTCAATGCGCTTGGATACTCATCTACTGAGAGTCTTAAGGCAGTGTCCAAGGTTGATATCACAGAGGATATGGATGTAGAGGATGTGCTGAAGCTTGCACTCAAAAATATGGGCTGATTGGACAAGCTGTAAGCTTAAAACAGAAACGGGGAACAAAACGTGAAAAGAGTAATTTCCACACAATTGCAGGAAGAGGACATAAAGATAGAGAAATCCCTGCGTCCTATGTATTTTGATGACTATATCGGTCAGCAGAAGATAAAGGACAATTTAAAAATATATATTGAAGCCGCAAAATCAAGGGGCGAGGCGCTCGATCATGTGCTGTTTTATGGCCCCCGGGACTTGGAAAGACAACACTTGCAGGAATCATTGCAAATGAGATGGGCACAAAGATAAAGGTGACCTCCGGTCCTGCAATAGGTAAGCCGGGAGAGATGGCAGCCATACTCAACGGACTTTCTGAGGGAGATATACTGTTTGTCGATGAGATTCACAGATTAAACCGTCAGGTGGAGGAGGTGCTCTATCCTGCCATGGAGGATTACGCCATTGATATCATGATTGGTAAGGGTGAGTCTGCAAAGTCAATCAGATTCAACCTGCCAAAATTCACCCTTGTAGGTGCAACAACGAGGGCGGGTATGCTTTCGGCACCTTTACGCGACAGGTTTGGTGTGGTAAATCACATGGAGTTTTACACTGTCGATGAGCTAAAGCATATTATCGTCAATTCCGCAAAGGTGCTTGGAGTTGAGATAGATGACAAGGGAGCCTACGAGATGGCGCGTCGTTCAAGAGGTACCCCAAGACTTGCAAACAGACTTCTAAAGCGTGTCAGGGATTTTGCGCAGGTCAAGTATGACGGCAAAATCACCTATGATGTGGCAAGCTTTGCACTGGATCTTTTGGAAGTGGACAAGTACGGACTGGATTTAAACGATAGAAATATACTTCTCACCATCATTGACAAGTTTGCGGGAGGACCGGTAGGTCTTGATACGCTTGCAGCGGCAATAGGTGAGGATGCCGGAACCATTGAGGATGTTTACGAGCCGTATCTGGTGAAGAACGGCTTCATAAACCGCACACCAAAGGGACGTGTGGCAACAGAACTAGCCTTTGAGCATTTTGAGAGAAAAAGGGCTTAAAGTTGCAATTTATATCTATAAGGCATATAATAATTAAGTATTTGATATTGAAATTGATATTAATAGTAATATTAATACTAATATAGCTGGTTTGAATAAATGTGAAAACGGAGGATGATTAAATGTCTGCAAAAACAAATGCCGAGGTGGTAATAGACGGAAAGGTTTACACACTGTCAGGATATGAGAATGAGGAATACTTACAGAAGGTTGCGGCATACATCAACAACAAGATTGCAGAGTTTGATGATATGGATGAGTATAAGCATCTTCCGGGCAATATGAAGAGCACACTTATCGAGCTCAATATTGCGGATGATTATTTCAAGGCAAAGGCACTTGTCGAAAAGCTCGAGGGTGATATAGAGAATAAGGATAAGGAAATATACGATTTAAAGCATGATTTAATTTCCAATCAGGTGAAGACTGAGAATGCCGAGGCGAGCATGAAGGAGCTTGAGGCACAAAACAAAGAGCTTTTACTCAACAAGGCGAGACTTGAGGCAACTCTTGAGGAGTCACTTCTTGATGGAAAAAAGCCTGTTAAAAAATCTGCACATGCTTCTAAAGGGGCAAATGACAGTAGCGATAAATAGCAATAAAAGGGGAACAGTTATCGTACACTGTTCCCTATTTTATTGCAGGTTTATATGATATCAAATGAGCATCTATATGAGGAAATATATGAGAAATAAAGATTTTGAACTGCTTGCACCGGCAGGCAACCTTGAGATATTTAAGGGCGTGATAGAAAGCGGCGCCGATGCTGTGTATGTGGGCGGAAGCATGTTTGGAGCCAGGGCATATGCCAATAATTTCACAGAGGAGGAGCTTTTAGAGGCAATTGATTTTGCGCATTTACGAGGAGTAAAGGTGTATCTGACGGTCAATACGCTGATTAAAAACAGTGAGTTTTCAAAGCTCTACGACTACCTGCTTCCATACTACAAAAGAGGGCTTGATGCAGTGATAGTGCAGGATATTGGAGTGGTGAAGGCTATCCATGAGTATTTTCCGTCAATGGAGATACATACGAGTACACAGATGACTGTAACGGGAGCAGACGGAGTGCGCTTTCTTTCGCAGTTTGGAGTGACGCGTGTGGTCATGGCAAGGGAGGTTTCTCTTGCAGAGATGAAGCGCATACATGAGGAAACCGGCATGGAGCTTGAAGCCTTTGTGCACGGAGCATTATGCTATTCGTATTCGGGACAGTGCCTTTTCAGCAGTATTTTAGGTGGTAGAAGCGGAAACAGAGGCCGCTGTGCACAGCCGTGCAGACTGCCGTATACCGTGGAGGGCAAAAAGGATGAATACATTTTAAGCCTTAAGGATATGTGTGGTATAAAGGCTCTTGACAAGCTGCATGATGCAGGTGTTTATTCGCTCAAGATTGAGGGACGTATGAAGCAGCTTGAGTATGCATGCGGAGTGGTAAAATACTACAGAAGCTATATCGACAGTATGAAGCCTGTTACCGATGCTGATTATGACAGGATAAAGGCACTTGGAAACCGCTGTGGTTTCACAGACGGGTATTATTTCGACCACAATGGCTCTGATATGGTGACTTATGTGAAGCCTAATTTCGTTTCAAATGCTGCAGAGCCTTCGCCTGAAAAGAGAAAGCTTTCGATAGAGGGAGAGCTTGTTTTAAGAGAGGGGGAGCCCGGAAGCCTCACTGTAAAAAGAGGTGATGTGACATACAAAGCTTCAATAGAACCTGTCAGTGCCGCACTTAAGGCACCGCTAGATAAAAAGGCCGCTATCGACAGGATAAACAAAACCGGTGATACAGACTTTGAGTTTTCACATATTAAAGCTCAAATCGGAGAAAACGTCTTTGTGCCGAACGGAGCACTAAACAAGCTGCGGCGTGATGCAATTTCAGGGCTTTGTGATAAGCTGTTGAAAAAGTATTACAGGGATGACGCACGATATGCTGATATATCAAGTATGTGTGAGCTCCCTGAACATGTCGTAAAAAGCGACGCAACACATGAAGATGGAGCTGTAAATGCAAAGGATTACACCACCATATGCTCGTGTATGACACGCGCGCAGCTTGATACACTTATTAGCTATGAATGCTTTGATGTTTTTTATCTGGATTTTGACATGTATGACAGGAAGACTCTGATACAGCAGTTTGCAGATGATGTGAAATGCCTTACAAAGCGAAATAAAAAAGTGTATCTCATGCTGCCTACGATATTCAGGGCGGATTCATCGGATTATTTTGTATCTATCGCAAAAGAGCTTGATAAGGTAAGCTTCGATGGCTTTGTTGTGAAAAATTACGAGGAGCTTTATCTGACAGAAAATCTTTTTACAGGGAAAAAAGTTATTTTAGACCACAATATGTATACCTTTAATGATGTTTCAAAGAGTGCTTTTTTTGAGCACGGAGTAAGTGGTGACACAGTGCCGCTTGAACTTAATTCAAGGGAGATTATGCATAGAAACAATATAGGCTCGCAGATGATAGTCTATGGATATTATCCGCTTATGACCACCGCCAACTGTGTGCACAAAAACACAAAGGGCTGTGATAAAAAGCAAAAGCTTATATATTTAAAGGACAGATACAATAAATCCTTTGCAGTTTGTAACAACTGTAAGGAGTGCTATAATACAATATATAATTCACTGCCTACCATGCTCACAAAGAACATAAGTAAGCTTAAGGAGGCAGGTATAAGAAGTTTTAGATACAGCTTTACAATCGAGACTCCAAAGCAGATTAAGGCGGTTATGGATGATAAGGTAGCTGAATATACAAACGGACATTACAAAAGAGGAGTAGAATAACATGGTACATCTGATAGTACAGCTTTCCAAGTATATTATGATAATACTTTTTCTCATATATACTTTTTTATGCTTTCATTTATTCAAGTATCCCGACAAGCCGAAAAAGCAGAAGCATATATATAATCTGCAGAGATTTTATATGTTTCTGATTCATTTAGATGGTTTTTTGGTGCTCTTTGTCACGACAATGGATACGAAGATAATAGGATTTTATATAGCACAGCTTGTGCTTTTTGAATCAATTTATTTGATTTATCATAAGTTTTATAAGAATGCCTCAGAGCTTGTGCTAAACAACATGGTGATGATGCTTTGTATAAGCATGATTATTCTAACGAGAATTTCGTTTGACAAGGCATTAAGGCAGTTTGTTTTTGTACTTGCCGGAACGATATTTGCGTTTTTAATACCGCTTATCATGCAAAAAGGCACGATGTTTCGAAAACTGACATGGACATATGCCGGTGTGGGAATAGTTGGACTTTTGTCGGTGCTTGTGGTAGGAGTGGCGAGCAGAGGAGCAAAGCTTTCTTTGACATTTGGTCCTGTTTCGATTCAGCCGTCAGAGTTTGTAAAGATACTTTTTGTGTTTTTTATAGCATCCATGCTGTATAAATCAACTGATTTAAAGCAGCTTGCCATAACAAGCGGCGTATCGGCAGTGTTTGTGCTGATACTTGTTGCATCAAACGACCTCGGTGGAGCGCTTTTGTATTTCTTTACATATCTGGTCATGATTTATGTTGCGACAAAAAGGTTTTATATTTTTGCCGGAGGTCTTGCGTTTGTGGGGCTTGGAATGTACGCTGGTTATCATCTGTTTTCACATGTGAAAAACAGAATTGTTGCATGGCTTGATCCTCTTTCTGTCATAGACAAGGCCGGCTATCAGGTGTGTCAGTCGCTCTTTGCCATAGGTACAGGCGGACTGTTTGGCTTTGGACTGGGACAGGGACTGCCGAATAAGATACCTATTGTGTCAAAAGACTTTATCATAGCGGCTATCTCAGAGGAGATGGGCGGTATATTTGCTGTCTGCCTCATCATGGTTTGTGTAAGCTGCTTTCTTATGATATTTAATCTTTCCATGCAGATGAAGGATGCGTTTTACAAGTATGTGGCGCTTGGACTTGGCAGTGTGTATGCGCTTCAGGTGCTTTTAACTGTCGGCGGCTCAACCAAGTTTATACCGATGACCGGTGTGACGCTGCCGCTTGTGAGCTACGGTGGCAGCTCGCTTCTATCTACGATGATTATTTTTGGAATGATACAGGGCATGTATATTATGCAGGCAGCCCCTGAAAAAAGGAGAAATATAGATGACAAGAGACGAAAGGACCATGAGACAAAAAACAGACAAAAGCAGACAGCTAAAGAGCCGGGGGCGCAGGGAAGTCAACAGAGAAGGAGAAAACCGGCAGCAGGCAGCAAAAACAGCACGAAGACACAGAAATAGAGAGTATGCGGTTGTTACATATTTTTTCCTTATAGTTTTTGTTGGATTGATAGGTTATTTCTTATATTTCCAGTTTGTAAAAAGCGACGAATTCATCAACAGTCCATACAATTCGCTGCAGGATCTTTTCTCTAAGAATGTAGTGAGGGGCGAGATACAGACTAAGGATGGACATGTCATAGCACGGACAAAGGTAGGTTCAGATGCGTCTGAGACAAGGGAATACCCTGACGGCAGAGTGTTTGCGCATGTAGCGGGCTTTGCCGTAAACGGTAAGGCAGGGCTTGAAAAGCAGGAAAATTTCTCATTGCTTCGCTCACATGAGTTTTTCCTTGACCAGATAGTAAATGATATAAGCGGCAAGAAAAATACCGGTGATAATGTCATAACCACACTGGATTACGAAGCACAGGCGGCTGCATACAATGCACTTGGCGACTATGAAGGTGCTGTCATTGCAATTGAGCCGAAAACAGGAAAGATTGCAGTTATGGTGTCAAAGCCTGATTATGACCCAAATACCATCGCAAGTGACTGGGAGAGCGTAAACGGTGATGGCAGCACTTCTCTTTACAACAGGGCAACACAGGGACAGTATGCTCCGGGCTCAGTGTTTAAGATTTTTACAGCACTTGAGTATTATAACGAAAATCCGTCTACATACAACGACTACAGCTTTGATTGTGACGGCAGTATTACAAAGGACGGCTTTACAATCCACTGCGCCGGCAATAAATCACACGGACAGGAGGATTTAACAAAGTCGTTTGCAAAGTCATGCAACTCGTCCTTTTCCAATATAGGTCTTTTGGTGGACAACAATAAGCTTAATACCTTGTGTGACGATATGCTTTTCAATAAGAATCTGCCCATAGCCTTTGATTCAAAAAAGAGTAAATTTGCACTGGATAACAATGCTTCGTCAGCTCTGACCATGCAGACCACGATAGGTCAGGGAAACACGCTTGTTTCACCGCTTCACATGTGCATGATTGCCGGTGCAATCTGCAATGATGGAAATCTGATGAGGCCATATCTGGTAGACCATACGGAAAATGCGAGCGGGGCGCTTGTGGAGCAGAATAAACCGGCTTCATACAAGCAGATTATGTCAAAGGATCAGGCAGCTTTTCTCCAGAATCTTATGGCAGCAGTGGTATCTGATGGAACAGGCGCAAAGCTAAGAGACCAGAGCTATGAGGCCTTTGGAAAGACCGGAACTGCCCAGGTATCAGATTCTACAGATCAGACCAATGCCTGGTTTGTGGGCTATGGAAAAAAGGACGGCTACAATGATCTGGCAATCGCAGTAGTTGTGGAGGATTCGGGTGCCGGAAGCACATATGCTGTGCCGGTGGCAAAAAAGGTATTTGATAAATATTTCAATGAATAGGCTTGTTGCACTTTTTTTAGAAGTAGGTTATACTTAAGTGTAATGACAGACGTTATCGTTCATATTTCGCTTGAACTGACAGATAGCGTTTAAACCACACTTGGAGGAATGGCAATGATAGAAGCAACGAGCTGTGGCGGTGTGGTAATCTTTCGTGGCAAAATATTACTCTTATACAAGAACTACAGGAACAGGTACGAGGGGTGGGTACTGCCCAAGGGAACTGTGGAATCTGATGAAGAGTACAAGGACACTGCAATCCGTGAAGTGAAAGAGGAGACTGGTGCCAGTGCAACGATAATCCAATACGTGGGTAAGAGCCACTATTCTTTTACCGTGCCACATGATACAGTGGAAAAGGATGTACACTGGTATCTTATGATGGGCGAAAGTTATTATAGTAAACCGCAAAGAGAAGAGTATTTCATGGATTCAGGGTTTTACAAGTATCACGAGGCATATCATCTGCTCAAGTTTGCAAATGAGAAGCAGATACTTGAGAAGGCTTACAATGAGTACCTGGATTTAAAGAAAAGCAACTTATGGGGGACACACAAGTATTATTAGTATTATTAAAAAGCAGTTTAAAAAACTGCTTTTTGAGGTTTTGGAATGAAATGGTATGAGGATTTATTTGTAGGAGAGTCTGTTACCGGAAAGATAAAGAAAATCAAGTGGAAGATAGAGCATAATGCCGGCATGCTTCACACATACATCATCACGTTTCCGTCAAATGAGGAAAATCTTTTGGATATCATTCCGACAAGAGAATTGCTGCAAAAGGGATATCCGAAGAAGAATCTGCACATAATCGCAGTAGCGGGTAATTATGATGAGGCACTTTTGCTGGCCTGTGATATTGTTAAGGAGACATACGAAAATACAGGTAAAACAGATGTGAAGAGCTATTTAAAGAGCAGACGGAGGAAATAGATAGATGATATTTACGATTTTAAAGGTCATAGGCATCATACTCCTTGTAGTGCTTGCTCTTATACTTACAGCGCTGCTTTGCGTACTGTTTGTGCCGGTCAAGTACAGGGCTGTCGGAAGCTTTGACAATACAGACATAAGAGCAAAAGCACATGTGTCATGGCTTTTGCATTTGTTTGCACTGCATATAGAGTATGCACAGGAGACTGACGGATATATAAGGCTTGCTTTTGTGAAGAAGAAGCTGTTTGATAATTATGAGGCTTTGGATGATGACGATATGGATGATGCAGCTAAAACTGAAACAGAAGATAAAGTCAGTGAAAACACCGGAGATGAGCCTAAAATACCGGCAGATGAGTCAGAACATGTAGCAGATGAACAGACAGAGAATGAAAGCACATCACAGACTCATGACGAGCAAAGGTCAGTAACTGATGAGAATCAGCATATAAAACAACAAACCAAGCCCACTCATCAAAAAACGTATAAAAAGCGAAGCGAAAAGCCACATAAAAAGCAATTTAAAGATAAGTCAGATAAATAAAAAACTGTATCTATAAGCTAAAAAGAGAATACAGTGATGAGAGAAATAAAGCTGCTTTTTCGCATCTGAAAAAAGAGCTTTTTATCATTCTTAAAAGAATATGCCCAAGGAGGCTTAAGCTTACAATGGTTTATTCAACAGGCTCGCCGGATACAACAGGCATTTCATTAGGTGTTTTAGCATGCTTTCCTGTCGGCTATACAAACAGATGGCGGATTACACCTGATTTCGAGAGTGAAAATCCGTATGCAAAGGGCAGCTTTGATATAAAGGGGCATGTGATAGTAATAAGTATTTTAGCGGCAACACTTAGAATTTTATTTGATAAAAACTGCCGCAGATTATATAATAGGATAAGCAGATAGGAGGAAGATATTATGGCAGATAATAGTTTCAATAACACAGTAGAGTCACTTTTCAAGGGGATGGACAGCTTTATCACTACAAAGACAGTAGTCGGTGATGCGATTCATATAGGGGATACAATCATACTTCCGCTTGTGGATGTGTCGTTTGGAGTGGCAGCAGGAGCATTTTCGGCAGAAAAGAAAAATAACGGAGCCGGTGGTATGGGCGGAAAGATTCAGCCTAGCGCAGTGCTCGTTATTCAGAATGGACAGACAAAGCTTGTCAATGTAAAGAATCAGGACGGCATGACCAAGATACTTGATATGGTGCCGGATATTGTAAGCCGTTTTTCAAAAGGAAAAAATGATGACCTTAATCTCGATGATATAAAGGCAGACGAGGAAGAGGACGATAAGCAGGATTAATTTCATATATGAGAGCAAATAAAAAGGACATCCAAACGGATGTCCTTTAAAATTCAAAAGATTCAAAAATAAAGACTAAGCTCTCTCAACTTTGCCAGATCTTAAACATGAAGTACATACATATAACTTCTGTGGAACTCCATTGACCTTGCAAGAAACCTTCTTAATGTTTGACTTCCAAACATGATTTGATCTTCTATGAGAATGGCTGACATTATTTCCATAATGAACACCTTTTTCACAAATTGCACATTTTGCCATGATATTGCACCTCCTTGCATTTCACTAAGCTTACCATACTCTTAAGCTCACAACAAATGTATTCTATCAGATTAAAATAAAGAATGCAAGGATAAAATATAAAAATATTTGCTTTTTGTGAAAAAAAAGGTATAATAACATTAGCTACGTCACAATATGATGGAGGTATATATTATGAAGGGACAGATGGATACCCAATATGGACAAATTTTAATTGATACAGATGTTATTGCAACCTATGCAGGCTCTGTAGCTGTAGAGTGCTTTGGAATAGTAGGCATGGCAGCGGTCAACATGAAGGATGGTCTTGTAAAGCTTTTAAAGAGAGATTACCTGAACCATGGAATAAATGTAAAGGTAGATGAGAACAACGAAATTACCATTGATTTTCATGTAATAGTAGCGTATGGTATTTCAATCGGCACTGTTTCGGACAATCTTATCGAGACGGTCAAGTACAAGGTTGAGTCATTTACAGGAATGAAAATTGCAAAAATCAATATTTACGTTGAGGGCGTAAGGGTAATTGATTAAGGAGGACTACAAAAAGTGGAGATCACAAGCATTAATTCAAAGCTCCTTGCAAGGATGTTTCTTGCGGGAGCCAAGAATCTTGATTCAAAAAAGGACTGGATAAATGAGCTGAATGTATTCCCGGTACCGGATGGTGATACCGGAACAAATATGACAATGACAATCATGTCTGCGGCCAAGGAGGTCAGCTCGCTTACAGATCCTACCATGGCAGAGCTTGCAAAGGCTATTTCATCAGGCTCTTTAAGAGGTGCCAGAGGAAACTCGGGTGTTATCTTATCACAGCTTTTCAGAGGCTTTTGCAAGGTAATAAAGGAATACGATGAGATAGATGTCACTATTCTTTGCGAGGCGTGCCAGAAGGCAGTTGAGACAGCTTACAAGGCAGTTATGAAGCCAAAGGAGGGAACTATCCTTACAGTGGCAAAGGGCGCAGCAGAAAAGGCTCTTGAGCTGTCAGACGATACAGAGGATGTTGTCACATTTGTCGAAGAGGTTATTAAGCAGGCTGAGTATGTGCTCGACCAGACACCGGAGATGCTTCCTGTATTAAAGCAGGCAGGCGTTGTGGATTCGGGCGGACAGGGACTTGTTCAGGTATTAAAGGGAGCATATGATGCCCTTATCGGCAAGGAGATTGATTATACAATCGAAGGCGCACCAACAGGAGCAGCTCCTGCAAAGATTACGGCTGAGACAGAGGCGGAGATTAAGTTTGGTTACTGCACAGAGTTTATTATTGTACTCAATGCGCCAATGTCAGACAATGAGGAGCACGCATACAAGGCATTCCTCGAGTCAATCGGTGACTCTATAGTCGTTGTAGCTGACGATGAGATCGTAAAGACTCACGTACATACAAACGACCCTGGACTTGCACTGCAGAAGGCACTTACCTTCGGCTCACTCAGCAAGATAAAGATCGACAATATGCGTGAGGAGCATCAGGAAAAGCTCATCAAGGATTCACAGAAGCTTGCAGCACAGCAGAAGGCTGAGGAAGAGGCTTATGAAGCTGCTCAGGCTGATGAAAAGATAAGTAACATGCCTGTAAAGGAAATGGGCTTTGTATCTGTTTCAATCGGAGAAGGCATGAATGAAGTGTTTAGAGGCCTTGGAGTGGACTATCTCATAGAGGGTGGTCAGACCATGAACCCTAGCACAGAGGATATGCTTAACGCTATCGAGCATGTAAATGCAAAGACAGTATTTATCCTGCCAAACAACAAGAATATCATCATGGCTGCAAACCAGGCAGTAGACCTTGTTGAGGATAAACAGATTATTGTTATCCCTACAAAGACTATCCCACAGGGTATCACAGCGCTTGTAAATTATATCCCTGACCACAGCGCCGAGGAGAATAAAGAGCAGATGATAGCTGAGATAGAAAATGTCAAGACAGGACAGGTGACATATGCAGTCCGCGATACTGAGATTGACGGAAAAACCATCAAGCAGAACGACTTCATGGGAATCGGAGACAAGAGCATCCTTTCTGTTGGAACAGACTTAAGGGCTACCACACTTGAGATGGTAGATGCCATGGTAGATGAGGATTCAGCGATTGTCAGCATCTATTTCGGAAGTGATTCTGATGAGGACTCAGCTAATGAGCTTGCGGCAGCAATCGAAGAGAAATATCCTGATGTAGAGGTTGAGGTCAACGATGGCGGACAGCCAATCTACTATTATGTTATTTCTGTAGAGTAAAGCCTTTTAAAGAATATAAATGATATTTATTATATTTAGGAGCAAATATGGATATAGCTTCACCGATTACCGCGGTTAAGGGAATCGGGGAAAAAACACAAAAAGCATTTGCTAAAATGGGAGTATACACCGTTGGTGATATACTCCTTCATTTTCCCCGGGATTATGTAAAGTTTCCGGAAATAACGGATATTGATGAACTGAATAATGTAAACGTAAGCAGCACCTATGCCATCTATGCTGTGATTAAAAAGGCACCTGTAGTGAAAAATACAGCGAGAATGCAGATTACATTGCAGGATATCGGCTCGCCCGGGCATATGATACAGCTGGTATGGTACCGTATGCCATACCTTAAGGCACAGCTTGTGCAGGGGAGACATCTTATATTTTACGGACATATTAAGCCAAAGGGAGGCCGATATGTCATGGAGCAGCCTGTGGTGTATGAGGTGCAAAAGTACGAGGCTATACGCGATACACTGCAGCCTGTGTACTCCGTGACAAGCGGTGTGACAAACAATCTGATAGTGAAGACGATAAAGGAGACTCTGTCACATGATACACTGCTGTCAGATTACCTGCCTAAGGATATAAGGCACAGATACGGCTTTTGCGAGTACAATTATGCCATGAAGCAGATACATTTCCCTGATGACTTTGACGCTCTTGTGGAGGCAAGAAGACGGCTTGTTTTTGATGAGTTTTTTCTCTTTATCATGGGCATGCGGTATCAGAATAAAAAGCAGCAGAAGGACAAAAATGAGTTTGAGTTTACGGATGATGCTTTTATAGACGGACTGATTGATAAGCTTCCGTATGAGCTGACAGGCGCGCAGAAGAAGACAATAGATGAGATAAAGCAGGATATTAAAAGCCCTTATGTGATGCAGAGGCTTATTCAGGGTGACGTGGGCTCAGGAAAGACGATTGTTGCTTTTCTTCTTATGGCGTGGGCGTCAAAATGTGGCTATCAGTCTGCTATTATGGCTCCGACGGAGGTCCTTGCAAACCAGCATTACGAGACGTTTTGCTCACTGGTCAGTCAGTTTGGACTTGACAGTCCTGTTGTGCTTCTTACCGGTTCCATGACGGCAAAGCAGAAAAGAGAAGCCTATGCGAGCCTTGAAAACGAGAAAAATGCGCTTATTATAGGCACTCATGCGCTCATACAGGAGAAAGCTGATTTTTCCAATCTGTCGCTTGTTATCACAGATGAGCAGCACAGATTTGGAGTGAAGCAGAGGGAGAGCTTCTCGGATAAGGGAAGAAAGCCACATATACTTGTGATGAGTGCCACTCCGATACCGCGTACGTTAGCAATAATCATATACGGTGATATGGATATCTCTGTCATAAATGAGGTGCCGGCAAAGAGGCTTCCTATCAAGAACTGTGTGGTTGGCACAGCATTCAGGCCAAAGGCCTACAGCTTCATCGAGGAGCAGGTGAGAGCCGGCCATCAGGCGTATGTTATATGCCCTCTTGTGGAGGAAACCGAAAACTCGGAAGGGGAAAATGTCACAGACTATGCAGATGTGCTTAAAGCGGCACTGCCAAAGGATATCACTGTAGATGTGCTTAACGGCAGGATGAAGAGCAAGGCAAAGGATGAGGTGATGCAGCGCTTTGCAAATAATGAGTCGCAGGTGCTTGTGTCCACAACAGTCGTGGAGGTTGGGGTAAATGTGCCCAATGCAACCGTCATGATGATAGAAAATGCAGACAGGTTTGGACTTGCACAGCTTCATCAGCTAAGAGGCCGTGTAGGCAGGGGGGATGCACAGTCGTATTGCATTTTCATCAATTCGTCAAATTCAAAGAAATCAAAAAAACGTCTGGAGATATTAAATAAATCAAATGATGGCTTTTATATAGCAAGTGAGGATTTAAAGCTCAGAGGTCCCGGGGATTTCTTTGGAATCAGGCAGAGTGGAGACCTTGCGTTTGCACTTGCGGATGTGTATCAGGACAGCGATGTGCTAAAGGAAGCATCTGAGATGGTGGATGAGGTGCTTGAAGCAGACCCGGCGCTTTGTACACCGGAAAACAGAATACTGAAAAAGAAAATGGATGAATTTGCAAAAGAACAATTAAAGAGGATGAATCTGTGATTAGCTTAAATGGCAAAAATAAAAGCTGATATAGCATGCAGGACTATGCATGTGTATATCAGCTTTTTACTTTAAGCGTTTTGGAATGGTTATGAAATAAGTATAATCTGCTTACTCAATCTGCCTGATATCGGATATATCCGGGTGAATCGTGAGAGAATAGTTTGTGTAATACACGACAAAGCCGGCTGCGGCACCGTTTGGCTTTTTGACATTTTTCTTTTGCAGATAGTCTATCTCTACCTTGTCGGCATTTTTGCCCTTTGAGTAGTAGCCTGCGAGCTTGCCTGCCTCCTCAAAGGTGCTGTCCGGCAGCTCTTTGTTTTCAGCTTTTACAATGACATGTGAGCCGGGCATGCCCTTGGCGTGGAACCACCAGTCGTTTCCGGTTGCCAGCTTGAAGGTGAGCTCATCGTTCTGGTAGTTGTTTTTGCCAACGTACATATCAAAGCCGTCTGATGAGATATAGTGGAAGGGTTTGCTCTTTACCTTCTGTTTCTTTGAACCCTTACCTTTTTTGATAAAACCGTATTCTATCAGCTCATCCTTTATCTGGACGAGGTCGTCAGCGCTTAAAGCGATATCCAGTGAATTCTGAATTGATTCGAGATGGTCTATCTGACCTTTTGTTTCAAGAATCAGCTCGTTCAATGCTTCGGCAGTACGCTTCATCTTTCCGTATTTGTCAAAGTATTTCTGCGCGTTCTCGGCAGGAGTTTTTGTGTTGTCGATAGGAATTTTGATGATTTTGTTGTCATCATAATAGTTTGCAGCTTCAAGAAACTTGTCGTCCGGTGTAAGTCCGTAGCCGAATGCGTTGATAAGCTCGCCGTACACCTTGTACTTTTCGCGTTTTTCGGAGTCCTTAAGCTGCTTCATCTGCAGGGAATATTTCTTCTGGTTTCGCTCCAGGAGGGTATTTACGTGTTTTCTCAGGTCGGCTGACTTCTGGCGTATACGTGTATAGGCGTTTCTCTCAGAGTAGTAAAGCTCTAAAACCTCTGATATAGATTCATATTTTGTGACCGTTAAATCGCTATACTGAGTCAGCTCTATTGAAGAAAATTCCTTTGGTTCATTGCCGTCACGCACGATATTCGGCGTAAAACGATTATTTTTTATGTCCTCCATCATCCATGTGAAGTTGCTTCCCAGGTGCAAAAGCTCATCGTGTGAGTAGGCAGCTACAGGGGAGTCCGCGTCAAGGCCTGCCCTGTGAGCCAGCTCATTTGCCACAAGTGGGCTGATGCCGGAAAAGGATGAGTAGATAGCCTTTGAAACAGTAAGCGGCTTTGCTGATATAATATCCACAAACTGTTTCGAATCTACAGTCAGAGGATTATATTTATCCTCCTGTGTCGCGGGGATTTTGTAGGCTCTGCCCGGAAGCACCTCTCGCACAGAGCTTACGGATGCGGGAATACGCTTGGCACTGTCTATTATTGTACCATCGGAGTCGGTAAAGATGATGTTTGAATATTTGCCCATCAGCTCGATAATAAGCACCTTGTGGCATAGATCGCCCATCTCGTTTAAGTGCTCGATTTCAAAGTTTATGATACGCTCCATGCCCGGCTGGTAAATTTTTGTGATGCGTCCGTTTGCTATATGCTTTCTTAAAACCATGCAAAATGTAGGGGCAGTGAGGGGGCTTACCTTATTTGTGGGTGTCAGGTAGATGAATGGAAGAGATGCACTTGCAGACATCGAAAGCCTGAACGAGCCGTTTGGTCCCTTTAGGGTAAGAAGCAGCTCATCTGCCTCAGGTTCTGCGATTTTACTGATTTTTGAGTTTAGTATCGTACTGTTTAGCTCTGCAACTATATTTGAAATGACTATTCCGTCTAAAGCCATGATGTTCCTCCTTATTTCCTGTAAATATTCTAAGTTGCTGAATATTTATAATCATGAATATTTATATTATAATATATTTGACGAAAATCTCAAGGAGTTATATAATAAACTCATCTATGCATATGCGAAAGGAAAAATTATGATTAAAAGTATGACCGGCTTTGGCAGATACGAGTACGCAGATGCAAGCCGTAAGATTACAGTTGAGGTAAAATCTGTAAATCACAGATATCTGGATGTCAATATCAAGATGCCCAAAAAGCTCAATTTCTTCGAGAGTGCAATAAGGACTCTGCTTAAGGAGTACATAGAGCGTGGCAAGGTTGACATTTATATCACATATGAGGATTTTACAGAAAATAATCTCTCATTGCAGTATAATAAGGCTCTCGCGGGAGAATATCTTAAGTATCTTAATCAGATGGCGGAGGAATTCGGACTGGAGAATGATATAAGAGTGAGCACGCTGTCGAGATATCCGGAGGTATTTGCGATGGAGGAGCAGCCTGTAGATGAGGATGAGCTGTGGAGCAGTCTTGAGAAGGCTCTTCGCGGTGCATTTGAGCCATTTGTTGAAAGCCGCGTGCGCGAGGGAGAAAATCTTAAAAAAGACCTTTGCGAAAAGCTCGATAATATGGTATCATATGTTGATTTCATTGAGGAGCGTTCGCCACAGATTATTGTCGAATACCGTGCGCGTCTTGAGGAAAAGCTAAGAGAGCTGCTTGCAGACAATCAGCTTGATGATTCAAGAATAGCCCAGGAGGTCACTATTTTTGCGGACAAGATCTGTGTGGATGAGGAGACAGTCAGGCTCAAAAGCCATATCCTTTCCATGAAGGATTCGCTAAATGCCGGTGGCAGTGTGGGAAGAAAGCTTGATTTCCTCGCACAGGAGATGAACCGTGAGGCGAATACCATCCTTTCAAAGTCCAATGATCTTAAGATTTCTGACACAGGCATCAGTCTTAAAACTGATATAGAAAAGGTCAGGGAACAGATTCAAAATATTGAGTAATTTTAGGAGATTGTGATGAGTAACACAGGAAAATTAGTTGTTTTTTCAGGCTTTTCGGGTTCCGGAAAGGGTACTATCATGAAGGAGCTTATGGCAAAGCATGGTGATGATTATGCACTGAGCGTATCAGCCACGACCAGAGGTCCAAGGCCGGGTGAGGAGCATGGCAGAGAGTATTTTTTTATCTCAGAGGAAGAATTTGAACAGATGATAAAGGCAGACGGACTGCTTGAGTATGCCAAGTATGTAGATCATTACTACGGCACACCAAAGTCATATGTAAATGAGCAGCTTAGCGCAGGAAAGAATGTGATTCTTGAGATAGAAATCCAGGGAGCTTTAAAGATAAAGAAGCAGTTTCCTGATACGGTGCTTATGTTTGTGTCAGCGCCGAGTGCAGATGAGCTTAAGGACCGGCTTGTAGGAAGAGGCACAGAGACAAAAGAGGTCTGTGCACAGAGACTTTCAAGAGCATATGAGGAGTCTTTAGGCATAGAGAAATATGATTATTTAGTGGTAAATGATAAGCTTGACGATTGTGTAGAGCTTGTGAATGATATCATCCACAGCTCTGACGACACAAAAAAGAATCAGGATTATCTGGTATCATCAAATATAGATTTTATAAATAAAATGAGAAAAGAGCTTTTAAGCTTTTCGAAAGGAGATAAATAATATGATACATCCATCGTATGTAGAGTTAATGAAGGTAGTAAACAACAATGTAGAGATAGGTGAAGAGCCGGTAGTAAACAGCCGTTATTCTATCGTTATTGCTGCAGCAAAGCGTGCACGTCAGATTATTGATGGTGCAGAACCACTTATCGCACACCCTAAGTGCAATAAGCCATTATCTATTGCTGTAGAGGAGCTGTACACGGGAGCTGTCAGAATCGTCTCAGATGATGAGGATTTAAACGAAGGCGAAGAGGCTTAATCTAGGAGGGGAAAGGCTGTTTTGTCTTTCCCTTTAATTGTAAATACTTACATTTGAGAGGTACTATGAAATTATTATTTATTTCGCTTGGATGCGATAAAAACCTTGTGGATTCAGAGTATATGATAGGCATGCTTGCAAATGACGGCATTGAGATGACCGATGATGAGACGCAGGCTGATATCATTATCGTAAACAGCTGCTGCTTCATAGGTGATGCAAAGGAGGAGAGTATCAATACAATTCTCGAGATGGCTCAGTATAAGGAGACAGGCAAATGCAAATCACTTATTGTGACAGGCTGTCTGGCACAAAGATACAAGGATGAGATTTTTAAGGAAATCCCAGAGGTTGATGCCATACTTGGCACCAATTCATATGATACTATAGTTGAAGCTGTCCATGAGACACTTGAAAAACACAGATACAGCAATCTGCACACCTTAGAGGGGCTTCCCAGCATAAAGACAAAGCGTATTGTCACCACAGGAGGGCATTTCGCTTACCTTAAGATAGCAGAGGGTTGCAATAAAAACTGTACCTACTGTGTCATTCCATCTGTCAGAGGTCGTTACAGAAGTGTGCCGATGGAGGATTTGATTGAGCAGGCGAAGAGCCTTGTGGAGCAGGGGGCAAAGGAGCTTATACTTGTTGCCCAGGAGACCACACTTTACGGAGTGGATTTGTATGGTGAGAAGTCACTTCATAAGCTTTTGGATGAGCTCAACAAGATAAGCGGGCTGTTCTGGATAAGGATTATGTACTGCTATCCCGAGGAGATATACGATGAGCTTATAGAGTCCATGATAAAGGATGAGAAGGTATGCCATTATCTGGATATGCCAATCCAGCACTGCAATGACGATATTTTAAGGCGCATGGGCAGAAAAACAACAAAGGCTGAGCTTATGGAGCGTATCAGAATGCTGCGTGAGAGAATACCTGATATCACACTAAGGACCACACTTATATGTGGCTTCCCGGGTGAGACACAGGATAATCACGAGGAGCTTATGCAGTTTGTAAATGATATGGAGTTTGACCGTCTGGGAGCCTTTACGTATTCCCCGGAGGAGGGCACAAAGGCAGCTGCAATGCCTGACCAGATAGATGAGGATATAAAGGCTGACTGGCAGGCTGATGTCATGGAGCTTGAGGAAGAGGTCATTTTTGATAAAAATGAGACACTAAAGGGTAAAGAATTATATGTTTTCATAGAGGGCAAGGTGGCTGATGAAAATGCTTATATCGGCCGTACATACAGAGATGCACCGAATGTTGACGGATATATATTCATCAACACTGATGAGACACTTATGACCGGTGATATATGCAAGGTTATGGTGACGGGTGCGTATGAATATGATTTGATAGGAGAACTTGTAAAATGAATTTACCAAACAAACTTACAATCTTAAGAGTGATACTTATTCCGTTTTTTGTATTTTTCCTTATTTCACCGTTTTTTGACGGATACGGAAATTATATAGCGCTTGCGATATTTATCATTGCAAGTCTGACCGATATGGCTGACGGAAAAATTGCAAGAAAATACAATCTTGTTACAAATTTCGGCAAGTTTATGGATCCGCTTGCAGACAAGCTGCTTGTATGCTCTGCAATGATATGCCTTGTTGATTTAAAGCTCATCCCTGTATGGGTTGTGCTTATTATCATTGCAAGAGAGTTTATCATAAGCGGCTTCAGACTCGTTGCATCAGACAATGGAATTGTCATTGCAGCAAGCTACTGGGGAAAATTTAAGACAACCTTCCAGATGCTTATGGTTATTGTTATTATTTTTAATATCAATCTGCAGCTTGGCTGGTTAAATATCCTTGGAACAATCCTCATTTATGTGGCACTTGTGCTCACAGTTGTTTCACTTATTGACTATATTGCAAAGAATAAGGACGTCTTAAAGGACCAGAAATAGACTATAACAGGGAGAAAAGTATGAGAATAATAGCAGGAACGGCGAGAAGCCTCCCTCTAAAGACTATCGAGGGAAAAGATACAAGACCGACTACTGACAAGACGAAGGAGACTCTTTTTAATGTCATGCAGTTTGATGTTCCCGGAGCATATTTTTTAGATCTGTTTGCGGGAAGCGGACAGATAGGACTTGAAGCGTTAAGCCGCGGTGCAGCCTATGCTGTATTTGTGGAAAATTCAAGAAAAGCTGCTTCATGCATCGAGGACAATATCCATTTTACAAAGTTTGATAAAGTCTCAAGGCTTATGATGACGGATGCTGTCACGGCAGTACGTACTCTTGAGGGCAAATACAAATTTGATATCGTGTTTATGGACCCGCCATACAATAAGGAGCTTGAAAAGGAAGTGCTTATTACACTTTCGGACAGCGATATATTAAAGGATGATACACTTATCGTGGTTGAGGCTTCAAACGATACTGATTTTGATTATCTCACAGAGCTTGGCTATGAGATAGTCAAAGAAAAAATTTATAAGACAAACAAGCATGTTTTCATAAAGCGTGCATAGGAGATACAATATGAAGGTAGGAATTTATCCGGGAAGCTTTGATCCGGTGACATTTGGACACCTGGATATAATAGAGCGTTCAGCAAAAATAGTTGACGAGCTGGTTGTCGGAGTACTCAATAATAGTGCAAAAAACTCGTTGTTTTCTTTGGAAGAACGTGTTAGTATGATAAAGGAAATGACAGCACATATACCAAACGTTAGGGTAGGGTGCTTCGAAGGACTTTTAGTTGATTATATGAAGAAAATCAATGCAACAATCATAATAAGAGGATTGCGTGCAGTGACAGATTTTGAGTATGAGCTGCAGATTGCACAGGCTAACGGAGTGCAGAATCCGGAAATAGAGACGGTTTTTCTCACTTCTAGCCTCAATTATTCATATTTAAGCTCTACAATTGTCAAGGAATTTGCATCATACGGAGGAGATATATCAAAGTTCGTACCTGAACAGTTCATTGATAGAATTTATGCCAAATACAATATTACCAGGTAAGGAGACAGTATTTATGAGCAGTAAAATGGAACAGATTATTGAAGAAATCGAAGATTATATTGATGGCTGCAAGCCGTCACCTATTTCAAGAAACAAGATTCTTGTCAATCGTGAACAGTTAGAGGAGCTTCTTTCAGAGCTTCGTACAAAGACCCCTGAGGAGGTCAAGAGATATCAGAAGATCATCAGCAATAAGGAGGCTATCCTTGCTGATGCACAGGCGAAGGCTGATCAGATAATCGCGCAGGCTCAGATTCAGACAAATGAGCTTGTCAGTGAGCATCAGATTATGCAGCAGGCATATGCTCAGGCGAATGAGGTAGTGCAGATTGCAACAAAGCAGGCACAGGAGATACTTGATAGTGCCACAAACGAAGCAAATAATCTCAGAATGAGTGCCATGGCATATACGGACAGCCAGCTTAAGAGCATTGAGGACATCTTAACAGGCTCTATTGAGACTTCAAAGGCCAGATATGACAGCCTTATAAGTTCACTGCAGCAGTTTGAGGATGTTGTTGCAGCAAACAGAGCAGAGCTTTTCCCACCGGAAGAGAATGGCGATGAAGCTGCAGGAGCAGAGTCGTCTGACAATGAGGCAACTTCAGATACATCTGATGATGATATAGAAATCACCAATATTTCCGATTCAGATGAGGATGCGAAATAGGATAATACATAACAGGCATGAGAGTATGCTCATGGCTGCCTTAAGCAGTATGTATCTGTAAAGCCTAAAGCCTGTATCCCGGAATATTGATTTGGTCTGGACCATGCATGATACACCGCCAAATGACAGAAGTGCAATGCACAGCACAATTGACAGGGTGCGTGGAATGCATAGACCGCAGACTATGCCGATACCGTTTGTGGTTTCAAAAAAGGCACCTATTATGTCTGCCGACAGTGGCATGCTGCAGTCAGCCTTTTGGGCAATGGTCTGTGGGATACGTGAGACTATAGAGAACAATACAATATATCCACAGAGTTTTATAAGGGTTTCAAACCCTTTCATTATTCCGGCATCAACGATTTGCATGTTAAGCTTAAATCCTTGAGCCGGGATTTTTTGTGTTAAGCTTTTGTTTTTGTTAATCGAAAGCATAGCTATCATTCCTATAGCAGATGGCAGATAAAGTGACACAAGATAAATGCTATAGTGGCTGCATATGTTAAGTTGCTCGGACAGTGCATAGGTAATGATAAAGGGAAGGCTGAAATGGTTTGCCAGTGCACTCAGTATTTCTCTGTGATTTTTATCTATGTATCCTTTGGAACAAAAATCTGCTGTGAGCTTTGCTCCTATCGGGAATCCAAATATTATGCCTATTATGTATGTAAACAGCATGATATGCTTTTGGGGAATGTTTTGCAGCACATTTGTTGAGATAATCAGGTTAGATAAAATCGTAAATATAAATAGAAGCGGAAATATCTGGTTGAACCATAGCATTATGCCAGCTTTAGCGCACGTACTTACCTGTGCCGGAAACAATATGTAATAAATACAAAATAGCAGTATAAAAGCGATAAACAGTAATTTTTTAAGTTTGTTTTTACTCATGTGACAGTATATGTGGAGAGAAATATCAATATGATTCGATTAGATAAATTTTTATCAGAGATGGGGCTTGGCACACGCTCTGAGGTAAAAAAGCTTATAAAGACCGGACAGATAGCCATAAATGGCACTGTGGCCGCAAAGCCTGAGACAAAGGTAGATACTGATGCCGACGAGGTATCAGTTAACGGCAGAATAGTTAAGTATCAAAGGTATGAGTATTACCTGTTTAATAAGCCCTCAGGCTGTGTTTCTGCGACCTGTGATAATGTGCATGATACCGTCATGGACTATATCACGGATGCTGTGCATGATGATCTGTTTCCTGTCGGAAGGCTTGATATAGACACGGAGGGGCTTTTACTTATCACAAATGATGGAGCGCTTTCGCACGAGCTCCTAAGTCCTTCAAAGCACGTGGCAAAGACTTACTACGCACGTATTGATGGTGAGGTGACTTTGGATGATATCATCAGGTTTAAAGAGGGCATTGATATAGGTGAGGAAAAACCTACAAAGCCTGCGGAGCTTGTTATTAAAAAAAGCGGCAGCGTATCCGAGATTGAGCTTACGATAACAGAAGGAAAGTTCCATCAGGTCAAGCGGATGTTTGAGGCGCTTGGAAAGAGGGTAATCTATTTAAAGAGAATATCCATGGGACCGCTTAAGCTGCCTGATGACCTTAAAACAGGGACTTACAGAGCTTTGACACAGGCTGAAACGGATATGCTTATGCAGATAAAATCCGGCAAATAAAATAATTTTTAATTATGAGGTATGATATGAGTAATGGTTTTTTACCAATTTCAAAACAGGATATGATAGATGAGGGCATTGAGCAGCTTGATTTTGTGTATGTCTGCGGTGATGCATATGTGGATCATCCGTCCTTTGGACATGCAATAATTGCAAGGCTGCTGCAGGCACATGGCTATACGGTCGGCATCATTTCACAGCCCGACTGGAAGGATGATGAGTCTATATCCATACTCGGAGTGCCGCGCCTTGGCTTTTTGGTTTCGGCAGGTAATATGGACTCCATGGTAAACCATTATTCGGTTTCAAAGAAAAGAAGAGCAAAGGATTCATTTACACCGGGTGGCGTGATGGGAAAGAGACCTGATTATGCGACCGTTGTGTACTGTAACCTGATACGCCATACTTATAAAAAAATCCCTATCATAATAGGCGGCATCGAGGCGAGCCTTAGGCGCATGGCACATTATGATTACTGGTCAAATAAAGTCAAGCGCTCGATTCTTTTAGATTCCGGTGCGGATCTCATCTCATATGGCATGGGAGAAAGAAGCATCATCGAGATAGCGGATGCGCTTGCCAGTGGTATGGATGTAAAGGATATCACGTTTATAGATGGTACCGTGTTTAAGACAAAGGACAGGGATATCATATATGATGCGATTGAGCTTCCGGATTATGACGTTATAAAAGAGGACAAGAGGGAGTTTGCAAGGAGCTTTTACATACAGTACTGCAATACTGATCCTTTCTGCGCAAAGAGGCTCATAGAGCCGTATGACAACTCTACGCTTGTGGTGCAGAATCCGCCGCAAAAGCCACTGTCGCAGGAGGAGATGGATGAGGTATATGCGCTTCCTTATATGAGGACTTATCACCCAAGCTACGAGGAGGCAGGAGGAGTGCCTGCGATAAGCGAGGTGAAGTTTTCTCTTATCAGCAACAGAGGCTGCTTTGGAGGCTGTAACTTCTGTGCTCTGACCTTCCATCAGGGCAGGATAATCCAGACAAGAAGTCATGAGTCAATCATAGAAGAGGCAAAGCTTATCACACAGGATAAGGACTTTAAGGGCTATATCCATGATGTTGGTGGTCCTACAGCCAATTTCAGGCAGCCGGCATGTAAAAAGCAGCTCACAAGGGGTGCATGTCCTACAAAGCAGTGTCTGTTTCCTAAGCCGTGCAATAACCTGATTGTTGACCACAGCGACTATATACAGCTGCTTAGAGAGCTTCGTGCACTGCCAAAGGTAAAAAAGGTGTTTATCCGCTCAGGTATCAGGTTTGACTATCTGATGTATGACAAAGACAAGACATTTCTTCGTGAGCTGTGTGAGTATCATGTCAGCGGACAGCTCAAGGTAGCTCCGGAGCATATCTCCAATGCTGTTTTGAGCAGGCTTGGAAAGCCGAGTGTAGAGGTATACAACAGCTTTGTGAAGGCATACAAGGATATGAATAAAAAGATAGGCAAGGAGCAGTATCTTGTGCCTTATCTCATGTCTTCACACCCGGGCTCAACGCTTAAGGAAGCGATAGAGCTTGCGGAGTATCTGCGCGATCTGGGATATATGCCTGAGCAGGTGCAGGATTTCTATCCGACACCGTCTACCATCTCTACATGCATGTACTATACAGGGCTTGACCCGGCGACACTTAAGCCGGTGTATGTCACAACTAACCCGCATGAGAAGGCTATGCAGAGGGCACTCATCCAGTACCGCAATCCAAAGAACTACGATCTCGTGCACGAGGCACTTGTGAAGGCCGGCAGGGAGGACTTAATCGGATTTGACAAAAAGTGCCTGATAAAGCCTAGGAAAATGCATACTGATGGCGGCTGGGACAAAAAAACTTCTAAGTCTGATAAAAATTCAAACAGCAGCTATGGCAGCGGCAAGAATGCAGGTGTAAGGAAAAACTTGAAAAATGCAACAGAGCGAGGGAAAAACGCAAGCGGAAGTAACACCGCAGGCACAGCGCACAAAAAGAAAACAATCAGAAACGTCCACAAGAAGAAAAGATAAATAAAGACTATGAAAGAATTTAAAGCTGGTAAAAACGAGGCAGGCCAGAGGCTTGACAAATACCTTAAAAAGATACTTCCAAACGCATCCATGGGCTTTATTTACAAGATGCTCAGGAAGAAGAACATAAAACTGAATGATAAGAAAGCGTCAGGCACAGAAATTGTGTCAGTTGACGACAAAATCAAGATTTTTCTGTCAGATGATACATTTGCTAAGTTTTCCGTCAATGAGGACAGACTGATGAAGGACTTTAAGGCACTTAGTGCACTAAAGCCTGACGGACTTGGTGTGGTATACGAGGATGATGACATACTGGCTGCAAACAAGCCCGTCAATATGCTGTCGCAGAAATCAAAGGAGACTGATATTTCTGCAAACGAAAGGCTTATCGGATACCTGATAAAAGAGGGAAAGCTTGATTTTGACACATATAAGAGCTTTAAGCCATCGGTGTGCAACCGCCTGGACAGAAATACATCGGGGCTGATTCTGATGGGTAAATCGCTTCATGGACTGCAGTACCTGTCACAGGTGCTTAAGGCCAGAACCGCAGAAAAGTATTATATGGCGCTTGTTGCAGGAGAGGTTGATGAGCCTATGACCATAGAGGGCTTTCTGACAAAGGATGAGGCTGTAAATAAGGTGCAGATAACCAGGGAGCCCATAAGTGATGAATCACTGCCAATAAAGACTGCCTACAGGCCTCTTAAGACAATTGATATGAGTGCTTCGTGCCATAAAGCAACTCTTCTTGAGGTGCATCTGATTACCGGAAGAAGCCATCAGATCAGGGCACATCTGTCATCGATTGGTCATCCGATCATAGGTGATATAAAGTATGGTGATAGAAGGATTAATGCTTTTTACAAAGAAAATTATCATGTGACCAGCCAGCTTTTGCATGCGCACCATGTGATTTTGCCTGATGGCAGATATATAGAGGCGGCTTTGCCTGACATATGGAGCAGGGTGGGGCTTTAAACCCGTCATTATTTACTTTACATCGCATAGCTTACAGTATTAAGGAAGATAGAAACGATATGGCAACCTGGAATTCAAGAGGCTTAAGAGGCTCGACCTTAGAGGACATGATAAACAAGACAAATGAAAAATACAGGGAGAACGGCCTGGCGCTCATACAAAAGATTCCCACTCCGATTACACCTATAAAGATGGAGCCGGAAACCAGACACATTACACTGGCTTATTTCGAGCAGAAGAGTACGGTTGACTATATTGGCGCTGTACAGGGAATCCCGGTATGCTTTGATGCAAAGGAATGTAATACCGACACGTTTCCCCTTGCCAATATACATGAGCATCAGGTAGAGTTTATGAGATGCTTTGAAAAACAGGATGGTGTTGCATTTATCCTTATATCGTACACACACAGGAACGAATACTATTATCTCACATTTAAAAAACTGACAGAATTCTGGGATAGAGCTGCAGAAGGCGGCAGAAAGAGCTTCCGCTATGAGGAGCTTGAGCCGGCATTTTTCCTCCCGGAGGTGCCCGGAATACTTGTGCCGTATCTGAACGCTCTTCAGCTTGACTTAAATTGCAGGGCTTGACAGTATTACTATCGTATGGTAGCATATTACCACGATAACACTTTACTACAAGAAAGCGAGATTTTACAGATTATGGAAAATCAATTATTACACACTCCGGACGGAGTAAGAGACATATATAACGGAGAATGCAAAAAAAAGCTGTATTTGCAGGATAAGCTGCACCGTACACTTTTAAAATACGGATATCATGATATCATGACACCTACGTTTGAGTTTTTTAATATTTTTGGAAGCGATGTCGGAACAACCCCTTCAAAGGATTTATATAAGTTTTTTGACAAGGAGGGCAATACGCTTGTTCTTCGTCCTGATTTCACACCTTCTATTGCAAGAAGTGCGGCTAAGTACTATATAGAGGACGATATGCCTGTCAAGCTGTGTTATCTTGGCAATACTTTTATCAATTCATCGGATTATCAGGGCAGGCTCAAGGAAAGCACACAGTGCGGTGCAGAGCTGATAGGTGATGGCTCTATCTCTGCAGATGCCGAGATACTTTCGATGACGGTTGAGTCGATGCTTGAGAGCGGACTTAAGAATTTCCAGATTTCAGTCGGACATTCGCAGTTTTTTTACGGTCTCACAAAGGCAGCAGGGCTGTCAGGGGAGCAGGAGGAAAACCTAAAAGAGCTCATAGCAAATAAGAATTTCTTCGGTGTGGAGGAGTTTGTTGACAGTCTTTCGATGAACGACAAGCTAAGGAAGCTGTTTGGACTGTTAGACAATTTCGATTTACAGGATGAGCAGCTTATGGAGGCTTTAAAGCTTGCGGAGGGATATGATGAGATATTATCATCTATTGATACTCTGCTTAAGCTTAGAGAATATTTAAAGGCGTACGGCATCGAGAAATATATTTCGTATGAGCTTGGACTTATCAGTGACTACACATATTACACTGGTATCATTTTCCAGGGCTACACATATGGTACAGGAGAGCCTATTGTAAAGGGAGGCCGTTATGACAAGCTGCTTTCACACTTTGGAAAGGACGCTGCTGCAATCGGCTTTGCAATTGTTGTGGATCAGCTCATGGCAGCATTAAGCCGTCAGGATATTGATGTGCCTGTCATTGAGAATTCCTCACTTATAGTATTTGAGGAGGCTGCATACCATGCGGCAATCAAGCGCTCTATGGAGCTTCGAAGAGATGGGGTAAATACACAGATGGTGCTTAAGGACAAAAATAAAACGAAAGAGGACTATGCTTCATATGCGGTAGACAACCGTATAAACAGAGTTGAGTTTATAGAGGAATAAAAGATGAGTGATGACAGATATTTAACCTTTGCCCTGGGAAAGGGCAGACTTGCAAAAAAGACACTGCAGCTTTTTGAGCAGATAGGCATCACCTGTGAGGAGATGAAGGATCCGGATACCAGAAAGCTGATTTTCGTAAATGAGGAGCTTAAGCTTAGATTTTTCCTGGCAAAGGGACCTGATGTGCCTACTTACGTGGAGTATGGCGCTGCCGATATCGGTGTGGTAGGAAAGGATACCATCCTCGAGGAGGGCAGAAATATATACGAGGTGCTTGATTTAGGTTTTGGAAAATGCCGCATGTGTATATGCGGACCGGAGAGTGCAAGGGAGCTTTTACAGCATCATGAGCAGATAAGAGTTGCCACCAAGTATCCTCATATCGCAAAGGATTATTTCTACAATAAAAAGCATCAGACGGTAGAGATTATAAAGCTAAACGGCTCAATAGAGCTTGCTCCGATTGTTGGACTTTCAGAGGTGATTTGTGATATAGTAGAGACCGGAACTACACTTAAGGAGAACGGACTTACCGTACTTGAGGAGGTCTGTCCGCTGTCTGCGAGGGTTGTGGTAAACCAGGTCAGCATGAAGATGGACAATGAGCGTATCACAAAGCTCATAAGTGATTTGAAGACTGTTATCAAATAGCGTATAATTTATATCAATACATGATTTTAGACGGAGGCTGTAATGAGAACTTTAAAACTTACAAAGGATTCACAGAAGAACATATTGGAGAGCCTGCTTAAGAGAAGCCCTAACAACTATACAGAGTATGAGAGCACGGTAAATGAGATTATAAACAATGTAAAGGAAAACCGTGATAAGGCTGTTTTTGAATACACAAAGAAATTTGATAAAGCGGATGTGGATGCATCAAATATCCGTGTCACAGAGGAAGAAATAAAGGAAGCATATGAGCTGGTTGATGAGAAGCTTCTTGCCGTTATAAAAAAAGCTCTTGTAAATATCAGAAAATATCATGAGAAGCAGCTGCAGAACTCATGGTTTACAACAGAGGACGGCATCATTTTAGGACAGAAGGTCACACCTATAGCAAAGGCAGGAGTATATGTGCCGGGCGGCAAGGCTGTCTATCCTTCATCTGTGCTGATGAACGTGCTTCCTGCAAAGGTAGCAGGCGTTGAAAAGATTGTTATGTGTACACCATGTGGAGCTGACGGCAAGGTATATCCTTCCACACTTGTAGCCGCAAACGAGGCCGGAGTAGATGAAATCTACAAGGTAGGTGGTGCACAGGCTATCGCTGCAATGGCATTTGGTACAGAGAGTGTGCCAAAGGTAGACAAGATTGTTGGACCGGGAAATATTTTTGTTGCCCTTGCCAAAAAGGCTGTGTTTGGATATGTCAGCATTGATTCAATCGCAGGACCTAGCGAGATTCTGGTGCTTGCAGATGAGACTGCAAATCCACGTTATGTGGCAGCGGATTTACTTTCACAGGCCGAGCATGATGAGATGGCATCAGCTATCTTGATCACAACAAGTGAGGAGCTTGCAAAGAAAGTATCAGAGGAAGTTGATAAGTTTGTTGAGGTCCTCTCAAGAAAAGAAATCATTGAGAAATCTCTTGAAAACTACGGATATATACTTGTTGCAGAGGATATGGATGAGGCAATTGATGCAGTAAACGATATCGCTTCAGAGCATATGGAGATTGTCACAAGAGATCCTTTCTCAGTCATGACAAAAATCAAAAATGCAGGAGCAATTTTTATCGGAGAGTACTCATCAGAGCCTTTGGGAGACTATTTTGCAGGACCAAACCATGTTCTGCCTACAAACGGAACAGCAAAATTCTTCTCAGCCTTATCTGTAGATGACTTTATCAAAAAGTCAAGCATCATCTCATATTCAAGAGAAGCACTTGAGAGAATACATACAGATATTGAGCAGTTTGCAGAGTGTGAGAAGCTTACGGCACATGCAAATTCAATCAAGGTTAGATTTGAGGATTAGTCAAAGGAGTAAGAAATGGCAGATAGATGCGCTAAGCTTAGTAGAAAAACAAAAGAGACTGATATTTCGGTCGGTTTAAATATAGACGGAACCGGAAAATCAAATATAGACACGGGCATAGGCTTCTTTAACCATATGCTGGAGGGCTTTTCAAAGCATGGGTTTTTTGACCTCGATATGACATGCGACGGTGACTTAAATGTGGACTGTCATCATACTATAGAGGACTGCGGCATAGTGCTTGGCAATGCTATAGCACAGGCTGTCGGAGACAAAAAGGGCATAAAGAGATTTGGAAGCTTTATTTTACCGATGGATGAGGTGCTGGTGCTTTGTGCCATTGACTTATCAGGCAGACCGTACCTGCAGTTTGACGGTGAGTTTACCTGCGAGAGAGTCGGAGATATGGATACAGAGATGGTTAGAGAGTTTTTCTATGCCGTTTCTTACTCTGCTGCGATGAATCTGCATATAAAGGTTTTGACACCGGGAAATAATCATCATATGATAGAAGCTATGTTTAAGGCATTTGCCAAGGCGCTTGACGATGCCTGCACCTATGATAGCAGAATAAAGGACGTGATGTCCACGAAAGGAAGTTTGTAATTTGACTGGTTTTAAGAACATCGTTGCTACACTGTATTTAAAAAACGGCCAGGCCGTGAAATCAGCGTCTGATATGACAGTTATGGGCGACGTCTACAATCTGTGTCAGCTCTACAATGACAGTGGCATAGACAAGATTATTATTTTTGATCTTTCAACTGATGATGATGAGCATGAGAAAAACATACATACGATAGAAAATATAAACAGAAATATCGACATAAAGGTGTGCGCCGGAGGCAATATCAACCGCATAGAGGACGTGAAAAAGCTGCTGTATGCAGGCTGTTTACAGGTCATCTTCAATGCTACAAAGGATTCAAGCCTTGAGCTTGCAAATGTGGCAAGCGAGAAGTTTGGCAAGGATAAAATCCTTTTGTCAATCAGCAATGTAGACTATATTTTCAAGCATCAGGAGGAGATAGAGGATACCTTTCATGAGCTTTTGGTCTTGAATATAGATATAATAGATGCCCTTGAGAATCTCACATCCACACCGTATGTGGTCTATATGCCGCAGTTTGACATGGATAAAATAATTGATGTCATGAAGCGTGAAACACTAAGAGGCATTGCAGGAGAGTTTATCAATGATCCTGAAAATGATATCATGGCGTTAAAGACAAAGCTTTCTGACGGAGGAATACTTGTTGACAATTTTACTCCAGACTTAAAGTGGTCTGATTTAAAGCTCAACTCTGACGGCATGGTGCCTGTCATAGTGCAGGATTACCGCAATGAGCAGGTGCTCATGCTTGCCTATATGAATGAGGAGGCCTTCAATGTCACGATAAACAGCGGACGCATGACCTACTGGAGCAGAAGCCGCAATGAGCTTTGGACCAAGGGACTTACATCAGGACATTTACAGTACGTAAAGTCTTTGACAGCGGACTGTGATTATGATACTATCCTTGCGAAGGTTTCGCAGGTGGGAGCTGCATGTCACACATGTAACAGGACCTGCTTTTTCAATAATATCGTGAAAAAGGAGTATGTGGAGAAGAATCCACTTACAGTGCTTGAATCAGTCTATGCGGTGATAGTTGACCGTATGAAGAATCCAAAGGAAGACTCGTACACCAATGCTGTCATGGAAAAGGGCATAGATGAGATATTAAAAAAGCTCGGACACGAGTGCACTGAGATTATTCTGGCAGCCAAAAATCCGGACAGTGATGATTTGAAGTTTGAGATATCGGACTTTATGTACCACTGCATGATTCTTATGGCTCAGAAAAATATCACATGGGCAGAGATAGCAGGGGAGCTGGCACAGCGATAGCCTTAAAACACAATAATTATTTAGAGGAAATTATATGAGAAAACTAGCTTTAAGTGATGAGATACTTATGAAGGTAGACAAACCGGCTAGATATATCGGGAATGAGTTCAACTCAGTAATGAAAGACACATCGCAGGTAAATATACGTTTTGCGATGTGTTTTCCTGATGTTTATGAGATTGGTATGTCACATCTGGGAATCCAGATATTATATGATATGTTCAACCGCATGGATGACGTGTGGTGCGAGAGAGTTTATTCTCCGTGGCCTGATCTGCATGAAATCATGAAGCAGGAGAATATACCGCTTTTCGGACTTGAGTCGCAGGAGCCTATAAAAGACTTTGACTTTGTAGCCATGACGCTGCAGTATGAGATGTGCTACACAAATATTTTGCAGATACTTGACCTCGCACAGATACCGCTTCGTTCAAGGGATAGAGCGGAAGGCTGTCCTATTGTGATTGCAGGTGGTCCATGTACCTACAATCCGGAGCCGATTGCAGACTTCTTTGATATATTTTATATCGGAGAGGGTGAGACACAGTACGGCAATCTTTTTGAGCTTTATAAGAAGGCAAAGGCTGATGGACTTTCAAGGGAAGAGTTTTTACATGAGGCTGCAAAGATTGAGGGTCTTTATGTACCTGCTTTGTATGAGGTGGAGTACAATGAGGATGGAACAATTTGCTGCATGAAGCCTAAGTATGATGATATTCCGGTAAAGATAAAAAAGCAGGTGCAGGTAGATTTGACTAACTCAACCTACCCGGAGGCACCGGTTGTGCCTTTTATCAAGGCTACGCAGGATAGAATGGTGCTTGAAATACAGCGTGGCTGTATAAGAGGCTGCCGTTTCTGTCAGGCCGGTATGATTTACCGCCCAAACCGTGAGAAAAAGGTTGACCACTTAAAGGACGTTGCAGCGGCTCTTATCAAAAATACAGGACACGAGGAGATTTCTTTAAGCTCCTTAAGCTCATCCGACTACAAGGAGCTTGACGAGCTCATCACATTTTTGCTTGATATCTGCAAGGAAAAGAAGATAAATATCTCCCTGCCTTCACTCAGAATTGATGCGTTTTCGCTCGATATCATGCAGAAGGTGCAGGATGTCAAAAAAAGCAGTCTGACCTTTGCGCCTGAGGCCGGTACACAGCGCCTTAGAAATGTCATTAACAAGGGACTTACCGTGGATGATATCATGAACGGCTCAAAACAGGCATTTGAGGGCGGCTGGAACAAGGTGAAGTTTTATTTCATGCTCGGTCTGCCTACAGAGACAGAGGAAGATATGAGGGGCATTCCTGAGCTTGCAAACGATGTGGCGGCATTGTACTATGATACCGTTCCAAAGGAAAAGAGAGCCGGAAAATGCCAGATTACGATAAGTACATCATTTTTCGTGCCAAAGCCTTTTACACCATTCCAGTGGGCGAGAATGTATGAGCCTTCTGAGTATCTGGGCAGAGCCAAAATAGTAAATGACCATGTAAAGGAGCAGCTCAACAGAAAGAGCATCAGATACAACTGGCATGAGGCCTATGTCACTGTGATAGAGGGCATACTTGCAAGAGGCGACAGAAGGCTTTGCGATGCGATAGTAAAGGTATACGAAAAGGGCGGATATTATGATGCCTGGACAGAGTATTTTGACTATGACAGATGGATTGATTCGATAAAGGAATGCGGACTGGATCCGGATTTCTACACGATGAGAGAAAGGCCTTTAGATGAAGTATTCCCATGGGATTTTATCGATATAGGTGTGACAAAGCAGTTTATGATAAGAGAGTGGGAGACAGCCCATAAGGAGACAGTCACTCCTAACTGCCGCATGAGGTGCTCTGCCTGCGGTGCAAAGAGCTATGGAGGAGGTGTCTGCTATGAAAATTAGAGTGAAGTTTAAAAAATGGGGCTGCATGAAGTTTATAGGACATCTCGATATGATGAGATACTTCCAGAAGGCGGTCAGAAGGGCAGATATTGATATCCGCTATTCAGAGGGGTATTCTGCTCACCAGATTATGTCGTTTGCGGCTCCGCTTGGAGTGGGCATCACAAGTGATGGTGAGTACTTTGACATAGATGTAAATACAACAGAATCTACAGAAAAAAGCATACAAGCTTTAAATGCCCAGATGGTGGACGGAGTAGAGGTGACAGGGTATGTGCTTCTGCCGGATGATGCAAAGAAGGCTATGTCGCTTGTTGCGGCTGCAGATTATGTGCTTAGCTTCAAGGATGGCTATGAGAGCCCATACACCATAGAGGAGTGGAAGGAAGCGATAGATAAGCACTTTTTTGACGAGCCATCCTTTGTTGTGATGAAAAAGACTAAAAAGAGTGAGAGAGAGGTAGATATAAAGCCTCTTGTATACAAGCTTACAGTCATGGAAAATAACAAAAAGCCTGAGTTTTTCATGCAGGTATCAACAGGAAGCATTGACAATATAAAGCCTGAGTTTGTGCTTCAGGCCATATACGAAAAGTGTGGACTTGATTACAATCCGCTTGCCATACAAATCCACAGGCAGGAAGTGTATGCAAGAAAAGACGATGGAACACTCATTTGTCTGCTTGACATGGGAGAAGAAATCTCATAATGAACAGAATTATTCTGACTAAAACAGTAAAAAATAATAAGACATACACAGTGTATGCACTGATGGACGAAAACGGAAATTATAAGGATTTCCAGCTCCTTCCCGAGAAGGATACAATAATAAACAATATATACGCGGCAAGGGTAAATAAGATACTGCCGGGCATAAATGCGGCATTTGTGACCATTGCGCAGAATAAAAGCTGTTATCTGTCGCTAAATGATGCAAAAAATCCTGTATACACAAACAAAAAATCAAAAAAAGAAGGATTGTGTGAGGGCGATGAGATACTTGTGCAGGTCATAAAGGATGCGCTAAAGACAAAGGATCCGGTGGTCACAACAAAGCTTTCTATATTCGGAAGCAATGTGATTCTCACCAATTTTGATACACAGATAGGTGTTTCATCGAAGCTGGATAAGGAAAGGGCGGCTCTTTTACGTAAGGCTGTGCTTTTAAGTTGTGCAGACCACGAAAAAGAGGGCTATGGCATCATAGTCAGAACCAATGCCAAAAATGTGGAGGATAAAGCGGTTTCGCAAGATGCATATTCGGTAGCACAGAAATATGATCAGATAATAAAAAAGGCACCGCATCAGGCACTCTATTCATGCGTATATCATGGGATGAGCGACTATCTGCTTTTAATGAAGACAATTGATTTTGCCACGGTGGAGTGGATAAAGACTGACTGCGATGACATATATGACAGTCTTCTTACAGAGTACGGCATATATGACCATGCTCCTGAAAAGATAATGCGATATGACGATTCAGCTATCAGCATGTCAACACTCTATGGCATAAGAGGGCTGATTGATAATCTGACCTCGCGCAGGGTATGGCTTGACTGTGGTGGCAACATCATAATAGAACAGCTTGAGACACTTACCTTTATAGATGTAAACAGTGCAAAGAATATATCGTCGGGGAGCAATAGTATATTAAAGACCAATATGGAGGCCGCAAAGGAGATAGCCAGGCAGCTTCGGCTCAGAAATATCTCCGGCATGATAATAATTGATTTTATCAATATGAAGTCTGAGGCATCAAAGGATACGCTTATTGAAGAGCTCAAACGGTATATAAAGGACGATAATACAGTCTGTACCTTTGTGGATATCACGAAGCTTGGACTGGTGGAGCTGACCAGAAAAAAGGTCCACAAATCTCTTAAACAAATTTTAGAAAAAACACTTGACGAATAGATAGCTCTATGCTAATATACTGGAGTATGCCGCACAGTGAGGTATAAGTTTGCGACTTTCGCAACACCGTAACTGGCGAGTAATGATAAATAGGAGGTGCCATATGTACGCAATTATAGCAACAGGTGGTAAGCAGTACAAAGTATCTGAAGGCGATATCATTACCATTGAAAAGCTTGGCGTTGAAGCTGGTGAGAAGGTTACTTTTGATCAGGTTTTAGTTGTAGGCGGAGATGATCTCAAGGTTGGAGATCCAACAGTTGCAGGTGCAACAGTTGAGGCTTCTGTAGTTAAAGAAGGCAGAGCTAAAAAGGTTATCGTTTACAAGTACAAGAGAAAAACCGGATATCACAAAAAGAACGGACACAGACAGGCTTTCACACAGGTTAAGATTGAAAAAATTAACGGATAATGATAGCTATAACCGTTTATCAGAATTCAAAAGGACATAAGATAGGCTTTAAGTCAAAGGGACATGCAGGTTTTGCAGATTCCGGTTATGATATAATCTGTGCCGGGGTTTCAGCGCTGGTGATCAACTTCATCAATTCCGCTGAAGAGCTGTGTCATGCTGAGTACAGCCTTGATACAGACGAAGAGACAGGTATGATTGACTACAGACTTGACAAGCCTGCGACAGGTGATGTTGCACTGCTTATGGATTCCATGATTCTGGGACTAAAAGGAATACAAAGAGACTATGGGAATGAGTACATCATTCTAGACTTCAAGGAGGTGTAAGACATGTTGAATATGAACCTTCAGTTTTTTGCTCATAAAAAGGGAGTTGGTTCTACAAAGAACGGACGTGACTCTGAGTCTAAGAGATTAGGCGCTAAGAGAGCAGACGGACAATTCGTAAAAGCTGGTAATATTCTTTACAGACAGCGTGGTACAAAGATTCACCCTGGTACAAACGTTGGTATCGGTGGAGATGATACATTATATGCTAAGGTTGATGGCGTATTAAGATTTGAGAGAGTTGGAAGAGATAAGAAACAGGCTTCCGTATATCCAGTAGTGAACGAATAAGATTTAAACCCCGACTTTTATTAGCCGGGGTTTTTATGTTGTAAATTAGCAGGAATATTGATTTATTTATTATTACTGTGTCTTATACAGATATAGCATAGTAATGATTTGTCATAAAGTATACTGAGTGTTTTATGCAGACATTCAGCATGAGGTGGAAAATTATGTTTGCAGATCGTGCAAAAATTATCATAAAATCAGGAAAAGGCGGAGATGGTCATGTATCATTCCGCCGTGAAAAATACGTGCCGAACGGTGGTCCGGACGGCGGTGACGGTGGAAAAGGCGGAGACGTTATATTTCTCGTGGATAAGGGAATCAACACCCTGACAGATTATCGTCACAGAAGAAAGTTTGCAGCAGAGCCCGGACAGGAGGGCGGCAAAAAGAACTGCCACGGAAAGAATGGTGAGGATCTTATACTTAAGGTGCCGGAGGGTACACTCATAAAGGATGCAGCAAGCGGAAAGGTCATAGCAGATATGTCCGGTGACAATACAAGGCAGGTGATCCTGCGCGGAGGAAAAGGCGGTCAGGGCAACCAGCACTATGCCACATCCACCATGCAGGCTCCTAAATATGCACAGCCGGGACAGGATGCAATAGAAATTGAGGTACAGCTTGAGCTAAAGGTGATAGCGGATGTAGGGCTTGTAGGCTTTCCAAACGTAGGAAAATCAACACTTCTGTCACGAGTTACCAATGCACAGCCAAAGATTGCCAACTATCATTTCACCACATTACAGCCAAATCTTGGTGTGGTTGATATGGATGAGGGCTTTGGATTTGTAATTGCTGATATCCCGGGACTTATCGAGGGAGCATCAGAGGGCATCGGACTCGGTCATGAGTTTTTGCGTCATATAGAGCGTACCAAGGTCATGATACACATGGTTGATGCTGCCGGTACTGAAGGCCGTGATCCGGTTGCTGACATCAAGGCGATAAACAAGGAGCTTGAAGCATACAATCCACAGCTTCTCAAAAAGCCACAGGTCATTGCAGCCAACAAAATAGATGCCATAGCAGGAGATGAGAATGAGGTGATTTCGGCCTTAAGAGCCGAATTCGAGCCACAGGGCATAAAGGTATTCCCGATATCCGCAGTAAGCGGTAAGGGCCTTAAGGAGCTTTTGTACGAGGTGAAGAACCTGCTTGCAAATTGTCCAAAAGAGGTTACTGTATATGAGCCGGAGATTGATCCTGCACTTTCATTCTTTAAGGATGAGCCGTACGCGGTTGAGGTGGCAGCCGATGGTGCATATGAGATATCAGGTCCAAAGATTGAGAAAATGCTCGGATATACAAATATGGACTCGGAGAAGGGCTTTGCCTTTTTCCAGAGATTCTTGCGTGAGCAGGGTATCATCAAGGAGCTTGAAAATATGGGCATCGAGGATGGAGATACTGTCCGCATGTATGATTTCGAGTTTGATTATTACAAGTAAGGAGAAAGAGTATATATGAATTTATCAAGTAAACAGCGTGCATATTTAAGCAGCCTTGCAAGCACAATTAACCCTATTTTCAATATTGGAAAGGCATCGCTTACTCCGGAAATCATCGAGGCTCTTGATGCAGCACTTGAAAAGAGGGAGCTGATCAAGGTCGCAGTTCTTAAAAACTGCATAGATGATCCAAGAGAGATTGCAAGTGTAATCGGTGAGAGAACACACTCTGCAGTGGTTAAGGTAATAGGCAAAAAAATGATTTTTTATCGTCCTGCGAAGAAAAATCCAAAGATTAAGCTTCCGGAATAAGCCATGAAAACAGGGATTTTTGGTGGGGCATTTGACCCGATACACAAAGGTCATATATACATGGCACAAAAGGCGATGGAAGAGTATTCTCTTGACAGGATTCTGCTTGTTCCGTCAGGTCACTCACCGAACAAGACTGAGAATGCAATGACAGCATTTAGCCACCGGTACAATATGTGTAAGCTGGCATCAGAAGCAGTGCCCGGTATTGAGGTGTCTGATATTGAGATAAAGGATGAGTCCACCAGCTATACGTATGTGACACTCCAAAAGCTAAAGGCGCTTTATCCGGAGGATGAACTGTATTTTATCATGGGTGGAGATTCGCTCGACTATTTTGAGTCATGGATGAAGCCTGATATAATAGCCCAAACAGCAATAATCCTTGTTATGGTGAGGGAAAATTTTCCAAAGCAGCAGATGGAAGAAAAGATTGCTCATATCAAAAATCTGTTTCCTGCAGATATAAGACTTTTAAAGTGTGACAGGATGGATGTGTCATCTACTCAGGTCAGGAGACTGCTACGTGCCAAGTCACAGGCAGACGGGTATAGGAGTCCTAAAGGAGCGGAAATGTGTCTTGATGCTGCAGTTATGTCATATATACAGGCTAATAATTTATACAGGTGATAGAGTATGGAAGTAAAAGAAATAAAGAAAAAGCTAAAGAAGAGCCTTGATAAACAAAGGTATCAGCATACGCTTGGAGTGATGTATACTGCCGGCTGTCTTGCCATGGCAAACGGCTATTCGATAGAAAAGGCAATGCTTGCAGGCCTGCTTCATGACTGCGCCAAGTGTCTTTCGACTGAAAAGAAAATCGAACTCTGTGTAAAGAAAAATATAGACATAACAGAGGTAGAGATATCAAACCCGGGGCTGTTACATGCAAAGGCAGGCATGGTGCTGGCGGAGGAAGAGTATGGTATTAAGGATACGCAGATACTGCATGCCATAAGAGTGCATACTACAGGAGAAGCAGATATGGGGCTCCTTGACAAAATACTCTTTGTGGCAGATTATATTGAGCCAAACAGATGTGAAGCACCGAGGCTTGAAGAGATAAGAAAGCTTGCTTTTTCAGACCTTGATAGGACTGTTGCAGAGATATTGTATGATACAATCAATTTCCTTAACACAAAGAGTGGGGCAATAGATCCGACTACCCAGATTACTTACAATTATTATGCTAAATACAGAGACAACAGGGAGGAATAACTGCTATGCAGACAATCGATTTAGTTAAAAAGATAGTGGAAGCACTTGAAGACAAAAAGGCAGAGGATATCACAGTCCTCGACATAGGAGAGGTTTCTTCTATAGCAGACTACTTTATCATTGCAAACGGAAATAATGCAAATCAGCTCACAGCCATGGAGGATGCCGTGGATGAGGCTATGTATACAAACGGAGTGCATCAGAAGCAGGTAGAGGGAACAGGCAACTCTACATGGATTCTTATGGACTATCAGGATATTATCGTGCATCTGTTCTCTAAAGAAGACAGGCAGTTCTATGATCTCGACAGAATATGGAGAGATGGAAAAGTGGTGGATGTACATTCACTGTAGTATTTATTCTATGATTAAGGAATTATAAATCGAAACCGGTAATTTAAAATATCGCACCCATATGCCGAGCTGTTTAGCTTAGCATATGGGTGCGATATTTTTGCAATTAATATTAGAAGAAACGAAATACTCCAAACACTTTGCCGAGTATTTCACAGTCCGGAACTATGATTGGATCCATTGTGTCGTTCTCCGGCTGAAGACGTATGTGACCATTCTCTTTGTAGAAAGTCTTTACAGTGGCAGAATCATCTATAAGTGCTACAACCATATCTCCGTTTGAAGCATCACTCTGCTGCTCGACGAGGATATTATCACCGTCGAAGATACCGGCATTAATCATGCTCTCGCCCTTGACTTTAAGCATAAATGACTGCTTATTTGGCATATATTCAGCAGGAACAGGAAAATAGGTTTCGATATTTTCCACTGCGAGTATCGGCTCACCTGCAGCTACACGACCGACCAAAGGAACATTAACCATCTCGCGGCGCTGTAAACCAAAGCTGTCATCTATAATTTCTATAGCCCTGTTTTTGGCAGGATCTCTTCTTATGTAGCCCTTTCGCTCCAGTGTCTCGAGATGAGCATGGACGCTGGATGTGGACTTTAAATGTACACCTTCGCAGATATCACGCACTGATGGCGGATAGCCCCTGTTTAAAATCTCACTCTTGATAAACTCCAGTATCTCTTTCTGCTTGTCTGAAATCTTTTCTAATGCCATAGGTAAATCCTCCATGTGAATATTAAAATAATATAATGATATGGGGCAAAAGGAATTTTGCACCCCATGAATGATTGTAAAAATAAAAATTATATCTTAGAAAAAGTATATCATAAAACCAAAGCAAACGCAAACATATATTCCGAAATTTTGTTCGTTTTTCTATTGACAAACGATTGTTCGAGATGTATTATGTAACCACAATAACAACAAACACATGTTCGGAAATACAAGAGGTGGTTTTATGAGAGGAAATACTTTATCAGGTAGAAGAAAAATGTTTGGATGGACTGCTGTTGCATTTATAGCAGCTGTCATTATATTGTGTGGCACTATTCATATTTTTGCCAGTTCCGGTGACAGCAGGCCTTATAACAAATATTATACCAGCGTCAGGGTTGAGGAGGGCGACACTGTCTGGAGCATTGCCGACAGATATATTGCTGACAGTCAGGTGAGCAAAAGAGATTATGTAGATGAAATTTGCAGGCTCAATAGTCTTACAGATGGCAATGTCCGCAGTGGCGATTATATAGTTGTTTCATATTATTCTCAGGATATAAAGTAACGTTTTCTTGCTAAAATTTCCTGTTTCTTATATAATATAGGTTAATTGCAGCGGATTTGGGTTATAGTATCTATAGCTTATCCGTTTTTGAAACAGGAGATTGGATATTTATGTTAAAACTATTTTTTGTTATATTTGCAAATTTTCATAGAGCGCCGTATATTGTTCCCAAAATGAGATACATGGCTGATCATCCGCAGAAATATTCAGAAGCGGAGAGATATGATATGATGCGGCACTGTATAGATTTAATGAATAAATCGGGAAAAATTACAACAGAAGCCTATGGTCTTGAGAATCTTCCTGAAACAGGTGGCTATATCATGTATCCCAACCATCAGGGAAAGTATGATTTACTGGGAATTATTACTACACATGACAAGGTACTGTCGTTTGTTATGGATAAGCAGAAGTCGCATACAATGCTTGTCAGGGAATTTGTGGATCTGGTTCAGGCAAAGCGTTTAGAGAAAGATAATCCAAGGCAGGGGCTTACTATAATCAATGAGGTAGCTAAGGATGTGAAAAACGGCAAGAGATATGTCTTGTTTCCGGAGGGTGGCTATAAGTTCAATAATAAGAATAAAGTGCAGGATTTTAAAGCAGGAAGCTTTAAGATTGCATTGAAATCACATGTTCCTATTATTCCGATAGCTCTTATAGATTCATATAAGGTGTTCAACAGCTTTCATTTTGGCCCTGTTACAACGCAGGTTCACTATTTAAAGCCTATTGAGTATGATGAGTACAAGGACATGAAGACGAAGGATATAGCTGCACTGGTCAAGGAGCGTATAGAGGAGAAAATCAAAGAAATACTTGGTTAGAGTCAACTTTGATTATTATATAGTATTATTATGAAAGACAAAGCTTATTACGAAGACGTAAATATAAAAAATGAATTAAAGCTCAGAGACATGATACAGAAGCTTCCGAAGTTCTGTATGGATTTTTTTATCGGAATAGATGCGGATAAGTCCTCAAGAACCAAGATAGCGTATGCATATGATCTACAGACCTTTTTCGAGTACATGAAGAGTGCCAATCCATCGCTTAAGAAATATGATATAAGGGATTACCCTATATCTCTGTTAGATCAGATCAGTCCTTCAGATATTGAGGAATATCTGTTTTATCTAAAGTATTATGAGAAGGATGGCGTCGTACACACCAATGACGAGAGAGGCATTAAGCGAAAGCTTGCATCACTGCGCACTTTTTATAATTTTTATTTCAGGAAAGAGTTTATAGATACCAATCCTGCGAGCAAGGTAACCCTTCCCAAAATACATGAGAAGAATATCATCCGTCTTGATACTGATGAGGTCGCACAGCTTCTCGATGAGGTTGAGTCAGGAGACAGTCTGTCCAAGAACCAGCAGCGTTTCCATGAGAAAACAAAGGTTCGTGACCTTGCACTTATGACACTGCTTCTTGGAACAGGTATCCGTGTATCTGAGTGCGTGGGGCTGGATATGGATGATGTAGATTTCAAAAACAACGGAATCAAGGTGCACCGAAAGGGTGGTGCTGATGTGATTGTTTATTTTGGTGATGAGGTACGTGATGCACTTCTTTCGTACTGGGAGGAGAGAAGCATAATTACACCTGCCGAGGGGCATGCTAATGCGCTTTTTCTCTCTTTACAGAGGAAGCGTATATCTGTACGCTCTGTTGAGAATCTGGTAAAAAAGTATTCGAGACTCGTAACAACCGTTAAGAATATTACTCCTCATAAGCTTCGCAGTACATATGGCACCACACTTTATCAGGAAACAGGTGATATCTATCTTGTGGCGGATGTTCTAGGGCACAAGGATGTAAATACCACACGTAAGCATTATGCAGCCCAGGAGGACAGCAGGCGTCGTGCGGCAGCCAGGGTAGTACATCTGAGGGAGGATTGATTATATGTCTGATAATATAATCACAATTACAGATTTTATGGACCCCAATCTGGATGTGTATGCCAGATTGACGGAGAATCAGCTTTTAAACAGAGCTAATCCAAAAGAGGGGATGTTTATAGCTGAAAGTCCAAAGGTGATAGAGAGGGCACTTGATGCGGGATGTGAACCGGTTTCTCTTCTGATGGAGACAAAGCATGTAAATGGCGAGGCAAGAGGCATTATCGAAAGATGTCAGAATATACCTGTATATACTGCGTCATTTGATTTGCTCACAAAGCTGACTGGCTTTGCTTTGACCAGAGGCACACTCTGTGCTATGTACAGGCCGAAGCCAAGGTCCGTCGAAGAGGTGTGCAGGGACGCAAGAAGAGTTGCGGTGCTTGAGGATGTGGTAAATCCAACCAATGTCGGAGCTATATTCAGGTCAGCGGCAGCACTGCATATGGATGCGGTGCTGCTCACTCCTGCCTGCAGCAATCCTTTGTACAGGCGTGCAATCAGGGTTAGTATGGGAACTGTGTTTCAGGTGCCATGGGCATATTTTCCCAAGTACAATGTCGGCAGTGACAACACTTTTTCAGATGCTTCATTGCATGATAAGTGTGATAGCAGTGACCAAAATTGCAGCGACCGAAATAGCAGTGCTTATAAATACTATATTGATGTGCTTCATAAGCTTGGATTTAAGACTTGTGCTATGGCGCTGACTGATGATTCCGTGAGTATAGATGACCCTGTGCTTCACTCAGAGGAAAGACTTGCAATAGTGCTCGGCACTGAGGGAGATGGTCTTCATGAGCAGACTATAGACTCCTGTGACTACACTGTAAAGATACCAATGTCACATGGCGTCGATTCTCTAAATGTGGCTGCTGCCAGTGCAGTGGCATTTTGGGAGCTGGCTAAATAGGCTGATGAGAGTGCTTTATATTGTAAATTTTGACATTTTCGTCAGCACTGTTTCTAACTTCAGTTCCTTCGCATACGCATCCGAGTGGTAAATCCGCATAGTTTGTGCTATCGCAGAAGGCACTTTGGCGGCTGCAGTCAGTTTTATCATCTGATATGCCGCAGATGCTGGATTTATTGTTATGATACTGTTTAAAGTTTTGCCGGCTGTAGATATTCTGGTCGGTATTATGTGTATTGGCATTATATATCCCTGTATTATTCATGAATAGTCCTCCTGATTGATGCTTGTTTATTTGTGTTTTGTTTATTTGATGTTTTAATTTGATTTTTATTTGCAGCTATCCTGAATATGCTGAATAGTTACTGTTATTTTTCATCCTGAGTATGAGTTTAGCATGTGCTGTGAGTAATTATTTTATGTATCTTATTTTTAATTGCGATTTCGGTTAGAGGCTTTTTTAATTAAAATTGTGGCAATCATAAATATAATTTACACCTTTGTACATAATAATGCTGACAGGAGGTGTCTATTAAATGATTCTAACAGAAAAAGAAACAAACGCTATTGAAGATTTAAAAACACAGGAACAGGCATGCATAGAGAAGTATACCAAATACAGTAATCAGGCAAAGGATCCGGTGCTTAAGGAGCTTTTTGAAGAAATAGCAAGGGATGAGCAAAAGCATTTTGACTCTTTGGATCAGGTGATTAAGGGAAAGGTTCCGTCAGTTGACTGCAATGATTCCAAGGGGAAGAATTATAACCCTGCTGCAACATACGATTCGCTTGGCAATTCTGAGGACAAGAAAGCTGACTGTTATCTGGCTACAGACTGTATAGGAACAGAAAAGCTGGTATCCGGCGAGTACAATTCCGATGTATTTGTATTTGGAAATTCGGATATCAGAAAGCTATTGGCAGATATACAGATAGAAGAGCAGAATCACGCTGAGATGCTATGGAAGTACAAAACTGCAAATGGTATGGCATAGATAAAATATAAAACCATAGAATTTAGTACAAAGTGTAAAACAGGACTGCCTGAATATCGACAGTCCTGTTTTATAGGTTTAGTTGCCGGTTGGAATAAAAGGTCTGATTGCACCTGCAAGCTGAGAAACAGGCATACTCTGGAGCCATACACGGCCAGGTCCGGTGACAACGGTGTTGAATAATCCTTCACCGCCGAATACCACATTTTTGATACCCGGAACAGTCTGAATTTCGAGCTGACAGCTTCCTGTCATAGCGGCTAAGTATCCGGTATCAATCACCAGCTGCTGACCGGGTGCAAGCTCGTATTCCTTTATGTGGCCGTCAAATTCTAAAAATGCCAATCCGTTTCCCGACAGACGCTGCATGATAAAGCCCTCACCGCCGAAGAAACCTGATCCTATTCTTTTTTGGAAAAATACGGACAGCTCAACTCCGGAGGTTGAAGCAAGAAATGCTGATTTCTGGGCAATTATTTCCTGTCCCGGTGCAATCTGGAAGGGTCTGATGCATCCTGGAAAGCATGATGCAAATGCTATCATTCCCGGACCACCCATAGATGTGTAGCGATTTTGGAACATACTCTCACCTGAAAATGCACGGCCAAACATTTTGCCGATGCCTCCATTTGATGTAGTCTCCATCTTCATGTTTGGAGTCATCCATGACATGGCACCTTTTTCGGTAATCATAGTCTCGTTTGCCTCAAGGTTGCAGATCACAACCGGTAATGGCTCTCCCTCAATATTGTAGTTCATAAATATCCTCCTTTACTCAAAAAAATGGTTTGTAAAAATTTTATATTTATAATTCTAACACAGTAATACGTCACTTGACAATATAATTCATAAATGTACACGAAAGCTTATAAATGAATACAAATTGCCTAATAAATGCACTTTAGGGATTGCGGTGTTCATATGATTTTGACTGAAACTATGTGGACAAAGTCACAGACAGACTTGTTTATTTTATAAATATGGTTTAAAATAATATGCAAATTGTTGGATAAAAATGGTAGTAAAACTATATGTCACATAAATTGTAACAAAATAATTATATCCAATTTATAACATGTAAATAACATATTTGAGGAGACAACATAATAATGAGATTTGTAATACAGCGTGTAAACCATGCAAAGTGCACTATAGATGGAAATATAACCGGCAGCATAGAAAAGGGACTGTGCGTTTTGATAGGCATAGCAGAGACAGACACTAAAGAGATTGCTGATAAAATGATCAAAAAGCTTATAAACATGAGAATTTTTGCCGATGAGAATGACAAGACAAATCTTTCGATAAATGATGTAGACGGAAAGCTTTTGCTCATATCGCAGTTTACGCTTTATGCAAATTGTAAGAAAGGCAATCGTCCTTCATTTGTGGAGGCAGGAAGTCCTGATATGGCAAACGAGCTTTATGAATACTGCATCAGCGAGTGTGATAAGGCAGTTCCAGGAGTACAAAGAGGGGTGTTTGGAGCCGATATGAAGATAGAGCTTGAGAATGACGGGCCATTTACGATTGTACTGGATTCGGACAAGCTGTAAAAGATATAAGTATGAAAGGCATTTTTATGGAACAATCATTTCTGTTCACAGTTTTTTGGAAAGATGAAATGTACATAGGCGATATCTCTGAAATGATGGATAATCTCGGATGTATCACTGATGGAAATAATATAGTGCCTATCACAGCTGCCATGGGATATGCTGTGAAAAACGATAACAGCACAAAGGATATTAATGAGATAATCCGTGAGGCTGATTCTAGGATGTATGAGAAAAAGCGCTCTATGAAGCATCGGAAGGCTTAGTGCATTTCACCCAATCATCGATATTGCCGTTTTGAATAGCAGAAAACAGCCTCTTCTTGACACCCGGAATTTCCAGATTGAGCTGTCTGACAAGCTGCTTTACATATTCGCGCCGCGTGTGGCCGTCGTAAGGGCATGGATTCTTGCACACCGGCAGATTGTATTTATTCTTAAAGCCCTTCACATCAGACTCGCCGACATACATAAGCGGACGGATGATGGCAAGCCCACTGCCGTCCAGCTGTGTAACAGGCGCGAAAGAATAAAATTGTCCCTCATATAGCAGGGAAAGAAACATAGTCTCTATAATATCATCCATATGGTGTGCATATGCGATTTTATTGCAGCCGACAGACAGCGCAAAATCATTCAAAGCTCCCTTTCTAAGCTTTGCACACCATGAGCAGGGACTAGCCTGATTCTTAGATTTCTCAAGAGATATTCTTCCAATATCAGTTTTCACCACATAAAACTCAACAGAGAGCTCATCACACAGCGCCTTCACCGGAGACAAATCAAAATCCTCATATCCCAGGTCAACCGCTATCGCTACAAGCTCAAAGGGCACAGGATAAAAGCTTCTGATGCCGGAAAGCGCATAGAGTAGCGTAAGAGAATCCTTTCCGCCTGAGACACCTATGGCGATTTTGTCATTTTCAGTTATCATATTGTAGTCGTCAAGGGCCTGACGGACCTTGCTGTATAATTTTTGTAATTTCATGGTAGGTATTATACTACAAATCTGTGAAAAAACAAAGCTTCGAACAGTTACTATTCAGTGATCGTATGGAAAAAGGCAAAGGATTCCGTCACGATTCCTATTCGATAATAATTGACGAACATGCCCGTTGCCCATCGTTCGATAATGTGTTATACTTGTGCCATACAATGTAGACATAAGGAGAAGCGTTGAAATGAACAAAGGCAAAATTCGTACAAGGAGACTCACAATCCGCGCGAAGATCCTGATTCCGTCAATCATAATCGTTGTACTCGTCTGTGGTTTGATGGGATACAATTCCTACACGCGTTTTGAGAAAAGCATGGTGAGGATGGGCGTTGAGGAAGCAGACATGGCGGCAACGATCGTTGCGGATTCGCTGGATGCCAAGCTGGTATACAAAGTGACGGTAGGATCGGAAGGTACGCAGGTCTATCAGAATCTGCAAGGAGATCTCAGAAAAAAGCAAAAAGCATGCGGAATTGCTTTTTTATACACATTGTATACGGACGGAAAGAAAGTGTATTATGGTGTGGATTCGGACGAGGATGCGGCAAAAGTCGGTGATGAATTTGCGGATTCATACGCGGAACTGGAGCCGGTGTTCGGTGGAAAGGAATACATTCAGGATTACATCGACCATACAGAAGACGGAGATCTGATTACGGTATACAAGCCTATTGAGGACAATGCAGGCAAGGTTGTTGCAATACTTGGATGCGATTATGATGCGTCATCGATTACAGCAGAATTACAGAAGGCAGTTGTCCAGACGTTACAGATCGGAGGCATCTGTCTGATTCTGGCAATCCTGATTCTGACGATTATCGTTAGCAGGATTACAAAGGGACTGATGCAGGTAAATGCGAAGATTTATGATCTGGTACATAATGAGGGTGACCTGACACAGAAACTGGATGTCAGAAGCGGGGATGAGCTGGAACTGATTGCGGGCAATGTGAATGAGTTGTTAGCGTATATCCGCAAGATTATGATCGGAATTTCGTCCGGATCCATGCGGCTTATGTCTTCTTCCCGCAAAATGGTGGATCATCTGAGCTCTGCGGATGAAAGCATTACCGATGTGTCGGCAACGATGCAGGAGATGAGTGCGGCGATGGAGGAAACGACTTCTTCACTCAATCAGATCACGGAGGCAATTGACGAAATCTATTCATCGGTAGAGCGTATTGCAGGCAATGCGGATGCCGGAAAAGTCTCTTCTCAGGAGATGGAGAGCCGTGCTTCCGGGGCGAATGATGCAGCAGAGGAGGGGCAGAAGAAAGCAAACATTGAGACCGAGAAGATGGCGGCTTCTTTAAATGAGAAGATTGCAAAGTCCAAATCGGTGGAACAGATCGAGATTCTTACTTCCAACATTATCGAGATTACAGAACAGACCAATCTTCTTGCGCTGAATGCAAGTATTGAAGCGGCACGCGCAGGGGAAGCAGGACGCGGCTTTGCGGTGGTTGCGGATGAGATTGGAAAGCTGGCAGGTAACTCTGCGGATGCCGCAGCAAAAATCCGCCAGGTGAGTGCAGAGGTCATTCAGGCAGTGGATGAACTGGCAGAGGGATCGCAGCAGATGATCGAATTTGTCCGCAATTCCACAGAGGAAGGCTTCGGAGGTCTTGTTGCAACGAGTGAAAATTATGCGACCGATGCGAATGCAATGCGTGCAATGATGGAGCAGTTCGCGCAGACTGCGGAAGAACTTCGCAGCACGATGGATGGCATCCGTGAATCCATCTCTGCAGTCAACATTGCCGTGGAAGAGAGTGCCAAGGGCATTGCGGGAGTTTCCGAGTCTTCCGTACAGCTTACCGGTAACGTCAATGATATCCAAAGCGAGGCTTCCGACAACAATGGCATCGCAGAGGATCTGGCAACGGAAGTCGGCAAATTCAAGCTTGAGTAGAGCTTATATAAAGATGGGGAACTAAACCAATTCCCGAATAGAAAAATCGCTTAGACCGTGAGTTTGAGCGATTTTTTGTTTAAGGATTATAGATGTTTTTATAAATAAAATATGGTTACGAGAGAGGGCTTCTGGCTAGGGACTGAACAGTAATCTTCGAACAAAAATTCGAGTTACGAGGGCAGACTTTGGGACTCGTAATGTGATAAGCTAGAGCCATCATAAGCCATCATAAGAAAGAAGCAAAAGTCATAAAATTAAGGTTATAATGATACAAATTCTGAAAAATGTGATATTATAGGAATAAGGTATCAAATTTTGCTTTAGTATTATGTTAAATGTAACATATCATTTTTTTATTGCGTGAATTATACAGAAAAGGAGAAGTTATTTATGAAGTACATCTTGGCATTAGACATTGGAATCGCATCAGTTGGATGGGCAATATTGGATAAGGAAAGCGAAACAGTTATAGAAGCGGGATCAAATATATTTCCTGAAGCATCTGCTGCAGATAATCAGCTCAGACGTGATATGCGTGGGGCGAAAAGAAATAACAGGCGTCTTAAAACCAGAATTAATGACTTTATTAAATTATGGGAGAACAATAATTTGTCAATCCCGCAGTTTAAGTCAACTGAAATTGTTGGATTGAAGGTACGTGCAATTACAGAAGAGATTACATTAGATGAATTGTATCTGATTCTGTATAGTTATTTAAAGCATAGGGGTATTTCTTATTTGGAGGATGCCTTAGATGATACAGTATCTGGCAGCAGTGCTTATGCTAATGGCTTAAAGCTCAATGCCAAGGAACTTGAAACTCATTATCCGTGTGAAATACAGCAGGAACGGTTAAATACAATTGGCAAATACAGAGGACAATCACAAATTATTAACGAAAATGGCGAAGTTCTTGATCTCAGTAATGTATTTACTATTGGTGCATATAGAAAGGAAATTCAAAGAGTTTTTGAAATCCAAAAGAAATATCATCCTGAGCTTACAGACGAATTCTGCGATGGATATATGCTTATATTTAACAGAAAGAGAAAGTATTATGAAGGTCCTGGAAATGAAAAGTCAAGGACAGATTATGGCAGATTTACAACAAAATTAGATGCCAATGGAAATTATATTACAGAAGATAATATTTTTGAAAAATTAATTGGTAAATGTAGTGTCTATCCGGATGAGCTTCGTGCCGCTGCCGCATCATATACAGCTCAGGAATACAATGTGTTAAATGATTTAAATAATCTGACTATTAATGGACGTAAATTGGAGGAAAATGAAAAGCATGAAATTGTTGAGCGTATAAAGAGCAGCAATACCATTAATATGCGTAAGATTATTTCTGATTGTATGGGAGAAAACATAGATGATTTCGCTGGCGCAAGGATAGATAAATCCGGCAAAGAGATATTTCACAAATTCGAGGTATATAATAAAATGCGTAAGGCTCTCCTTGAAATCGGAATTGATATTTCAAATTATTCAAGAGAAGAGCTTGACGAAATTGGTTATATAATGACAATAAATACAGATAAAGAAGCTATGATGGAGGCTTTTCAGAAGTCATGGATTGATTTATCAGATGATGTTAAACAATGTCTCATTAATATGAGAAAAACTAATGGTGCATTATTTAATAAATGGCAATCATTTTCATTAAAGATAATGAATGAGCTTATTCCAGAGATGTATGCACAGCCAAAGGAGCAGATGACACTTTTAACAGAAATGGGTGTTACAAAAGGCACACAGGAAGAATTTGCGGGATTAAAATATATTCCGGTCGATGTGGTTAGTGAAGATATATTTAATCCGGTTGTACGCAGGTCAGTTCGAATATCGTTTAAAATCCTTAATGCAGTATTAAAGAAATACAAGGCTCTAGACACAATAGTTATTGAGATGCCGAGAGATAGAAATTCAGAGGAGCAGAAGAAGAGAATCAATGACAGCCAGAAATTAAATGAAAAAGAAATGGAATATATTGAGAAAAAGCTTGCTGTTACATATGGTATTAAGCTTTCACCATCCGATTTTTCGTCTCAAAAACAGCTTTCTTTAAAATTAAAGCTTTGGAATGAACAGGATGGAATATGTCTGTATTCAGGCAAGACAATTGATCCAAATGATATAATCAATAATCCTCAGTTATTTGAGATTGACCATATAATTCCGAGATCAATATCGTTTGATGATGCCAGAAGTAATAAGGTTTTAGTTTATCGTTCTGAAAATCAAAAGAAAGGTAATCAGACACCATATTATTATCTTACTCATTCACATAGCGAATGGAGCTTTGAGCAATATAAGGCAACAGTCATGAATTTATCAAAGAAAAAGGAATATGCAATTTCAAGAAAGAAAATTCAAAACTTACTATATAGTGAGGATATAACAAAAATGGATGTACTCAAAGGTTTCATAAATAGAAATATCAATGATACGAGCTATGCATCCAGACTTGTATTAAACACAATTCAAAACTTTTTTATGGCTAATGAAGCAGATACAAAAGTTAAAGTAATTAAAGGAAGCTATACACATCAAATGAGATGTAATTTGAAGCTTGACAAAAATCGTGATGAAAGCTATTCACATCATGCGGTTGATGCGATGCTTATTGGTTATTCAGAGCTTGGATATGAGGCTTATCATAAATTACAGGGTGAATTTATTGATTTTGAAACCGGTGAAATTCTTAGAAAGGACATGTGGGATGAAAACATGTCGGACGAGGTTTATGCAGATTATCTATATGGAAAAAAATGGGCAAATATCAGGAATGAGGTTGTAAAAGCAGAGAAAAATGTAAAATACTGGCACTATGTTATGCGCAAATCAAACCGTGGTCTTTGTAATCAGACTATTCGCGGCACAAGAGAATATGATGGTAAGCAATACAAGATAAATAAGCTTGACATAAGGACAAAAGAAGGAATAAAGGTTTTTGCCAAGCTTGCATTTAGCAAAAAGGATAGTGACAGAGAACGTCTGTTAGTGTATCTGAATGATAGAAGAACATTTGATGATCTTTGCAAGATATATGAGGACTACAGTGATGCCGCAAATCCATTTGTGCAGTATGAGAAAGAGACCGGAGATATTATCAGAAAGTATTCAAAAAAACACAATGGACCTAGAATTGATAAGCTTAAATATAAAGATGGTGAAGTCGGTGCCTGTATAGATATATCTCATAAATACGGATTTGAAAAGGGTAGCAAAAAGGTAATATTAGAGAGCCTTGTCCCTTATAGGATGGATGTCTACTATAAAGAAGAAAATCATTCGTACTATCTTGTAGGTGTGAAGCAGTCAGACATTAAGTTTGAAAAAGGCAGGAATGTAATTGACGAAGAGGCATATGCTAGAATATTAGTTAATGAAAAGATGATACAGCCGGGACAATCGAGAGCTGATTTAGAAAATCTTGGATTTAAATTTAAGCTGTCTTTCTATAAAAATGATATCATTGAGTATGAGAAGGATGGTAAGATTTATACAGAGAGACTGGTTTCTCGAACTATGCCAAAGCAAAGAAACTATATAGAGACTAAACCAATTGATAAGGCTAAATTTGAAAAGCAAAATTTAGTTGGACTTGGAAAGACAAAATTTATTAAAAAATACAGATATGATATTTTAGGAAATAAATATTCCTGTTCAGAAGAAAAATTTACAAGTTTTTGTTAATATTTATTGACATAACGTGCTCTTGGTGATAAAGTGTAAATGTAGAGAAAATTTTATAGTCACGTAAATTTTTCAGATCTACTAAAACAAGGCTTTATGCCGAAATCAGGAGCACCGACGGGTGCTCCTTTTTTTGTGTGTTGGAGGGTTAAATGGCATTTAGAGTAATACTTATAGAAAATGAAGTGACTATAAAGGTTAAGCTGAACAACCTGATTATTACAAAATGTGGTGAGGATATATGGATCCCGCTTGATGATATATCAATGATAGTTCTGGATAACCTTGCCTCAAATTTATCTACCAGATTGATGTGTCAGTTAGCTGAGCAGGGAATTGGATTGATGCTTTATAATCAACAGCATCTTCCGACAGGTTTTTATAGTGCATATGATAATCATAGCAGAGCTTCAAAGGTGATAGGGTTTCAGATTGATAAAGAGCAGGATTATTATGGAAAGCTATGGCAGCAAATTGTTAAGATAAAAATCGAAAATCAGGCAAAAGCATATCAGATTATGACCAGGGATTCTGATGGACCAGAGAAAATAATAGAGTTTTCAAAGAATATTTTAATTGGTGACAAATCTAATAGAGAGGCACATGCGGCTAAGGTATATTTTAATCTTTTAATGGGAACCTCTTTTTCAAGAGGAAACGAAGATATTCTGTTAAATAGCGGATTGGATTACGGATATGCTGTCATTAGAGGATATATTGCCAGAGCGTGTGTGGGCTACGGGCTTAATACACAGATCGGAATTCATCATAAAAGTGAATACAATAGATTTAATCTTGTAGATGATCTTATGGAGCCACTTAGACCTATTGTCGATATTGTTGCCTATAATTCTATGAAAAACGATAAGTATTTTACACCGGAGCATAGGAGAAAACTGGTAAGTATACTGAATATGAAGATTATGTATCGTGAAAAAAAGATGTACATGTGTAATATGATTGAAAATTATATTGAGCAATATGCATCGCTTATTATGAAGCGTACAGATAATATTGTATTTCCGGATGTATATAATTTGATTGGAGAGGAGTATGGATAAATATAATATAATGAGAATGTTTTGTATGTTTGATTTGCCTGTTGAAACAGAAGAACAAAGAAGAAATTATAGAATATTCAGAAAAGAACTTATTCAGGAAGGGTTTGTTATGATTCAGTATTCTATATATGTAAGAGTCTGTCCCAGCAGGGAATTTGCCAACAGAATAGAAAATAGGATTAAAAAAAATCTGCCACTGGAAGGGAATGTGCGTCTTCTTTGTGTTACAGAGAAGCAATATGATGATATGAAACTACTGGTTGGCAGCAGACAAACTTCTGAAACAGCAATAGGTACAGAAAGGCTGATTATTATATGAATGTGGAAATTACAGAATTTGAAAAAAGATTTTGTTTTGAATTATGTCCTGTTACGCAATTGTGCGGTCAAAATGTTCGTAAGAAAAACTATATTTTTGAATCGTTAAGAAGATACTTTGGAACATTTAAATATTCTGAATCAAAAAACAAGTGGAGAGATAATGTATTTATAGACAATAATCAGGTAGGCAGAAAGTTCTTTAGTGTTCTTTCCATCAGTAATAAAACAGATATTATTCAAATGATTAAAATGACAAAGCAGAGTCTTCTCATGGAATATGTCAAAAATGTTATACAGGATTTTGACTGGCAGCTGCATCTGCGTAATTTGAGTGAAGAAATAGAAATAATGTTTCAGATTATTAATGATCAAGTCAATAAAGTTGGTGATATAGAATTGTCATATTCTATGGCTGATGTTTGGGATATGGTCCAGAAATCTGAAGTGTCAGGTATTGATGATACTGAATTATCTGATAAGTCCAATGCTGAGCTTATATTAATATTATTGAATATTGTAGATAATGTTTTGAAAAACAATCCTAAAAAGACATTGATTCTTTTTGAAAATTTAGATCATTTAGTAAGCCTGAAAGAATATGTTGAAATCATTCATGCAGCAGATACAATATCAAAAAAATATGATTTATATTTTATATTCTCATCTAGCTTGAATAAGTATGTTTGTTGTGATATAGATTTTCTTGAGGGTATATCTGTTTTTGGTGATGTGTATTTTCAAATGCCTGAATATAACAGATTATATCTATTCCTAAAAGAAAATTATCCTTATGAAAAAGAATTTTCAAATGAACATGTTAAGAAAATTATATGCAATATAATACAAAATATTGGGCAGTCAAATTTTTTGAATACTGTAGAAGAAAATGTAGTATGTAAGTTGATTAACAAAACTTTGCTGCTGGATGATAAAATACCAGATGAAAAAATGCCTGAAATGGCTTTTTTAAAGGCATAATATGTGCTAAAATAAATGTTGTAGAAATTAGAATATTAGGTTAATTTGAACAAGAGACGTCTTGTGATGATTAGATTTGATATTTTAGTAACTGAATAATTTACGTGACTGTAAAACTGCAGCACTTATAGCTATTTTTGTGACACTATTTTAGTAACTGAATAATTTACGTGACTGTAAAACGAGCAACAATGGAGAAAATACCACGAATGGATTTTAGTAACTGAATAATTTACGTGACTGTAAAACATGAAATAGACAAGCTAAAACAGGAAGTACATTTTAGTAACTGAATAATTTACGTGACTGTAAAACAATTGCGGAGTATGCAAAAACAACAATGCTATTTTAGTAACTGAATAATTTACGTGACTGTAAAACGCATTTTAGCCTTGACACGCCAAGCCTAAATTTTAGTAACTGAATAATTTACGTGACTGTAAAACTTGCATAGCAGCCAGCCGGAAAGAAAGGTGATTTTAGTAACTGAATAATTTACGTGACTGTAAAACCATGAAAAAATTCCTTCTTAAAGTAATTCTATTTTAGTAACTGAATAATTTACGTGACTGTAAAACATGGTGTACTTCCATCCATAGTCTGTCCAATTTTAGTAACTGAATAATTTACGTGACTGTAAAACAAATCTCTCATAGTTGCGCCCCCTAACAAATTTTAGTAACTGAATAATTTACGTGACTGTAAAACAAGAACAAATCTATCAAAGGAAGATATTCTATTTTAGTAACTGAATAATTTACGTGACTGTAAAACCCGCCGGACGGCTTTCTCCAATTATCTACAATTTTAGTAACTGAATAATTTACGTGACTGTAAAACGATCACATACATCAATCAGATCATCGCCCAATTTTAGTAACTGAATAATTTACGTGACTGTAAAACCAGGACTAACAAGAGCATTACAACAGCAAGATTTTAGTAACTGAATAATTTACGTGACTGTAAAACCCAAAGGATTATTAGAATGGTACTTATCAATTTTAGTAACTGAATAATTTACGTGACTGTAAAACGATTGACCGTCTTAGTCTCATAAGCCTTGTATTTTAGTAACTGAATAATTTACGTGACTGTAAAACTATCGTGGGGCTTCGGCTTTGCGATTTACAATTTTAGTAACTGAATAATTTACGTGACTGTAAAACACAACAGTGTATGCTGTCCGTGTCAGCGTATTTTAGTAACTGAATAATTTACGTGACTGTAAAACAAAAATGTTTCTGATTGCAAAAGCAGATTAATTTTAGTAACTGAATAATTTACGTGACTGTAAAACGCATATCCAGGACAGATTGAGTATCAGCTTATTTTAGTAACTGAATAATTTACGTGACTGTAAAACAGGCAAAAAGCATATATGGAAACACATAGATTTTAGTAACTGAATAATTTACGTGACTGTAAAACAATAACATACTTTACCTTGTGCCTTAGCGATTTTAGTAACTGAATAATTTACGTGACTGTAAAACTAAATAGACGCTATGGCTGGGCTTCACCATATTTTAGTAACTGAATAATTTACGTGACTGTAAAACAAATCGTGGAAAAAGTGACGAAATAAGCAATTTTAGTAACTGAATAATTTACGTGACTGTAAAACCGAACTGATAGACAGTGGAACTGTTAGAGAATTTTAGTAACTGAATAATTTACGTGACTGTAAAACGTAAAGGCGGTGTTGGCTAATGAGCGATAGATTTTAGTAACTGAATAATTTACGTGACTGTAAAACAGAGCCTTTATATCCTCTAAGCTGGTTACTATTTTAGTAACTGAATAATTTACGTGACTGTAAAACTGTCAAGTTTATTAGGGGGGTAGAAGATGATATTTTAGTAACTGAATAATTTACGTGACTGTAAAACCGTAGCAAATAATTCTAATGAAATCATTAATTTTAGTAACTGAATAATTTACGTGACTGTAAAACGAGCTTCGGTGCTTTTGTGGGTGGATTTGGATTTTAGTAACTGAATAATTTACGTGACTGTAAAACCGTTTTCTCCGTATGTGCCCGGGATACGTGATTTTAGTAACTGAATAATTTACGTGACTGTAAAACGCTCACTTAAATACAGGACTGAAAGGCGGAATTTTAGTAACTGAATAATTTACGTGACTGTAAAACATTCATATTGATTAAAGTTATACGCCTCTTATTTTAGTAACTGAATAATTTACGTGACTGTAAAACATAAACAATGAAATTCAGAATAGTCGATGCATTTTAGTAACTGAATAATTTACGTGACTGTAAAACACTGCCGGAAGTGGCAAGAGCGTAGACACGATTTTAGTAACTGAATAATTTACGTGACTGTAAAACAGCTTTACAAGAACTTGGTCTTCACGGAAGATTTTAGTAACTGAATAATTTACGTGACTGTAAAACGGATGTAATGACTCACTCGTCAACCTATCTATTTTAGTAACTGAATAATTTACGTGACTGTAAAACAAATCCGGTTGCAATCCCAATTATGCCAACCATTTTAGTAACTGAATAATTTACGTGACTGTAAAACATCATCATAAACAAGGCCATTATCAATGCAATTTTAGTAACTGAATAATTTACGTGACTGTAAAACAAGACGTGAAACTGAAGGAATATGCAACAAATTTTAGTAACTGAATAATTTACGTGACTGTAAAACCAGAATGTTCGGTACCGCATTTTCACGCATATTTTAGTAACTGAATAATTTACGTGACTGTAAAACAAGACAAGTTCACTATTGATGCAGCTAACAATTTTAGTAACTGAATAATTTACGTGACTGTAAAACCGAGCTCAAGCTTGCTAGCTCGCAGCACACATTTTAGTAACTGAATAATTTACGTGACTGTAAAACACATGTAGCTCTCAGGAGCGTTGGTCTTGTATTTTAGTAACTGAATAATTTACGTGACTGTAAAACTTTTTTTATTTTAATGTACATAAAACTATATTTTAGTAACTGAATAATTTACGTGACGCTATATAAAATCAAGACAACAAGCAATATTATTTCAAAGTTTAGTTTTATTAAAAATTAAACTAGACGATTTTGATTCATTAAAGTAATATATAAGAATACGAAGTCAAGTTTTCACAGTTATTAGATTATCGACACACTGTGTCGACAATCTGGAAGCAGTATATTTTTATTATTATATGAGATTGCGAAATAAAAAATTTTCCACTCACTGAGTGGAAATTTCATCTAATAAACTAAAGATGAACAAATATAATATTTCCAATTCTAACAGAAAGGATTTATAGTATGGCAGATTTTAAATATGAAATAGTAGAACACATAGGCACACTCTCAGAAAGTGCCAAAGGATGGACAAAGGAACTCAACAGAATTTCATGGAATGGTGGAGAACCAAAGTATGATATCAGAGACTGGGCACCGGAACACGAGAAGATGGGAAAGGGTGTTACGTTGTCTGAGGATGAGATGGCAAAGCTAAAAGACTTATTGTAAATATCATTTGAATTACATGGAGGACAAAATCATGAGCAAAGTATTAGAAGAAATGAAAACCAGAAGAAGTATTCGCAAATTCAAACCGGACATGATTCCGCAAGACATCCTTGACCGGATAATTGAGGCCGGAACCTTTGCGGCAAACGGCAGAGGTGCACAGAACACCATTATTATTCAGGTGACAAACAAGGAAATAAGGGATGAAATCGCTAAGAGAAATGCCGACATAATGGGAAGTAATACTGATCCATTTTACGGTGCGCCGGTTATTCTTATCGTTCTTGGAAAGAAGGACTGGCCTACACATGTCTATGATGGCAGTCTTGTGATGGGAAATCTAATGCTTGCAGCACATGATCTGGGTATTGGAAGCTGCTGGATTCACCGCGCGAAGGAAGAATTTGAGTCTGACTGGGGCAAGGAGCTTCTCAAATCACTCGGTATTGAGGATGAGTATGAGGGAATCGGACATTGTGCTCTTGGATATGTCGATGGAGATTATCCTGACGTGATTCCGAGAAAAGAGAATCGCGTATTTTACATATAGGAGATAACCACCATGAATTTTTTATTTGTGGCATTGGGCGGCGCCGTAGGTGCAATGGCCAGATATGCCATCAGTCTTATACCCTTAAAAACTGAATTTCCTTTTTTGACTTTAATCACCAACGTAGTTTTCTACATTTTCGCTGGAATCCTATAATCTGTTTGACCATAATCACTGCCTGCTTGGGTGCGGATATGTGTTGTTGAGCTGTTTAGGATGTATACTCGGTGTGATGTGTGGCGAAAAACTTGCTGCAATAATCAAGTGACGAGTATTGTGCGGTTTTGCGAATGTGCGTGTGTTTCTGAATAGTTACAATACAAATTGATGGGGAGATAAGTGTATATGAGTGAAACGGAAAACAATGAGCTGACTGCCGGGAAGCAATCTAAGGAACCTAGGAGCAATCAAAAGCTAAAGCTTTTGTATCTGGCCAAAATTCTTTTGAATAATACTGATGCTAACCATGATATTACGCTTGATGAGATTTTAAACAAGCTGCATGCATACGATGTCACGGCAGCGAGAAAAAGTCTGTATGATGATATAGCACAGCTGAATGATTTTGGTATCAAAACCCAAAAGACGCAGTATGGCAGGACTGTCCATTATAAGGTGATTGGCAGGGCATTTGAGCTGGCGGAGCTTAAGCTTTTAGTGGATTCTGTCGCGGCTGCCAAGTTCATCACTGAGGAGAAATCCAATGAGCTTATTAAGAAGCTGGAGAGTCTTACAAGCAGACAGGAGGCTGCCACTCTGCAGCGCCAGGTATATGTTGCCGGAAGAGTGAAAACCATGAATAGCGACATCATGAAAAATGTCGATGCCATACACAATGCAATTGCAAATAATTCAAGCCTTTCTTTTCAATATTGCCGGTGGAATACGAAAAAAGAGCTTGAGGTGAAGCATGACGGCGCCAGATATCATGTCAGTCCATGGGGATTACTGTGGAATGATGGCAATTACTATCTGATTGGATATGACCATGATACACAGGTAAAGGATATTCGTCATTACCGTGTAGACAAGATGAAGAATATCCTGATTGAAAATAAAGTCCGTGAGGGCAGGGAGAAGCTTAAAAAACTCGATATTGCTTCTTATGGCAAATCGAAGTTTGGTATGTACAATGGAGAAGAGATTAAGGCTGAGATACTGTGCAAAAACAGCGCTATAGGTGTCCTGATTGACAGGTTTGGAACTGATGTGACAATCTTAAAGAAGGATGAAGCTCATTCGCGTGTTTTTGTGAAGGTAGCTGATAACAAGCTTTTTATTCATTGGATTATGGCAATGGGGGATAATTTTAAGATAATTGGCCCGGAGAATCTGGTGAAAGAGGTTCATGATGAGCTTAACAGACTGGCAAAACAATATGAGCTTGCTGACTAAATCTTGAAGAAAGTGCCATATTGGGAAAATAAAATCTTGAAGAAAATGCCATATTGGGGAAATAAAATCTTGAAGAGAGGTATACATGAGTATTTTAAACGTAGAGCACCTAAGCCATGGTTTTGGCGACCGTGCTATTTTTGAGGATGTTTCCTTCAGACTGTTGAAGGGAGAGCACATAGGGCTTGTCGGTGCAAACGGTGAGGGAAAATCGACTTTTATGAATATTATCACAGGCAGGCTTATGCCTGATGAGGGCAAAATAGAGTGGGCAAAGAAGGTGCGTGTGGGTTATCTAGACCAGCACACAGCGCTTGAAAAGGGTATGACTATCGGCTCAGTTCTTTCATCTGCATTTGATTTCCTTTATGATATGGAAAATGAGATGAACGACATATATGCGCGTCTTGGCGATGTGGACGAGGACGAGATGAATAAGCTGATGGAGGAAGCCGGCACGATTCAGGACATGCTTACCATGCATGATTTCTATATGATTGATGCAAAGGTTGAGGAGGTTGCAAGGGCTCTTGGACTTTTAGACCTGGGGCTTGATAAAGACGTTACCGATTTAAGCGGTGGTCAGAGAACCAAAGTGCTGATGGGAAAGCTCCTCTTGGAGAAGCCGGATATTCTGCTTTTGGATGAGCCTACAAACTATCTGGACGTAGAGCATATTGAGTGGCTTAAGCGATATCTGAACGATTATGAGAATGCGTTTATTCTTATTTCTCACGATATACCGTTTCTGAACAGCGTGGTAAATCTCATCTATCACATGGACAACAAGAAGCTCGACAGGTATGTCGGGGATTATGACAAATTTATGGAAGTCTATGAGATGAAGAAAGCCCAGCTTGAGGCTGCGTACAACAAACAGCAGCAGGAGATTAAAGAGCTGAAGGATTTTGTGGCGAGAAATAAGGCGCGTGTCGCTACAAGGAATATGGCGATGTCACGTCAGAAGAAGCTTGACAAGATGGATGTTATTGAGCTTGCTGCTGAAAAGCCAAAGCCGGAGTTTAACTTTAAGACAGCGCGTACTCCGGGTCGGTATATTTTCCAGACAAATGGACTGGTCATTGGCTATGATGATCCGCTTTCATCTGCTCTCGACCTTGAGATGGAGAGGGGACAAAAGATTGTTCTTACCGGTGCAAACGGCATCGGAAAGACGACATTGCTTAAGAGTATTCTTGGGCTGATAAAGCCGCTTTCAGGAAGTGTTACACTTGGAGATTATCTGGAGATAGGGTACTTTGAGCAGGAGATGGATCAGTCGGTTACAACCACATGTATTGAGGAGATATGGAACGAGTTTCCTGCATTTTCGCAGTACGAGGTGCGAAGCGCGCTTGCCAAGTGTGGTCTGACCACAAAGCATATTGAAAGCCAGGTGCGTGTGTTAAGCGGTGGTGAACAGGCAAAGGTACGCCTGTGCAAGCTGATAAACAGAGAGACAAATATTCTGCTTCTGGATGAGCCTACCAACCATCTGGATGTGGATGCTAAGGATGAGCTGAAGCGTGCCTTAAAGGAATATAAGGGCAGCATACTGATGGTATGCCACGAGCCGGATTTCTATGATGGGCTTGCGACGGATGTGTGGGATTGTTCAAAGTGGACTACGAGATTATAGATTTATAAATTATGAATTAGATATGCATGCCTTTTAAGACATAGATATTTAGAGCAGGAGATGATTTTTATGCATATCAGTATACTTTTAATGGAACAGATAATAGAGCTTTTTATCATAATTTTAATGGGTTTTATTATCGTGAAAGCAGGTATTGTGAAGGATGAGGACAGCAAGGTTTTATCAAAGATTGTGCTGTATCTGATTATACCGTGTGTTATTATCAATGCCTTTCAGGTGGATTACACTTCAAAAACAGTGAGAGGTCTTTTGATTGCATTTGTGGCATCGGTGATTTTGCGGTTAGTTTTGCTGTTTATCATTTCTGCTATGGGCAGGCTTTTCCATATTTGTTACCTTTCTCAGGATGCTTCTGGTTCCGTTGATATCGCTTATTCTTATTAAAATCAGCCATATGGCATATCTTTCTGCAGATGCGCCAAAGATTATGCTTATTGTTTTCTTGGCGATTATTACGCCTTCGGCATCGACTGTTACACAGATGTGTCAGGTGTATGGCAATGATTCAAGGTATGCCAGCGCAATAAATGTAGTGACAACACTTTGTGCTGTAGTGACGATGCCGGTTATGGTGCTTTTATTTGAAGAATTTATATAAAAACGAAAAGTCATGAAGCTTGTTTTTAAACTAGAAGGTCATCACACAGTCCCTTGTGATTTCATCAAGTGATGATACACCACACATCTTCATGGTGTCTTCAAGCTCTGTACCGATTTTGTCTATGTATGCACGTACACCATCGGCCTTACCGCCGTATACAGCCGTTACAAACGGTCTTGTGATAAGAACTCCGTCTGCACCCAGTGCAAGGGCTTTAAAGACGTCTGTGCCGCTTCTGATGCCACCATCTACAAGAATCTTAATGCCTGAGCCTTCAAGAGCCTTTACGATGCTTTCAAGCACCTCAGCAGTGGCAGGACACTGATCCAGCACACGTCCACCGTGATTTGATACAATAATAGCGCTTGCGCCTGCCTCTTTTGCTTTAAGCGCACCCTTTACGGTCATAATTCCCTTTACAATAAATGGGGTTCCGGCCATCTGTATGATATCGCAAAGCTCTGAAACTGTTTTGCTTCCGGCTGGCGGATCAAGATTTTTGAGGAATGGAAGACCGGCTGCATCGACATCCATAGCTACTGCAAATGCGCCTGATTCATGTACCAGCTCCATTTTTTCACGTATGGTCTCAATGTTCCATGGCTTTACGGTAGGTATTCCGGCACCATCTGCATTTTTGATAGCTTTGGTGGCTGCAACCATGACATTGGGGTCAGTTCCGTCGCCTGTGAAAGCTGCGATACCGTTCTTTGCACAGGCTGACACGAGGATATCGTTGTATGTCACATCATCCAGACAGTCTCCGTAGTGCAGCTGTACTGCACCTACAGGACCTGCAAATACCGGATATTTAAAAGTACGGCCGAAGAGTGAGAGAGAGGTGTCTACGGGCTTATTTTCGGCAATAGTATCCATGTTTACACGGATTTGTTTCCATTTGTCGTAGTTGCGTATGGCTGTGTCTCCGATGCCCTTTGAGCCGGGACCGGGCATCTGGTTTTTGCATGCGAGGCCGTTGCATTCAGGACAGGCCTTGCAGTATTTTCCAAGACGTGGTCTGGCATTTTCGATACATTCTGTATAGTTCATATTTTTCCTCCAAGTGTAAATCTTTTTAAATTTTATTATTGAGATTATAACACGATAATTTTTTAATGTATACAAAACAGATGAAAAGCTCTTGACTTGGAGTGGACTCCAAGTGATATAGTTTCATTGTAACAATCAAAAAGGAGGCGCTTATAGAATATATCAGGCTTTTTCAGATGGGAGATGCCACATTTGAAGCAAGGTGTCAGCTTCTCAAGGAGCAATACGAGCAGCTTGATGAGCAGAAAAAACAGATTGAAAACACGATGGAACGCTTACAGTATAAAATTTCTAAATACGAGAATGCGATAAAGACAGGTGAATTGACCTGGGACAAATAGGAGGACAAAATATAATATGTATCTTGAGAAAATTAACGGACCAGAAGATGTAAAGAAAATTAAGATAGATGAACTGCCGGTGCTGGCGCAGGAGATAAGAGATGCCCTTTTGGTAAGAGCAAGTAAGCATGGCGGACATTTTGGACCGAATTTTGGAATGGTAGAGGCGACAATCGCTTTACATTATGTATTTGAATCACCTAAGGATAAAATTGTTTATGATGTATCGCACCAGAGTTATCCTCATAAGATGCTTACGGGGCGTAAGGAAGCGTATTTGTCTGAACAGCACTATGATGATGTGTCAGGCTATACAAATCCAAACGAGAGCGAGCATGATTTTTTTACAGTCGGACATACATCAACATCGGTCAGTCTGGCTGCAGGTCTTGCAAAGGCAAGGAACTTAAAGGGTGAAAACGGCAATGTGATTGCTGTCATCGGAGACGGCTCATTAAGCGGAGGAGAAGCACTTGAGGGACTTGATTTTGCTGCTGAGCTTCAAAGCAATTTTATTATTATAGTAAATGACAACGATATGTCGATTGCTGAAAATCATGGAGGTCTCTATCAGAATCTTGCTCTGCTTCGAAAGACTGACGGTCAGACAGAATGCAATCTGTTTAAGGCTATGGGACTTGACTATGTGTATGTGGACAGGGGCAACGATGTTGCAGCTCTTATTAAGGCATTTAAAGAGGTCAAGGACAGCACTAAACCGGTTGTAGTGCATATAAACACACTTAAGGGCAAGGGTTATGCCCCTGCAGAAAAATGCAAGGAGCAGTGGCATTACAGCGGTCCATTCGATATAGAAACAGGAAAGCCGCTATTTGACAATGTGGAAGAGGATTATTCTTCTGTGACCTGTGAATATCTGCTTGAAAAGATGAAAAATGATTCTTCTGTTGTTGCAATTACTTCCGGTACGCCGACTGTTATGGGATTTACAGAAGATAAGAGAAAAGAGGCTGGCAGTCAGTTTGTCGATGTAGGTATTGCAGAGGAGACTGCAGTGGCACTGGCATCAGGTATCGCAGTAAATGGTGGTAAACCATTTTATGGTGTATACAGTTCGTTTGTACAGAGAACCTTTGACCAGGTATCACAGGATGTCTGCATCAATAACAGTCCGATTACAATGGTAATATATCAGGGTTCCGTATATGGAATGAATGACGTTACACACTTAGGCTTTCAGGATATTCCGATGCTTTCAAATATTCCAAATCTGGTATATCTGGCACCGGCAACAAAGGAAGAGTATCTGGCCATGCTCGACTGGAGTATGGAGCAGACATCTTATCCGGTTGCAATAAAGCTGCCGGGCGGACCGATGATTTCAGATGGTTCAAGGGTGACAAAGGATTTTGGCAGACTCAACAGATATGAGGTGGTTCAGACAGGAGAAAAGATTGCGATTATCGGTCTGGGAACCTTCTTTGAACTGGCAAAGGAGGCTGCGAAGCTTCTTAAAGAAGAAGCCGGAATCAACGCAACTGTAATCAATCCGTATTACATCACCGGATTGGATGAGGCGCTTTTGACTAAGCTTAAGCAAAATCATGATACTGTTATTACTTTAGAGGATGGTATTTTAGATGGCGGCTTTGGTGAAAAAATCGCACGATTCTATGGTGCAAGCAATATGAAAGTGATGAATTATGGATTGAAGAAGGAATTTCTTGACAGGTATGACGTGGATGCTGTACTGAAGGAGAATCATCTGACTGCAGAGCAGATTGTGGAGGATGTGTTATCTATTTTATAATAAAATCATAAATTTCAAATATAAAAGACGGCTGATTTTTCAACCGTCTTTTTTATAGAAATTTCAAAGCTTGTAATTGAGATGAGCTTCACAATCTGTTATAATACCTTCATAATCGAATAGGGAAAGAGTCGGGTGTGATTTTTCGGTTGCCCCTAGTACAGAAGGACATGCTGTTTATGTCCGGATGGAGAGGAGGCGTGGTAATCATGAACACAATGGAAGTATTAACTTTGTTGCTTGTAATCTTTACTGCACTGGCATACATAGATGGACACAATAAAAGAAAATAGCACCCACCGACCAAAGTAGTGCTATTTCTTAATTAAGATTTTTATCTACTGAGGCAATCGGAAGTTTTATATCCGATCAACTCTTTCTTTATCTCGATTATAATATAAGACGGATAATTTTTCAACCGTCTTTTTGTGTATAATAATATAAAATATCTGAAAAATAACAGATGTGGAAAATTCCAGTCATTAACAGACATTGACAAAGGAAGCAGTGTATTAAAGGACGAGGTATGTACTGCAAGCGGAGCGGTACTATTTTTTTGCGGCACACATTTATTCGCTAAATCTAAGTTTAACGAATAAATGACCTTATAAAAGTATTAAAGTACTACAACAAAAACATACATCTGCTTATTTTTTGCATAATACCTGCAATTTCGATACGTACAACAATATTATGATTAAAGGGTCAAAAGGTATCATCGAAGCATGCATCGATGATACCTTTTATAATAATACAAGAATAAGCCACCGAAACCTCTATTTGTATCAGCTCCGATGGCTTTATATCTATAGTTTTTCTATACAACAATACAATTACTTATTATGCAATTATTTATTGTGATTTCTCATGCATTCCCTGTATTTAAGTATAAGCTCGATTGAGTCCTCAACTGATATCTGGCTTGTGTTCAGGCACAAATCATAGCTTCTTGCGTCTCCCCATTTTTTACTGGTGTAGTAATTGTAATAGCTTGAGCGCTCTTTATCTTTTTTCTTAATTATGTCTTTAGCCTTGTTCTCCGGGACATTGAGTCTTTCACTTATTCTTTTAATTCTGTCGTCCATGTTGGAACGTATGAAGATATTGAGACAATGCGGCTCGTCTGCTAAAGCATAATCTGCACAGCGGCCTACAATAACACAGGATTCATTTGCCGCAATCTTTTTGATAGCATCAAACTGTGCTAAAAATACCTTGTGATTCAGAGGCATATCAAGAAATGGTGCTGTGGAATAAGAGCCACCTGTGTAGGTGTCCATGACCAGCGAATATAAAAAGCTGTTTGTAGGCTTTTCGTCATGCGACTCAAATATTTCCTCGCAAAGTCCTGATTCCTTAGCTGCCTTCTGTAAGAGCTCTTTATCATAAAATTTAATTCCAAGTCTTTTAGCTAATTCTTGTCCGACCTGTTTTCCGAGGCTTCCAAATTCTCTTCCTATTGTGTAAATTTCGTTTGATCCCATAATTCAGACCCCCTTATATAAATAATTAATACTATATCACTATGTGATAATTCAATTTATTTGTTATTTATATTATATAACACTTCAAGCAAATTGGCAAAGTATTTTGGTAAAGGTGCATCAAATTCCATGTATTCACCGGTTTTTGGGTGCACAAACCCTATTGTTTTTGCATGCAGGCACTGTCCTTCAAGGCCTTTGAAGCGGTTTTTCGTCGGGGAATAGCTGGAATACAGCATATCTCCAAGCAAGGGATGATTAATACTTGCCATATGCACGCGTATCTGGTGTGTCCTGCCGGTCTCAAGCTTAAACTGCATATATGTGTAGTCACCAAAGCGTTCAAGCACCTTATAATGTGTGACAGCCGGCTTTCCGTTTTTCTCATTGATCGCCATTTTCTTGCGGTCATTGGGATTTCTGCCTATGGCGCCCTCTATGGTGCCCTCGTCATCCTTTACATTGCCACAGACAATGCCCACGTATATACGGTTGCAGCTATGGTCCTTTATCTGTTCTGATATCTTTATATGGCTTTCATCGTTCTTGCAGACAATAAGGGAGCCGGTGGTGTCCATATCTATGCGATGTACTATACCGGGCCGTATTTCGCCGTTTATACCACTTAAAGAGTCCTTGCAGTGGTACATTATGGCATTTACAAGAGTATCGCTGTAATGCCCGGCTGATGGGTGTACAACCATGCCCTTTGGCTTGTTGACTACCAGTACGTCATCATCCTCGTAGAGTATGTCAAGAGGAATGTCCTGTGGCAGAATAGGTGTCTGTACGGCATCAGGAATTGTGACATCTACTATGTCATCAGTCTTTAGCCTGTAATTTGCTTTCTGGGGCTTATCATTGACCAGTATTTGATTTTCTTTTAGTATCCGTTGAAAAAAGGAGCGAGAAATATCCGGATAAATGCTGCTTAAGTATTTATCCAGTCGTTCTCCCTCCTGTTCACTCTGGACTTCAAATGTATCTCTATTCATAGTGAAGCTTTCTCTTTTTTTGTTTATTTTCTTTATCTATTTTCATGCTTTTTGTCAGGGAAGATTAAGGAAAAATCCTCCTCCTTGTAGTAAAACAGCCCGAGTATGATAAACATAAATGCCGCTACAGTGACATATATATCAGCTACATTGAATATCGGAAAATTAATCAGGCTAAAATAAAAGAAATCAACCACATAGTTATTTACAATACGGTCTATCAGATTGCCGAGTGCACCTGCAACAAACAGTATTACAACAACATTCAGCAGTCTAAAACGTTTTGAGACAGGTATTTTGCGATACCATACACACAAAAGTATAACAACTGCAATGGTAATCACTGAGAAAAAAATCATTTTGGCACGCAAAAATGCCAATGGATTCTCAGACCAATATGTAAAATGAAAGATATTCTGTATTATTGAAAGCAGATCAACACCAAATGCAGCACTCTGGTTTTCCAGGTATCTGAACTCGAAAACTCCCGGAATGAGAACAAACACACCCGTGGATGATTGCTTTAGGTTTATAACAGCCAGATACTTTGTAAGCTGGTCAATTGCTACAAGAATCAATGCAATGATGCCTGCTGTACACATCTGTTTTTTTGTTTTATTTTTCTTCATAGCTGATCAGAGACTCCGCTTAATAAGATGAACCCGGGAGATCAAATGAATCCATGAGACTCTGGATATCTCCTGAGATATCTACTCCGTGTGGTGTGGCGATGAAGATAAAGTTGGATATCTTCTGCAGATTACCGTGCAGGGCATATGCTGAGCCTGATGTGAAATCTATGATGCGCTGTGCCACATCGACATTAAGTCCCTCCATGTTGATGACGACTGTACGTCCGTTAAGTAATGTGTCTGTTATTTCTATTTCGTCTTCAATTGAACTTGGTTTTATTACGCAAACTTCCATGTCTGATGCTACCTGCTTTCTGGATGATTTTGATATTGGTGTAATCTTGGATGTAGTCTTAACAGGCTTCTCCTTTGGTGTTGTATCACGCCTTGTGCTTTTTATGGCCGTTTCCTCTTCAACAGCCTCTTTTTTTCTACGGAAAGGATTTCTTGGAAGCTCTTCTTCTTCCTCATCATCGAGGTAATAATCCTCGTTATCGAACTCCTCATCGTCCTCAGAATTCAAACTCATTTTGTCAAGAATCTTATCTATGAAACTCATTTCTATATTCCTTTTCTATTTTTATTTTGTGTATAGCATATGAAAAGTATCAGTTAGCATTGCTGTAGTCGCGCTCTCCAAATATTCCGGTACCGACACGTACCATTGTTGCGCCCTCTTCTATTGCTACTGTGTAATCTCCTGTCATACCCATGGACAGAACATTCATACTGACATTATCTATGTTTTTCTGTGCTATGTCAACTGATAATTGCTTAATATCTCTAAAGTATTGTCTGTTATCCTCAGGATCATCTACAAATGGTGCTATAGTCATAAGTCCTTTTATATGGATATGGTCCAGTTTAGCAATTTCTTCAACTAAGGAGATAGCCTCATCTTGTGATGTGCCAAACTTAGATTCCTCTCCTGCTATATTGACCTCAACCAGTATGTCGCAGCTGCAGTCATGCTTTATGGCCTGCTTTTGTATCTCCTTTGCCAGATGCAGTGAATCTACAGAGTGAATAAGTGATGTTTTTCCAACTATATACTTCACCTTGTTGGTCTGAAGATGCCCAATCATGTGCCAGTGAATATCTTTTGGCATAACCTCCATCTTTTCACACATTTCCTGTACCTTATTCTCGCCGAACTCACGGATGCCCTCATCGTATATCTCACTGAGCATCTCAACAGGTTTGGTTTTGCTGACTGCAATTAGTGTGACATCACTATAGTTTCTGTGAGCTCTGTCACATGCGGCCTTTATATTTTGCTGAACCTGATGTAAGTTGTCTTTTAACATAAAATCTGCCCTTTCTGTATATTTTTCAATAATATTTATTACCAATAATTATTTGGTTATGGTCTGGTTTTCCTTCACGGATTTGCCATCCAAGGCTATATGGTCATAAAGCGAAATGCCATATGGCGTTTTGGCTTCTACAATTGTGTAGTCATCGTTTGATGCAAGTACCTTTATCTGCTTAAACACAGCGTATCCTTTGTTGATATTGTAGACACCTGTGAGCTTGTCCTTATCTGTTCCAACCCTGTAGGTTGACGAAGAATCAGGCTTGACAATGATATCGCCGTCCTTAAGATATTCATCATCTACGAAATAAAAGTCATCATTCTGGCTGAATATTGTTGGACTGACTATATTAACTGAGCCACTGCTTTTATCCTTTATCATGAGTGACGAATCATCGGAATCGCCGCTTGCAGTGAAATAATCCTTAGGAATAGTGAAAAATTCCTTTTTGGTTATAGCTGAATTAGGTATTTTAAGCCCTGTGTCTGTTCCAAGCACGAGCTCTATATTGGTAAAACGCTCATTTATATAGCGGATGAGCGAGTTTTTCATATTCAGCTTCAGGAAAAAAGCATCATCCTTCTTCAAAAGGCTGAACGATACCGTGGTTGTATAGTCATCATCGCAGAATCTGATTTTTATGACTGACTTGTCATTCAGGCTCTTGGCAACATTGTCAGGAACATTTATGAGTATATTCCAGTTCTCACTTGTAATCAGCTTATAAACAGGATCCAGCTGATTGATGGTGCTGTTGTCGGTTAAATCAGTCTCTTCATAATTAGTGTTGTTGTACTGATCCAGAGTGAAGCTGTCTGTAGTGACATCCTCATAGCCGTCTATCCCGTAATAGACTATTCCGGGAGCTGTCGGCTTATATGTATAGAAGGTGTTGTTAGCCTCAGCAGTACTGATAGTATCTGCCAGGCTTGTCAGTGCATTTTGACTGAGAACCTGTGTCAGCTGTGCAGAAAGATCGTTTTTAAAGGTATAAACCTTTGAAAAGTATCGTCTGTTGTAGCCGGATGAAAAGCTGTTTATGTCAGTGATAATCTGCCCGGCAGCCTCGTCAGTGATGGCGGAAGCATCATTTTGAGCACCGGTAATCTGGGTTGCAATGGAGCCGTCTGTATCAACAGAGTAGACAACATCACTTGTTGCAACCTTTGAGCCGTTTGACACAAAGTAGTTGAGGTTTCCTGATTCCTCAGCATACACTACACTTTCCTCGCGGATTATCATGCCCTTATATATGTTGTTGGTCGCTATAGTACCCTGTTGTACCTCGTATTCAGATACCGGGTTTGAGGTGAAATACGTAAATATGTGAAAAATCACATAGATTATTATTACAAAAAACACTATAAAACCGATATTCAGATTAAAGCCTGTGTGATATTTCAGTACTTTTTTATTCTTTTGGGACACAATTTTACTCCTTAAAAAAGGGATGTGAAATACACATCCCCATAATTAATCATTTATAAAGAAATGATAACCTTTGCCTTGGCACATTCAGGCAACTTGTCAATATTCCTTGAAACACTTAAGATGAACTTCACCTTAAACTTCTCGCTGATTATATCAAGCTTTTCGATTGCCTTGGTGATATCCCCCTCATCATCAAGTGATGCAATTGTAAGGAAGCTGTCTAAATACATCTCCTCCAGATCATGATCCTGCGATATGATTCCGCATATAAATCCTAAAAATTCATCACAATTGTCAATAGGATAGTCCATAACATTGATTAGTCGAACCTGGTTATTAAGCTCATACATGTGCTTCTGGCTCTTATCAAGAAAAACTATGGAACCCTCATTTCCCTTAATTGATGAATTTACCTTGTCTAACAGCTCTTTTGTCTTGCCCTTGCCCTTGTCTCCACAAATAATTTCTATCATGGCTCATTCCTCCTATGGATAAATATTGTGATTATTAATAAAAAATAATTGTATTTTTATATTATTATAGTATAAATAACCATAAAACTCAATATTTAATTAGCAAATCCACTAAGTATTTCATTCATGAAGCTATAAAGATCCTTTTTACCATCTGCCTTGTAAACTATGCTTATGATGCGCTCATTTTTAGCATTCTGGCTTAGCAGTACGAGGCAATGGCCTGCCTCCCCCGTAGTGCCTGTCTTTCCTCCTGTCACTGTGACGTTTTCAGGAGCTGTATATGCTCCGGTCAGATAGCCGCAGGTATTCTTAAAGGTCTTTGAAACAGCCGCGCCCTGGGCATTTGTATATGCCGCATCATGGGTCTGTGAACTGATGATTGCAACAAAGCTCTCTAAGGATATGGCATTGGAAAAAATGAGGTACATGTCATATATGGTAGTGTAATGATTTTCATCAGGAAGACCACTTGGGTTGACAAAATTGCTGTTTGTGGCACCAAAACTTTTTGCAGTGCTGTTCATCAGCTTGGCAAATTCTTCTGCAGAACCACTGCAGTACTCTGCCAGTGCTATTGCCGCATCATTGCCACTCTCAAGTAAGAGCCCATACAATAAGTCCTGCACGGTAATGACATCGCCCTCCTTTAGGCCACATACCGATGATGAATGACCCGGGTTTGCAGCGTCATGGCTTACTGTGACTGTCGCATTTAAATCACAGTTTTTAAGAATTATGTATGCAGTTAAAATCTTTGTAGTGCTTGCAGGATAGAGTTTTTCAAACAGATTCTGGCTATACAGCACCTGATGAGTGTCAATATTAAAGGCTCCGGCTCCCTCTGCGGTTTTTGCAAACTGCATATTGTCCTGACCAAAATTGACATCATTTGTGACGCAAAGGTTGGACGCAAAATAATTACTTCCGTTATATCCATTTATATAATCTGTGGAATAAGTATCATATGCATTCTCAATCTTTGTACCACAGCCGGTCATAAAAACCGCTGCTATGCATGTCAGACATAGCAGTCGTTTAATTCTTTGTTTACTTGTACATCTCACGCCAGTCAAGATCTCCTCTGTCCAATGATAAAATGAGCAGCTCTGCTGTAGCCAGATTGGTGGCAAGTGGTATATTATGCTCATCACAAATACGGAAAATACTGTTTACCTCAGGCTCGTGTGGCTTAGGCTTTAATGGATCACGCAGAAAGATGACAAGATCTATGTCATTGTGCTCAATCTGTGCTCCAAGCTGCTGGATGCCTCCTAAGTGTCCTGCAAGATATTTGTGTACTGAGAGGTTTGCAACCTCCTCTATCAGACGTCCTGTGGTGCCTGTGGCGTACAAATTATTTTTGCTTAAGATACCTCTGTATGCTATGCAGAAGTTCTGCATCAGTTTTTTCTTTGAATCATGTGCAACTAATCCTATGTTCATTGCTAACCTCCCTATGAATATTTCTTCGGCTGTAATCCAACATTCAGGACAATTCCCATTCCCATGTACAGTGAAACAAGTGACGTAAGTCCATAACTGACAAATGGAAGAGTCATACCGGTATTGGGCATAAGACCTGTGGCTACGCACAAATTGATAAAGGCCTGAAAGCCTATAAGTGCTCCCATGCCACAGCATATGAGCTTTCCACTTGTGTCCTTTGCCTTCCTTGCTATAAGTATACACTCAATTACGATAAGAAGCAAAAGAATTATTATACTGATTGTACCAATAAAGCCAAGCTCCTCTCCGGCAACAGCAAATATAAAATCTGTTTGAGGCTCTATGATGTAGTTGGTGTTCTTCATAGAGGTTACAACAGAGTTGTTAAGTCCCTTGCCAAACAACTGTCCTGAGCCTATAGCCCAGATAGAGTTCCTTTGCTGTGCTGCTGTATCAGCGTAATTTGTCGGGTCGAGCCACGACATTATACGTGTAGCAGGGTAAAAGCCTTTTTTGATGAGTGCATCGGCATGTGTATATATATAGCTTATCACTATCAAAACTATCGGTACTGAAACTCCAAGTACCGGCATTATTATTTTATAACTTAATCCGCTAATAAACAAGAGGGTAGCGAAAATTAATGCAGTAAGAATTGTCGTTGAGTTGTCCGGCTGCTTTAAGATAAGGAATAAAGGGATACCGGCAAAAATTACAGATAATACCAGAGTTCTTACTGTATTTATACAATCCTCAAACCTGGAAAAGAAATAAGCAAAAAACAAAATAAGTATAATTTTCGCAATCTCTGACGGTTGGAATCTGATACCTGCGATCTCAAACCAGCGCTGTGCACCCTTTGCATCATCACCTGCAAATAGAACAAGCAACAACAGCACAATCATTCCGGCATAGTATATCCACACGAATTTGAGCAGAAATGTGTAATCTATAAGGGAAAGCACTATCATAATAGTCAGTCCCATTACAAAGCCTATTATCTGCTTGCTTTGTACGGAGTGCTTGGCACTGCCTATCAGCAGGATGCCTATAATCGACAAAGCTATTATGTATACTACTAATTGAAAGTGATAATTCTTTAGTCTGTACTGTTTGAGCATTTTGTTACTTCCTATCTGTTATCTTTGTAATCTTAATTCTAATACTAATGACATGATGGTCAAAAGGTATTTTGTTAAAGGTTATTAATTGATTTTTTGTCGCGCATGATAATCCGGACTTCGTAAGCTTCATCGTTTATATTCATATGTCTTTGTATCACGCTTTTTATTTCTTTTTTAATCTGTGCCATATTGTCAGAAGCAGATATTGTGCTCCTATCTTCTGCAAGTGCTATTTTAAGCCTTTTCTTTGCGTATTCTCCTGTTTTGGAAAATTTATGCATCATACAGCGGCACCTCTCATATCGTCAGAGGAATGGATTATCTGACCGGATATTCGGGCAAATACAGGAGAAAGCCTGCTTTTGGCCTCACGGACAGGTATTCCTCTGTTCTGGCAAATGATAACACTTTTGTCATAGGGAATAGTGCCGATAATCCTGGTAGAAAGAAGTGCTGTAATATCATTATCGGATATCATCTGATGCCTTCTTACCATATGCTTGTCATATGCATTAACAATGACTGATATATCGTCAAGATGTGCGCTGTCGAGCAGGCTTATGCATCGCCTTGCATCGTGTATGGCAGATACATGCGGTGTGGTAACTACTATCGCACGGTCTGCAGGTGAGACTGAAAACCAAAAGCCGCTGTCGATACCCGCCGGAGAATCTATCAGACAATAATCAAAGCTTGCTTTAAGCTCCTCTATAAGTATCTTGAAGCGTGCCTCATAGCTGCATAGCGTATCCATGGAAGGTGCTGCAGGAATTACATATAGATTGGGATACTTTTTATTGCGTATGATTGCCTGTCTGATACGGCATGAGCGGTTTAAGATGTCAAGGATATTGTAATTGACCTTGTCCTCTATTCCCATTACCAGGTCCAGATTGCGAAGTCCCATGTCTGTATCGAGCATGATGACTTTTTTATCTAACTGTGAAAGTTCAACTCCGATATTGGAAATAACCGTAGTTTTTCCAACACCGCCTTTTCCTGAAGTGAAAACTATTGCTTCACTCACAAAAATAAACCTCCTAGTCTGTTCTGGCACTTGAGCCTGATGAGTTTACACCCTCAGCCTTGACTGCGAGTAAATCGTCAAGTGACTCCAGATTATAATAATATGAAATTATATTTCTGGATGCAGCTGCAGCATTGTGTGAGCTGTATCCATATGATATACGTGTAGCTATTGTAATTTCAGGATTGCTTGATGGAGCATATCCTACAAACAGTGCATGGTTTGGTCTTGTCTCAACCTGCTGTGCTGTTCCTGTCTTACCGGACACCTCAACACCTGTAAAGCCGCCAAATACATCATGCAGGTCTTCGACCACCATACGCATTCCCTGATGGATGGCATCCCACTGGCTTTGAGTAAGTGTGCCTGATATATCGGTTGATTTTGAATCATACTGCTTGACTGTTTTGCCGTCTGCATCCACAATTTTGTTCATCAGCTTATAGTCATAAAGCTTTCCGGAAGCAACTGCTGTCACATATCTTGAAAGAGAAATAGTTGTAAAGTTGTTATTACTCTGTCCGATAGCTGCCATAACAGGATACTGTGTGGCAATGGACGGCGTCTTTTCTACTATCTCAACACCTGATTTCTGGTCCAGTCCGTATATAGATGCATATTTTTGTATGTATTTCATACCGTTTTCATCGTCATATGAACCGGTGTCCTTGCTCGCAAGCCTGAAACCTGTTGTGTAGAAGAATACGTTACATGAATCCCTTAAAGCTTCAGATACATTGTCCATACCATGCGCTCCGGGATAAATCCAGCATTTTGGCTGATTGCTGATTTCTGTAAATATTCCGGTACAATTGATCTTTGACGAAGTATCAATGACTCCCTCGGCAAGACCTGCGGTGCTTGATACCATCTTGAAGGTAGATCCCGGTGCAGTCTGCTCCTGGGTTGCATAATTCCATAGCGGATTAGACTTGTCCTCTCTGAGAGACTGGTAGTAATCAGCATCTACAGTGTTTGCAAGCTTGTTGTTGTCATAGCCCGGATAGCTGACTAAAGCCTTTAGCTGTCCTGTCTTTACATCAGTTATGACACAGGAGCCTGTACATGGGTCAAGGGCAAGCTGTGCAGGTGTTATCTCTATATTGTTTATTTTGTCCATAAGAAATGCATATGGACTGATGGAGCCATTGGCAATGTTGCTTACTGTTGCATCGTCATAATCGAGTACACCCTGGTCAAAAAGCAGAAGGCACAGCTGCTGTCCAGTGACCGCCCCGGAATTTACCATATATTTGTATATAATTTTGGCAAAGTCTTTATTGTCAGTCATGGCATCCCTGATATACGAGCAGAGTGCTGTGTAAATCTCGCTTGAATCAGCATACTTCTGGTCCACATCAAGCTTTGTGATGTCTATCCACTGCTTTGAAATGCAGTATTTGAGATAATCACGCGGTGAGAGTGTGCCAGCCTTCCATGAGGTGTATGTGGAATCAGAGGTATCTATCTGTTTGTTCAACAGCAGTCCATCATCGTTTAGCACTGACATAACACATGTAAAATAATCAAGTGTCTGCTCCGACATGGAGGCAGTGCCTGAGGTACCACTTTCAAGCTCTCTGTCAATAGTGGATAATGCATCCTGCAGCTGACCACTGAAGGAATTGTATATAGCCTGCTCAGTTGCTGATGCATCTGATGCATTGAAGTGTGTCAGGTCAACTACATTGTTGTTGATCAGTGCAAAGTAAACATCATTTATAGGTATTTCACCGGATTTTATTTTGGAGTAAACAATTCCGGCTATCTCCTGCTCTAACAGCTTGTATGTGGCCTCCTGCAGCTTGATGTCAATACTTAAGTAGACATCATTTCCGGAAACAGGATTCTCCTGACTTATTACCTCGTTTATCTTACCGACATTGTTTACATAGACCTGTTTTTCACCGTTTTTGCCTCGCAGATAGCTCTCATAGTACTGCTCCAAGCCTGACTTACCTACCATATCATTTTGTGTATATGAGTCATCATCCTTTGACAGCTCATTATACTCGTCGGTAGATATCTTGCCTGTGTATCCTATGAGCGATGAAATATATTCAGGATAGTTGTACTTGCGGATGGTATCCTCTTCAACTGATATGCCGGTAAGAGTATCTGAATGCTCATTGACATATGCTACTATCGAATCATTTACATCCTTTGCTATAGTAGTGGTTTTGTATTTAGTGAATCGGTTCTGTTTTATGGCATATCTCATCACTACAATATCATAAGTGGCCTGTGTATCATACTTGCTGCTTATATCAAAGCATTCATTCTGGTCAGAGCTTAGAAAATCAATAATATTCTGGGCGCTGGCATTTGCCTCGTCAAATCCAAGTGCTTTATTGTATTCGAGCTTATCATATTTCTTTCCGAACACATCTGACAGAAATCTCTTTTTTGAGGTTTCAGATGTGAATGTAAAGCTGTATGTACCATCATCGTTTAAAACAACCGGAAAATCATTGTATATGGAGCCGCCATTGTTTTTTATCACATTGATAATTTCATTAAGCTCTTTGTTTAAAAGACGATTGTGCTCCTTCGTAGATGAATAGCTGCCATTGTCTGAGATGACTACAGAGTATGCAAGCTGATTGTAAGCAAGCAGCTCACCATTTACATCGTATATATTGCCTCTTGATGCCTCTATGGAAAGCGGCTTTTTAATCAGCATTATGAAGTTTTTCTGATAATCTGCACCTTTAATAATCTGAAGGGTAAAGACTCTTTCGGCAAGCAGGGCAAACATGAAAATAATTACTGCTGCCAATACAAAAAGCCTTGAGCTGAAAAATTTCTTCAGAAAATCTTTTATATCATAAATCAAATTTCTTTGCTCTCCTTTTCTCGTATGCTTCCAGCTTCTGGTTTAACTTAAGAAATACCAGATACAAAAGTATACTGATAACCATTGTGTATACAAATTCAGGTATGATAATTGACTTCAGATAGTACAAAAAGCTAAATCTGCCACGCAGTAAAAACATGAAAAAGTATACTACCAGATTGTAAAACAAATCGCTGCCTCCTATCAGAAGCATAGGAAGCTTTATATCGTCAGGATAGAATCTTTTCTGGAATAATCCATTGATAAAACCGATATACATATATATTAAAGCATACAGTCCTATATAATTTCCGCAAAATATGTCAATAAGCAGGCCGCAAAAGAAGCCTACCCACAGTCCTTCCTTTTTGCCACGCATAAAGCCAAAGGATGATACGGCTATAATCAACAGGTTTGGTGAGATATTGGCAAAGGAAAGAGTCTTAAACAGCGTGGTCTGCAATAAAAAGCATAAAGTTATTATTATAAATAAAACAATTCTACGTCTCATGCTGCTCCTTACTTATTTTCAGTTGAATTTTCAGTCTGGCTGTCACCGGCTGTTTCTGTACTTTCGGTGTCGTCAGCTGTCTTAGTGTCACCGGTCTGCTTAAGCTGTGTTATGACCATGACATTTTCGATATGCTCAAAATCTACAACCGGTGTGATAGTGCCGGATTTTGTCAGATTGTTGGAATTATTTTCGATTTTTGTTACATAGCCAATCAGTATGCCCTGCTGGTAACGGTCTGACACGTATGAGGTAACTACAGGATCGCCCTCTTTTACCTTGTTGTCGTCATCCTTTAACTCTGTAAAGGTAATTACCTTGTCCTCGTTCATGGTTTTTATATTGCCACTGACGGTGAGGTTGTCCTCCGTGGTGGAAACCATGCCACTGACCTTGCTGGCATCATCTATGATACAACGTACCTTGGCAAAATTATCACCAGCATCGGTAACAATACCTACAAGTCCGCTTCCCGCAAGCACATTCATGCCTACGTCCACTCCATCCTTTTTTCCTTTGTCGATAGTAAAGGTAGAAAACCAGTTTCCGCTGTCCTTTGCTATGACACTGGCAGCAACCTTGGGATATGATGGATATTTGGTATCCAAATCAAGAAGCTGTCTGTAATTGTCAAGCTCATACTGTTCAAGTTTGTTTGTTGTGAGCTGTGTTGTAAGCTCTTCTACCTCGGCCTTGAGCTTTTTATTCTCAGCCTTGACATTTTTTAATGTACGTATTTCTGTAACCTTATCTGAAATGTGGATTCCAAAGCTGTTTATACCTTTCTGCATTGGGATGAATACATATCCGGCAGCAGTCTTTAAAGGACCACCGGAGATATTTAAGGTAAGGCTTAACAGCATGGTCACAAAGCAGACTGCTGTCATAATCAACAGTGTGTATCTTGCAGGCAGCTTTTTATTGTGCTTTCTCTTTCGATTGCGAAAATTCTTACTCATGTTAACCTCGGTTATTATTTTTTGATGCTGAACGGAAGTCTCTTATATTTTGAATCAGAAACTATTTGTACGAGTCCGCGTACTGCACTCTCCTCAGGACATTCTGAGCAGATGACCTTTATACCTGTAATCTGTTCAAAGAGCTGGTCAAGTCCTGTAAGCTGTGAGCCACCTCCTGTGATATAAATGCCTGAATGGATGATATCCTTTGCAAGCTCAGGCGGAGTCTTCTCAAGAATCATTTTTATTGATGTGCATATAGACTCAAGGTTTGACTTCATAGCCTCGTAAACGACCTTTGAACCAATTTCCATCTCAATAGGCAGGCCGCTTACCACATCACGTCCCACTATTACCATACTGTCCTCTCTTCCCGGAAGTGCAGAGCCTATGGTCTCCTTCAACAGCTTTGCAGTCTTTTGTCCGATTACAAGATTGAACTCCTTTCGCACAAAGGAGATAATTGACTCGTCAAGTCTGTTGCCACCGAAATGAAGCAGGTCACTAAGCACTAGGCCACCGAGTGAAATAACGGATGTCTCTGTTGTGTCAGCGCCCATATCTACTATCATGACACCGGTTGGCTCGTTTACATCTATTCCAAGACCTACAGCATCAGCGATAGGCTTCTCACAGAGCATGACCTTTTTAGGCTTTGATTTGCTCTTATAGAAGAGCTCGTAGAATGCTCTTTTCTCTACATCTGTGATATCTGTCGGCACAGCGATGATGAACTCGGCATTTTTGATACGTGCCTTTGTCTTGTGCTCCAAAAAGTCAAAAATCATAGTCTGAAGCAGATTATAGTCAGCAATAACTCCCTCTACGACAGGAAATATGACGTTGATTGTCTCAGGCGCCTTTTCATACATGGCATATGCGCTGTCTCCATATGCATATATCTGATTTTTGTCTATTACGGCTATTGTGTTTTTCTCAAGCATTGTCTTGCCTGTAGCCTTTGAGTATACCTTGAAATTGTTTGTTCCCAGATCAATTCCGTAAACGTTGTTGCTCATAATAATTCTACCTCGTCTTCTGTTTATATAAGTTTATTTTCATAGAAGCTATAATATTCGTTATCTCCGATTATGATATGGTCACAAAGCTCTATGGAAAAAATTCCTGAGCCCTCAATTAATCTGTCTGTGACAGCAATATCATTTCTGCTGGGAGTACAATCTCCGCTTGGATGATTGTGCAATAAAACAAGCTTTGATGCATTTTTGTCCAGGGCGGTCCTGATGATGGAGCCTATGTCCACTACAGATGAGCTTAGTGAACCCTTGGATATGAACTTGTCTCCTAAGAATCTGCTTTTAACATCAAAATAGGCACAAATGACGACTTCATTTGTGAGATGCCTCATCTGCTCCATGTAGTAGTCAGCTATTGTCTGAGGATTATTCATTCTGATGCTTTGAACCTTTTTGGTCTTTGCTATGCGAAGCGACAGCTCTGCTATCGCCTTAAGCTGTATAGCTTTTATCTGCCCTATCCCGGGGATACTAAGAAGCTCCTCATAGGACATCTCATAGAGATTGAGCAGATTGCTATGCTTGCCGGAAAGTATGTCCTGTGCAATATCAATCACAGTCTTGTCTCTTGTGCCGGTCTTTATAATGATGGCAAGTAAATCAGCGTCTGACAGGCCTGATGCTCCAAGCGATAAAAATTTCTCATATGGTCGCTCTGAAGCCGGCAGATTTTTAATTGTTTTGTTATTATGCATTAATCCCTTTCGCTTCTCCCAGGCGATTGACAACGGATTTAAGCAAAGTTTTCAGTTAATTGTAGCACACCTAATCAAGCTTAACAAGATTTCTCTCATAAAGTTTTTGTAAAGACATCAAAATTCCAAGCTTTGCATGGTACCATGTGAGTCCTCCCTGGAAATAAACCGCATATGGCGGCTTCACAGGGCCATCGGCAGAAAGCTCAATGGATGAGCCCTGCACAAATGCGCCTGCTGCCATGATGACATCACTGTCATAGCCCGGCATAGCCCATGGCTCAGGGGTCACATAGCTGTCTACAGGTGCTGCTGCCTGAATGCCCTCGCAGAAGGCTATCATAGCATCGCGGTTATTGAACTCTACAGCCTGTATGATATCGTGGCGGCTTTCAGTACCGTCAGGAACCACCTTAAAACCAAGCTTTTCATAGATTTTTGCGGCAAAGATTGCTCCCTTTAATGCTCCGCTTACGACAGTCGGTGCAAGGAAAAAACCCTGATAAAATGACTGGATGACTCCGAGTGAGGCTCCAACCTCCTTGCCAAGCCCCGGAGATGTGAGACGGTATGCGGCATTTTCAACACATTCCTTTTTGCCGACAATATAGCCTCCGATTGGTGCAAGTCCACCTCCCGGATTTTTGATCAGCGAGCCAACCATCATGTCCGCTCCAACCTGGATAGGCTCTGTATCCTCGACAAACTCACCGTAGCAGTTATCGACCATACAAATCACATCAGGCTTTATGCTCTTTACAAAGGCAATGAGCTCACCTATTCGTTTGACCGAAAGTGTAGGTCTTGTAGCATAGCCCTTAGAGCGCTGGATTGTGACAAGCTTCGTTTTTTCATTGATGGCTTTCTTTATTCCGTCATAGTCAAACTCACCGTCAGGCAGTAAATCAACCTGCGCATATGTGATGCCATACTCAGCAAGCGAGCCCTTTGAAGGGCGTATGCCTATTACCTCCTCAAGTGTATCGTAAGGCTTTCCGACAGGGCTTAAAAGCTCATCGCCCGGGCGCAGGTTTGACATGAGTGCAAGTGCAAGTGCATGTGTACCGCAGGTAATCTGAGGCCTCACAAGTGCATCTTCTGCGCCAAAACAGTCTGCGTACACTCTCTCAAGTGTATCCCTTCCGAGGTCATTGTAGCCGTAGCCGCTTGATGCCTGGAAGCACTCTGCGCTCACCTTGTTTTTCTGCATGGCGGCTATGACCTTAAGCTGATTATACTCAGCATTTGTGTCTATTTTGTCAAAACGCTCCTTAAGCTCCTTTTCTACAGAGGTTCCGAAATCCAAAACCTCCTTTGATATTCCAAGTGTCTCATACTGCCTGTAAATGGCTTCATTGGTATCTAACAAATTATAATCCTCTTTTCTGCTAAAATTTCTTGTATTTTATTTAATATTTTATTATCATCATATGAATATTCATTTTTTTCTATCCATATGGTATCTTTTTCTCTCCTAAACCAGGTTAGCTGTCTCTTTGCAAAACGCCTTGACTCAAGCTTTACCTTGTCCACAGCCTCATCAAGTGAATATTCTCCATCAAGATATGCAAGGATTTCCTTATATCCTATACCCTTCATGGATACCATATCGCTTGTACAGCCCATTGCCTTTAGCTTTTTCACCTCATTGACAAGTCCGTTTGAAACCATGATATCAACTCTCTTATCTATCCTCTCATAGAGTCTTTGTCTTACATCATCCAGTACAAAATAGGCAAAACTGTATGGAGACTGCTTGGCTCTTTCAGTCTCATTGTGCTTTGAAATCGGTTCATGGCAGGTGTGATAGTATTCAATTGCCCTGATGACGCGCTTTACGTTATTCTCATGGATGCTCTCGTAGGATGCAGGGTCGATATCCTTAAGCTTTTCATGCAGTGCATGGTTTCCGTGCTCGTTAGCAAAGTCGTAAAGGCTCTTTCTGTACGACTCATCCACATCCTGCTTTGTGAAATCAATGTCATACAAAAGCGCCTGTATATAAAAGCCGGTGCCGCCGACAACTATCGGTATCTTTCCTGCTTCGTATATCTCATTAAGTGCTTTTTTGGCCATATCCTTAAAGATAAATACATTGAACTCGTCAGAGGGCTCAAGTTCATCTATCAGATAGTGCTTTATGCCGTCCATCTCATCGACTGTAACCTTCGCAGAGCCTATATCCATGTATTTGTATACCTGCATGGAATCCGCGGATATTATAGCACCATTTATTTTTTTTGCAAGCTCAATCGATAGAGCTGTCTTTCCTACTGCTGTCGGTCCTGTCAGGACAATCATCGGTTTTTGTGTCATATTGCACCTCAGTCCAAATGTGTATGTTGTCATACGATACGTTTGAATTTCTTTTCTATCTCATATTTGCTCATAGAGATGATGGTTGGTCTGCCGTGTGGGCAGTTGTAAGGATTGTCGAGTGACAAAAGCTCATCTATCAACTTATTTATCTCAGGAAGAGTAAGCTTGTCATTGCCCTTGACTGCTGCCTTACACGACATGGATGCGACCTTTTCCGTGATGATATCAGGAGTCTGTCTGCCTGTCGCATTGGAAAAATCATCGAGCATCTCTATAAACAGATCCTTCATATCTATGTTAAACAAATTATCTGGAATTGCACTGATCATGTATTCCTTGCCGCCAAAATGCTCCACCTCATAGCCAAACTGCTCTATCTGCGGCCGGTATTTCTCAAGCATTTCACATTCCCTGGCATCAAGTGTCATAACAATCGGAGGGCTTATGCGCTGTGATGTGAAATCCTTATTGGCAAGTCTTGCCATTGTTTTTTCATACAGCACCTTTTCATGGGCTGCATGCTGGTCTATGATATAAAGCTTGTCTTCAAACTCTATGAGCCAGTATGTCTTAAAGAGCTGGCCTATGATGGAAAACTGCTTCTTGGCGCTTTCTGTAAGAAAAACCTTGTCGTAATCCCCTAGAGTCTGCTGGGTGCCGGTGACAACATGTGCAGGTTCATACGCGGTGGAAGTCTCAGGCTTTGGTTCCACTGAATTGCCGGTATGTACAACAGGCGTCGATGCAGATGTTTTAACTTTCTGTTGGTTTAAAGTATTTTCTGTGAGAGGCTCATTAACAGCAGGTCCTTTTACAGTGGAGCTTTTTACAGTAGCTGTCACGCTCTGTCCGTACACGCTCCTTGACTCCGCTGCCCTCACCTCATTGATACGCCTCTTCTCAAACGGCTCCGGTATTGGCTCCTTATACTCATGCACTATCTTTTTAGGCGCCGGCGTACTGTCTACAGGCACCTCGGGAATCATCTCCTTGTGGGCTAGAATTGCATATATTGTGTCACATAATTCGACATATATCTCGTTATTGTTGTCGAACCTAAGCTCCATCTTGGTTGGATGCACGTTGACATCCAGTTCACTGAAAAATGTAAAGTAAAGCACTGTAAACGGATACTGATGCTGCATTAGAAAGCTCTTGTAGGCCTCCTCTATTGCACGTGACAATATATTGCTCTTTACATACCTGCCGTTTATGAAATAATTCTCATAATTTCTGTTGCCCCTTGTGATGACAGGCTTTCCTATAAAGCCCTCCACCTTAAAGTATTCGCATTCATGCTTCACCTCAAGCAGCGATGACGATATCTCGCGTCCGAATATATGGTATATGATATCCTTTCTGTTGCCGTTTCCTGAGGTGTGAAGCTTTGTCTGGTTATTGTTTATGAACTTAAACGATATATCGGGATGCGAAAGCGCAAGCTTTTCAACCATATCGCTTATGTAGCTGCCCTCTGTCTGTGCTGTCTTTAAAAACTTACGTCTTGCAGGAACATTATAAAACAAATCCTTTACTATGAAGGTAGTACCGTCCGGAGCACCGATTTCCTCGTTGGAAAGCTCCTTCGAGCCTTCAATCACATATCTGGTGCCGGTGAGCTCATCGTATGTCTTTGTGATAAGCTCAACGCGGGCAACGGCCGAGATACTTGACAGTGCCTCACCTCTGAAGCCGAGTGACTTTACTGTGAGTAAATCCTCTGCCGAGCGGATTTTACTCGTGCTGTGACGGTAAAATGCAACTGCAACCTGGTCTCTTTCAATTCCGCAGCCGTTGTCGGTGATACGGATGAATGAGATTCCGCCCTCTTTTATCTCCACAGTAATGGCTGTGGAGCCTGCATCTATGGCATTTTCCACCAGCTCTTTAACCACGGAGCACGGACGCTCAACAACCTCTCCTGCAGCTATTTTATCTATTGTTTCCTGATTTAATATGGCAATATTTGGCATTTTAATCCTTTCTACCAGCGGTTTTTAACCTTGTTCTGGAGCTGATACAGCTTGTTTAACGCATCAAGTGGTGTCATGTTGCCTATGTCTATGCTTCGAAGCTCGTCAATTATATCATCATCCTTCACTGTGTCGAAAAGTGAAATCTGTGTCATATCAACTTCGTCAAGATGCTCCTTTTTATGCTTGTGGCCATTGTCAACGGATATGCTTTTTACAGTATCTGTGATATCATTTGCAAGAAGCTGTTCTGCGATTTCTTTGGCACGCTCTATGACTGAATCCGGCAGCCCTGCAAGCTTTGCAACCTGTATACCGTAGCTTCTGTCAGCTCCGCCCTTTACGATTTTTCTTAGGAATACTATATCATCGCCCTTTTCCTTTACAGCGATGCAATAGTTATTTACACTGTCAAGCTTGCCCTCAAGCTCGGTGAGCTCGTGATAATGGGTTGCAAAAAGCGTCTTTGCTCCGAGGAGCTTTGGATTACTTATATGCTCTACAACTGCCCAGGCGATGCTTAGTCCGTCAAACGTACTCGTGCCTCGTCCAATCTCATCGAGAATGAGCAGGGATTTTGCGGTTGCATTTCTTAGTATATTTGCCACCTCGTTCATCTCAACCATAAATGTACTTTGTCCGCTTGCAAGGTCGTCAGATGCACCGACTCGCGTGAAGATACGGTCTACAATACCGATATTTGCAGTTTGTGCAGGTACAAAGCTTCCAATCTGTGCCATGAGAACGATAAGTGCTGTCTGTCTCATGTAGGTGGATTTACCGGCCATGTTTGGTCCAGTGATGATTGAGATTCTGTTTTTGTGCTGATCCAGATATGTATCGTTTTCTATAAACATGTCATTTGTAATCATTTTTTCAACTACAGGATGACGTCCGTTTTTTATGTCTATTATTCCGCTTTCATTTATCTTTGGCTTGCAGTAATTATTCTGGCTGGCAACAAGCGCAAGCGAAGCAAAAACATCAATTTGTGCTATAGCTCTGGCTGTTTTCTGAATCCTTGAAACATTGCAGGAAATCTGTTTTCTTACATCACGAAACAGCTCATACTCAAGTGATGTGAGCCTGTCTTCAGCTCCAAGAATGGTATCCTCAAGCTCTTTAAGCTCCGGTGTGATGTAGCGCTCGGCATTGGTGAGTGTCTGCTTTCTCACGTAATAATCCGGAACCATATCCTTGAAGGAGTTTGTGACCTCAAGGTAATATCCAAATACCTTGTTATACTTGATTCTTAAGTTTTTGATACCGGTTTTTTCACGCTCACCGGCTTCAAGCTCTGCAAGCCATGTCTTTCCCTTGGTTTTTGCGTCTCGAAGACGGTCAACCTCCTCGTTGTAGCCAGCTTTTATGATATCTCCGTCACGCTGTGAGATAGGCGGCTCATCCTCAATGGATGAAAGTAAAAGCTCATATATATCCTTAAGCTCGTCGAACTCTTCATTAATCTCATCGGTAAGCTCACACGGTATGTCTGAAAGCTGCTGCTTTATTGGTGGAAGCATTTTTAAAGAATCCCTAAAGGCAATAAGGTCGCGCGGATTGGCTGACTGGTAGGTGATTCTTGTGATGAGACGCTCAAGGTCATAAATAGGATTAAGGTATTCCCTGATTTCATCTCTTGTGATTTCGTTTGCATTAAGTGCTTCGATAAGCTTCTGGCGCTTTATTATCTCTGCTTTTTCGATAAGAGGCTGCTCGACATAGGTGCGAAGCAGTCTTGCTCCCATAGCCGTGCGTGTCTTATCGAGTACCCAAAGCAGTGAGCCTCTCTTTTGCTTTTCTCGAAGGGTATCTACAAGCTCCAAATTACGTCTTGATGAGCTGTCTATTATCATATATTTGCCTATTGAGTACGGATGAAGCTCAAGTATATTGTCGAGCGAGTTCATCTGCGTCTCATAAAGGTACTTTAACAGGGCACCGGCAGCTATGACTCCACTTTCATAATCCTCAAGCCCCAGAGCATTTATTGTCTGTACATGGAAATGTGAAAGCAGTGTCTCATTTGCAAGACCATCAGAAAAATACCATGAGTCGAGTGCTGAAACAGTAATTGATAATCTGTTTTTCATATCGTCAACATCTATTCCGCTCATGTAGAAGGCTTCATTACATATGATTTCCGATGGATTAAATCTGCTCACCTCATCTAACAGCTTCCTCTCAGCATCCACCTCTGTCGTGAAAAAATCACCTGTTGTGACATCACAGGTTGCTATGCCGTATTTGTCCTCAGTGTATACAATCGACATTATGTAATTGTTTTTTGCCTCATCTAAAGAAGCCATATCAGTGTTTGTGCCCGGTGTCACAACACGGATTACCTCTCGCTTTACGATTCCCTTTGCCTGCTTTGGATCCTCCATCTGCTCACAGATAGCTACCTTGTGACCGTTTGATACAAGTCTGTTGATATATGAGTCTGCCGCATGAAACGGTACTCCACACATAGGAGCTCTTTCTTCAAGTCCACAGTTTTTGCCTGTGAGTGTAAGCTCAAGCTCCTTTGAAACCATTATCGCATCATCAAAAAACATCTCATAGAAGTCTCCTAAGCGATAAAATAAAATACAATCCTTATATTGTTCTTTTGTCTGCAGATAATGCTGCATCATTGGTGATACTTCTGCCACGAATATTTCCTCTCTTTACGTGTATAAATATTATTTAAAATCCGGTCTATATTTTTTAATAATTGCCTCTGCGACCTTTATGCCGTCGATTGCCGCAGATGTAATGCCTCCTGCATAGCCTGCTCCCTCTCCGCAAGGGTATACACCCGAGATGTTGCTCTCAAAGGATTCATCTCTTTTTATGCGAAGCGGAGAAGATGTGCGTGTCTCCATACCGGACAAAATTGCATCTTTTCTGTCAAAACCATGTATCAGATGACCAAAATGTTCCATTCCAAGCTTGAACGACTGCTCCATGTCAGCGTTCATCAGTCCATTCAGCTTTGCAAAGACGGTGTTTCCCTTTGTACAGGAGTCAAAATCACCGTATGCTGTTGTTAATCTGTCATCACAGAAATCACCGAAAAGCTGCTGTGGTATTAAACCATTGCCTCGCTTATAATTTTCTGTTTCAAGCTTTTCCTGATATCTCACTCCGGCGAGGGCATCATCTGCTCCGAAATCCTTCGGCGAAACAGATACTATGATGGCACTGTTCGCATTTTTGCTGTTTCTGTCGTGATAGCTCATGCCGTTAACCACCGTGTGATTTTCGGTTGACGATGAGTTGACCACATATCCTCCCGGACACATGCAGAATGAATAGACTCCTCTGCCATTCGGAAAATTGGATGTGACCTTGTAAGGGCTTGGAGGAAGTATGATTTTCTTTTGAATACCATACTGTGATTCATCTATCATGCGCTGCGGATGCTCCACGCGAAAGCCGACGGCAAAGCTCTTGCACTCCATATCAAAGCCTTTGTTGTAAAGCATATCAAATGTATCTCTGGCGCTGTGTCCGAGTGCCAGAACGCATACATCTGTCTTTATCTCACTATTATTGTTACTGTCAGAATCCGTGTAAACACTTAATAGCTTTTTGGAAACTATGTCAAGATTGTTTACACAGGTGTCAAATACAAATGTAACCCCTTTGTCAACCAAAAACCCACGCATGTTGACAATTACTTCTGAAAGCACATCAGTACCAATATGTGGCTTGTTGTCATAAAGTATGGACGGATCTGCCCCAAAGCGCACAAATGTCTCAAGCACAAGACGATTCCTGCCCGACGGATCCTTTACGGATGTGTTCAGCTTGCCGTCTGAAAAGGTTCCTGCACCGCCCTCACCAAACTGTACATTGCTTTTGGGATTAAGTATGCCGCTCTCCCAGAATTTTTGTACATCGCAGGTTCTTTTCTCAACCCTGCTGCCACGCTCGATAACTATCGGGCGAAAACCTGCCTCTGCCAGTATATATGCACAAAACAGACCGGCAGGACCTGCCCCTGCAATAACAGGGCGCCTGTCAAGCGGTATATTTCCGTGCGCAGGTATCCGATACTCTTTTTCTTTATATATGAGCACAGATGAGCTGGCTGCTCTTTTTACAATTGCTTCTTCGCTATTTTTTGTATCCTCTATCTCTACAGCAACTGAATATGTATAGAACAGCTCAGGCTTTTTACGCGCGTCAAGTGATTTCTTTAATATGCGGTATGTGAAGCCTGTCTTGGCATTGAGCTTAAGCATTTTTATTATTTTCTTTTTTAATGCCTCATCACTGTGCGTGACGGGGAGCTTTATCTGGTTAATTTTAATCATTTACTGCATTTCTCCTGCTATATATCCACTTGTCCATGCCCACTGCAGATTGTAGCCACCGCATATGCCGTCCACATCAAGCAGCTCTCCGCAAAAGTAAAGCCCCGGATGGATTTTGGATTCCAATGTACGTACATCTATTTCCTTTGTACATATGCCGCCTGCACACACCTGTGCAAATTCGGCTCCTCTTGGCTTTTTTACCGAAACGGCTGTATGCTTTATTGAGCGGGTGAGACTTTTACAATCATCATCTGTCAACAGCCTTCCCTTTTTGTCAGGAGATACACCTGATTTGTGTATCAGCTCAAGAAGAAGCTTATTGTTTAAAAGTCCGTTAAGCATCTCATTTAGCGAGCGGTTGTCTGTCGTTGTAATACTTCTGTCCTTTATGTACCCATTAAGCTCATCATCACTAAAAGCCGGCAAAAAGTCAATTATCACCTCGACCCTTTGACCTTTATCGAGGGCTCTTGACATAAGACTTGAAATCTGAAAAACCGGGATGCCTGAGATGCCATAGTCAGCTAACTGCAGCTCCCCTGTATTTTGCTCTGTCATTTGACCGTCTATCACGGAAGCGACAGTGGCATCGCACCTGACACCTGTGATTTTTTTGAAATTTAGGCCATCACAGCTAAAGCCGCAAAGCGCGGGTAATGGCTTTTGGATATGATGTCCGAGAGCTTCTATCTGTCGAAACAGGCTTCCGTCACTTCCAAGCTTTGGGGAAGCCGTAAGGCCACACGCTATGATAAGCCTTTTGGACTTAAAGCTGCCCTTGTCTGTTTGGATGCAGTAACCGGTCCGGTCATCTGTCTTCTTATTAGTTGCCGGATTAGAAGCAGAATTTGTGTCCTCAGCCGTAATCCTTGCAGTCTTGATTTCTGTAATACTAATGCCTGTTTTCACATCCACATGAAGCCTCATAAGTTCCATGCGAAAGGCTGCCACAACAGATGCAGCCTGTCTTGAATTTGGATAAATGTAGCCTGCATTGTCATATGCAGGTATTCCAAGTTCTTTAAAAAAACGTATTGTGTCTGCATAATTAAATTGCGACAACCCGTTTTTAATCAGCGCTTTACTGCCGTGAAACTTATTTACAGACATATCAGTGTTTGTGAAATTACATCTGCCGTTTCCGGTTGCAAGTATTTTCTTTCCTATATCATCCTTGTGCTCTAAAAGTGCCACACGTGCTCCCTTTGATGCAGCAGCTGCTGCCGCCATCAGCCCGGATGCACCGGCACCTATTATAATTACATCGTACATATTCTTTCCCCTAACTGATTTATTTTAACATTAACTTGAATAGCTTTCAAGAAAATCGTACAAATCAGTTTCGTTAAAAAAGTAGAGTCCGTTTGTAACCTTATTTTTTGCTTCATCGGGCAGTTCTTCAAAATACACGCCTGTGTCAAAGTATTTTTCACTTGCAGTGGCGTTGTATACAGACAGCATTCCGGAGTCATTTTTGATGCAGTATTTTGCATTTTTAGCCTCATTTGATGTCAGAAGGCTTTCTTTTTCATTTTTTTCTTCTTTATCATTTTCATTTCTTTGTGCAATTATAGCAGCCTTGTCTGCAGCTCTTTGCGTATTGATTTTTTCTATCATAACAAGTGCAAGAAGAATTACAACAATAGTTAAAAAACAGATACTGATTTTGCTTTTCATATTATCACCTCAAAATCAGTATCTGTAAATTTTTGTTATTTATTCAATTTTATAATAAATGACATTTTTTTGCCACTTTTATGATAAGTGTGCCCTTTGGAAAATGTCTAAGCTCATCCTCAGTCAGTCCCTTGAGTAAAAGCAGCGCAACTGCATATGAGATAACCGCAATGATTGCAGCAAGAATGAAGGCGATAATCTCAATATGACAGGCCTTGTAAAGTATAAAGTATACTATATACGAAATAACTCCCATTATGAGCGAGCTGATGGCAGGTATGATAAAGGTCTTTTTTATTTCCTGCTTAAAGCCGCTGTACTTCTTTAAAGCCATGCTGTTCATAAAACACATGAGCAATGCAAAAAATGTATTGGCAAGCACAACTGCATGTATATTGAGTCTGAATATGAGCATAAGCAGTATGAGTACTATGACATGCGCTACAATCGATATCGCAGCGTTGATTACAGGAACTTTGAGCCTGTCAATTCCCTGCAGCAGTCCGTTGGACAGAGTGGAAAGCGAGTAAAATACTACCGCAACCGCACCGACATACATCATAAGTGATGCCTCAGCATTTGTTGCACGGGTGCTTGAGAACAGTATATTAAATATTGGCAGTCCAAACACGGCAAGCCCTACTGCACATGGGAATGCGACAACCATGATAAAGCGTGTGGAAAGATTAATCTGTCCTCTCACGGCCTCCATATCGTCCCTGTGATATGCGCCTGTAAGCACCGGCACAAAGGATGCTGCCATAGCTGATGCTATGGATATAGGCACATTGATTAAAAGCTTGTACTTTCCGGTGTATACACCCCACCATACGTCTATATCATTCTGAGTGTATCCCTGAAGCAGTGCAACCTGCTTGAATATACCCTGGTCTATGATGCCACTGATATTGTATATAGTAGTACTTAAAAGCACAGGAATAACCGTAATTACAAGAATCTTCATTGTGTAGCCAAATGAGCTCACCCTGACATTTCGTTCTCTTTTCATCTGCCTCTTGAACACCTTCATATAGATGGCAAAGATAAATACTACAAATAAAAGAGCCGCTACAGAGCCAAGCACTGTTCCAAGTGTACCACCGGCTGCACCATATGCTGCGGCATAGTGTTCCTTGTCACCAAGCACTGCGCCAATCCTTGTACCTGTACGGTATAGCACATATGCAGCCCATACACTGACTATGGCATTTACTATCTGCTCTATTATCTGTGAGACGGCACTCGGCATCATAGTACCCAGTCCCTGGAAAAAGCCTCTGATGACGCCGAGCACTGCAACTACCAAAAGCCCGGGAGCCAGTACTCTTAAAGCAAAAATACTGTATGGTGTGTTAAGAAGTGTTGTTGCAAAAAAATTGCCACCGAAAAACAGTATGAGAGCCACTGTTGTGCCACTGATGGTTGCAAAAAGCAGAGCACACTTCAGTATCTGATACGTCGCAGTCCGCCTCTTTTTTGCCATCTGGGCTGAAACCATCTTTGATACGGCAAGTGGTAAGCTGTATGATGATATAATCAGCATGACATTGTATATTTCAAAGGCTGTGGAATAATAGCCGATTCCGATATCGCCCAATATACGCTGCATCGGAATACGATATATGAGTCCTATTATTCTGCTTATAATAGATGCTACGGCAAGTATAGAGCCCTGTACTAAGGCATTGCTTGCCCCGTTATTTTTTTTAGACATTTATAAATCCTCTGTTTCAATTGATAACCAGCTTAAATATTAGCGTGTTATACCTAAAGCGTCAAGTATTTTTCTCTGGTGCTCTTCCATTACGGCAGCCTCATCAGCCTCCATGTGGTCATATCCGAACAGATGAAGCATGCTGTGTGTAATCAGAAAGGCAAACTCTCTTTTTTCGCTGTGTCCATATTCTACGGCCTGCTCCTTTACCTTGTCAACGGATATGATTATGTCGCCTAGCATGACCTCTCCTGTATCAGGATTGAAATCATCCTCATTCTCGTCTGAAAGAAAAGAAAAATCTCCGGGTGTTTCATATGAAAGCATCGGAAAAGACAGTACATCTGTAGGCCTGTCTATCTGTCTGTACTCCTTATTGATGGCATGTATCCCTTCATTGTCTGTCAGTGTCAAATTAACCTCCGCCTCATACGGAAAGTTCTCGTGCTCAAGTGAAGCAGAAACAACAGCTTCTGCGACCTTTTCATAATCAAAATTAAAATTGCATTCTACTTCTTTTTCGATAAAAAAACTCATTTAAGCAACTCCTCCTTTGTAAGATAGTCTCGTATTTTTAAAAAGTGATTCATGGAAAGCCCTGATTCATCATACATTCCTGAGCTTGACAGCTCATTTAATGTCTGGATAATAAGTATCTCGTGATTCCATTCACTGTCTGCCACATCGTTTTTGATATGATCAAGCCTTACTATTAAAGCATCGACCATATGGATGAGTGCGGATTCAGGGGTCTGTGGGTGTCTTAACTTGCCATAGTACTCATAGAGTATATTGGTCAGCTTTTCAGGAAAATGCATGGCTAATGCCTGTTCCACTCCTTCCATGACGCTTTTATGCCTCTGCCACTGCCCTATGCGGTAATAAAAGCCTCCTGCTGCACATAGCGCTGTGTCCAGTCCTGCAGCCTTTGCAGCCTTTATGGCAATCGTCGATACGAAATTGCCATGATTGTATTCAGAGAAATTGTGCTTTTTAAGCTGCTTTACAGCAGGAAAATCCTCCTCTATTATTTCTATAAGCCTGTCATTTGTTTCATCAGCGCTAAGTGGCTTAAATACCCTGGCACAAATGATGCCGATAAGCGAAACAATCATGCCGCTTACAGCTCCGGCAATAATAACGGAAACAGAAAACTCCTTTGTTGACATATAATAGAATATGCCCGGTGTCACAATGCTCATACTGATTATGATCAGATATATACATATCTGAAGCTTGTCCTCCTTTAGCATCTTTGCAAGGATAGCACCTGTGATTACAAGAAGCAGCTCACATACGAGCTCAAAGCAGTCGCCGGATACAGTGATTGAAAGCAATATACAAAAATAAGTACCGCTTATAAATGCCAGAAACTCATTGCCAATCAGACAAAGCAATATAGGAAAAATCATCACCGGCCTGCTGTACAGTGGCATAAAACCGCTTATGATACACACTATAGAGCAAATGATAAACGCAAACGTAAACCTAAGATAATCAGTTCTTGAGTTGTTCGACAGCTGCAGTGTGTTCCGCTCGTACTCAAGCTCAAATAAAAGCAGCATATAAAATATGATATCTAAAAAACCCATGCATATCCACTCATCCGGATATACATCACCAAGCAGACACAGCACAAATGAAAGAGCTAAGATTGATATAAAAATTGATATTAGTGATACAACCCTTCTCAATTGCTCTTCCTCTGCTTTCTTGCAGTCTTTGCAGTCTGCTTATTTTCATAATCATCATATGCCTGAACAATTTTTTGTACAAGCGGATGACGCACGACATCCTTGCTTGTCAGATTGCATATGCCTATATCATCTATGTTTTTTAGCACCCTAAGTGCCACATCAAGCCCTGATTTTGCACCCGGTGCAAGATCCTTTTGTGTCGCATCACCTGTCACGACAACCTTTGAGCCAAAGCCGATTCGTGTAAGAAACATCTTCATCTGTGCAGGAGTTGTATTCTGTGCCTCATCAAGTATGATAAATGCATTGTCAAGTGTACGGCCTCTCATGTACGCAAGAGGAGCCACCTCAATAAGGCCCTTTTCCATGTTGCGCTGGAAGCTCTCAGCTCCCATTATCTGATAAAGAGCATCGTACAACGGTCTCAAATATGGGTCAATCTTGCTCTGCAGATCTCCCGGCAGAAAGCCAAGCTTCTCGCCTGCTTCAATCGCAGGACGTGTCAGAATAATACGGCCCACCTGCTCATTTTTAAAAGCTGTTATAGCCATTGCCATGGCAAGATAGGTCTTTCCTGTTCCGGCAGGACCCATGCCAAACACAATCATCTTTTTCCTGATTGCATCGACATATTCCTTCTGGCCTATGGTTTTTGGCTTTACAGGCTTGCCATTTATTGTGTGACAAATGATATCCTTGTCAATCTCAACAATCTCACTGCCTCTATGCTCCTCTAAAAGTGCAAGTGCATAGTTTACGTTCTGCTCTGTAATGACGTTGCCTCTCTCAGCCAGCGCAATGAGCTGCTCGAACACCTCTTTTGCCCCTTCAATATTCCCCTGCGCTCCGATAATCTTTAAGGAATCATCTCTTAAGACAAGCGTTACTTGCAGTGTGCGCTCTATTTTCTTGGCGAATGCATCAAACTGTCCAAAGACGTTTGGAATATATTCGCCCGGTATTTTTATAGATACTTCATTTAAACTCATTAGCTCATGTGCCTTTCAATCAAAATATTTTTCATTATAACATAAAAATAAAATTTGTCATAATTTACCTATAATTTATTCCCTCTGATATATCAATTTTCATGGTATTTTTTTCTATGTATATACTGCACCACGTGATATCGGGATATTTTTCCTCAAGCTTCTTTTCAAGGAGGCTGTAATCTGCTCTCTTGTGGCTGCCTATTGTTACATTTTCACTCTCCATAAAGGAGATGACCGACTCATCATACGTGAAACGGTTTCCTTCAGGCACAATGTGCCAGATTCTTGTGCAGATGAGTGCATGTATACAAAAAACGCCGGTAATTGCAGCCGTAATAATACGTATTTTATATAGAAATGCTCTTATTGCAAAGTATCCCTGTCTTTTTACCACGAGAAGCCTTGTATGCGTCTTTTTCAGGTGCGGCTTCATTAGAAAAATATCTTCTGTACTGCAGCAGGCCTTATATTCCTTTGGACTTACATATTTAAGGTTCCATATTTTTATATGGTTTGCCGTGCACAGATTTATGAAGCGCCTGATATTGCAGCCTGTTAGCCTTACTGTTGCATAAGCTTTAATACTCATATATAACACCCTTTAAATGACCGGCTATTATTATTAAATCCTTTGTAAATTCCTTGATTTCAAGGCGGCTGCCGGATATTTTTATGGTACTGTCTGCTGCCCTTACAGTTACGGCCTTGTCCGAAAATGACAGAATACCCTTATGGTTTTCTATAGTCAACTCATTATAACCATATGCTGTTACAATTGGAAGCCCTAGCACTATGTCCTTTGGAAGCTCGAACGAATCAGTTACTTTTTGCATCTTCATATATTAACATATGTTTATTTAGGCTGAATTATGCCGGTTATTTGTGGTACGGCTCATTATTGCTGATGCGAAACGACCTGTAAATCTGCTCCAGTAAAATTACGCGCATGAGCTGATGGGGGAATGTCATTTTAGAAAATGAAAGCTTATAATCAGCGCACTTTAATACATCATCGGACAGCCCTAGAGAGCCTCCTATTACAAAAACAAGATGACTTTTGCCGCCCGTCATAAGCTTATCCATCTTCTGTGACAGCTCAACCGAATCAAGCTGTTTTCCATCTATTGCCAGACAAAATACATATGCATCGTCTTTTATATTTTTAAGAAGCCTCTCACCTTCTTTATTTTTTACGATGTCTATCTCTGTCTGTGTGGCCTGTTCGCTTGTCTTTTCATCGGAAACCTCAGTAATTTCAAGCTTACAGTAACGGCTTAGGCGCTTTGAGTACTCAGCAATCGCATCTCTGTAAAATTTTTCTTTAACTTTTCCTACACATAATATTGTAATTTTCATCGTTTCATTATAACATATAACTATAATTAAACAATATGGAGGCCGTATGAAAATATACGTTGATGAACAAAAACGATACGAGGATACAAAAGCAACCGGACAGTGCTTCACCGGAGTCGGTGCGATAGGGCTTATTGCTATTGTGCTGCTTGATACAGGAGTTATAAAGCTTGCCGCTTTAGACTCGGTAAACAAGCTCATGGTTTCTATCGTAATGGGGCTTGTTTTCTTGATATTTTTTATCATAGGAATTAAGTCATTTATGGAGCTTAGGGACATTTCAAAAAAAATTGACCGGAATAATTCCCTCGAAGAGGAAATCATGGAATACGTGACCGTCACTCATAGGGACGAGCTTATGACTTTAGCGTCATCTGGTGAAAAAGGAGATGCCTGCTCAGGTGATTTATACTACAAAAGAGCTGAGCTTATCACATCAGTCATTACTGAAAAATACAGCCTGCTTGAGGAAAGCTTCCTCGATCATATGGTTGAAGAAATTTATTCTAAAATTTATAGTGATATTGTCGAAGAATAGTGCTATAATAATAACAATTTATTTTTTATGAGGTGAACAAAATGAAAGAACTGCAAGATCGAATTCTCAAGGATGGCCAGGTTATTGGCACAAACATCTTAAAGGTCAACAAATTTATCAACCATCAGGTAGATCCGGTGCTTATGGAGCACATCGGTGAGGATTTCGCAAATCACTTTGCCGATAAGGGAATCACAAAGGTTGTCACAATAGAGAGCTCAGGAATTGCTCCTGCACTTATGGCAGCAGCCAAGATGAATGTACCGCTTGTTATTTTAAAGAAGCAGCCTTCAAAGACATTACATAATGATTTATATCAGACACAGGTTACTTCATTTACAACAGAGAAGAGCTATGAGCTTACACTCTCACGCGATGTTATCTCAGAGGATGACAATATTCTTTTGATTGATGATTTCATGGCTGACGGAGAGGCTGCTACAGGTGCCATCAGACTTCTTCGTATGGCTCACGCTACAGTTGCCGGTATAGGAATCCTTATTGAGAAGTCATTCCAGCCTGGCAGAAGAAAAATCAACGAGCAGGGCTATGAGGTTTACTCACTTGCACGTATCAAGTACATGGATGAGTATCAGATAGATTTTATTGAAGAAAATTAAAATAAGATTTAATATTTAAGATCAATACATATTATACGCAAAATCCACTACTCTATTTACAGATTTATGAGTCTGTCAATGAGTAGTGGATTTTTATTATTGTTAAAGTATATGTTTTATGCTAAACTGCCGGATTATGCTCCGAAATCGAAAAGTGAAAGCTGGTTTGACTCCGGCAGTGAACCAAGCAGTCCCAAATCTGACATGAGGTCTACGGCTGTTCGCGATACATGAGTTCTCTCCCTGAAATCATCCTTTGAGAGGAATGGTCCGTCTTTTGCCGCTTCCGAAATATAAATAGCGGCATTGTCGCCCAGTCCGTCAATGCTGTTTATGGCCGGCATGAGCTTACCGTCAATTATCTGGAAACGGTTAGGGTGAGCCCTGTATATATCAAGAGGCATGAAATCAAAGCCTCTGGCATACATCTCCTGTACGATACGCATGTCCTTAAATACATCCTGCTCCTTGTTTGACAGCGTGTCTTTTCTTTTCTTATAGTCCTTCATGTAGTTTTCGAGTCGGTCCTTTCCCTGACACATAAGCTCATATGAAAAGCCTGTGGCACGGATTGAAAAGTATGCTGCGTAGTATGCAAGCGGATAGAAAACCTTACAGTATGCGATTCTCCATGCCATCATAACGTATGCCGCAGCATGGGCCTTAGGGAACATGTACTTGATTTTCTCGCATGACCAGATATACCAGTCAGGCACACCGTGTGCTTTCATATCCTCCTTCCACTGTGGCCACTGAGGGCATTTGCCCTTGGCAATAATGCCCTTTCGAACTTTCTCCATGATGTTGAAGGCTTCCTCAGATTCAAGTCCCATGGAAATCAGATATGTCATAATATCATCTCTGGTACAGATACAGGTTGAAATGGTAGCTGTGCCTTCCTCGATAAGAGTCTGTGCATTGCCAAGCCATACGTCGGTACCGTGTGATAATCCGGCGATACGAATGAGGTCAGAAAACTCCTTTGGCTTTGTATCAAGGAGCATGCCCATGGCAAAATCGGTACCAAACTCCGGTATACCTAAAGCTCCAAGCGGACATCCATCGATATCCTCAGGCTCTATGCCCAAAGCGGAGGTGTTCTGAAACAGTGACATGACAGCTTTGTCGTCAAGCGGAATCTTTGTCGGGTCAACACCTGTCAGATCCTGCAGCATACGAATCATGGTAGGATCATCGTGTCCAAGTATATCGAGCTTTAACAGGTTGTGGTCGATTGAATGGTAGTCAAAATGCGTTGTCGTGATGTCAACGGTCATATCATTCGCAGGATGCTGTACAGGAGTAAAGGTATTAATCTCCTCACCCATCGGCAGCACGACTATACCACCCGGATGCTGTCCCGTAGTACGTCGAACACCAACGCAGCCCTGCACTATCCTGTCTATCTCGCAGTTTCGCTTTCTGACACCGCGCTCCTCATAATAGTTTTTAATGTATCCAAATGCGGTTTTGTCAGCAAGTGTACCTATGGTTCCGGCTTTAAAGGTCTGGCCCTCTCCGAAAATAACCTCGGTATATTTGTGTGCCTTTGACTGGTACTCACCGGAGAAGTTCAGATCGATATCCGGCTCCTTGTTTCCCTTGAAACCGAGGAAGGTCTCAAACGGAATATCAAAGCCCTCCTTACTTAAAGGTCTGCCGCACTTTGGACAGAGCTTATCCGGCATATCACAGCCACCACGGCCTGAAAATGCCTGTACCTCTGGTGAATCAAAATCACTGTATTTGCAGTGTGTACACAAATAGTGAGCATGCAGCGGATTAACCTCTGTGATACCTGACATGGTTGCGACAAATGAGCTTCCTACGGAGCCTCGCGAGCCAACCAGGTAGCCGTCCTCATTTGATTTCCACACAAGCTTCTGTGCGATGATGTACATTACGGCATAGCCGTTTGAAATAATAGAGTTGAGCTCTCTGTCAAGACGCTCCTTAACTATCGGCGGCAGCGGATCTCCGTACATCCTGTTTGCCTTGTTATAGCAGATTTCACGAAGCATGCCGTCAGAGTTTTCGATAACCGGCGGACATTTATCAGGTCTGACCGGTGAGATACGCTCACACATGTCTGCTATCTTATTGGTATTGGTGATGACTACCTCCTCAGCCTTTTTGCTTCCGAGATATTCAAACTCCTTTAGCATTTCCTCTGTGGTCCTTAAGTAAAGCGGAGCCTGCTCATCTGCATCCTTAAAGCCCTTACCGGCCATGATAATACGACGGTATATCTCGTCCTCGGGATTTAAGAAATGTACGTCACAGGTTGCAACAACCAGCTTTCCAAATTCCTCTCCAAGCTTTACGATTCGCTTATTTATATCAATAAGGTCATCGTTTGAAGCAATATCGGAATCCTCGTCACGTATCATAAATGCGTTGTTGCCAAGAGGCTGTATCTCCAGGTAATCATAGAAATTCACAAGTCTTGTGATTTCCTCCTGTGGTCTTCCGTTTAAAATAGCCCTGTAAAGCTCTCCTGCCTCACAGGCTGAGCCTATTAAAAGCCCATCACGATACTTGTTAAACTCTGATTTTGGTATTCTCGGTCTCTTATTATAATACTTGATGTGTGACAGCGAGATAAGCCTGTAGAGATTGGTACGCCCCTGGTCACAGGTTGCAAGAATGATGGCATGGTATGTAGGCATCTTCCTTATCATCTCAACAGATGATTTTGCCAGGGCATTTACCTCATCTAAGCTTGATATGCCCCTGTCCTTTAGCTTTTCTATGAATTTGACAAATATCTCTGCAGTACATGCGGCATCATCCACCGCTCTGTGATGATGGTCAAGCGAGATGTTTAGAGCCTTGGCCACTGTATCCAGCTTAAATCTGTTTAGCTGTGGCAGAAGTACTCTCGCAAGAGCCACCGTGTCCACTATAGTAGGATTACACTCCATGCCAAGTAGCGCGCAGTTTCGCTTTATAAAGCTCATATCAAAGTCAGCGTTGTGAGCGACCATGATACAGTCCTTGCAAAACTCCATAAACTGTGGCAGTATGACATCCACTGTTGGCGATGTGATAACCATGTCATCCCTTATCGAGGTGAGCTCCTCAATCCTGAACGGAATAGGTACCTCAGGGTTTATAAATGTGGAATAGCGGTCTACAATCTCGCCACCGATGACCTTCACCGCACCTATTTCTATGATTTTATTCTTTTCCGGAGAAAAGCCTGTTGTCTCTATATCAAATACCACGTACTTGTCATCCAGCGACTGACCGGCTGCATTCTCCACAATATCCTTTGTATCATCGACCAGATATGCTTCCACACCGTAAATGACCTTGAATTTGTCATCCACAGTATGGTTAGCGTCAGGGAATGCCTGCACATCACCGTGGTCCGTAATAGCAATGGCCTTGTGTCCCCAGCGCATGGCACACTTCACAATATCCTTTACGTCAGACACGCCATCCATGTCACTCATCTTGGTGTGACAGTGAAGCTCAACACGTTTTTCAGCAGCAGTATCCTCCCTCTTTGAGGTAAAGTCAGGTATTTTTTTAAGCCCGACTATTGAACTTATTGACAAATCACTGTCATATTTATCTACAGTCACAACTCCCTTTGCCTTAACAAAGTTGCCCGGGGCAATATATGCAAGAATATCTGCTACGTCATCATTTCTGGCAAAGAGCTTGAGCATGATGGTGTCTGTGAAATCAGTGACCGCAAACATAATGATGGTCTTTTCGTTTCTGATTTCGCGGGATTCAACCGTAAGGATCTTGCCCTTTATTGTAACCTCACCGATAGGACCGTCAATCTTTTCAATAGCCATCTCCTCATCATCAAAGCTTCTTCCGTACACGATATCAGGGTCATTGTCATATTTACGTCTGAAATCTCCCTTGCGCTCAAATTTCTTTTCAAATTTCTTCTCAGGCTTTTTATCAGGGCCTGTCTTTGCTTCATTCTTCTTATTTGAAGCTTTAGGGAAATCTGATGTGCCACTCTTTTTTGTATCAGATGTATTTTCACTGCCTCCTACAAACATTGCACCGTCATCAACAGCCACTTTAGCATCTTCATCACCGACATCTTTTGCCATGGCAAATTTAGTGCGGGCGACAATATTTTGAACCTCCTGCTCAATCTGCTTGTCAGCATTCTGACGGTATTTGCTGATTTTTGGTTTTTCGTACTGCAGATTAACGATAAAATCCATCCCACAGCGCTCGCAGAACACCTTCTCAAGAAATTCTATGACCGTATTGCCTCTGGTCTTTGCGATTATTGTCTCCTCAAGTGTGACTGTGACATGTGTATCGTCGGTAAAGCTCCACTTTGAGGTTCGCAGCAGATTGTACAAAAGTACACTGTGACTGTTTATTTCGTCAAGAATACTGTCAAAATAGACATCAAAAAGAGTCTTCGGTGTGTACTGCGAAGACAACTCGTAAGACTCTATAATTTTTACTGTAATATCTTTACTTTTAAATATCTGTTTTTTTATGCTTTCTTCTAGCTTCCAGATATTTTTTTTGAAAATAAGGCGTTTTGCTTTTACATATATTTTGTAAAAATCTCTTGCATGGTTTACGGAAATTCTGGTGACATCAGCATTCTCCAGCAGATTCTCCATATCCTTGTCCAGCTTAAGTGTAGGGAAAACTTCCTTAAATGTCTTTGTCAAAATTATTCACCCCAATGGTCAAGCTCATATTTCAATGCACCCAAAAGCTCGCTCTCAGGCACCTTTTTAAATACCTCACCGTGTTTTATGATAAGACCCTCGCCGATTCCTCCGGCCACGCCAAGATCTGCTTCCTTTGCTTCACCCGGTCCGTTTACCACACAGCCCATGACAGCAACCTTTATGTCAAGGTCATATCCTGAAACCATTGTCTCCACCTGATTTGCAAGCCCGATAAGATCTATCTGTGTGCGGCCGCAGGTAGGACATGAAACAACCTCTATGCCACCCTTTCTAAGCCCCAGAGTTCTTAAAATGAGCTTGGCAGACTTGATTTCCTCGAGAGGACTTCCTGTGAGAGACACACGTATTGTATCACCTATGCCCTGGCTTAGTATCAGTCCGAGTCCGATAGCAGACTTTATATTGCCGCTTATTATTGTGCCTGCCTCTGTGATACCCACATGGAGCGGATGATTGGTTTTATCTGAAATAAGCTCATGTGCTTTAACACACATCATGACATCTGATGATTTGATGCTTATGACAAGATTGTCATACCCCATATCCTCTATGAGCTTTACCTTGTCCAGAGCACTCTCCACAAGCCCCTCTGCTGTCACACCATGATATTTCTCTACCAGGTCTTTTTCAAGAGAGCCACTGTTTACACCGACGCGGATAGGAATATTTCTCTCCTTTGCTACATCCACGACAGCCTTTACCCTTTCAGCGCTTCCTATGTTGCCGGGATTGATTCGGATTTTGTCGGCTCCGTTTTCAATCGCAGCTATTGCAAGCTTGTAATCAAAGTGTATATCCGCAACAAGCGGTATGCTGATTTGTTTCTTAATCTCCTTAAGTGCCCTTGCAGCCTCCATCGTAGGCACAGCACATCGGATTATATCACAGCCTAAGTCTGTCAGCGCGTTTATCTGCGCAACTGTGTCAGCTACATTCTCAGTCTTTGTATTTGTCATTGACTGTATGAGAATCGGGTTTCCTCCACCGATTACTTTATTTCCGATTTTTACTATTTTTGTCTCCATGTGTATATCTCCAATCTGTTATAAAATCAGACTATTAGATTTCTGATATCATTGAACATGACAACAACCATCAGAAGAAGTAAAAGCACTATGCCAACGAGATGCACATAGCCCTCCTTCTCAGGGTCTACTCTCTTTCTTCTTATGGCTTCAACTATCAAAAATACAAGTCTGCCACCATCAAGTGCCGGCAGTGGCAGCAGGTTCATCACACCGAGGTTTGCAGAAATCAGCACGCCCCAGTTTAGCATATTTAGTATGCCAAGCCATACTCCGGACATAGAAACTGCCTGCTCATAGGTGTCTCCCATGTTCTTTACAATGCCTACGGGTCCGCTTAAGTTATTTACAGATGCAGCCCCTGTACAGAGCATTTTAAGCCCCTCTATTGTTGTATAGATGTTGTATTTCACCTCGTAGCAGCTATAAAGCAGCGCCTTTCCAAAGCCGGGCTTTGTACGCTTTCCCGACACGTTAAAGCCGTACAGATACCTCTTTGTTGTCTCGTCATATTTAGGCTTCAATGTGGTGGTATGCTTTTTGCCATCCCTAAGGTAGGTCACATCAACTGTTTCACCTTCGTGAAGCATCGAGTAGAGGCTTATCTCGCGGTAAAAGTGTATATTCGTATTGTTCAGCTTTACAATCTCATCACCGGCCTTGATACCGGCCTCCTCAGCCGCATAACCCTCAATAACACCTGCAAGCTTTGGACTGTCATAGCCTACAGAGCAGATGATAATGAGAGCAAAAATAAATGCCATGATAAAATTAAAAAACGGCCCTGCGAAAACAACGCTTATGCGCGCCCACACGGATTTGTTGTTGAACGCCCTGTCATCACCTGAGCTTTCATCCTCACCCTCCATGATACAGGCTCCGCCAAACGGAAGCAGCTTTATGGAGTATTTGGTCTCTCCACGCTGCACTCCAAAAAGAGTCGGTCCAAGTCCAAGACAAAATTCATTGACCTTTATGCCATTTGCTTTAGCAAGCCAGAAATGTCCGAGCTCGTGAAAAATTACTATGATGCTGAATAATATGATTGCAATAATAATACTAATAATGTTCAAAATTACCACCTTTTACTGATATAGTCATATGCGCACTGCTCTGTATCAAGTATCTCATCCACTGAAGGATTTTCAATAAATGATGCATTCTCCATACATGCCTCGATTATATCGATTATTTCCAGATATTTAATTTTTTTATTCAAAAACAGCGCCACTGCTCTCTCGTTTGCAGCATTGAAGGCCGTAGGAATATTACCTCCTGCCCTTGCAGCCTTCATGGCGAGAGCAAGCCCTTTAAAGGTATCAAGATCCGGTGCCTCAAAGGTCAGATCCTTAAGCTTAAAGAGATCAAGCCTGTCACCGGAAAGCGCAGGTCTGCTTGGATAATACAGTGCATACTGTATAGGTATACGCATATCAGGAGTACCAAGCTGTGCTATAACTGCTCCATCCGCATACTCAACAGCCGAGTGAATGACACTCTGAGGATGCACTACAACCTGAATCTGCGACAAATCGACATCAAAAAGCCATTTTGCCTCAATTACCTCAAGCCCCTTATTGACCATGGTTGATGAATCAATAGTGATTTTTTGACCCATTGACCAGTTAGGATGCTTTAGCGCGTCCTCCACCCTTATACCTTCAAGCTCAGAGAGCTTTCTGCCTCTGAACGGACCTCCGGATGCTGTCAGAAGAATTTTTTTAATCGGATTCATAGAATTTCCCTGCAGTGACTGGAAGATGGCACTGTGCTCACTGTCCACCGGAAGAATGGACACACCATACTCTTTCGCAAGCGGGATAATGATATGGCCCGCTGTAACGAGGGTCTCCTTATTTGCGAGTGCGATGGTCTTTTTTGCTTTGATGGCGGCAATTGTAGGACGAATGCCAAGCATACCGACAATTGCAGTTACAACTATATCGCAAGGCTCAATGGTGGCACATCTAATGAGACCGTCCATGCCATAGCCTACTTCGATATCAGTATCCGCAAGGCTTGTGCGAAGCTTTTTGGCATCGTTTTCATCACTTACACTGACAAACTGTGGCTTAAATTCCCTTGCCTGTTTCTCTATAAGGGAGAGATTTCTGCCACAGGAAAGTGCCACAACCTGCATATCGCCATGCTCTCTTATCACATCAAGTGTCTGTGTTCCGATAGAGCCGGTTGAACCAAGTATTGATATTTTTTTCATGATAATTCCTCGATTTATATTTTTCTCAGTGGTTCTGAATAGTTACCTTAGCTTTTTGTTTCAATGGTTCTTAAATGTTACTTTTTAACTTAAAAAGAAGCTAGCCAGATAATAAATGATTGGTGCTGTGATAATCATGCTGTCAAAGCGGTCTAAAATACCACCATGTCCGGGTATCAGATGTCCGTAATCCTTGATATCATAATTACGCTTTATGGCTGATGCACACAAATCTCCAACCATTGAAATAAGGCCTGCAACAGCAGCTATAACAGCAAGTATAGCAATCTCTGTGCCGTCTATATTCATATGATTTCTGAATATAAAGCAGTATAATGCTGTAAGAAGCGCACTGCCGAGTACACCACCTACTGCACCCTCTATAGACTTCTTTGGTGAAAGCTTTGGTGCCATTTTGTGCTTTCCAATCAGCACTCCGACGCAGTAGGCACATGTATCACAGCCCCAAGAGCATAAAAATACCAAGAAGGCAAGGTAAAGTCCGTTGTTGAGTGTACGTATCTGGTAGACATATGAAAGCATTGTTCCTACATAAAACATACCAAAAAAGGCTGCCATGAGCTGCTTTGCATCATATTTCGGGTATGACAGCACATACACGAACATCAGTACAATAAGAAAGCCCATGAAAAGCATCATTACATCAGGTATGAAGCTCCACCTTAAGTTGATGTAAAATAAAATCAAAGCAATATACGGTACAACCGATAAGAGCGATTTTTCAAATTTAAACACCCTGAAAAGCTCAAACATACCTATACACGAAATCAGAAGTGTTGAAAAAAGAAGCACCTCGTTTCCTGTTACTATAAGAAATATAGCGGCAATTACAAGAACTATACCACTAAGCAGTCTTGTCTTAAACATTATTTATCCTCCGTGTCGTTCGTTTCTTTTAATCCACCAAAGCGACGGTCTCTTTTATTATATGCATCTATAGCCTTTTTGAGTTCATTTTTATCAAATGCAGGCCACGGAACATCTGTAAAATAAAACTCAGCGTATGCAAGCTGCCAGAGCAGGTAGTTTGACAGGCGCTGCTCACCACTTGTGCGGATGAGTAAATCAGGATCCGGAAGCTCTCTTGTGTCAAGATATGATGAGAAGGTATCTGCATCTATATCGTCAGCTGAAAGCTTTCCATCATCATGGTCAGCTATCATATGCTTTACAGCACGTATCATCTCATCTCTACTTCCGTAATTAATTGCAATTGTCAGGTTAAGACCTGTATTTACTGATGAAACTTCTTCAAGGTTTCTTATTTTCTCCTGAAAATTCTCTGAAAGCCTGCTTATCTCACCAATTACGCGCACACGCATATTGTTTTTATTGGCAGTCTTTATGCAGTTTTTAAGATAGCTTTCAAGAAGCTTCATTAGTGCAGCGACTTCAGACTCAGGGCGGTTCCAGTTTTCAGTGGAAAAGGCGTAAAGTGTCAGATATTTAACGCCGAGGTCGTTTGCAGCCTTACATATATTCTCAACATTTTTGGCTCCTACTGTATGACCGTAGTTTCTTGGCATACCCTTACTTTTGGCCCAGCGGCCGTTTCCGTCCAGAATGATTGCTATATGTTCCGGAGTACTCATATTTTATTTCCTTTCATTTATGCATATTATATATTTACAATCATGACGCATCATTTATTTGCTGGTCACACAGTTAAGTGTGAACAGTAAAACCGGGAATAAGCAAATAAGGGACACGAATAACATGTCCCTTGTTTGTATACGTGATATAAATACTATACAGTAAGTATCTCTTTACATTTTGCGTCAACCGCAGCGTCAACCTTTGCGACAAACTTGTCGGTAAGCTTTTGAGCGTCATCCTCGAGGCCTTTAATCTCATCCTCTGAAATGCCTTCCTCTTTGCCGGTCTTCTTGATGCTGTCGATTGCATCCCTTCTGATATTGCGGACAGCAACCTTAGCTTCCTCGCCTTTTTTCTTGATGTCCTTTGCAAGATCTTTACGTCTCTCCTCTGTAAGCTCAGGGAAAACAAGTCTGATAAGCTTTCCGTCGTTTGTAGGATTAATTCCGATGTCAGAGCAGTTTATTGCTTTCTCAATCTCCTTAACCATAGAAGCCTCCCATGGCTGAATCTGAATCATTCTAGGCTCTGGAACACTTACATTGGCTACACTCTGAATTGGTGAAGGTGTGCCGTAATAATCTACACGAAGCTTGTCAAGAATATGTGGATTGGCTCTTCCTGCACGGATGCCTGCATACTCTTCCTCGAGATTATTTAATGTTTTTTCCATTTTATCCTGGAAAGGGTTTAATCTTGAATCCATATTATCCTCCTGATATGCATTATATGCAATTTACTATACAGTAACCTTTGTACCGTTAAATTTGCCTGTAAGAGCATTTACAATGCTGTTTTCCTCATTGAGTCCGAATACATACATAGGCATCTTGTTCTCAAGGCACATGATAGACGCTGTGAGGTCAACTACTGCGAGCTTCTTCTCAACAACCTCTTCGATTGAAAGCTCATCATACTTCTTTGCAGCAGGATTGGTCTTTGGATCACTGTCATATACTCCGTCAATTGCTTTGGCAAGGTAAATACCATCTGCCTCAATCTCAATTGCACGAAGCACCGTGGCTGTATCTGTTGAGAAATAAGGATGACCTGTACCACCTGCAAAGAAAACAACCATATCATGTGCGAAATACTTGTTTGCTCTGTCCTTAGAGAAAAGCTTTGTCATGTTGCCGCACTCAAACGGAGTAAGAACAGCTGTCTTCATTCCGACATATCTGAAAATCTCAGATACATAAATGCAGTTCATAACTGTAGCGAGCATACCAATCTGGTCAGCCTTTGTGCGGTCGATGGTCTCACTCGTTCTGCCTCTCCAGAAGTTTCCACCACCGATAACAATACCTACCTGTGTACCATTATCAACAATCTGTTTAACCTGTTTTGCAACCTCAATGACTGTAGCCTCATCAAAGCCGTGGTGCTTATCACCTGCAAGTGCTTCACCACTTAATTTTAGTAATATTCTACTCATATTTATTTACCCTCGAAAAGTCCCTGAACATCGATATCAGCGTATGTCTGAGAACAGAAGCCCTCGATAACGGCACCGTTGTTAATCTGTACTGAACGTGACTTGATATTACCCATGATAACTGCAGAAGTATCTACTACAACAGGTCCCTGAACATCTATATCGCCCTTTACAGCTCCTGCGATAACTGCTGAAGATGCTGAGATATTGCCGATGATAACAGATCCTGCACCTATCTTTACAGTTCCTGTTGAAACAATTTCACCCTCAACCTTAGCTACATCAGCGAAAAACTCTGATGAATTTGTGTTGCCGTTGACTGTTCCTGTAACAACAATCTTGCCGTTACACATTACATTTCCGTTGATGGTTCCCTGAATATCAAATGATCCTGATGACTGTAAATCTCCTGTGAGTACAGTACTTGCTGTGATGACTGATGTTTCGTCCTGTACATCTCCTGATAAAACGTTATTGTTTACTGGCTGTGTATTTACTGGCTGTGGTATATCATTCATTTGTGGTATCTGCTCCTCTTTTTGTGTATTGATTGTATGCTCTGCAAAATTTTCACTTGGAGTTGGTCTTGGTACAGTTGTCTCCTGTGGCTGCTCCTCGACATGCTCAAGTAATCCGTCGAGCTTTGAAAGCTCTGATGCAACGTCAACATTCTCTCCTATAGTATCAACTACAAGATTGTCAGCTGTCTGAGCCTTTGGCTCTACTTCTTTCTCAGGTACATCTCCGGGTACAAGCTCGTTTACAGCCTGAGAAAAATCATCCTTAAATTCTTTGAATAATCCCATGAATATTTCCTCCATTTATTATCTTATCCAACAGTATCTGATTTGATATATTGAACTTTATATGTATTATTATCAATCGGCAATATTTCGGCACCCTGCGCTTTTATACTTTCAACAAGCGGCTCAATAGCCTCTGCCGTGGTTGATCTGTTTGAATCATCATGTAATAACACAACTGAATTGTCATATTTGGCAATACCTGAGGTGACATTATTGACAATATCATCGACACTGCAATTGTCGGCCGTATCACCAGAATTGACATTCCAGTCAAAGTATGTGATATGCTTTGAATTGAGTATCTTTACAAGCTCAACCATGTCTACATTACTAATCTGGTTCATGCTGCCACCGGGAAAACGATAAATATCCGGTGCTATTCCAGTCAGATTGGTGATATAATCGGAAATCTGTGTCAGGTCATCGGTAAATGCCTCTGTTGATTCATAAATTTTACTGTATGAATTACTGTAGGAAGCCATCGCAATAGTGTGTCCGTCCTGCACTATGCGCTTATAAACATCATCATATTTACCGGAGGTATCTGCTGTGACAAAGAAGGTAGCCTTGACACCACAGTTGGCAAGGGCATCTAAAATGGCACCGGTGTTATCACCGGGAATACAATCAAAGGTAAGATATACCTTTCTTGTATCCCCATCATGATACACATTGTCTTTTGACTCAAGCTGTTTCACGACAGCCTGAGTTTTTGCGCCAGAGCTTTCTTCATCAGAAGCGATGTCACCATCATCAGACTCAGTACCGGTAACTGTGCTTGATATAGCTGTATTTAACTGAAGCTCAAGCTTGTATATTCTCGAATTCAGTTTGACAACCATGATGCCCAGTACAACTATGGCAAGTATAGATATTGCTATCCATATTGCTATAGTCATAATAATACCTGTCTTAATCCGGCTCACACGTTTGCGACGCTCCTGCTGCTGTCTGGCTAATTCATTATCCTTTGAGTCCATATGCGTCCCCCGTTATGATTGGTTTTGTTTCCTCTTACTATTTTACCATATTTTTATATCTTGTAAAGATAAAAAAATTCCGCAAAAGTTTAAAAGTTAAACTTTTGCGGAACAGCATTCGTTTAATCAGTATAAAGATACAGTTTAGACTCCAGCCATCTGGGCAGCAACCTCAGCAGCAAAATCTTCCTGCTTCTTCTCCATACCCTCACCTACCTCGAAACGAACCATCTCGGTGATTGTAAGATCCTTAGAAACTGACTCAAGATATTTTGCAACTGACTGCTTTCCATCCTCTGCCTTAACATATGTCTGGTCAAGGAGACAAATCTCTTTTAACTGCTTAGATACACGACCCTCAACTAAACCATTGAACATCTTCTCAGCTACGATAGACTCCTTGTCTGCCATTGCAAGCTCACCAAGCTTTGCCTTAGCAGCATCTGATAAGAAGTTCCATACATAGTTCATGTTGTTCTTGTGCTCGTTGAAGTTGTTGATATCATCATCGCTCCAAAGCTTCTCATTAATAGCCTTGTCAATTAACTTATTAAGAATAGGCTTTGGAAGTGTTGTAGCATCATTTAATGCACTGTCAACTGTAATCTCTCTAAGCTTTGCAAGCTCTTCATCAGAGATATCGTTTCTGCTGATGTACTGTGGGTTCATAGCTGCAACCTGCATAGCAATATTTGTAATTGCTCCTTTAGCTGCATCGTCTGTTGCACCATTTGCTGCAATGATAACACCGATTCTTCCACCACCATGGATATAAGAAGTAACAATATCACCTGTAACCTTTGCAAATCTGCGAACAGATAACTTCTCTCCGATTGTAGCTGTCTTCTCTACAAGAAGCTCGCTAAGTCCGTTTGTAGCAAGAAGAGCGTCGATATCCTCTCCATTTGCACCACCATTTAAGTCAGAAGCAAGTGCTGTATCTGCTACAGTCTGAACAAACTCCTGGAATGTCTCGTTCTTTGCAACGAAATCTGTCTCAGAGTTAACCTCTGCTACAACTGCAACGTTTCCGTTTACAGCAACACGTGCGATTCCCTCAGCGGCAATTCTGCTCTGCTTCTTTTCCATCTTAGCTGCACCGCTTTTTCTTAATACCTCAACAGCGGCATCCATATCACCGTTTGTCTCAGTTAAAGCCTTTTTGCAGTCCATCATACCTGCGCCTGTCATTTCACGCAGTTCTTTTACCATACCTGCTGTAATAGCCATTTGATTATCCTCCGATATTAATCTGTTTTATTCCTCAACTGTCTCGTCAGAAGCTTCCTCAGCAGTAACCTCTTCCTCAGCTCCCTGCTTTGCCTCGATAACAGCGTCTGCCATCTTAGATACGATTAATTTGACAGCTCTGATAGCATCATCGTTTCCTGGGATAACATAATCTAACTCGTCAGGATCGCAGTTTGTATCAGCAATACCTATAAGAGTGATTCCAAGTGCCTGAGCCTCTTTGATACAGATACGCTCCTTCTTAGGATCTACTACAAATATTGCATCAGGAATTCTCTTCATATCCTTGATTCCACCAAGGTTCTTCTCGAGCTTCTCCCACTCCTTCTTGAGTGCGATAACTTCCTTCTTAGGAAGAACATCGAATGTGCCATCCTCTGACATTGTCTCGATAGCTTTAAGTCTTGCAATACGGCTCTCGATTGTGCGGAAGTTTGTAAGCATTCCACCTAACCATCTCTCGTTTACATAGTACATACCGCAACGCTCTGCCTCAGTCTTGATTGCATCCTGAGCCTGCTTCTTTGTACCTACGAAAAGGATTGTACCACCCTGAGCAGCGATATCAGATACGGCATCATATGCCTCATCAACCTTTCCTACAGACTTCTGTAAGTCGATGATGTAGATACCATTACGCTCTGTGTAGATGTAAGGAGCCATTTTAGGGTTCCATCTTCTTGTCTGATGTCCAAAATGAACACCTGCCTCGAGTAACTGTTTCATTGAAATTACGCTCATTTTATTTACCTCCGTTTGGTTATTAATCTTCCGTGTGTTTCCAATTAGATCAGCCACCGGTAAGCGTTATCCGGCACCGGCGATCATCCGCACACGTGCTTTATAGTATTTAAGCCTTTGGAATTATAACATACCAAAGGCTTATATGCAGTAAAAAAATTTATTTCTGTGTCAGAATAGTGATTATATCATCATAGGATGCTCCCTGTGGGATAACGTGCTCACCATCTGCTATAAAATGATCAGCCCCCTTTTGTCCCATATATATACGAAATTGTTCAGCATCATCCACCAGATTGAGAGCTTTAAGCTTTTCTGCAATGGTGCGACATGTATCCTGACTTGTTACTGAAATTGTGTATGTTGTAACAGCATCCTGTGGCTCTACAGTCTCCTGCTTTGCATCCGCTGCCGGCTGTGTGTCTTCCTGCTGTGTATCTTCCTGTGCTGTTTGGCTGTCCTGCATCTGACTATCCTGTTCAGTTTCGGCTTTTTGGGAAGAATCATCTGAGTTTGCAGCAGATGAGCCAGTTTTTTCACTATTATATTCGTCTGCGACTGTCCCGGAAATATTTTTTGCTTCAACCATACCAAGTGTTTTGGCTTTTTCTATTATTTCTGTATCAGACATGGACTGCTTATTGCCGTGAAAACCAATCATCATAATGATTACCGCAAAAATAATGCCTAATCCAAGTCCACGCAAATAGTATTTTAATCTCACTTTATTTGCCCTCTTTATATAAATCTATTATAAGCTTTACCTCGCCGGTACCAAGAGACAAAAGCTTTGCTATCTCTACATTGCTCTTGCCCGATTTATAAAGCTTAAGGATTTCATGTGTGTGATTTATTACATCAGCATTTGCGCTGCTGCCTGCTGGCGTACCAAAAGCAGCATCTGATGCCTTGACCGATACAGATGCCGCTGTACCTGTTGTAGCTGTTGCACCTGCCTTTGACGCAGGGGCTGCTGAAGCAGGCTGTGTTTTAGTGATACCTGAAATATCTATACCTGTCATCTGCTTCATGTCAGGCTTTGTATCCTGCTGCATTGTGCCAGACTTAGGTTCTGCCGGCTTTTGCACGGCCACAGACGGTTTTTCAGCCCTCTTTGCAGAGTCTGCAGAAAGAGGCTCGAAGGAGCTTCTGAGTCTTGATGATGCTTTATCTATATCGCCTGAAAGCCGTGTAAGCTCATCATGCTTGTCATTTAGCATACTGTATAAAAACATTATTTCATTATGTGCCTTGTTTATCGAATCAAGCACTGTATCAGAATATTCATTTATCGCCATTATTTTGGAATTTGCTTCCTTTTCAAGACTTCGCTTTGTCTCATCCTGCTTTTGTGTTATTTCCTCGTCCAAGGCATCGCTTAAGTCCTTTTTGGCGGCAGTCACTTCTTTTTCAGTTATTATTTTTAGTTCCTCAGCACTCATATCGGCTATTTTATCCAAATCCTTATGTGAAAGCTTGTCATTTACCATAAAGCTTCCTATAAGGAAAACAACACCTATGATGATGAGAGTTATTTCTAATGTTGTCATATAAACCTCTGCCCTCTTATGCGTTTGTAAGTATATTCATATAAGGGCCCATGACCTTACGCATTTTAATCAGTCCCTTTGTGTGAAGCTGTGATACTCTTGATTCTGAAACCTCTAGGATATTGCTTATTTCTTTAAGGGTAAGATCCTCATAATAATATAATTCGATAACCCTGCGCTCCTTCTCGGTCAGATTGTCAAGCGACTTAACAAGCATTGTTTTCAGCTCTTCCTGTGTAACAATCTCCTCCGGCTGTGCATAATGTGAATTATGTGCAGCATCCATGACAGGCTCAGGTCCTGACTCATCAAATTCATCGAGAGATACAACATTTGTTACTTTAAGCTGCGACTGCCAGCTGCAAAGCTCATCCTCCGAGATAGAAAGCTCCTTTGCGAGGTCTGCGTCATTTGCTGTTTTGCCGGTACGAAGTTCAATGTTCTTTATTGCCTCGTCTATTTTCCTTTGCCTTTGTCTGACTGTTCTTGGAATCCAGTCCATTTTCCTGATCTGATCAAGTATGGCTCCACGGATTCTAAGGCTTGCATATGTCTCAAACTTGACATTTTTTTCAAGATTAAACTTGTCTATGGCATCAATGAGGCCAAATATCCCATAGCTTACCAGGTCATCATATTCCACATTATGCCCAAGATACATGCTGAGGCGTCCTGCCACAAGCCTGACCAGCTGTGCATATTCTATTATGAGCTGTTCCCGTAGCTTGGGAGTGGGATTCTTTTGATATTCCTCCCACAGCTTTTCCTTTTCTATAGCTTTCATTATGCCCCCTGTTTACCAGTATATTATTCTGCAGCTAGCTAATTGGCTTATCATTGTCATCATCATTATCAAAGACTTCGGAATCATCAGTCTTTGCTTCGGCCGCTTCAGCTTTCTTTTGCCTGTCTTCCATTGCCTTAAATGCACAGCTTAGGATTACTTTAAGTATCGCTCCGATTATATAGAATACTACAAGCACAGTTAAAAGTCTTGTTGTAAAGCTCATCAGATCAACGCCCTGCCGCAGGGATATAATACTGCATACTAAGCCGGCTAAAAGCATAACAAGAGATGGTAATAAATTATTCTTCATGTTAAATCACCTTTTGCTCTTTTCCGACTGCTTTGATGATATAGTCACCGGTTTCACAGTCAAGTATAACAGTTCTTCCGTAATTAAGACCGGTATCCTGTGCCTTCAGAGGAATTTTCAGCTCTGCAAGCACGTGCCTGGCCATATCGGTATTGCGATCGCCAACATTTCCGATTGTAGAATTGCCTGACATCTCAAACATCTTAGCTCCACCGGCAATCTTTGCAACCATTCGTCTGGGATTCGCGCCATTTTTTATCATTTGATTATAAAGTTCCCTAATTCCCGTATCGCCAAACTTGGCTATATTTGTGTTATTTCTAAGTTTGGTGCTGTCAGGCAGCATATAGTGTACAAGCCCACCGATTTTTGAAGCCGGATCATAAAGGGTGAGCCCTATGCATGAACCAAGCCCAAGTGTGGTCAGAGAATCAGGGGCTTTGGCAACCTTAAGGTCTGCCATTGATACTTTAATAGTACTTGCCATATGGATTCTCCTAAATACTAAAAACTAATTCCTAAAGCCGATAAAATATTATCATATGAATCCGGATCAGGCATAAGGATAAAGTATCCGTTCATCATTATATCATCACCAAACTCCGTCTCTATAAAAAGTGCATTGTCACCATATTGTCCAAACTGAATTGCCGGCACACTTAATATGGAAGCAGCCATATCTACAGCAATATACGGAATGGAAGGTAGTATTTTAAGATTTGTCATAGTTGAAAGCGCTGACAAATATGCGCCTGCTATTATGTTGCCAATCTCCTTCATGGCAGATAAATCCATCTCATCAAATGGCTCGTTATAGTCCTGTGGTCTGCCCATCAGCTTGTTTACCAGAAAGTGTGCTGCCGGAAGCTTCATGAGAAACATCATACTGCCGGAGATATCGTTGGTAACCTCAAGAAATATACCCACTATTGTCTCTTCCTCCGGACATATGGCATCTCCAAGCTTTGTCGCATCCATTAACAGAACTCTTGGAACTTCCATTTTCATGGTAGTGCCAAGCATGCCGGCAATCGCTGTCGTGGCATTGCCGGCACCTATATTTCCGATTTCCTTAAGGACATCCATATACATCGAATTGACATTATCTAAAGAAAATTCACTCATTGTATTCACCCTTTTATTTGTTAAAACTTATATAGTGAGGCTTTTATACCTCACTATACATTGCTGCAAATCAGTTAGCGTCCTTATCTGAGACTATTGAGCCTATTTCAAACAGAGAAATCAGTTCATCTCCGTTTTTACCTATACCGTTTATGAACAGTTCCTTGCCTGTAGATGAAGCATCTATATTAGGCTTATCTATTTCATCAACCACAAGTGTGACAACTTCACAAACTTCATCGACAATAAGACCTATCTCACCCTTTTCTTCAAGCTTTAGGATAATTATTCTGGTTGATGATGTATATACATCATCGTCCAGTCCCATTTTTATGCGGGCACTCATTACCGGAACGATATCACCACGCAGATTTATGATACCCTTAAAGTACTTCTGCGCCTTTGGCACTCTTGTAATCTTCTGCATTCTGACGATATTATCAACATAGCCAATATCAATTCCGAATTTTTCTTCGCCTATTTTGACTGAAATATATTGCTTTGTTTCTTTTTCCTGTATATCAAATTCATTTTCTGGCATGTACTTCCCCTCCATTACATAAGTGTATTTACATCAAGTATCAAAGCTACATCACCATCTCCAAGTATTGTCGCTCCGCTGATAAGCTTGTTGCCGTTTATGTATTTTCCTAAAGACTTGATTACAATCTCCTGCTGTCCAATGAGATTGTCAACCACAAGACCTGCCTGCTGATCTCCCTTTTGGACAATTACTACAGTAAGATGATCCGGCTCCTGCTCCTTTGGCTCAATGTCCAGCATCTTATCGAGGCGGATGATTGGAATAACGCTTCCACGCAGGTGAATAACTTCCTTAGCCTGTACATATTTGATATCCTTCACAGGAATATCCTCTATATTTGAGATAGAGCCGAGCGCAATGGCATATATTTCATCACGGATCTCTACCATGAGAGCCTGAATGATTGCAAGAGTAAGAGGAAGACGTACAGTAAATGTAGTACCCTTACCAAGCTCGGTTGAAACCGATACATCACCACCCAGCTGTTCAATGCCGGATTTAACAACATCAAGACCAACTCCTCGTCCGGAGATATCGGTAATCTGTTTTGCCATTGAAAAGCTTGGCATAAAAAGGAAGTTGATGATATCCTTCTGAGATAGATTTTCAGCCTGTTCAGCTGTGACTATGCCACGCTCGATAGCCTTGTTCTTTACGGCTTCGGTATCGATTCCGTTTCCATCATCTCCGACCTTTATGACAACATTGTTGCCCTCCTGGTATGCATTTAAGAAAATAGTACCTACCTCTGGCTTTCCACGCTCAAGTCTGACCTCATTGCTTTCAAGTCCATGATCAGCACTGTTTCTAAGCAGATGCTGCAGAGGATCTCCGATCTGATCCACAACTGTACGGTCCAGCTCGGTATCTTCACCGGTTATGACAAGATTCATCTTCTTATTCAGAGTACGAGACAGATCTCTTATCATTCTAGGATATTTCTGTGTAACACTTTCAATAGGAACCATTCGTACCTTCATGACAGACTCATGGAGATTGGTCGTAATTCTTTCCAGATATTCAATCTGTTCATGGAATGACTGGTTATTATTGTTTTCTCCATCAGATGAGCTCATGGCTACAAGAGAGTTCTTTGCAATAATAAGCTCAGACACCTGATTCATAAGCATATCAAGCTTTTCGATATCTACTCTGACTGTTCGGCTTGTAGTAGCTTTTTTATGAGAAACAGCCTGCTTTTGAGAGTTATTTGCAGTTTTTGGCTTTGAAGATTCTGTCTTTGCAGCAGGAGTCTTTTCCTCTTTTTCTTCCTTATCTGCCTTTTTTGTCTCTTCAGAAGCCTGTGCTGTCTGCTCTGCTTCACCCTCCAGGTGAAACTCGGTGATTTCTTTTCCCTCAACCTTATCAATCTCAGATACGTTGGAAGCTGCATGCTCCAATTTATCAAAACCCTCACCTGATGCAACATAAAAGCTGAATGACAAATCAAACTTCTCATCCTCAATATCCTGTGAGCTTGGTCTGTAAACCAGAATCTGTCCCAGCTCCTCAACTGCCTTGAAAACAAGGAAAGCTCTTGCTGCTTTGAGCAGACAGTCGCTTGCTACGGTAACTGTCATGCCGTATATTTTAAGGCCTGCTGAAATTGCCTCGTCAATTAATTTTTTCTCGTTGTCTGTCAGTTCAATTGTATCAAGTGCACTGTCAGATGCATCTGATGAATCCTTTGTTTCAGCTTCAGCAGCCTTTTCTTGAGGCTCAGCCTGTTTGCTTACAGTCTGTCCGTTTGCTTTTGCAATAAAATCGTTGAGTTCCTTTATGATAACCTCATTATCATCAGTACCCTCATCAGATGTGGATTTAATATTTTCAACATAGCTGTCTATAGCGTCAAGGCACTTAAAGAGCAGATCAATCATTGAGCTGTCAACTTTAATTTTATCGCTTCTGACCTCCTGAAATACATTTTCCATATCATGTGTAAGGTGCTGCATGCGCTTAAAGCCCATTGTACCTGCCATACCCTTTAAGGAGTGGGCAGCACGGAAAATCTCATTTATAGTGTCTTTGTTTTCCGGCTCCTGCTCAAGAGTCATGATACAGTCAGACAATGTCTGAATATGCTCCGAACTTTCATCAATAAAAATATCTAGATACTGGCTAACATCCATTTTATTTTACCCCCACATTTTTTGTGATTGCTTTGGCAACATCTGATAGTGTAACGACTTCATCAACCACACCTGCCTCATAGATGGCTCTTGGCATGCCATACACAACACTTGATTTCTCGTCCTGTGCAATGACATAGATAGGCTTTGATTTGCCAAGTGAAAGAATGCCATTCGTGCCGTCTGCCCCCATACCTGTGAGTACCACACATACAACCTCATCATAATTAGAGGATGTCAGTGAATCAAACATGATATTGGCACAAGGCTTGAGTCCGCTGATAGGTGGCATATCATTAAATGATATAACATGTGAAGCGCCTGATTTCTTTATAGCTATATGTGTACCGCCCGGAGCTATATACACTACTCCGTTTTTAAGCACCTCACCGTTTGAAGCCTCCTTCACCTGAACCTGACTTAGCTCATTAAGGCGCTCAGCCATGCTCTTTGTAAAGCCGGCAGGCATATGCTGTACTAAAACAACCGGTGCCAAAAGTTCAGCCGGAAGAAACGGTATTACACTTTGCAGTGCCTTTGGACCACCTGTAGATGATGCAATTGCTACTATTTTATTGCTGCCTGCTGCCTTGTGTTTGTTTACAATAGCACCGGCTTTCTTCTCAACAACTGTGAGATTGCGTGAAGCACTATGAGCAGGTGTGATTCTAACGGCTGCATACACAACCCTGAGCAGAGTTTCCTTAAACTGGTTTCCCTTTGCCTCTATGATATTGTTTGGTTTTGTGACGAAATCAAAGGCACCAAGCTCTAAAGATTTGATAGCTTCATCTGCTCCCTCTATGGTTAGAGTGCTTACCACCACAACAGGTGTTTTTATGCTCTCCTTCTGCAGATGTGAAAGCACCTCAAGACCATTCATCCTCGGCATATTTATATCAAGAATAACAGCATCGTACTTTTGTGTACGGAGCTTTTCAAGTGCTTCCAGTCCATCCTTACATGTATCAGTTGCCTGTAATTTATTGTCTGAATTGATTATATCACACTCAACCCTTCTCAGTAGTGCAGAATCATCAACTATTAAAATGTTAGATTTCATATTATTACTCCATTTCTCTTCGTCTTATGCGTCTTTCTTCTTCAAACACAAATCTGACTATTTTCTCCCGTTCTGTCATGCGGTCGAAAATAAACTTTGAACGTGCAAAATATCTGTCTGCATAGTCCAAAGACTGAGTACAGTTTATTACCTTACAAACTATATTGAATTGTTGTGTACACTCCTCAAGTGCTAAAGAAAACTGAGCCATAAAATATGTACCTTCTTCAAGAGGTGTGCTTAGAGAAAATCTGATGCCTCCTCCACTTATATCAAGGATAACCGATTTGACAGTATTCATATTTTTGCTGTTGATTGCATGATTCTTATACATCTTTTTGCAAAACTCAAGCTCACTCTCAGCTTTATCATCGTATCTGACTTCATAAAAATCCATGTCTATAGTACATGGAAGTCTGAAAAACTGACGTCTTTGTATCTTTTCCAGATTATTTATAAGCTCTATAGCAAGAAAATACATATTTTCTTTACGATAACGCTGTCTGACTATAGCAGAGCTTTTTAGTATAGTTTTGTTTTGTGTGTATATTATAAAGTCAAATTGCGTGCCAAGCTGAAATAAAACCACTCTGCCACTGTCAACAGGCATAGTTATTTCCCACATGCTGTCTGTTAGCTTGTCAGAAAAGCTGCTCTTATATGATGTGCTGTTATCGGATAAACCGGATGCAAAGATATCAATTTTGTCACCCGGAAAAATCAAACTTGTATATTCCATATGTCTTCCTCTTAAATTAACTATTGCTTTCTGTTAAAAAAATTTGAAAAAACATGTGAGATTGTTCTTTTCTCATCCAAAGCAGCAGATTCATTATCCAAAAGTCTTTTTGCAATTTCTTCAAATGACCGTGCAGCCTTTGAGGTCGGATCATAAATTGAAAGTATCTTCTGCTGCCTGACAGCCTTTTCAACCATTGCATCAGACGGCACATATCCCAGATACTCAAGACTTCCGTTTAAGAACTGCATAACAACGGAATTAATCTTGTTGAACACTATACTGCCATCCTCTTTTGACGCAGCCCTGTTGGATATAACGCGTATGCATACTTTTGACGGGTCGAAATCAGGTCTCTTATACAGTGCTTTAAGCAATGAATATGAATCGGTGATTGAGGTAGGTTCCGGGGTTGTAACCAACACAATTTCGTTGCTGGCCGCAACAAATTCCATGACCTGTTCAGACACTCCTGCACCGGTATCAATTATGATAAAATCATACATACTGTTCAACTCATTTATTGCAGAGACAATGAAATGAATCTGTTTGTGGTTTAGATTATTAAGCCCTACAACACTTGAGCCGGCTGAAATAAAATCAATGCCCAAAGGTCCGTTTGAGATGATGCTCTTTATAGTCTGGTTTTCATATATTACATCAGCAAGAGTATACTTAGGAATAACACCAAACATCACTTCGACATTGGCAAGACCGAAATCAGCATCAAAAATAATTACTCTCTTTCCGAGTCTGCTGAGCCAGACTGCCAGATTGACAGAGGTATTGGATTTGCCTACACCACCCTTGCCGCTTGTAATGGTAATAACACGGGCCGGTTCTATATAATTTTGATTACGCTGCTTAATAACATTTCTAAGCTGCTGTGCCTGGTCCATTATTGTCTGCCTCCGAGTAATTGTTTGACAATCTTTTGTGTATCAAATACCTCTATATCATCCGGAACGTTTTGTCCATTCGTGACATATGATATACCGGCATCAGAGTATAGCTTTATATTTAACAAATTGCCATATGATGAGGTTTCATCAAGCTTTGTAAATATCAGCTTGTAATCGTCAATATCCTTATAGGAATCAATTATAGATATAAGATCCCTGTACTTGGTTGTAGCACTTAAGACGAGATATACCGACTTCTCATATTCAGGTGATAGACCTGCAAGAAGTGCTCTCATATCATTCCGCTGTGTCTCGTTCTTGTGTGAAAAGCCCGCTGTATCAACAAAAATCACATCTGCCTGCTCATATTCAGCCACCGCACTATTTAACTCTGTGGCAGTATAAATGACAGACAAAGGTGTATCCAGAATATTTGCAAATGTACGTAACTGGTCTGTTGCAGCTATTCTGTATGTATCAGCAGTGATAAATGCGATATTTTTATTATAATTAACCTTGAATTTTGAAGCAATTTTAGCAATTGTGGTTGTCTTGCCAACGCCTGTCGGTCCGACAAAGAAAACAACTCTTGGTTTTTTGCCGTTTACCTTTATAGTTTCAGGCTGACCAAATCTTAAAATGAGTTTCTGGTATACATTTGATAAAATCACATCGAGACTGTTACCGGGACGTAGGAATTTCTCGATTTCATCAAGAATTTGGTTGATATATTTCTCATCCACCTCATTATCCAGCAGTGTCTTGTATAAAATGCGGACAAATTTAAGTTCCTGTGCACTTTGAGGCTTTGAAGGCTCCTTATTTTGAGGTTTATCAAATGTGCTTTCCATCATTTTGGCAATGGAATCAAGCTCCTTGATTTCCTGTTCAATATCGCTGGTCTGTTCAGCCGCCTTTGGGGCTGCCGGTGCAGGTGTAGGTTTTAAGGTCTCAGATGCAGATTTTGGGGCGAATGAAGGCATCTTTATTTCTTCATCTGCCTTGTAATCAATTTTACCCGGGAGTGTAGTCCTTGCAAGCTGCGAGGTCGTTATTGTCTGTGTCTGTTTTTTTTCATCCATAGCCGCAGTCACCTCATAAGTTGAGCTTTTGAATATACCAAATAATCCCTTTGGCTTAATCTCCTTGATATTCATAATCACAGCATTTGGACCAAAGGCCTGCTTTGCACATTCAATTGCTTCTTCTTTTGTTTTTCCAGTGAATTTGTTAATAGTCATTTATGCAGTCACCATTCCTACCGACTGAAGCTCAACATTTGATTCAACCTCATTGTAGGATAACACAATGAGATCCTTGAAATAATCCTCAGTCATTTTCTTAAAGTACATTCTAACAATTGGAGATGTAATAATAATAGCACTCTTTCCCAAACTTTCCAACTTACCAATTTCTGTTTCAACAGATTTGATAATAGCCTTTATCCTGTCAGGATCAAGAGAAAGGTAAGAGCCCTGCTCTGTCTGTTTAACAGATGACATAATTTCCTGCTCCACAGCAGGGTCAAGTGTGATGACACTTGTGGTCTCATTTGCAGGAAAATACTTACTTGATATAGCTCTCTTTAAGCCCTGGCGCACGTATTCCGTAAGTACATCTGTATCCCTGGTGGTCTGTGCGTGATCGGCAAGCGTCTCAAAAATTGTAAGCAGATCCCTAATAGAAATTCCCTCGCTCAAAAGATTCTGAAGCACCTTCTGAATCTCACCAAGACCAAGCAGCTTTGGTATGAGTTCGTCCACAATGACAGGATTTGATTCCTTGAGATTGTTGACCAGATTCTGTACATCCTGTCTGGTGAGAAGCTCTGCAATATGAGATCTGATAACCTCAGTCAGATGAGTAGCTATAATCGATGGCGGATCTACAACTGTATATCCAAGACTCTCAGCACGCTCTCTTTGACTTTCCGTAATCCATATGGCCGGAAGATGGAATGAAGGCTCAAATGTAGGAATACCTGTTATCTCCTCCTCCACATAGCCCGGATTCATAGCCATGTAGTGATCAAAAAGTATCTCACCTTCTGTTACCTGTATGCCCTTTATCTTGATGATATACTGATTAGGATTAAGCTGTATATTATCCCTTAATCGTATGATAGGTACGACAGTTCCAAGCTCTAAAGCAATCTGTCGCCTTATCATTACAACTCGGTCAAGCAGATCCCCTCCTTGATTTACATCTGCAAGAGGAATGATACCATAGCCAAACTCAAGCTCAATAGGGTCAACCTGCAGCAGTGAAACGACATTTTCGGGTTTTCGTATTTCCTCGGCATCGCTTTCAGCCTGTGCGGTCTCATCCTCTATGCTCTCAATACCGGCTTTTTTATCCAGATTTTTACCTGTTACAAAAAAAGCCACCGCAAGCCCAATAAAGAGCCACCACTCATTGCGAAGAGGTGTGAGTATACCTAAAACCACAAGTACAATTGATACAATATAAAGCACCTTGGCTGTGCCAAAGAGCTGGCCTAAAAGCTCTCCTGAAAAATCATTCTCATTGGAGCCTTTTGTGACAAGAATACCGGTCGAAAGAGATATAAGTAAAGACGGTATCTGTGAAACAAGTCCGTCTCCGATTGTGAGCAGGCCAAACTTCTGTATAGCCTCATTTACATCAAGCCCCTGGAACATAACACCCATTATGGTGCCTCCAACCAGGTTGATAAGTGTAATAATAATACCGGCTGCTGCATCTCCCTTTACATACTTTGTAGCACCATCCATAGCTCCGTAGAAGCTTGACTCCTTCTGGATTTTATCACGGCGAGCCTTGGCTTCCTTGTCAGTGATGGCTCCTGTGTTTAAGTCGGCATCAATAGCCATCTGTTTGCCGGGCATAGCATCGAGCGTGAATCGTGCAGTTACCTCAGCAACACGCTCAGATCCCTTGTTGATAACAACAAACTGGATGATAATGAGCACTATAAAAACGATTGCACCGATGACTAAATTACCTCCACCGACGAATTGACCAAACACATTTACAACCACACCCGGGTTTCCGGTTGATAAAATAAGCCTGGTAGATGAGACATTAAGTGAAATCCTGAATATAGTCGTAAACAGTAATAGTGTCGGGAAAAATGACATATCAAGCACTTCTTTTACAAAAAGCACCTTAAAAAGAATGATGAGTGCTATTGAAAGGTTGAATGCAAGCATAACATCTAACAGGAAGGATGGAATAGGTATGATAAAAAACAAAACAGCACATAACAGATATAATCCAACACCTAAATCTGTCTTTTTTAACATATTCTATTCCTCCTTTCCGTTAAATCACGGACTGCATATATAAAGTCCGTATTTATCTTTTTGTTTTATAATAATAAATTAATCTAATTATTTTCCTTGTAAATCATGGCAAGTATTTCCGCAACTGACCGATAAAGCTCAGGCGGTATCTCAGCTCCAAGATCCACATTGTGAAAGAGCATTCGTGCAAGAGGTTTATTCTCGACTATATGGATATTATTGTCTCTTGCTATTTCCTTTATTTTCTGCGCCACATAATCCTGACCCTTTGCGACCACTACCGGAGCATCATTTTTTTGAGCATCGTACTTTACTGCAACAGCAAAGTGAGTAGGGTTGGTGATGACAACATCAGCCTTTGGCACATCCTGCATCATCCTTCGCTGTGAAGCCTCCTGCATACGTTTACGCTGCTGACCCTTAATGGCCGGATCTCCCTCTGTATTTTTAAACTCATCCTTGACCTCCTGTTTGGTCATCTTCATATCATTGTTAAACTTGTGCTTATTGTAAGCAAAGTCAGCAATACCGACTATCATATAGACAATACTGATCTTAAGACCGGTATTTATGATGATATCACCAATCAGTACTATTGCCTGTTTGAGCGGAAGCTCATAGAGTATAAATATATCATTCTGATGTGATTTAACAGAGGAATAAGCCACATACATAATGATTCCTACCTTTAGTACAGACTTAAGAAGCTCAAAGATGGAGTCCTTTGACAGTATCCTCTTAAATCCGTTTATGGGATTAAACTTGCTAAGCTTTGGAGCCATAGGCTTAGTGGATATTTTAAATCCAACCTGGATGATACTCACGAGAATCGTGATTACAACTCCGAAAGCAAAAAACGGCAGCACAGTCAGTAAAAACTGAAGTATTACATTATTTAAATAATGCGTGACCGAAACAGATGAAATCTGCTCCTGTGACTCCTTTAAAAAGTCAGGCATTTTTTTATATACAGTAGAAAACAATCCAATCAGATTGCCCCCTACAAAGGATATAAATATCTTTAATACTAAAAACAGCACTATAAGATCAAAGGCAGCTGTAAGCTCCTTGCTTTTTGCTACCTTGCCCTCTTCCCTGGCATCCTTTAACTTCTTTTCAGTTGCCGGCTCTGTTTTCTCGCCGCCCTCGCCATCCTGTGCAAACCATTGCAGATTGTAGCACAACACTGTATGCAATTTGGAAAATTCATCTAAACTGTCAGTACATTCCATCAATTATCGAAACCACCATAGTCTTAATTTCTGTAATAATAAAATTAGCAATGTTCGGAATTAGATATACTATCAAAAATAATACAATAAATCCTGCTATAATTTTTAACTGGATACCTACAGAGAACATATTCATCTGAGGCGCAACCTTTGCCATGATTCCCAGTATACAGTTCATTATCATCATGCACGCAAAGACCGGAAGAAATATCCTGAAGCCTATTACAAACATATCGCCCATATACTTAGTCATGGTAGAGAGCATATTGTCAAATTGAAACTGTGCACCTCCAAGCGGTACAACTGAAAAGGAGTCACAAACTGCCCTTATAAGATATGTGTGCATATCAGATACAAGAAGCAGGACAAGAACTACGTAATAGTAGAAATTACCTGTAACTGTTGTCTCTGAATTCATCGATGGATTGAATTCTGTTGCCATGGACAGACCTATATCCATATCAATCAGATTTCCCGCAAAAATAACAATGGAATTACATATATTGGCCGCAAAACCTATGAGCAGTCCTGTAATTCCTTCTTTTACGACCAGTACAGCAAAACCTACTGCACTGACATAGGAAAGCTGTGGTCTTTCTATGATATTGTACATAAACAAAGCAACAAAGGCTGATAAGCCGGTCTTGACACGTGCCGGAACCGCATTATCTCCAAAAAACGGAGCTATGTACACAAATGATGCAATACGCACCAGAATCAGCAAAAAATATTCAAAATTTGCAATAGAAAAAGAATAATTAATCATATATCATCCTATCCCATGCTTATATAATAACTGAATTTGGACCACAAATCAGTCATAAATCCGGACATAGTGTCGAGCATCCATGAGCCACAGAGCATCATCACAAGAAAAATTGCAATTATTTTTGGCACAAATGTAAGTGTCTGCTCCTGAATTGACGTAACTGTCTGAAATATACTGACTATAAGTCCGACAATCAGCGAAATAAGCAAAAGCGGAGCTGATGTAATGATTGTAGTATAAATTGCCTCTCTGGCAATATCCAAAACAGCTTCCTGGGTAATCATATGTACACCTCCTAGTAAAACGTCTTGACCAGATTACCAATAACCAGATCCCAGCCATCCGCAAGGATAAACAAAAGTACCTTAAACGGCATCGAGATGGTTGTCGGTGGAAGCATCATCATACCCATTGACATTAGCACTGATGAAACAACCATATCTATCACTATAAACGGAATGTATATTAAAAAGCCTAATATAAAGGCTGTTCTAAGCTCACTAAGTATAAAGGCCGGAACAAGTGTTGTAAAAGGTACATCATCATAGTCATCGTACTCATCTCCTGAGATATCCACAAACAGCTTTATGTCCTTAGTCTGTGTCTGCCCATACATAAACTCCCTGAATGGTCCCTCAGCCTCCTTTATAGCCTCCTGCTGGGTGATTTTACCCTCATCAAGGGGCTTTATAGCCTTTTCGTTTACCTGTGAAAAAGTCGGCCACATAATAAAAAGTGTCAAAAACAAAGCCAAACCGACAAGAACCTGATTAGGCGGTGCTGTCTGGGTACCGATAGCTGTTCTGACAAAATGCAGTACGATAATAATTCTTGTAAAAGAAGTCAGCATGATGAGAATAGAAGGTGCTAAAGATAATACTGTAAGCACCAAAAACATCCTGACAGGTGTGGACAGAGAGCCTGACTCATTGTTGTAATATATGTTCAGACCGTTTGTGCTGTCAGAGGTGGCATCGGCTAAATCCTTGTCACCACTGTCAAGACTTTTAACGTCATCCAAATCGTTTGTCACATCATTTGTACTGATATCACCGGATGGTGAGGGGCTCTGACTTGCATTTACACTGTCAGGATAAAATATGCATAATGAAATTGTTACCATAAGGACTGCAATTGCAAAAATAAATGATGCATTGCAATATACAGCCTTGAATTTCTTCATGAATCTATTCATGTCTGCTCCTGTTACTGTACTTTTCTTTCAATTTATCCATAATTGCTGAAAAGGATTCCGGATTCTGCGTCATGCTTTGAGGATCCTTAAATGATAAATCCTTTAATTCCTCCTCCTTAAGCTCGGTGAGATAATTCACATCATCCTTTCCGATTGAAACAACGATATATTTTGTGCCTGCCTCAACAATACTGATCATCTTATTATTTCCGACGCTTATTGTTTCAATAATTCTAAGATTCTTATTAAAGCTTCGCCCCTTCTGGATACCCGCCATCCATCTGGTGGTAAAATATGTCAGGATAAGCACAAAAACAAAAATTATTAAAACTGTGATGAGCTGGACAAAGCTGTCCAGTGATGTTGCTGCTAATATCATTTTAATTCCTCTGCATAGTATTGATTAAATGTCAGCTGAAACTATTTTGTCTTTCCGGTGTTTATCTTTGAATTGACTATCTCAGTGATTCGTACACCAAAGCTTTCCTCAATTACAACAACCTCGCCCTTAGCTACATATTTACCATTTACAAGAATATCTATCGGTTCTCCTGCCAGCTTATTAAGCTCTATGATCTTGCCCGGACCGAAATCGAGTATTTCGGAAATGGATTTTTTGGTGCGTCCAAGCTCAACTGTCACTTCAAGAGGAACATCCATGATTAAATCAATGTTTTCAGGCTGGTAGACCTGATTTGGCATGGCTCCAAAAGGGGTGAATTGAGCGTTCTGTACATTAACCTGATTGCCTATCATATTTTGTGCCCCCATATTCTGGTTCATCATTCCCTGATTCATCATATTCTGACTATTCATATTCGAATTCATCATATTTTCGTTTATCATGCCCTGACTGTTTGCGGAAGCATTATTCATGCTGCCACTATCCTGTGGCTGTTGTATAGGCGCAGCCTGTGTGGCGGTGTTTGAACTTTGAGGAACATCCTCTGTCACACTTTGTGTATCAAGCTCCATATTCTGAGATACCCCCTTACACATTTCCTTTACAAATGCCGGTGGGTAAAGCTGCATTATCTCGCTGTCTACTAGATCCCCAATCTCCATATGGAAGGAAATCTTTACAAACTCTTCAGACAGGAAGCTGTCAATTTCACCCTCGTTTAAGGTGTTTTTTAAATCAACAACCTCTGCGATAGGAGGGCTGATATCGATAGTACGATTGAGCATAGACGAAAGAGATGTGGCGGAAGAACCCATCATCTGGTTCATTGCCTCACTGATAGCACTAAGGTGCAGCTCTCCAATCTCACCATTTATATTCGTTCCATCTCCACCCATCATAAGGTCGGTTATAATTTTTACATCCTTTTCTTTGAGTACGAGAATATTGCTTCCATTTAACCCCTGTGTGTATCCGATTTTGATAAACACACACGGTTTTTCATACTCGTCAACAATTTTGTCCCAATTTGAAAAAGAAACAACAGGAGTAGAAATCTCTACTCTTCTATTTACAAGTGAAAACAGCGTGGTTGCAGCTGTTCCCATACTGATATTGGCAATCTCTCCAATCGCATCCTTTTCGGATTCTGTCAATATCTCATCGCTCGAATCCGCCGCATCGTTGTTATTTAACAATGCATTTATTTCCTCCTGCGATAAAACTCCATCCATGATTTATTGCTCCTCTCTGACTACTGATGTAATTCTTACCGCATATTTATCACCGGAAGAACCAGGTAGTGCAGTAAACTTTTTGATATTTCCTACATAAATGTCCAACTCATCATCCACATTGGTGTCAAGTCTTATTACATCACCCGGCACAAGCGTAGAAAAATCCTTTACTGATATAAGACTCTTGCCAAGTACCGCTTTGACCGGTATTTGTGATTTTTGAATAAGGCTTTCTATGGCATTTCTATAGTTGGTTTCATCATGATTTTGTATGTTAGAATACCAGTATCTGGTATTCAGCTTATCTATAACAGATTCAAGTGTGATATAAGGCAGACATATATTCATCAATCCCTCAACATCACCAATCTTTATATTCATAGTGATAATAGCTATCACCTCGCTGGGAGATATAATCTGAGCATACTGGGAATTGGTCTCAATTCGCTCTAAATGAGGGCTTATATCAAGTACATTCTGCCACGGCTCCTGGAGCAGATTAATGCATATAACTAAAATACGCTCAATAATCAAAAGCTCAATCTCTGAAAATTCTCTCGTCTTATCGAGAGAATCTCCCCTTCCGCCAAGCATACGGTCTACAATAGCATATCCAAGACCGGAAGCCATTTCAACTATTATATTCCCATGCAACGGCGCAAAGTTGACAATGCCAAGCAGCACCGGATTTGAAAGCGCATTTGTGAATTCTGAGTATGTAACTGCCTCCGAATTCATCACCTCTACCTGCACTGACTTTCGCAGATAAACGGGAAGGTTTGTTGTAAGAAGCCTTCCATAATGCTCAAATATTATTTCAAGGGTCCTTAGATGTTCCTTTGAAAACTTAGATGGGCGGGCGAAATCATAGTCTTTCACCGTCTGTTCACTATTCTCTTTTATTTCATCTACATCAAGCTCGCCGCTGCTTAGGGCATTGAGCAGATTGTCTATCTCACTCTGAGATAAAACATCACCCATCTGTTAATCACCACCTGTATCCAAATTATTAAATATCTGCCTGTTTTAATACCGGCATAAGTATTTGTAAAGAAATCATCACTGGGTAAGCGAAGATACAATATTTACATCTACTATATAGTCTGCTCCGAATTTCTTCTGGAGAGTTTTGAGAATCTTATCATGAACAGCACTCTTATCGGTGTTGTACTGTTCCATTGTGTAATCGCCTATTATGTCTGTAATGTCTGCTAAGATAACATTTTTCTTGGCGGACAAATCCTCACCGTAGGTCTTATATCCGTCACTCTTTTTGTTGAGTGAAAGTGATATGCCACAAACAAGATAATGTGTATTGCCATCCTCAGATGGGGCAAAATTGAAGGTAAGTGTATCATCATCGGCTGTAAGTGCATAATCAACAATCTGATCCTGCGGCAGCTGTGAACCACTAGTTGCAGTGCCACTGTTTAAGTCTAGTGATATAGCCTCACACACCTGGTCTATCAGATTGTTTGCCTTTTTTGTCTCAGGTATAATTGTAAATATAAGCAGTGCTGTAAGCACAAGGTTTGCAAAACAAAGTGCTAAAATCAGTACTGAAATTAAATTCTTTTTCATATGCATTCCTTTCCGGATTAATTGGTATTGAACTCTGAATTGTAAGAATTATACACCTTAATCTCTACACGTCTGTTCCTGGCCCTTCCCTCTGGAGTAGAGTTGTCCGCAACCGGATCATAGTCTCCTCTTCCGGATGACTTTATATGGGCAGGGTTTAAGCTTGTATTGTCCCTGATGTAATTTGCAACGCTCAGTGCTCTGTACATAGAAAGCACATCATTACTCTCATACTTGGAACGTGATGAAACCGGAACATTATCAGTATGCCCTTCAATCTCTATCAGATTATCCTGATATGCAGCTAAAATAGATGAAATCTTGTTCACTACCGGATATGCCTCTTCCATTACATCAGCCTTACCCGATTCAAACAACAGGGCTCCATTCAGACTCAATTGCACGTACTGTGCATTGAAATCCACTTCCACAGCATCCTGTAAGCTAGTGTTTTCGAGCTGTTTTTCTATCTGCTCTGACATTTTTTCAGATTCAGAAAGCTCCATCTGCTCATACTGTTCTTCGGCATTCTTGTCATCACCCTCTGTGGTGCTTTCAGTTGTCGATTTGGAATTGGCCAGATCATTGTAATATTTATCCAAAAACTCAAGCTGGCTGACTCCTGCTCCAACAAGCCTGCCATCACCGATAGATGTGCTGCCTCCCGGCAAAACACTAACACTGCTTGTCAGTGATGCAATGACCAGCTGGAATTTCTCAGCGTCAACAGTTGACATAGAGAACAAGAGCACGAAAAAGCATAAAAGCAGGTTCATAAGATCCGAGAAGGTTGACTGCCACGCCGGTGCTCCCTTTGGCGGATCCTCAGGTCTCCTTTTCGCCACTATTCCTCACCTCCGCCTTCTGGTGAGAGAGCCTCTCTCTTGTCAGGTGAAAGGAAGGACTTGAGCTTTTCCTCAATAACTCGTGGGTTTTCACCCGCCTGAATGGAAAGCAGACCTTCTATGATAAGAGTCTTGAGAGTGAGCTCAAGCTCATTGTTAGCCTTAAGCTTGTTAGCAAATGGGGCGCAAAGCCAGTTGGCAATAAGCGAACCGTAGAATGTAGTAACAAGGGCAACCGCCATATTCGGACCTATTGTTGAAGAATCCTCAAGGTTTTTAAGCATATTGATAAGACCGATAAGTGTACCGATCATACCCCAGGCAGGACCCTGCTCTCCCCAGAATTCCCAGAAAGAAATTGTTTTCTTATGACGTTCCTCCATGCTTAGCATATCTGTTTCAAGAATGCCTCTCACAAGCTCTGCATCCGTACCGTCTACTACAAGCATAATACCCTTCTTTAAGAATTCATCGTCTATACTGCCGGCAGCTTCCTCGAGGGCTAAAAGTCCCTCCTTACGGCTGACATTTGACAGCTCTATTATTTTATTTATTGTCTCTCCAGGGTCTACGCTCTTTTCCTTAAAAGGAAGTGCAAATGACTTGATTCCGGCTATAAAGCCCGATAGCTTGTTAGAGCAAAGCACAGCCGAGAGTGAACCACCTATCGTGATAATTGCAGAGGGCGCATCAAGAAAGTTTAATAATGCAGGTACCCCACCATTTTGAATGATACCGAACAAAACCATTCCGATACCAAGAATTACTCCTAAAAGAGATGCTATATCCACTTATACACACCTTCCATAAATAAATATTTGTCGAATGACCTTAGTTATAATTCTACTAAATTTTAGTGTAAATGTCTATGTAAAAATAATATTTTTAATAAAAAATACACAAAATATTGGGAAATGACCTAAGCCATCCCCCAATACCTTGCGAAATTATTATCTCTTAAGATTGATAAGCTCCTCGAGAAGTGTATCAGATGTAGTGATGACACGTGAGTTTGCCTGAAATCCACGCTGAGTTACTATCATATCCGTAAACTGTGAAGACAAATCTACATTTGACATCTCAAGCTCTCCTGATGAGATAGAGCCTCCGTCAGCTGATATTTCAACTCCTATTCCATCAAACTCACCTGAGTTTAATGTGCTCTGATAGCAGTTGTCTCCGATTTTTTCAAGACCTGATGCATTGGCAAACTGTGCCACAGCTATCTGGCAGAGTAAAACTGTATTACCATTGTCATATGAACCGTATATCTTACCATCGTCACTGACAGTTATGCCTGTAAGTGCTCCGAGTGCTTTTCCCTTGCCATCGCCCTGCAAGTCACCGTTCATACCTCCGATAGTAGAGGTTCCGTTATTATTATAGTTCATGGATTTGCTGAAATCCACTTCTATATTACTGAAATTACTTCCGTTGATTGAGGCATCCTGTGTGTTTAAGACGGAAAGATTCAGGTTTATTGTCTTTGCAGCCGGTGAATTTGCACTTGAAATTGATGTAAAAGTACCCTCACTCTGGTCAAAAACGAGCGAAGCGTCCTCAAATATAGTCTGGGGATCTACAGCCCTTCCTTTATACGAGTACATTGTCTGTCCGTTTGGTCCCTGGCTTGTAATAAAATTACCATCCTTGTCCACATCAAATATTGAATTTCCCTTAGAATCAACGATATCCTTAAGCGTTACATCATATGTACCATCGGTATTTGTCTTTTTAATACCAAACTTTGCAGTATAGTTGTATCCCAGGTCATCAAAAAAGCCTATAGTGATGATTCTTCCGGTGTCGGCTGCCTGGGCATCATTTTTATCAAGCACACCTGATACATATGCCTTTGTTGTAGCCTCCGGAGCTGAGGTTTTAGTGGCAGACGACATTACCTGCAGTGATGATACCGTATCCTTTATCACGGTGCCCTTTGCATCTACCTGCCATCCTTGCAATGTATATCCTGTAGAGCTCATACATAAATAGCCGTTACCATCTACATAGAAATCGCCGGCACGGGTGAAAAGACGGTTTGTTCCATCACTTACCACAAAAAAGTTAGTCGCGTTTTTGTCATTTAATCTAAGATCAAATGGATTACCGGTAGTCTCAGCAGAACCGGCTCCGGTAATATTTACAGCAGTGGCACCCGACTTTACACCAAGACCTATCTGCTTTGCATTTTTTCCACCGGTACCGGCGGCTCCGTTTCCGGCCGAAGCGCCCGATGTAGTCTGGTACATAATCTCACTGAAACGCACTGAAGATGCCTTAAAGGCCTCAGTATTTACGTTTGCGATGTTGTTACCAATAACATCCATTCTTGTCTGATGTGTCTTGAGTCCTGACACAGCAGAATAAAGTGATCTCATCATAGTTGTTTGTCCTCCTATAGTATAGATGGACGGTATGGGCTTTTTCTGTCATTCAAAAGCCCTCTGCCTCCTTAAAAGGTCCGGCTACATAATTACCGCGCCATCAATATTTGTAAATACATTTGAATTAGTTTCCGCCTGGTCCATTGCAGTGACAACGGTCTTACTTGGCACATTTACTATAAACGCAATATCATCTACAAGCACCAGTGAATCGTTTACACCCTTGCTATCTGCAGCTGCTATCCCCTTTTGAAGACGCATGCTCTGGTCGTCGGAAAGATTAATATTTCTCTGTGTCAGCCGCATTGATGCATGCTTTGAGAATTTAACCGGCTGTGTCTGCTGCTTTAATATTTCCTCAAAGGATATACCATTTATCTTTTTTTCTGTAGATTTTTGCTTATTTAGATATTGATTTGTCAGCTGCTCTATGGATGAGTAATTATTAATGATATTCTTCATAATCCACCTCACGCAGTCTGATTCGTATCGTTTTCTTTACTGTCAGCCTGATTATTTTTATCTGCCGCAATAAGCTCTTTAAGCTTATCCTCATAAGCCTGAAGCTTGCTGTAATCACTGGCATTTATAAACTGCTTGCCATAATCTGAAAGTCCGTCGTACAGCTTTCTTGCTTCCTCTATGCTGTCCTTTGAATCTATCGTCAGATTTTCTATCTTTGGAAGCTTTGCTATAAGACTTGAAAATGTACTTGAGTTTACAATTGCATCGTAGTACTCATCCGTTGATACAGAATAGAGACTAGAGTAGTCATACATTTTTTCATTGATAGACAGCTGAATCTTGCCATCCTTATATGTGACATAGTCTACCTTGCCACTGTAGTATCCGGAAGCACTATCCTTATCAGTAACAATAACCTCCTTGCCTACAAGTGAAAGTGCTGCACTCTTTGTAGTCTGGTCATATGACGATGACATGGATTCTTTCATAGAAAGAGTTGCCTCCAGCTGTGAGAATGTAGCCATCTGTGCCACATAGTCGGTGTTGCTTGTTGGTTCAAGCGGATCCTGGTACTGCATCTCTGCACTTAAAAGCTTTAAGAAATCATCATAGCCAAGATTTGAGCCACTTGCTTTTGCACTGCTTGTTTTTCTGTTTTGTGTCGGAGTAGTATTTGTCTTGTCTAGCTTTCCGTTTGTAACATTTGCTGTAATTGCCATTTGTCCTCCTTTTTCATGACACCTTATGCTGTGAAATCTACTGAATTTCCGTTATCTCTCATAATCTGTGTCACAAGTCTTTCTTCAGCGCGATCCTGCATCATATCGCTGTCTATGCCGCTGTCAGAGCTGTTTGAACCATTATAGGAATTTGTGCTCTCCTGCTGTCTGCTGTCGTTTGCAGCACCCTGCTCGAGATTCCTCTCAAACTCATGTGATGCAACGGTGATTTCCACCTCATTTACCCTGATGCCTGAATTGTTTAAGGCTTCCTTGAGATTGACCATCTGTGTCTGTAAGGCTTCTTTTACAGCCTCATTTGAAACTGCAATTCTTGCAGATATCTCGCTGTTCTTCTGAGATACGTTGATATACATTCTTCCAAGGCTTTCAGGTGTAAGCTGAAGGTTAATTGCCGATTCTTCAGTGGTGTTTGATATGCTCATACTGTCGACAATCTGTCTGATGATATCGGTCGTATCAACACGTAATCGGCTTTGTGACTGTGACATTTCAAATGAAGTATCGGTATTCAGCTGTTCGCTGACAGATGCATGAAGTACTGAATTGTCTGAGTGTGCGTCATCATCATGATGCAACACGCGCTCACCGGAATCATCAAAGCTACTGTCAACCTGAGACTTTGACTGAGTCTTTTCTGTATTTTCATCTGATATAATACCATTGCCTGTTTCGCCTGAAGAAGTGCCTTCGTCCGAGTTTTGGTAAGAACTGTCCTGTGTACCGCCATCATATACCTTAACAGCTTCATCAGCAGTGTCGTTTATATTCTGACCCGAAGCTGCTGTATCGTCATAGCTGCTGTCAACCGTTTTTTCCGTTGTATCAGCCGAAGAAACTATATCTGCATCTAGTATTTCACCATCATCTGAAGCAGTAAGCTGTGATAATAAATCAAGCTGTGCATCATTTTCAGATGCAACCTGAGACACATCATTAAACAGTGCAGTAAAGTCGGCATTTAAAACAAGTGCCTGTGGATCAGATGCATTTCCGGTGACCTCACAATATAATGCCGACAGATTTGCAGGGTTGAGTAAATCCATAGCTGTCAGTCCAAGAAGCTGCATTGCATTATTAAGTTCATCCTCAGATATATCGAGGTCATCAGTTACTTTTTCAACTATCTGCGAAGATATATCATCTGTGATTTTTTTAACTTCGCTTTCTGTAGGGCTGTTTTTTGATGCAGTTTTGATGCTTATTTCCTTAGTATTGTTTTTATTTAAAGTATAAGAGTTTCTTCGCTTTAAAAATGTAGTGCTGTTATCCTGCACAGCTGTCCGGCCGCCAAGATAGCTTTTAAAGTCAATACCGGATTGTGCAGCTGTTTGCGTTACAGCCTTCTGCCCTGTCGAAACATTCCGTCCACCTGATACATTTGGTACAACAGGTGATATTGTATTGTCTGCCATATTCTCCTCCTTTCTTTTATTATTGTAACAAGATATGCTATCAGTTTTGTGAAGGATTCATAATCTTAGTAACCTTTGCCGCCGTAGCCGAATCCATTTTACCAAGGATATTACCTCTCGACTGGGCATCCATGGCATTTAATATCTTGGCAACAAGTGACAGATTGTCGGTCATGCTGTCAAAAATAGCTGCGGCCTCCTTAGGCTTCATTTTGGAATATGTCTGGGCATAATCCTTAATTTCATCATCCTGTTCAAGCTGTTCACACACCTGTTTATATAAGATTTCTGCATTGGCAGGATCTACCTGCTCGTAGAATTTCTTATATTCTTTTATATCGGGTGCTTTATCTGAAAAAACAACCTCCTCATAGTATTTTTCTTTTTCCTCCTCAAAGGCTGCCTGCTCCTCCTTATAGGTGCTCAAATCCTGTATCTGGGCATTTAAATCATTGATTGTCTGGGCATCTGCCTGATTCTTGCTATTGGCATCATCCAATTGCTTTTCGAGCTCCTTAATTCTCGAAACCGCATCGTCCAAATTTGTGTAGCCTGCGGTCTCTGTAGACTCAGATGCAGTGATATTGCCGGAATCAGGAAGTATCTTACTTAGTACAGGCACATCCTTTAGTGCCGGCGCAAGCACAGTCGAGCCAAAGCCACCCACATCTGCTTTTACAAAAACTGCAAATATTCCAAGCCATATTGCAATAATAAGTATAGTAACAAGCACCATGACTATCTTGCTTGAGACAGAATCACTGTCATCATTTTCTGCATCGGGCTTATCGGCTTCATGATTCTTCTTTGCTTTCTTAGCCGCCTTTTTAGCGGCTTTTTCTTCCATTTTCTTTTCTTTTTTTGTTTTCTTAGTATCCTTGGTTGATTCTGCTTCGTTTAGTTCTGCCATATTTCCTCCGGACTACGAATTATAGGTAAAGCTCACAAGCTGGTCTATCTCTTTGGATTCGTTGTCTTTTTCCTCTTTTTGAAAATCCTCAAATTTCTTATCGCGCAGCTTCTCATGCGTCTTACGCTCTTTCATAAGCTCATTCAATGCCACTCTTTTAACCTCCAGCATATCCTCCGCTTTCTTTACATTCATAAGCTGTGTGCGGATAGCCGATTTGAGTGAATTTATGTTTTTTTTGCAAATATTAATTTCAGATATATTTAAGCTGCCTGAAAGCTGTTCCTTAAGAGCAGCTTCATAGACTGCACGCTTTTTAAACAGCTCTTCGAGCTTTTCTTTTTCAATCAGATAAGCACGGTTTGCTTCCGAAAACTCGTTCTTTGCCTGTGTTTCAAGCTTTATTTTTATATCAAGTATATTTTGCATGCTGTATTTGAATTTTCCCATACTACTCGAACACCTTCTCTAAAAGCTCAAGTTCCTCTTCAAAGCTGAATTTCTCATCTGTTCCCTGACAAAGGAATGAGTTAACAGCACCAATTTTTTGAATAGCATAGTCGATATCTTGGTTTGAGCCGTTTTTGTATGCACCGATATTGATAAGATCCTCAGCCTCCGTGTATGTGGCTAGCACGTTTTTTAATCTGCCGGCGAGATTTTTGTGCTCCTTAGTTGCTATAGCACTCATAACTCTCGAAATACTCTGCAGTACATCAATAGCCGGATAATGATTTTTATGCCCCAGCTTTCTATCGAGCATGATGTGGCCATCCAAAATAGAACGCGCCGTATCTGTAATAGGCTCATTGAAATCATCTCCATCGACAAGCACAGTGTACAGCCCTGTGATAGAGCCTTTATCAGCTCTTCCTGCTCTCTCTAAAAGCTTTGGCATCTCAGAATACACACTTGGTGGATATCCTCTCGTCACAGGCGGCTCTCCGGATGCCAGTCCTATCTCTCTTTGAGCCATAGAAAAACGTGTCAGTGAATCCATCATCAAAAGCACGTCTTCACCCTTGTCACGAAAATATTCAGCGATGAGAGTACTTTTACCGACTCCTGAGCCTGCAAAAATACCGATACGCTGTCCCTTGCCTACTGTGATGAGGCCATCTACTGCCTTCACTCCCAGAGGAAGCACATCACTGATAATTTCTCTGGACATCGGATCAGGTGGCGGTGCTTCTATCGGATATTCACTGTCAAGCTTAAGGTCTTTTTCATCACAGTCAGTTACACGGCCTATTCCGTCAACTGTATGGCCTAAAAGCTCATCACCGACAGCTACCGTGAGAGGATGTCCTGTATTTTCAACTATACAGCCGACACCGACTCCCTCCACATTGTCAAACGGCATCAGAATAATATGTGAATCTTTAAATCCTACCACCTCAGACATGACATAATCCCTGCGTTCCTTGTCAAGAAAAATCATGCAAAGATCATTGAGCTTAGCCTTGGGACCAATTGATTCTATCGTAAGACCGACAACCTTGTCCACCTTGCCAAAGCATTTATAGTACTCACCGCTTTTTAATTGTAAATACTTTTGTGCTACCTCTAACAATTAAAATCCCTTTCTTCCAACACTCATACAGCTATATCAGCTGCAAAGTGAGCGTATATCCTTCACCAGATTGTTGAGCTCCATATCAATTCCACAGTCAAACACTCCAAAGCTTGTCTCAATGAAGCAGCCGCTCGTGTCAAGATTTGCGTCATTTACAACCTCGATATCAATATCATTGCCTATGCGTTCCTGAATCTCATCCAAATGCGACATCATAAACTTATAGTTTGAATAAGCTACATGTATACGAAATTCTTTGCCCACCTCTATATTTGACATGGTATTTTCAACCAGATGAAACAAGATATCCTTTTTATCATCGAACTGTATTTTAAAGACCTTGTTAAAAACCTGAATTATTGCATCTATCAGATCTGATTCAAGCTCCTTTGAATAAGCATCATATTTTGATTTCAAAGAGCTTTCTTTATCTGAAAGCTCCTGTCTTAAAGATATTTCTTTTTCGTCAAACTCTCTCTGACACTCAGCCAGACCATCCTCATAGCCCTTTGACTTGTTATCAGCATATAGAATCTGTGCACGTTGTTTAGCCTCATCTAAAAGTCTTGAGGCCTCTGCCTTTGCTTTGTCCAATATGCTATCAGCCTCAAGCTTTGCTTCCTCTAAGAGCCTTTCCTTCTCAGCTGAAACATCTATTTCTGTGACTACAGCAGCATTTATGCCATCATTGAAGCCACTCTCCTGCGTGTCCGGACTTTGCGATTTTGTTTTTCCTAAGCTGCTCTGTGCATCAGATGATATGCCTGTATAACTATCAGCGGGGCGGCTTATGGAGTCGGCAAAAATCTGCTTTATCATGGAATTGCTATTTATCACACGGACATTTTTATCTTCTCCGGCAACACGATACTGCTTTAATATATTAGACAACTATATCATCACCTCCGCCTCTTGAAATGACAATATCACCCGAATCCTCAAGCTTTCTGATAACAGCAACGATCTTTTGCTGCGCCTCCTCAACATCCTTCATACGTACAGGTCCCATGAAATCCATATCCTCTTTTATCATAGCGGCAAGTCGTTTTGAAAGATTCCTAAATATGACATTTTGTAGTTCCTCTGTAGAACTCTTAAGTGCAAGCTCAAGATCCGCATTCTCCACATCGCGGAGCACTCTCTGGATAGACCTGTCATCCAGGAGAAGGATATCCTCGAATACAAACATCTTCTTTCTGATTTCTTCTGCAAGCTCAGGTTCATCAACCTCAAGTGACTCCATAATACGCTTTTCTGTAGCACGGTCTACACTGTTTAATATATTGACAATAGAATCTATGCCACCGACAATTGTATAGTCCTGATTGACAAGAGATGAAAGCTTTCTCTCCAGCACTCTCTCGACCTCCTTTATGACATCAGGTGATGTTCTGTCCATCTGGGCGATACGTCTGGCAACATCAGCCTGCTTTTCCGGAGGCAAAGCACCGAGTATCATGGCAGCCTGTGAAGACGACAGATAAGAAAGAATCATGGCTATTGTCTGAGGATGCTCGTCCTGTATAAAATTAAGCAGCTGTGCAGGCTCAGTCTTTCTGACAAACTCAAATGGTCTGACCTGTAATGATGCTGTAAGCTTGGAAATAACTCCCTGAGCCTTTTCACTGCCAAGAGCTTTTTCAAGGAGCTCCTTGGCATAGCCGATGCCGCCCTCAGCAATATACTGCTGCGCGAGACACACCTGATAATATTCATCCAAAACAGATTCTTTATCCTGCGGAGAGACGCTTCTGGTGTTTGCTATTTCGAGTGTCAGACTCTCTATCTCATCTTCCTTCAAATGCTGGAAGATGGCTGAAGCCTTTTCAGGTCCAAGTGTAATTAAAAGAATAGCAGCTTTTTGTAAACCACTGTAATCATCTATCATATGTAACTACTCCCAATCCTCATTAAGCCAGTTACGCAACAGCTGCGCAGCCGCTTCGGGATTTTCATCAACAAATTTTTCTATCAGAAGACGTGTCTCCGTCTTCTCGTTATATCCAATATCCTCAAGAGGCTCATTATTCTCAGCAGTCTGTTCTAAAAGAGAATCTACAGACAGCTCCTCCTCTTTTGGCTCTTCCTCACTGCTTCTTGTGCTCTTAAATACCACAAAGCCAAGCAGTGCAAAAATAAGGACAGTGATTGCAATCTGTAAAATATCACTCAACGAACGCACGCCAGATGCCTTGTCAACAAACTCCGGCTGCTCATATACAAGGAATGAAATCTGTGAGATACCTGTTGCATTCTGCACGGAAGTTACAAGATCCTGGTCTACATCCGTCACCTTGACCGGATCTGCATGCTTTGCTTTGTATTCCTCCCAGCTTGTATCCTTGAGCTTTCCGTTCTTTTCAAGAGTGCTTTCATCATATACCTTATACCTGGTGGCAACTACGGTAATTGAAGATGAATCATACTTGATTGAGCCTCCATCGTTTTTACTTGTAGTGATTTTTTCATCATTTAAATACTTTTTGTCGTTATCTGTAATTGATGACTCTGATGGAGTGCCATCCTGTGTAGTGTATGTAGTATCATCGCTGTTTGAATCAGTTCCGGGAACCGCAGCCTGACCATTGGTTGCATCCGACTGGTAATTCGACTCACTGTCCAAAAGACCTGTATCGGTCTGTCCATCAGGCAAAGTGTAATTTTTCTGGGCTGTTTCAGTCTTACTGAAATCTATGTCCAGATTCATGCCAACTTCAATATTCGAGAAAATATTTGAGCTCTCTAAGGTCTTTTTGACTTCATTTTTCACCTGCTCCTCCAGCTTTTGCTTATAAGAAAGCTGTGATGTCGCAAGACCTGCCGAGGTATCGGAATCTCCGCCCGAGTAAAGTACATTGGCCTTTTTGTCGATGATAGTAATGCCCTTTGTGGTATCGTTTCCAAGAGCTGTTGCAACAAGACGTGCTATTGCGTAGGCCTGATCATCTGTAATCGAATCCTTAAGTCCAAGAGTGACAGCCGCAGTTGCCTCCTCTTTTGATTTAAGAATGGTACCATCCTTGTCAGGCATAGTGATATCAACGCTTGCTTCATTTACGTATGACTGTTTTTCCAGATGATCCTTAAGCTTATCCTCCAGATACACCTGATACTTTTTCTGCTTATCAGCCTCGGTTGTTGAGAAGCTGCCGTCTGTGACATTGTCTATCGAGTACGCCTGCGCAGGGATGCCGTTATCACCCAGTGCCATAATGGCATTTACCTCATCTGATTTATTGACAAAAAACACAAGCTTGCTGTCCACCTCATAGCTTATATTGTTATCTTCAAGTACTCCCTTTATTGTGGAAGCCTCTGATGCACTCTGTGCCTCGACCAGCTCAACCTGTGTAGGTCTTGATATGACTACGCCAAGTATTACAAGAGCCACTATAACCACAGCTACTATGCTTATGAGCACGGAGCGCTGCTTAGTATTGAATTTTTTCCACCATGCAGTTATTTTATCCAAAATAGCCTTTAAACGTTCTGGCATTTTCTATTACTCCTTATATTGACATCTGCATAAGTTCTTTGTATGCGTCAATTATTTTATCCCTGACAGCAACAGTGTACTGCAATGCCACAGCCGCCTTTGTTTCCGCAACAAGCAGATCATGTGTATTATCAGACTCGCCAAGTGCAAATCTCACTTCCTCCTGCTCAGCTGCATTCTGCAGATCATTTGTCTCACCGATGCTTCCCATGGCAGCAGAAAGTACATCAGAAAATGAATCAGTCTTGTCAGTTTTCGTAAGAGAGGTATTATTAAAAAAAGATTTAATATCTCCTGTTGAAATTCCATTAATGTTTGAAATATCCATCAAAAAGCTCCTTTATGTATGTATCAGCCGGCTATTTGCCTATTTGTAAGCCATTTTGTGCCATTGACTTGCTTGCCTCAAAGGCAGTTGCATTGGCTTCATATGCACGTGTGGCATCTATCAGATTGGTCATCTCTGTGACTGTATTGACATTTGGATAAGAAACATAACCATCTGCATCAGCATCAGGATTTGATGGGTCATACTCCTTGATAAAATCAGTAGAATAATCTGATGTCACGCTGCTTACCTTTACACCGTTTCCAACAGCGGCCTTCTTTGATGAAGAGTATATCTGTGAAAAAGGTGTGACATTTTTCTCGGAAAAAGTCACAATCTTTCTACGGTACGGTGTGCCTTCCTTTGTGGACGTAGTGTTTACATTGGCAATATTCTGTGCAATGATATCTGTCCTGAAGCGTTCAGCCGTCATGCCGGACGCACTTATATTAAAAGCTTGAAATAATCCCATATCATTAAACCTCCATGATTACTACAGCACGCTCTTCATTCGTGAAAACTGCGAGCTTATGCTGCTTGTAAGTGCTTCATACTTAATCTGCTCAGACGCAAGCTCGACATTTTCAGTGTCTATATCCACGTTATTGCCATCCATCCTGTATGAATAATTGGAATGGTCTGTATATACATTGGCCGTCAGCTTTGAGGTATCAAGCTCACTTATTTTTTTATCAAGCGACTGATGCTTGCATCTGCCAAGCTCCTGTGACAGTACCCCCTCAAAATTTAAATCCTTGCGCTTGTAGCCCGGGGTATCCACATTCGATATATTGTTTGCAAGTATAGCTTCTCTTTGGTAGCTTGCATCAGCCGCTTTGGTCAATACATTGACATAATCAAAGGCTGTTGAGTTTATCATAAATATTCCTCCAATACACTTTTTGCATATTATAAAAAATACTATATAAGTACTCTAATATATATATTATAAAGTAAAATCGACAAAACACAAGATGTTTTTGTTGTTTTTTACATTATATTGTATTTTTTTGTCGACAGACGCACTATATATATGCCGAAAACATAGAAAAGACCTATGTTCTTTCAAACATAAGTCCTTAAAATATACTTAAATTTATTTACTTGTTTTTATTTCGGATTCTGTCAAGCTCATCAAAAACTACATCGTTTACTACTTTGATATATGTGCCCTTCATGCCGGATGAGCGTGATTCGATAACGCCTGCACTCTCAAACTTGCGAAGGGCATTTACGATTACCGAGCGGGTAATGCCTACTCTGTCGGCTATTCTGCTGGCAACAAGTATACCCTCATTGCCGTCAAGCTCATCAAAGATGTGAAGAATAGCCTCAAGCTCAGAATAAGAAAGTGTATTGATAGCCGAACGGACAATCGCTACCTTTCTCTTTTCCTCTTCATTCTCCTCATTCACGGATCTCATCATCTCAAGCCCAACCACTGTCGTGCCATACTCTGTAAGAATGATATCGTCAATGTCATACTCTCTGTCACTTCTGTACTCAAAAAGAGTTCCAAGCCTCTCGCCGGCTATATCAATCGGTGTGATAATAGCCTTGTACATTCTTGTATCTTCACCAAAGCCAAGTGTCTCGAGGTTTACATTTTCCTTTGTTGAAAGTATGCCAAGAAGTCTTTCATTGAGCTCAGTGTCAATATAGCCACCAACCTCATCTACTATCAGTTCATGAAGCTCATCCACGCCTTTGCAGATACTTGAGCCAAGCACCTTGCCCTTTTTGCTGATTACAAGTATGTCTGAGTCGAGCACCCCGGTGAGCACCTGACATATATCATTGAACACAACCTTTGATGAATTGTTGTTGTGAAGAAGCTTATTAATCTTACGTGTCTTATCTAATAATTGTACTCCCATTAATTGTTATTCCTCTCTTTCGGGCTTTTTATCTGTTACGTAGCCGCACTGCTCATCTGCGCAGGCAATCTTGTTTCCCTTTATAATCATATATCCTCCACAACGAGGGCATTTTTCTGCAACTGGTCTGCCCCAGCTCATAAAATCACACTCAGGGTTGTCAATACAGCCATAGTATTTTCTTCCCTTCCTTGTTTTCTTAAGCACAACATCCTTACCGCATTTAGGGCAATTGACGCCGATTTTTTCAAGATAAGGCATAGTGAATCTGCAGTCAGGAAATCCCGGACATGCCAAAAACTTGCCGTGAGGTCCGTATTTTATAACCAGATTGCGTCCGCACTCAGGGCAGATTTCATCTGTCACCTCATCATGTATTGTAACCTTCTCAAGCTCATTTTCAGCCTTGTCGATTGCATCTTTAAGATCAGGATAAAAATTCTCAACAACTGTCTTCCAGTTAACCTTCCCCTCTGCTACCGCATCTAAAAGTGACTCCATATTGGCTGTAAAATGCTCATCGACAATAGTAGGAAATGATTCCTTCATAATAGAATTAACAACCTCTCCTATCTCTGTCACATAGAGATTTTTACTCTCCTTGGTAATATAGCGTCTGGCAAGTATTGTAGATATTGTTGGAGAGTAGGTACTCGGACGTCCTATTCCAAGCTCTTCAAGCGTCTTTACCAAAGAAGCCTCAGTGTAATGTGCCGGGGGCTGGGTAAAATGCTGCTTAGGCAAAAGCTCCTCAACTGTAAGAAGCGATTCTTCTGTCAGAGGATTTTTAAGAACAGGCTGCTTTTCTTTCTTTGCATCGTCTGCGGCAGTATATGCAAGCTCAAAACCATCAAATAACAGTCTTGAGGTAGCAAAGCTGAATACATAATCTCCGACTGAAAGCTTTACTGTAGTAGTCTCGTACTCGGATTTTGCCATACGGCTTGCAGTAAAACGCTTCCAGATAAGCTGATAAAGCCTGAACTGGTCTCTCGACAGTGACTCCTTAATCTCAGAAGGCACTCTGTTTATATCAGTTGGCCTGATTGCCTCATGGGCATCCTGGATATTTTTGCTGCTCTTCTTTGTTCCCTCACCGTTGGAAAGATATTTGTCTCCATAGCTTTTTGAAATAAAATCCTTTGCCATGGCCTCAGCCTCATCTGATACACGCACAGAATCGGTACGCAGGTATGTGATGATACCTACCGTACCCTGCCCCTTTATGTCTACTCCCTCATAAAGCTGCTGAGCTATACGCATTGTCTTTGAAATCGGAAAATTCAAAGCCTTTGAAGCCTCCTGCTGCAAAGTACTGGTCGTAAAAGGAAGCGGAGCTTTATTGCTGCGCTGTCCTTTTTTGATATTTTGCACTTTGCAATCCTTTCCATTTATTTCGTTAAGCACCTTATCCATCTCTTCCTTTGAGGAAATGGCTATCTTATTGTCGCCCCTGCCGTATAGCTTTGCAGTGATCGGCTTCTTCTCACCCTCCACATCAACCGTGGCATCAAGGCTCCAGTACTCCTCAGGGATAAATGCATTGATTTCATCCTCCCTGTCACAGATAATGCGAAGTGCAACAGACTGCACTCTTCCCGCACTAAGCCCTCTCTTAACTTTGGCCCAAAGCAGCGGACTGATTTTGTAACCTACTATACGATCCAAAACTCGTCTGGCCTGCTGTGCGTCCACAAGATCCATATCTATTTTTCTTGGATGCTTTAATGATTCCTTGACAGCATTCTTCGTGATCTCATTAAAGCTGATACGGCTGACATCCTTGCCCTCAAGTTTAAGTGCGTGAAGCAGATGCCATGAGATGGCTTCTCCCTCACGGTCGGGATCGGTTGCGAGATATATCTTATCGGCCTTCTTAGCCTCCTTGCGAAGCTTAGCGAGTATTTCACCCTTTCCGCGGATTGTGATATATTTTGGTTCAAAATCTCCGTCCACATCTATTCCAAGGCTGCTCTTTGGCAGATCCCTCACATGACCGTTTGATGCCATTACCTCATAGTTCTTTCCCAAGAATTTCTTTATAGTCTTTACTTTTGCAGGCGACTCTACGATAACCAGATATTTAGCCATTATAAACTCCTTATATAGTAATTTGGAATTGTCTCCTTAACAAATCCTTTTTGTATAAGATCTTCTAACACTTCAAATAGTTCCGATAATTCATACGGCACTTTTTGAGACAATGTCCCGATTGCGATAGGACAAAAATCGAGTAAACTATACACCAATGCTTCTTTTTTATCAAGTATATTTTTTCTGAAATCCATCTGTGTGCACTCTGTAAACCCAGTCATTGTAATGTCTGAGACAAATTCATCAATATTATAAATAATGCCTGCGCCCTGCTTTATCAGGCTGTTGCAGCCGTAGCTTAAGGTGTCGGTGATACGCCCCGGAATGACATATACGTCCTTTCCCTGCTCCATTGCAAAATCAGCCGTAATCAGTGAACCGCTTCTCTTTTTTGCCTCAACTATAACTACTATATCGGATAACCCGGAAATTATTCTGTTTCTCATCGGAAAAAACATCTTTTGCGGGTCGGTGCCCGGCATAAGCTCGCTGATTATGCCTCCGGAGAGCTTTATTTTATCATACAGAAAGCGGTTCTCTTTCGGATAACAGGTGTCTGCTCCGGAGCCAAGAACTGCATATGTATTTCCACCAGCCTCCAGACACCCCATATGGGCATCTCTGTCTATTCCTCTTGCCATGCCGCTGATTATCTGTATCCCCTGCCTTGAAAGTGCTGCTGCCAGTACCTTTGCCACCTCGCAGCCATATGCGCTTCTGCCCCGTGCTCCGACTATAGCGACACTTTTTCTTGATTTGTCGGGAAGAGCGCCTATGTAAAAAAGACTATACGGCGGATTATGTATATTTCTAAGCTTGTCCGGATAAGCCTCATCCTCCATTGTTACAAAGCCGATATCCTTCTGCTGAAATAATATCCACTCCTTCTCTACGTCATAGGAAGCTCTTGATTCAAGGATTATTTTTCTGTCATCATCTGTGAAAAACAAAATATCAAAAAGCTCATTCTTTGGCATAAAAAACAGCTTTTCTGCCGTTATACTGCAATCATGCAGAAGCTTTTTCTTCGCATTGCTTATATCTGTAAGGCTTGTAAGCCAGTATTTGAACTTCATGATACAGCACCTCCCCAGAACTTCTCATTGATGCTTCTGTAGCATATAGCTTCGTTGAGATGCTTTGTCTTTATGCTTTCACAGCCGTCCAGATCAGCTATTGTACGCGCAACCTTAAGTATCTTGTGGTATGTGCGTGCCGTCAGTCCAAGCTTGTCAAACATATTTTCCATGTAGCTTTTCTCTCGACTGCCGAGGAAACAGTATTTTTCCAGCTTGTCAGTTGATATTTTTGAATTATACGAAAAGCTCTCACCTTTAAACCTTTCTTTTTGAAGCTCGTGGCAGTGCATAACACGCTTTCTTATGTCCACAGATGATTCATTGGATGTAGTACTGTTTATATCCTCAAAGCTAAGCGGTGACGCCTCCACACATATGTCAATTCTGTCTATTATAGGCTGTGAGACCTTATCAAAATATCTGCGCAGAGTCGGCTCTGAGCAGCGGCACCTTTGCATATCGGGATAATAGCCGCAGCTGCATGGGTTCATCGCACCAAAAAGCAGAAAATTAGCCGGATAAGTCACGTTTCTGCCGGCTCTTGAAAGCCTGATGCAGTGCTCCTCAAGTGGAGCCCTGAGCAGATCCAGCAGGCCGCCCTTAAACTCAGCGAGCTCATCCAAAAACAAAACGCCATTGTGTGCAAGCGATATCTCGCCCGGATTAATTCTCGTTCCTCCGCCGATTAATGCGGCCTGGGTGACGGAATAGTGGGGATTTCTGAATGGCCTGTTGTCTCTTAAGGAGCTGTCATTGTCCAAAAGACCGCAGATACTGTATATTTTTGACAGCTCAAGCCTCTCATTTTCACTAAGAGGAGGCAGAATGGACGGCATACGCTCTGCTATCATTGTCTTGCCTGCACCGGGAGGTCCGACAAGCAGTATATTGTGCATACCACCCGCAGCCACCTCACATGCTCTTTTAATAAATTTCTGTCCGTTAACATCACAAAAATCGGCGTATTTTTCATCTATTTGCAGCTCATGTGCCATACCGGTTTTCTGACACGTAAATGCTGTCTCATCAAACTGTGCAATTACATCATTTAAATGGCTTATCCCAAATATTTTTGCACCGCAGACGAGTCTGCCTTCATTTTCATTCTGCTTTGGAATAATAAACTTTCCAATGCCTTTGTTGTACTCATCAAATACAATCGGCAGAATACCGCTGACCGGCAAAATTTCACCGTTTAGATTTAGCTCGCCTGCAAGTGTGCAGTCCTTTATGCTATCAGCGTCAATCACCCCCATAGCTGTTAAAATAGCAACAGCTATAGGCAGATCAAAGCCTGTTCCTGTCTTTTTAATATTTGCAGGCGATAGATTTACTGTGATACGCTTGGCAGGCAAAACAATGCCAACGCTGTGCAGCGCTGTTTTAACACGCTCCTTTGCTTCTCTCACCTCTGAGGTAAGATTTCCAACCATATCAAAAACAGGCATACCGGTTGAAATATCAACCTCCACCTGTACCGGAATCGCACTGATTCCATCCAAAACAGCCGTTCTGACTGTACTGTACATATATACTCCTATTCCAATTGGGGTAAATGCATAGACAAATGCACAAAAGACATGGCTCTATGATAACATATTTTTGCCTTTTGTAAACACCTATTCGAGCAGTTTCCGTAATTTTTTCAAACCGGCCTTTTCAATTCTTGAAACATATGACCTCGAAATGCTGAGCGTTTTAGCAATCTGTCTCTGTGTCAGCTCTTTTTCACCGTCTAGTCCAAAGCGTTTCGTAATAATATAATATTCTCTGTCCGATAAAACGCTTCTCATATTTTGCCTTAAAATCTTGAGCGATTCAGATACCTCTATATCCGATACCACATCAGATTGTCCATTCTCAATCACATCCACCAGATGAATCTGGTTTCCCTCCTTGTCAGTGCCTATAGGTTCAAATATGGACACATCACCCCGGCTCTTTTTACGGCTTCTAAAGTGCATCAGAATCTCATTTTCGATACATCTGATTGCAAAGGTTGCAAAACGATTTCCGTAATCAGCCTTGAATGATGACACTGCTTTTATCAGTCCTATAGTGCCTATGGATATGAGCTCCTCCATCTCATCCTCGCTTACTGCATATTTTTTTGTAACATGTGCCACAAGGCGCATATTGTGTAATATAAGCTCATCCTTAGCTTCTTTATCATTTTGAGCCACTTTTTTCAGACATTCCGTCTCACGTTCTAAACTAAGAGGTGATAAAAATGTATTCACATAGCACCCTGTCATTATTTGCTTATAATATATTATGTTCAAATCTGTATTTTGTGATATAATCTTTGCCATGAATAGAAAAATAGACTACAAAATCAATGAAAATGATACAGGAAAAACAGTAGAAGGCTTTTTGAAAGAGCATGGCTACACACATCAGGTGCTTGTCAGGCTGAAGCAGACAGACCATGGCATACTAAGAAACGGTATATGGGCCTATACAAATGAAAGGCTGTGTAAGGATGATTTAATCACAGTCCAAATTGTCGAAAACGAATGCTCTGATAATATAGCACCTGTAAATCTGCCTCTTGATATAGCATACGAGGACGATGATATCATCGTAATAAACAAGCCGTTTGATATGCCTGCCCATCCCTCCGCCGGAAACCATGACAACACGCTTGCAAATGCGCTCATGTACTACTATGGCAGTCAGAACAAGCCGTTTGTATACAGATGCATAAACAGGCTGGACAGAGATACCACAGGGCTTACAATTGTCGCAAAGCATGCACTTGCAGGCGGGATACTTGGCAACGCTGTCGCAAAGCGTGCCATCCACCGGACATACTACGCCGTCTGCAGTGGGTGTACACCTGCATGCATGCGCATCAGTGCTCCGATTGCAAGAAAGGATGCTTCCACCATAGAGCGGTGTGTTGATTTCAAACGCGGTGAATATGCAGTAACCGACTTTATCAGAATCAAATATAACCCGGATAATAATTTATCGCTTGTCAAGCTAAGACTTCTTACCGGACGCACTCACCAGATACGCGTCCATATGAAGTATATCGGTTTTCCACTGATAGGTGACTTTTTATATAATCCCGACTATACATATATATCCAGACAAGCACTGCACTCAGGGCGTCTTGTTTTCACGCACCCTGTCACAGGACAAAAAATGAACCTCATATCTGATATTCCATCAGACATGAAGTCCCTGTTCTAGTTGGTTTATTTTATCCTTTTCGTATGGGATATGCCCTTTTAAAACCTCTTTTTTTATGTAGCTGTAAGTATATTTTTCTCCCTTTACAGAGAGCATGACAAGCAGATACTCAAGCATTGCTTTTGTATCGGGATGAATCATGTAGTGATCCACGCTTTTTTCATAGTATTCCAGTGCACTTTTGTCGGTGTACTTTTCTTTCTGATAGTTTTTTGAGGCGCTTACACGGTCTATAAACATCTCGCAGACATACCTTATGGGCATTTTCATGCCCTCCATTTTTGTATGTGTTTTATCGTCCCCCGGCTTTGAAACAGCATAGTCAATCCAGTACTCCAGGTGATGCTTATTGCGTCCCTTGTGATGAAGCCACGCAGATGAATAGCCCCTGTCGGCTCTCTCCGCATTATTCGGGCTCATATACCCCTTGTAATACCTGCAGCCGACGAGAAACTCAGTCGGTGAATATTTTGACATGTCATGAAGAAGTCCCTGTTTATAAAGCCCTATCCTAAAGCACCCCTGCATGACTAAAATCTTATGATGTGTAATTGTTATAAAATGTCTTATTGCTTTCATATGTCTATCTGCCTATGAGGATGTATACCGACTGCGGTGAGACATCTGCATACTGCTGGTTTTCACACAGCACCGGAGTGTCATAAAACGGTTCTTTGAGCGTAGAATCGCAGACTGCATACCATTTCATTCCTTTCTTTAGCTTAGGAAGAGCTAACTTCTCCCTGGATGAATAAAAATTGTAAGCTACGTATACATAGTCTTTATTCACTTCATTGTAATCCCCACAGTACATCACACCTACACATAGCTTTGTGGCATCACACTCGCCTATCCAGGCATTCTTGCAGTGGTAGGACAAATCAGGATACCCAACAGCCTTGTAATCGCTGAATTTAAACGGCTTTGGACAGGAAATAACAGGATGCTCATCCCTGAATTTGATAAGTCTGGTTAAGAACCTGATGTTTTCCCTTCTGCTATGCTCATTTGACCAGTTCACCCAGCCTGTAGGGTTGTCCTGACAGTAAGCATTGTTGTTGCCATCCTGTGAATTACAGATCTCATCACCTGCCATAATCATAGGCACTCCCTGTGCCAAAAACAAAAGAAGCATGGCATCCTTCCACTTAAGTTTTCTTATCTCACGGATAAACCTCTTTCGCGAAGGACCCTCACAACCGTAATTATTGCTGAAATTCCATGAAGGACCATCAGCATTTTTCTCACCATTGGCCTCATTGTGGCGGTCATTGTACATGAATAAATCGCTCAGGGTAAAACCGTTATTGCTTGATATATAGTTTATAAATCCGACATTCTCCCCCTGCTTTTTCTGCTGGTTTAAAAGCTCATACATATTGCAGTTTATATGGTTTAACATCATACGCGCCGCAAACTGGTACTCCTCCTTGTCAATATAGAGATTTTCATATGTCCTGTTTTGCGGTACAACCGACATATCAAAGCCATCATAGAGTATCTTTGTCCGGCTAAGGAGAGCATCCTGCACAATCGCAGTAACAGGCAGCCTGTCCCCAAGCAGCTTAAAACCATCTACATGAAAGCTCATGACCCAGTATCTGAGCGCATCGAGTATCAGATTGTGGTCAGTTCTGTCCGGAAAATACATCTCTACGATACATTCCATGCCATTTTTGTGCAGCCTTTCAACGAGACGCCTAAGCTCATTGGAGGCATCTGAAGCGTCACTGGCATATGATGCTTTTACGGCAAAATAATTGCCGGAGGTATAGCCCCAAAAATTGACCTTGTCATTTTCTGTATGCACACTTTGCTCATCTTTTAAGGAATACTTCGGCTTTGCATATTCCGGAATATCGTGCTTTACAGGGATTGTCATTTCTTCAAACTCGTATACAGGCATGAGAAGAATTGAAGTAAAGCCTAATTTCTTGATGTAATTTATTCTGTCCGATACAGCCTCAAAGGTGCCCTTATGCTTTTTGTTCCCTGAAACATCCATGGAAAAACCTCTCACATGAAGCTTATACAGCTTCATCCGGTCCCTGGTTATCTCAGGAAAGCTGTCATATTTCCAGTCAAAATCACTACTGTCTATCCCGCATGCTATTTCGTAGTCATTATCACTTCTTGTTTTATCATTCCATTTTTCTCTGCCGAAAATTCTTGTGGCATAGGGATCTATGCACCTTTTTCCATTAATTCTAAAATAATATGCATACTCATTACCGCAAAAGCCATGAACTCTCACAGAGTAAAGAGAGCCTGTCGAATACTCACCGGGTATATCAAGCTCACAGGCTGTATTTCCTGATTTATCAAGTAAAACAATGCTGCATGCATCCTCTTTTTCTGCCGCGAAAGTGAATATCGCACTATCCCCGTCAATATAAGCACCTGTTTTTAAAAAGTTTCCCTTTGTTAATCGAAATTTCATGCAACACCATCCAATCAAAAATTCTAGTATTTATTTATTATACTAGTTTTGACTTTTTTTGTATAGAATAATTTGATATAATATAATAGTTACTTTAGATTACTATAAAGAAAGAGGTACAATATGGCAGAAAAAGCAACACCTGTTACACCTGAAGAGGCAGACGACATCCGCGTGACACTTGATCTGGACAACGGAAGTGTCGAATGCAAGATTATCACTATTTTTGATGCAGATCACAAGGATTACATAGCTCTTCTACCGTTAGACAAAAATGGCAACGAGAATGAGAGTGGCGAAGTGTATCTGTATCGCTATTTCGAGGACGAGGAAGGTCTTCCGAGAATAGAAAACATCGAATCCGACGACGAGTACGAGGCTGCTGCCGACAGATTCGATGAGCTTTTGGATGACGAAATGTTTGATGATATTTAATCATCTCTACTATTATTTTGTCTAGGTTCTTTACTTTCACGGACAAACCTGGAGGCTTGGGCTGATTTATCGTTTACCGACTTGACCGAGTAAACAGACAAGCTTGTCTTTGCACGGGTCATGCCGACATAAAACAGCCTTCGCTCCTCCTCTATGTCCTTTTCAAGCACAGCCTTTTTATACGGCATTATCCCTTCATTTGCATCAATTATATACACGTTTTCAAATTCAAGCCCCTTTGAGCTGTGAAGGGTTGCAAGTGTCACGGCATTAGGGTCACTTTCTTTCGATAAAGCCATAAGCTTCATCTGCTTTGTATATTCCCTTATATGCTCATACCACTCTTCATATGTAGCAAAGCCCTTGGCTCCTGACTGGATTTCATCCAGTATATCAAACAAATCCTCTTTATTTATATTTCGATACTCGGCATATTCAGCTAAAAAGTCGTCATAGCCAATCCCTCTTCTGATATAGTTTATGCTGGCATATGGATTCATCCGGCTTATAAGCTTCATGTCATACTCAAGCTTTTCTATCCGCTCAGCTATCCACGGCTTCTCATCAAACAGCTTAATCCACTCATCAAATGCCACAGTTGCATCACACAGGCTGTCTCTTGACAGATACCGCTTAGGTCTGTTCATAATCTGCAAAAAATCAGCTCTGTCTCTGCTGCCTCCTGCAATTCTTTGGTATGTAAACAAATCTCTGGCAATCCAGTGCTCATATATATTAGGTATATTATCCTTGGTTTTGAATGGGATATTATAGCTCATAAGCTGCTCTATAAGCTGTCTTGGCTGGGTATTTGTCCTGAAAAGCACCGCAAAGTCGCTGAATACAGCTCCCGCCTTTATCTTTTTATCTATATCGCGTATAAGAAAGATATTTTCGTCTCTTCTGTTTTCAAAATCAGCAAACGTAACAGGTGCCTTTGACTTGCTTGCCGCAATGATTTTCTTATCAAATCTCTCCCTGTTGTGCGAGATGAGATTCAGCGAGGCCTCCACTATATATCTGCCACATCTGTAATTAGTATCTAAAAGGATTCTTTTTGCATCCGGATAGTCCTTCTCAAACCCAAGCATTATCTCAGGCTTTGACCCTCTGAAGCGGTATATTGACTGGTCATCATCTCCTACAATAAACAGATTGTTCTGTGGAGCGGCAAGCATTTTTATAATCTCATACTGCAGACGGTTAATATCCTGAAACTCATCAATCAGTATGTATTTATACTTGTTCTGCCACAATGCCAGTATATCAGGTCTTTCCTTAAACAGCTCATAAGTATACGAGAGCATATCATCAAAATCAATAAGCCTGTTTTCCTTAAGCCTTGTCTCATATTTTTTATATATATCCCTGAATATTTCCTCACCACACACTCCCGAGTAGAAATTTTCTATATCAATGCGGCTGTTTTTAATCAGACTGATTTCAGCAAGTAAATTGCCTATAAACTCATTCTCATCCTTGTATTCAAGGCGGTAGTAGGATAAAATTTCCCTGATAAAGCCGTATCTCACAGACTCATCAGCAATATTGGCACTTGTAAAGCGATATGCATATTTGAGTATCGTAAAAAAGACAGCATGAAAAGTACCAAAAGATACGTTCACCCTCTCGTCTTTCATCAGTGAATTAAAACGCTCCTTCATCTCATTTGCAGCAGCCTTGGTAAAGGTGATAACTAAAATCTCAGAAGGCTTCACATGATGCTTTGTTATTAATTTTTTAGTCCTGTGTGTGATAACTGCGGTCTTACCGGAACCCGGTCCTGCTAAAACAAGCATAGCGCCATCCTTGTGTTCGATGGCGCCAAGCTGGGCTTTGTTAAAATTCATAAAATACCCTTTGTTAATAGATTAGTTATTAGAAAGCTTTTCTATGCCTTTCTTAATTCTGGCTATAGACTCCTCTTTGCCAAACACCTCCATAAGCTCTGTAGCTCCGCCCGGTGTCATCTGCTTGCCTGAAACAGCGGTACGGATTGGCCACATAACATAGCCTATCTTATAGCCCTTTTCTGTAGCATATGCCTTAAGAGTCTCAAAAAGTGCATCATTTGAGAAATCATCACAGCTTTCAAGAATAGGAACTACATCGTTTAATACCTCAAGTGATGTCTCTGGGTTTGTCTTCATCTTCTTGTGAGTATACATTGCAATATCATAATCCGGAAGCTCTTCAAAGAAATCAATATGTTCCTTGATATCAGGGAATATCTCAATACGTGTCTGGACCATTCTTGCTATCTTCCTAAGGTCATAATCCTTTGTGACAACCTCCTTAATGTATGGCAGTGCCATCTCATAGAATTTGTCAAAATCAAGCTTCTTTATATACTCTCCGTTCATCCATTTAAGCTTTGTGAAGTCGAATACAGCAGGTGATTTGCTCATATGATGATAATCAAACTTCTCAACAAGCTCAGGAAGTGACATGATCTCCTGATTGTCTGAAGGACTCCAGCCAAGAAGCGCTACAAAGTTTACAATAGCCTCTGTAAGGAATCCCTGATCCAGTAAATCTTCAAAGGATGAGTGACCGCATCTCTTTGAAAGCTTATGATGCTCCTCATCTGTGATAAGCGGACAGTGTACATATACAGGTACATCCCATCCAAATGCCTCATAAAGTCTGTTATACTTAGGGGATGATGAAAGATACTCGTTTCCTCTGACTACATGTGTGATGCCCATCAGGTGATCATCTACTACGTTTGCGAAATTGTATGTAGGATATCCGTCAGATTTGATAAGAATCATATCATCAAGCTCTGCATTATCTACTGTGATATCTCCGTAAATCTCATCCTCAAATGTGGTTGTGCCCTCTGTAGGGTTGTTCTGTCTGATAACATATGGCTTGCCGGCCGCGAGATTTGCCTCAATCTCCTCCTTTGACAGGTGCAAGCAGTGCTTGTCATATATAGAGATTTCCTTTCCTGCAACAGTTGTTTTAAGACTGTCAAGACGCTCCTTGTCACAGAAGCAGTAATATGCCTCTCCCTTGTCAATAAGTTCCTTTGCATACTTCATGTAGATACCCTGTGCCACACGCTCACTCTGCACATATGGACCGCATCCGCCATCCTTGTCAGGTCCCTCATCATGGACAAGTCCTGTCTCTTCGAGTGTCCTGTTTATAATATCAACAGCACCCTCCACCTGGCGTACCTGATCTGTATCCTCTATACGGAGAATGAAATCACCGCCCTCATGCTTTGCAATCAGATAAGCATACAGTGCTGTTCTTAAATTTCCTACATGCATTCTTCCTGTCGGGCTTGGTGCAAATCTTGTTCTAATCTTACTCATTTTAAAATGTGCTCCTCTATATTAATATTTTTTAGTCATTTTTCAATTTGAAATTATATAACAATATGGAAATTTTATCAATCCTCAGATTGAACTTCCATATCAAGCTCTGCGATTTTATTTAAAATTCTGTTTACCTCGTGGATTCTGTCACCAAGCTCGTTCCTGTGTGATAAAATCTCGCGTCTTAGCCTGGTTATAGTCTCCACATTGCAGGACATCCTGCCCCTTAATTTTTGTCTCCTGACTATAAGTTCATGCTTCTGCTCAACCATCTCCTTGTGATCCACAATAGCGTTTGTGTAGTTGAGCCATACTCTGGCATCGTAGAAGTCATTTTTACTAAGCACCGAAACAAGCTTTTTGCTGTTGTATTCCAGATCCTCGTTTGTCCTTCTGAAGCGCTCCTTGTCTTTTACAGCGAGAAGATACTGCTCATAGTTGTATACAAATTCCTTTGAATTCTTCACATGATACTTCTCGTATGTATAATCAACAGCATTTTTTATACTTACATACTTGATCTTTACTCTGTTTTCAAGAGCTACTGCTTTATTTTTGGATGCTGCAGCGCTTTTTACTTCATCTGAATAGCTTTGATATGTCAAAAGCACAAACGAGCCTGCAACCGCTGAAAGAAGTGCCCCGATAAGCATAAAGATAGTGGTATCGGCTCCATATACAATCTGCATCAGCGTGCATACAGCTACCACCACAGCAAAAAATATCACTAAAAGCACTGCGTACACCCTAAATGCCCGCTGTCTGCTTTTGGCATATTCACCATCTATATCGAACTGCACTTTTTCTCCCTCGAGATACCTCAGGTCTTTATTTATTACATCCAGACTGCTTTCGTTTTTTTCAAGACGCTTTATTGCCCGCGGAATCTCATCCTCCAGCTGCTGCATCTGCGCATACTGGCTGTCTGATATGCGGTTTTTGGTCTTTAAAAAATCACTTCTGGTCTTTTCGAGTGTCAATATGTTTGCAGCCGCATCATTCATGGTCTTTTTATCTGTCTCTGACATATTTTCCATCCTTTCTATGTCAGTCAGATAATTTGTGACAAGTGCATACTCTGTTCTGTTATCCTCGAGTTCTCTGGCGGCATCAACCATCTGTTCACATATTTCAACTACATTGAACCCTTTAGTACTCTCATCCGGTATACTCTCAATATGTAATTGTGTATCATCGGTCTTTTTTTTGCGTTTAAATAACATGCGCCCTGTAATCCTCTTTGTATTTCAAAATTGTTTCTTTTGGTCTGCCCTCATCGCAACCATCTGAAGCTTCTGCATATACGCCCTTTAATACGTTGTCCAGATTATTTATTTCCTGCTCTGTGACACTATATTCCCTGACAATACGGGCATATCCTATGTCGTTATTATCAAGCTTATAGGCATATAGACAAGACCACAGTGATTTTCTGTCCCCATTTTGCCTGAAAGCCTCAAGATATAAATCCGCTGCTATATCAAACAAAAACAGCTGCACATAGGCTGTAGCCAGATTGTGATATATGTTTCCGTACAATTCACGCTCAGTATGCTTTGCATCCTCACATGACAGCAGCTTTTTGTATTCAAAAATTGCTGCAGTGTACTTTTTCTTCTCCATCAGTCTGTCTGCCCTGATTTTCAAGCACTCAAACTCGCTCTTTTCCTCGAGCTCCTTAAGTGCATCATGTGTGTTCTTAAGCTCCTCCTTAGTGCAGTAGCCGCTGTACTCAAGCAGCTCAGTCACAAAAGCAGACAGTCTGCCGTTTGTGGATATAATGGTTCTAAGATGCATGGCAAGCTTTGGCAGATGTGCATGGTTTTCAATCCAGGTGCACAGCTCAAGACTCATAAAGTCATCATCCAAAAGATATGTATTGTTGATTATATAATAATTAAGCTCCTCTATTGAGTAAACATTTATAGACACACCCTCTATGTAATAGGGCATGGCTGCTATAGCTTCATTACACAGTAATAATTCTCCCATATACCCTCCTACATAGTCATCTCATAGTGCCAGACTTTGCCCGAGCTCATAAATATTTCGCCAAATCCTAAATCCTTAATCTCTATATCTATCCTGTCATCAGATACAGGTGTCGCCGTAATTCTGATGCGTGTAGCCCTATCCGGCCTGGGCGGCATATCCGTAAGTCTTAGTGTCTCAATCTTTGCCTCCCGGCTTTTAGGAAGCTGCTTCCAGAAATCCACCTCATAAGAGCCTGAAATTATAACCTCACACTGCCCCTTGGATTCAAACCAGTTGCTTCCGGCACTGATAAGATTATAAAACGACAATTCTCCCTTATCATGTACCTTAAGGCTCAGATTGAACTTCATCTCATTCTCGCCCATATATACAAAAGGCCATTCTGCTTCCCTATCCCTCGTGGCTGCCGCATAGCATGCTCCCTTAGTAAAGAGGTTATTGCCCATGAACACTCGTCTGCCCTTGCACAAAAGTGCAACAGACTGCTTCATCCAGCCCTCAGCAAACGTATCTCCCACGAGAAAGACCGTTGAGATAATCTGATTCTTAAAGCTCTCATTTATTATATCCAAAAAGCTTTTGTCCTTATCATTTTTATCCAGAGTATAGCTTATGCTTTCATCTATAGATACTACCTGTGGCGTTGTGCGAAGATCCCTCTTTAGGGAATAAAAAAATATACTCTCCTTTTCCTGCATAAACATCACCACATCATGAAGCCACAGTGAATTGTCCTGGTTCAGTGCAAAATAATAAAAGCTCTCCTTCCGGTCTATGACCGTAAGCTGTCTGGAATTTATGCCAAGCCTGACCGCCATGCCATAAAACATGCTCACGTTCTCCTTTGTCAGCCTGTCAACACATATAACAAGCCTGTCAAAGGATGAAGGATTACCAAGCTTGGATGGCAGTTCCATAACCTTTTTAAGAAACAAGGCCAAAAGCTCCTCTGCCATAAATGAATCATCATCAATGACTATTTTTTCACTATTCAGTGCTCTCTTAAGCAGCTGGTCAATACACACCATCTCACCGCTTTTAGAGAGTCTTCTTGCCTCATCTCCATAATACCATTTGCCAATGCTCTTACGGCGTGCAAGTACAAGAGGAATCTGAAACTCCTCACTGCCCGCAACAGTGCTGACAGTCTCCGGCTCTTTCATATTCTGTTGAAAAAAACTAACCATAGCATAGCTGTCATTTAAATCTATGCCTATATAGTATGAATTGCCATTATGTCCCATTATAAATCCTCTTAAATCAGCTTAAACAGCTGCTTAGTCGCAGCATCCAGCCTTTTATATTCGTCTATATTGCTCTTTAAGGTTGTCTCATCAGACAGTGTATCTGAAATTATCATCTCATTAATCAGATTATAGCGGCTGTGATCATTGTCACCCGGTATATTGTTGCATGTAAGACGATTGCTCTCCTTCACCTCTATGCTGTTGTCATGCTCCTCAGTAATATAATACCTGATCAGCTCACCGAAAAATATGACAAATGTCTTTACGTATATGCCGTCGTACATCTCAACCATATCCTCTGAATTAAACTCTTCGCCATCCTCGTCTCGGCTGTAATGCAGCACAACATGAGTCCCCGGAGTACTCTCATACTGTAAAAATGCCTTGTCATAGAGGAAATATTTCTCCAGCAGTCTGTAATCAAGCCTCGCAAAAAAATCAAAATACATATTGTTATATATATAATATTTAAGCAATGTATCTTCAATCTCAAGCTCAGCCTGAGTGATATCCGTTTTCTCAGCAAAATGCTTCAATAGGGCTAACTGGCAGGCATCATTTAATGTTCTGTTTCCAATAAATCGCTTTTCGATAATATCAAAAATAAAATCAGCCTTGCACCCGCCACTATGCAGATATCCATGTGCCACAAGAGATATATAAGCTAAAATCAGCTTATCATTTCCGGCTCTTTTATAGTATTCCATAAAGATATCCGATATCTTTTCAGGCTCAATCTGCGTATAAATACCCTGTTCGAGAATACGCTCATCAAGCTTCATGGAAGATATTGAAAACTTATCAGCGGCATGCCACAGATTAATCAGCTCGTCTGTAGGCCCGGTATAGTTTTCACACAGGTATTTAAGCACCAGATCACTGTATTTGCCTGTTTTAAAGGCAGATATGGCAAGCTGCACCATAAAATCATCATCTACATGCTGCACTTTAAGCGCATTCTCACACAAAACCACCTTTGATGCGGCAGCAAGCATGTCTATTCCATACTCCATGGCCATATCATATGCCTTTTCATAGAGGCGGTTTGATACAAGCATGTCAATAAGATATTTTCTTGCATCCTTTTGCAGGGTATCAAAATTAATGCTTTGCAAAAACGGCCTGACGTAATCCTCATAATCGTGAAGCTGACAATATTTTAAAATTCTGTATCCCATAACAGCTTTGTAGGAATCAGAAAAGGATTCACTATAAAATACAGGTTTAAACAGCTTCAAATCATCCTTTGTAAAATCAGAATAATCCCTTACATGCTTAAAATGTGACACTATATACTGTGGTCTGTCAGGCGAGAGGCTTATACACCTGTCAAGGTATTTCTCGGCATCCATCAGCCTCTGCAGTCTGTATGAGATGCTTTTAACATATCTATAGCCCCTTGAGTCCTCAAAAAGTATAACATAGTCGTTTGAAAACAGTTCAAAATAAGCACACTGGTCTGTAACCGGAACTATCTGAGGCTCCTTCATTTCATTCTGATATATGATAGCTCTCACTATGCGCTTATCAAATACAATAAGCTTGTGGGTATATATAATATCTGAAAAAGCTGCCGACAGCTCTTCATTGATAAATCCCAACTCAAGCATATCCTCGTATAAAACAGCCAGATTATCATCAATATGCCTAAGCTGTGCCTGGTCCATGGCAAACCTGCCCATAGCTTTCCTGTACTTGTGGTAGACCTCAGGCTCTGTTTCCTTGGCAGCAATTATATTGTTGTAAAGCACTGCAAGCTTTCGGTATGGCAGCTTATTATCAAAGCTGAAATACATCTGGATGATCTTTGGCACAGGGGAAATCTGCCTGTCATTCATCGTAAGGAGATACGACTCATACAAGCCTGTCAGACGCAGCTTATTCTCGATACCCAGCTCAAACCATTTATGAAAACAGGTATCATTTTTGTGTCCCTTAATCAGGTAGCTGCATATGATGCCGACATACTCTGCCTCCGGACATATCTCATAGGCTGCTGTAAGAAGCTCATATACTCTGTTATCGAACCCGCCTGCCAGATCAACCGCCTCAAAGATTGCTCCGGCAAGCTCCTTTGTCAGAGCCTTTTCCTTTACGGCCCAGCTTAGGATGCGAAGCTCAAATACCGACAGCTCCTTTATCAGATAAGGATCCTGTGATATAAGATAATAAGCTTCAATATACAAATACGGAGACGAACAGCCTCGCAGTACCCAGTATTTTATATCTTTAAGCTTACCGGCACTGTCATCAAAATACTGATCCCTCAAAAATAAAAGTACCCAGAACAAAAGCACAGAGTCAGGATTTTCATAAAAAATCAGCTCCACTTCGTGTGTCATATTGTCAACGTATGAAGGCTCTCTCTCTAACAGCGTCATCAGATACAGATAATAGCCCCAGATTGGAGCTTTCTTATCAGGATTACTGTGCTTGAAATCATCAAGAATCCACTTAGCTTCCTGCCTTTGCCTGTTGATAATAAATGCCTGAGCCTTCATCAGCTCATACATATGCTCATCCGGCATGAGTGCATGCAGGTGGTTTAATATGCTTATAGTCTCGTTTGCCCATACCCCGGTCACTATCCGCTTCAGCCTGAAACTGGTATAAAGCTCCATGATTCCGACCATGCATTCCTTTATGTCCTTTGTCACAGCTATATCACTTATACTGCCATCATCATCTCTTACACCGGCCGTGATATCTATTGTAAAGCTCTGATATACACCATCAATATATATGCGGCCAAAATTACGTCCGGCATGCATCGCAGATGCATCGATGATATACTCATACAGATATGTTTTACCTATAAAATCATCAAGCGTTAAAACAGGCTTAGACAGCTTTATGAATTCACAATCCGTGCGCAGGCGTATCTCGGTATATCCCCAGTTATCCTTTGTTATAGTAAAGCATCCACTCTGTGGCTCTTTAGAAGCCATAAAAATCTCCTCTGACTTGTCTACACTAATGGAAACAGGCTGTTTTTTGTTTACGCCAATCAGAAACTCCTCCATATTCTGACCGGATGGTCTGGCGCAGGCAAAGCCCTCATAGGTCAGCCTCTCATATACATTGTCATAAGGAATTGTGTTTAAAAAATTGCGATTATAAAACAGATGATAAGCCTCATCCCAATTGGATGCCGCAAGCCTTGTAAAATCATCAAGGCTCTTTACAGCTCCGGTGGATGCTTCCGCATAGAGCCTTGTGATTCTTGCACAAAAAGAAAGACTGTACTCTATCTGATTGCATACAATCACAAATTTGCCCTCGCAGGTATCGCCCTCCGTAAGGCCCTTACTGTTAAATTGATAACGAATCCTGACTTTCTCGCCCTCGAAGTGCGGATTCAGACACTCCATCCTTGGATTAGTCGAATAAACTATGCCACAGATTTTTATCTGATTCGTACTTTCTATTACAAAGCTTCCCGCTTCGCTTCTTCCCTCAATGACCGAAAGGTCTATTGTCTCCTCTGAAAACGCCAAAATCGGTTTCGTGCCATTAAATCTGCCGGCAGCTATCTGCCCTATACGTGCTCGCACAATTGTTACCCCGTTTACGTTAAATGTTGATTTTTTATATACATATTATATAATGTAAATTATATACGATTTGCAATGCTGTTGCAATGCAAATAGAAAGGAAATTACAGCTAATGATAGAACAAAAGGAGCATTTTCACGGCAGTGACCTTGAAAAAATAGAAAAAATATACGGTATAAAGAAAGAAAATATTATGAGCTTTGCAGCAAATGTCAACCCACTCGGTGAATCCGGTAAACTAAAAACTGCACTGTCTGAGCGCATTGATGCAATCACAAAATACCCTGACAGGGAGTATACTTCTCTCAGAAAGGCTATCGGCAGCTACTGCAAGTGCGATTACAATCACATAACAGTCGGAAACGGATGCACGGAGCTCATCTCTCTTTTCATTCAGATTACAGCTCCTAAAAAGACACTTCTGCTTGGTCCGACTTACTCTGAGTACGAGCGCGACTTAAGGATAAACGGCAGTGATATCTCATACTATTTTCTTAAGGAAAAGGATGATTTTAAGATTAATTCGGATGAATTCATCTCTGCAATCACAGCTGATACCGACCTTGTCATCATCTGTAACCCCAACAATCCGACTGGCAGTCTTATCACACAGGATAAGCTCAAAACAATTTTAACCCACTGTAAAGAGACAAATACTTATGTGATGATAGACGAGACATATATAGAGTTTGTGCCGGATGTTGATGAGCTTTCAGCAATACCTCTGACTGAATTGTTTGACAATGTGATTATTTTACGCGGCACATCCAAGTTTTTTGCCACTCCGGGACTTCGCCTGGGCTATGCCATCACATCAAATTCACAAATTCTTACAGACATAAACACAAACAAAAATCCGTGGATGATTAACTCTCTCGCCGTTGTTGCAGGCGAAACCATGTTTTTGGATGAAGAATATATAGATAAAACAAGAAGCTTGATACTTTCGGAGAAAACCAGATGCAGGCAATTGATTGAAAAATCACACAAATTCAAGCTTTATCCATCCTACAGCAACTTCTATCTGCTTAAGATACTTGATGAAGGCGTGGATGCACATATGCTATTTGAGCGCGCCATAAGGCAGGGCATGATGATAAGGGATTGCTCTACCTTCCCCGGACTCAAGGAGCGGTTCATACGATTTTGTATAATGAAGCCAGAGGACAACACAAGGCTTATTAATTGCCTTACACAATGATGCTAAATGCCTTTATATAAACATAACATATAACCAAAAAGCCTCCGGAAGGATTTAATCCAGCCGGAGGCTTTTTTATAAAGTGAAACATAGAATATGCTTTAAGGTCTATATTATTTTGCAGATAAGAACTCGTCAATACCCTTTGCTGCTGCTTTTCCTGCACCCATGGCAAGAATAACCGTTGCAGCACCTGTTACGGCATCTCCACCTGCAAATACACCCTCTTTTGAAGTTGCACCTGTATCCTCAGTTGCTACAATACACTTTCTCTTATTTGTATCGAGACCTATTGTTGTAGAGGAAATAAGTGGATTTGGCGATGTACCAAGTGACATGATCACTGTATCGCACTCCATCTCATACTCAGAGCCGGCAATCTCAATAGGGCTTCTACGTCCTGATGCATCAGGCTCTCCAAGCTCCATCTTGATAAGCTTAACACCCTTAACCCAGCCATTCTCATCAACAAGAATCTCTGTAGGGTTCTCAAGGAGATCAAAGATAACTCCCTCTTCCTTGGCATGATGTACTTCCTCTTTACGTGCAGGAAGCTCTGCCTCACTACGTCTGTATACAATGTGTGTCTCTGCACCGAGACGAAGAGCTGTTCTGGCTGCGTCCATGGCTACGTTTCCACCACCGACAACTACAACCTTTTTACCTTTTGAGATAGGAGTCTCATAACCCTCTTTAAAAGCTTTCATGAGGTTATTTCTTGTAAGGAACTCATTAGCAGAAAATACACCGTTGGCCTGCTCTCCAGGGATTCCCATAAATCTTGGAAGTCCTGCTCCCGAACCGATAAATACAGCCTCAAAGCCTTCTTCCTCCATAAGTTCGTCAATCTTAACTGACTTTCCGATAACTACATTTGTCTCGATTTTAACACCAAGTGCCTTGACATTCTCTACTTCTGCCGCAACAACCTTGTCCTTTGGAAGACGAAACTCCGGTATTCCGTAGCTTAATACTCCGCCGGCAGCATGAAGTGCCTCAAAAATAGTTACATCATAGCCAAGCTTTGCAAGGTCTCCGGCACATGTAAGTCCTGCAGGACCTGAACCGATAACAGCAACCTTTTTGCCGTTTTTCTCTGCGGCTGTCTTTGGCTTGATGCCATTCTCTCTGGCTGTATCAGCAACAAATCTCTCGAGCTTTCCGATTGAGACAGGATCGCCCTTGAAACCTCTGATACACTTGCCCTCACACTGGCTCTCCTGTGGGCATACACGTCCACATACAGCAGGAAGTGCTGATGACTCTGAAATAATCTCATAAGCCTTTGTGAAATCACCATTTTTAACCTGCTCAACAAATGCAGGAATATTGATAGAAACAGGGCAGCCCTTCATACACTGTGCATTTTTACAGTTTAAGCATCTGCTTGCCTCTGCCATTGCCTCTTCTTTATTGTAGCCGTAGCAAACCTCTTCAAAGTTTGTGGCACGAACCTTTGGATCCTGCTCTCTGACAGGTACTCTCTTTAATACATCGACTTCCATTATTTGTCACCTCCGCAGTTTCCGCAGCCACCGTGATGTGTTGCGCCCTCTTCATAGGCAAGCTTAGCTCTGCCTTCCTCAGTCTTATATTGCTGCTGTCTCTTCATAGCCTGATCGAAATCAACAAGATGTCCGTCGAACTCAGGTCCGTCAACACATGCGAACTTAACCTTTCCGTCCACGATCAGACGGCATGCTCCACACATACCTGTTCCATCAACCATGATTGGGTTCATTGAAACAATTGTAGGAATCTCAAGCTTCTTCGTGAGCAGACATGTGAATTTCATCATAATCATAGGTCCGATAGCTACACAGCAGTCATATGTATTGCCGGCATCAACAAGTGCCTGAAGCTGCTGGCTGCCGTTGCCGTGGAAGCCGTATGAGCCATCATCTGTACAAACATAGAGATTCTTTGCAACAGCTTTCATCTCATCCTCAAAGAAAAGGATATCCTTATTTCTAAAGCCCATGATGACATCAGCATCCACACCATGCTCTTTAAGCCACTTAACCTGTGGATATACAGGAGCTGTACCAAGACCTCCTGCGATAAATACGATGTGCTTTTTCTTTGTCTCCTCGAGGTTATCCTCCTGACAAAGCTCTGATGGACAGCCGAGTGGTCCGACGAAATCCTCTAATGAATCTCCCTCATTAAGAGCCATCATTCTCTCTGTTCCTGCACCGATAGTCTGTACTACGATAGTAACAGTCTCTTTTTCCCTGTCATAATCACAGATGGTAAGTGGGATTCTCTCTCCTACCTCATCTGTCTTTGCGATGATAAACTGACCAGGCAGACACTCTTTTGCAACTCGTGGTGCCTTTATATCCATAAGGATAATATTGTCAGCCAATTTTTCTTTTCGAACTATTGGATACATAGTCTTCCTCCTAGTTAAATCTTATCTCATTACATAGGTAATCTGATACTCAATTATTTCATACTTTTTTAATTTTAAATGAAATGATATAATTTTTCAATATATTTCTTTAGATATTCCATAAAAATATGTTATATGCTTATGAAATTGTGTTATCTTCTGACATTCGTCCGGTACTTTATATCAAAAACAGGAACCAATTCATGCAAAAAATGAACCGGTTCCTGTATTTATCAGCTTTTATGAGAAGTATACAAGCTCATCCTGCGGCTTCTCGGCAGGCTCGATGGAAACCGGATAAAGCACCGGTCCCTTTCCCTTGTACTCTCTTGCAAACTCCACATGCACCCTTGCGGTGATGGTAATCCACGATTTGTGAGGAATACTGCTCTCATCCTCATACTTGCACTTAAAGCCTATAAAGGTCACGTCCTCTATACAGCAGGTCATCGCAAACCTGCCCGGTACCATAACACCCTTTCTAAGCTTATCAGGATTGTATACAAGAGCAAGAAATTTGACAACCTTGCCATCGTACTTCTTGTAATTCTCCATGGCATCCATATACCAGATGGCATAATCTGCATCTGAAAGCTCAATCACATCCTGATTTATATCAAACGGCAGTTCCTCCGGACGCTCATCAATAGTACCGTCCTTGCGTTCGTAGACTATCTGGGCTTTGCGGTTGATATTCTTTATGGTGCGCCTTAGGTGTCCTCTGTCTGTATCATCGTCCGTCCTGTTAAATATGACAACATCACTCGCAAATACCTGTTCCTGCATCATCGCGCGCATATTGTTCATATAAAGGTCAAATGTAGTGGAATCAACTGTGGCAAGCGACTGCACGATAACCCAGCCCTTTGGCAGCTCAGCCTCTATTATTTTATCAATGCCCCATGTGCCGTTGTACTCGATAAACACCTGTTCAGGCAAATACTGCATGTTGAGCTCATTCAGCTTTGCAGCTGCGAACTCATCCTCCGAGTCGATCTCTGCAACCTGGATATTGGCAGCCTTTAGCTTATCCATATCATACTCCACATCACCATCCTCGCACATAATGATAAGCCCCTTTGAGCCATTAGCAAAATCATTCTCGAAAATGGTATCCTTAATCAGTGAAGTCTTGCCACTGTCCATGAATCCGGTAAATAAATATACTGGAATCTCTTCAGCCATTTTGTTAGTTCCTTTCTGATTATTGTGTAACTATATTAAATACATTTAAGCAAGTCCGAAAAGCTCTTCAAGCTCATGCTCGTGGATATCTGTTCCGATAACAACTATACGTCCTGTATAGTCAGGCTCGCCATCACGAATCTCGTACTCGCCCGGAACCATATCAAAGTAAATCCACTTGCCGTCTGTGCCCTCTACCATGCCCTTTGAACGAAGAATCTTGTCATCTTCCACAAACTGCTTAAGGATTTCTTCGAGCTTAGCGCGCTCAAACTTGTGAGGTGTCTCCTTGCCCCAGCTTGTAAATACATCATCAGCATGATGATGTCCGTGCTCATGCTCATGGTCATGACAGCCACAGGTGCAGCCCTCGCCATGCTCGTGGTGATGCTCGTGCTCGTCATGGTCGTGATGGTGCTCATGCTCATCATGGTCGTGGTGATGCTCATGCTCATCATGGTCATGGTGATGCTCATGCTCATCATGGTCATGGTGATGATGATGCTCTGCCTCATCCTGTGCATGGCGTGCCTCAGCAAGCACCTTCATCTCGAGATTGTCCTGACCTTCCATAGTCTTAAGAATCTGCTCTCCTTTAATAGCATCCCAATCAGTAGTGATAACTGAAGCCTTTGGATTTAAAGCCTGAATCTGCTTTACACAAAACTCAAGCTGCTCAGGTGTAGCATTCTGGCTGCGACTTAAGATCACTGTTGTGGCATACTCTATCTGATTGTTGAAAAACTCACCGAAAGCCTTCATCTGCTTGCTTGCCTTAAGTGCATTTACCACTGTAACAAGTGCATTAAGCTTGACCGGCTGTTCTTTTTCGATATCTATAACAGATTTCATGACATCTGATAATTTACCCACGCCGGAAGGCTCGATTAAGATACGGTCAGGATGATACTTAGTAATAACCTCATTTAAGTTCTTACCAAAATCACCAACCAGTGAACAGCAGATACAGCCTGAGTTCATCTCAGTAATCTGAATGCCGGCATCCTTTAAAAAGCCACCGTCTATACCAACCTCACCGAACTCATTCTCTATGAGAACTATCTGCTCACCCTTAAAAGCCTCATCTATCATTTTCTTGATAAATGTAGTCTTTCCAGCTCCAAGGAAACCTGAAATAATGTCAATTTTTGTCATTGTAATTCACTCCTTTTCTTTTCACTAAGTCCTATTTTACTAGCAATAATACAAATATGCAAATTAAATTTTTATTATTAAATTATGTTGACACATAACAAAAGAACTACCGCACGCGGTAGTCCTCTCTAATACATTAATTGTATTTTCTTTTTCTAGCTGCTTCAGATTTCTTCTTACGCTTTACGCTTGGTTTCTCGTAATGCTCACGCTTACGGATCTCCTGCTGGATGCCTGCTTTTGCACAGTTTCTCTTGAATCTGCGTAATGCGCTATCTAAAGTCTCGTTTTCTTTAACTATTACACTAGACATAACCTAAAACCTAACCTCCCTCCAGTTGTGTATTGTGCATCAACTGTTAGGTATCTATACTTAATTGCACTAACATGTATTTTATCAAAATATCCGGATTTGTCAAGATAAATCCGGATATTTTTTCAAGAAATTATTATTTTAATTATATCAGGTAAAACATCACTCCAAAATGACTCTAATCAAGCTTGATAAAGATTGATGTTTCTTTTTTCAGCGAATCTGCAATCTCATAGTTTTCATCCATCTTGTGTGAGATATTGTCCATATCCTCAACAATAAGCTGTGTACTGTCAGCCGCTGAAACCACTCCGTTCACACCCTCATTTATAGCATGTGATATGGTGTTGATTGAAGAAGAAATCTCAAGCATGGACTGCTTCAGTGAATCAGTCTTCTCCTTGAAATCAGTCATGGTACCCTCAATGAATGAAGCCTTGTCGTTGTACTCCACACCGGACTCAACAAATCTCTCAAACTCCGGAAGAATCGAATCATTAATATAGCTGACAAGACCATTGGCGTTGTCAGAAAGATTGTTAACCGAATTGGTAACTACCGCATTGATACGCTGGATATTGTTGGCTGCCTCCTGGCTGGCTGCAGCAAGCTGGCTGATCTCACTGGCTACAACCGCAAAACCTCTGCCTGCCTCTCCTGCCCTTGCTGCCTCAATAGAAGCATTTAATGCCAGCAGATTGGTCTGACTTGCAATGTTTAAAATATCATTGGTAAGTGAATTGACCTGCTTTACGCTGTTGCTATCCTCAATAGCCTTCTGCAATACCTCGAGAATCTCCGAAACCTTCCTGTCTGTTGACTCCATGTTTGTACGTGCAACAGACTCCATTGACTGTGCATGGGCCTTCATATCCTTGGTGTATCCGGTCAGTTCATCTGTCTTTTCAGCAATAAGCTCAACCTCTTTTGCCACATTATCTGTGTTGGTATTGATAACAGATGCATTTTCAGAGATATCCTGCATGGTAGCAGACAGCTCCTCTGTTAAAGCCGAAAGATCGGACACACTGCTGTTGCTTGTCTGAACACTCTGACGCACATCATCAACAACCCTCTCCATCCTGGCCGAGTTGGTGACAACAGCCTTGAATATAGCCTGCAGCTTTGTCATAAAGACATTGATGCCCTTGCCTACGGCGTCAACCTCAGCATTGTTGATAGGAGTAACCCTCTGTGTCAAATCGCCCTTCTTGTTATCAATATTGACTATGATGCCGTTGATTTCCTTCTGTGTACGAAGCAGAGGCTTGATAACCATGGTGACAACAGCAAAAACAACAAACAGTAATGCAATTATACTTACTGCAATAGTAAATGTACATGTGACAACAGATGCGCGATAAGTACTTTCGAGGCTCTTTCTCTCCTCCTGTGTAACAGAATTGACATGCTCACGCATTGACGAAATAGCTTTTTCAATGTTATTAGTATATTTTGCAATAGAGCCATTTGCCGTTTTATACGCTTCCTCGTTTTTACCGGCGGCAGAATAGGCCATTACATTGCCACACTCCTTGACCAGGCTTGTATAGTTTTCACAGATAATTCTATAGTTTCTCTTGGTCTCCAAGGTTACATAAGGATTATAATCATCAAGGAGCTGCTTTAGCTTTTCCTCGTGATTTCTCACTTCACTTACAATATCAATCATTGATGATAGATCTGTCGATATAATATGAGACAGTGCCAGTGTATGAATATTCACGGTCTCCATCTCAATATCATTAAGCATCTCCGTGCCAACCATTGAGGTGTCCACAATCTGAGAAGCCGCATCATTTACCTTTGATAAATTTTTAAGAGATAAGCCACTTGAAATAACACTTACAAAGCCTACAATGAAAACAGGAATAAGTATCAATTTTGTACTTAACTTTTTCTTTCCCTTGATCTTTGGTTTGTTATTAACCTTTTGAGCTTTTTTTGTGTTGAGAGTTTTTTTAACTTTTGGTGCTTTTGCAGGATTTGCTGCTTTTGCTTTCACCTTTTTTTGTTTTACTGCGCTATTTTTAACAGCGGCTTTACTTTTTTTTGAATCTAATTTCATGTTATATACCCCTCTACTCAGCTACAGATTGTGTTATCCCCGCAACAAGATTATCCATTATCTCCTGAAGATCTGTATTATCAGGATTACCGGCCGCCATTTTTTCGCCAAACTCCGTCGCAGCATCCCAGTAAGAATTTCCAACTCTTTGGAGCTTTCCGTACTGTGCCTGATCCATAACAGCCATAATAGCAGGAACCTTTTTGACCGCATCATCTGCGGCTGCCGCTTTATTGGCAGGGCCTACATTCTTCATCTCAAAGCGGAGCTTCTGGTTATCCTCGTTTGTAAACCACTGGGCAAGCTTATTTGCCCACTCAGGATACTTGGTGTATGCATTTACAGCCATATATTTATAACCTTTAAACGATGACATCTGAATCTGCTGTCCGGCACATGTGTATGTAGGCAGCTTTACAGCACCATAATCATCGCCCCATAATTCCTTGATTTTTGCTGCATTCCAGCATCCGCTGACACCGGCAATAATACTTCCGTCCTGTACTCCTGCAATAAAATCGTCCTGTACACAGTTCTTAAAGCCCGGCTTAGCCGCAATATCAAGCATAGCCTGTGCTATATCAACACCCTTGATGTCCGTGATGATAGCATTCCAGTTGCAGTGGTTTGTCACACCATCATCATTCACGCCAAAATCAAGCCCTGTATTTCCAAAAAATGAATACAGATACCAGCCTGAGCTCCAGTCCATAGTCAAGTACTTACCATTTGCCCCTGCAATGTCGAGCATGCCATCAAGCGTAGCCACATCGCTGTCTGAGAAATAATTCTTATTGTAATACATAAAATATCCATTGTCAGCGGTCAGCGGATATCCATATAATTTGCCATCGATAGTGGCAGCCTCAACCGCACTTTCATCGTTAGCCTTTTTAACGGCATCCACATCCTCTATCTCATAAAGAGCGCCTCCCGCTACCATAGAAGTTATCTGGTCATCCGCTATAGGGAATACATCCGCACCATTATGCACATTTGATAATATATTATCTCTGGCATCAGAATCCTCTGACTCCTCGATAATTATATTAAAATCAGTTCCTTTATTAGCCTCCTTGAAGCTTTCAATCATCTGTGTAGTAATATCCACATCATCCTTCGAACACCACACATGCATCTTTACTTCCTTATTCTTCGCTTTATCCGAAGAATTCTCCGTCGTACCCACCTGAGTATTGTCATGTGATTTATTTGATACTCCGCATCCTGTAAGTAATGAAACCCCCATGGCAGCCACAAGTGTTGCAGCTATTAACCTCTTCATACATATTCATCCTTTCAGTTTATTCTCAATTTATAATTTAGTACAATTTTACCATACTTTCACAAAAAAAAATAGGTCTAATTTGATTTTTTTAACAAATTTAGACCTATTTTTTAAAAGATGCATTTTAAAGCACTATATAAGCTTTTTTGTTACTTAATCATACCTGAAAGTGCGTCCTTTACTGAAGCAATAGCATCAGGAATACCTGCCGGGTTCTTTCCACCGGCCTGAGCCATGTTAGGGCGTCCACCGCCGCCACCGCCTACCTTTGAGGCGATTGCCTTGATTAAGTTTCCTGCATGCGCACCGCTCTTTATGGCAGCGTCTGTTGCCATGGCAACAAGATTTACCTTGCCTTCATTTGAAGAAGCAAGCACGATAACTCCCTCGCCAAGCTTTTCCTTGAGGGAATCGCCAAGATCACGCAGTCCGTTCATATCAACGCCGTCAACACTTGTTGCAAGAAGCTTGATGCCGTTTACATCAACTACCTGATCCATAACATCGCCAAGCGCATCCTTTGCTGCCTTGCTCTTAAGAGACTCATTCTCACTCTGAAGTGCCTTCATCTCAGCAATCAGGTGCTCAAGTCTCTCTTTGAGGTTGGCAGGAGTTGATTTAACAACCTTAGCAGCCTCCTCAAGCTCCTTCTCCATATTGCTGTAATAAGCGAATACATTGTCGCCTGTGATAGCCTCGATACGTCTTACGCCTGCAGCCACACCACTCTCCGAAAGAATCTTGAATGCCTTGATATCAGATGTATTCTTTACATGTGTACCACCGCAGAACTCCTTTGAGAAATCGCCCATTGATACGACACGTACCTTTTCACCGTATTTCTCGCCGAAGAGAGCCATGGCACCTGTCTTTTTAGCCTCATCGACAGTCATGATATCTGTGCGAACTTCAATAGCTTCGTTGATTTTCTCGTTTACGATATCCTCAACCCTTTTAAGCTCCTCAGCAGTCATAGCAGAAAAATGAGAGAAATCAAAACGTGTTCTCTCAGCATCCTGGTAAGAACCTGCCTGCTCTACATGTGTGCCGAGTACCTCACGCAGTGCCTTCTGAAGCAGATGAGTGGCAGAGTGATTTCTGCATGTGTTTGTTCTTGTTTTTGTATCAACAGAAAGTGTAGCCTTCTCGCCTGTGCGGATCATACCCTCTGACACATATCCTACATGTGCATATCTGTTGCCGACTACCTTTACAGTATCCTCAACAACAAATGTACCGCTCTCTGTCTTTATGATACCCTTGTCACCCTGCTGACCACCCATTGTGGCATAGAAAGGTGTGTTTGGCACGATTACAGAACCCTTATCACCATCTGAAAGAGCCTCGACTACATCATCCGATGTGGTAAGGAAAGCAATCTCAGCTGTGTCAGTAAGCTTGTCATAGCCTGTGAACTCTGTAGTAATTTCAGAATCTATATCATTGTAAACATTGGCATCAGCACCCATATAGTTTGTTTCCTTGCGGGCTCCTCTTGCCTTCTGTCTCTGAGCCTCCATACAACTCTCAAAGCCAGCCTCATCATATGTGAAGCCCTTCTCCTCGAGAATCTCTGCCGTGAGGTCTACAGGGAAGCCGTATGTATCGTAAAGCTTGAATGCATCCTCTCCTGAAAGTACCTTGACCCCGTCAGCCTTCATATGCTCTTCCATATCTGCAAGGATACCAAGTCCCTGGTCGATAGTCTTCGCGAACTTCTCCTCTTCCTGAGTGAGCACCTTAAGGATGAAATCCTTTCTCTCCTCAAGCTCCGGATAACCGTCCTTGCTCTCATCAATAACAACCTGCGCGATTTTGCCAAGGAATGCCCCCTGTATGCCAAGTGTACGTCCATGCATAGCGGCACGTCTGATGATACGGCGAAGCACATAGCCCCTGCCCTCGTTAGATGGCATAACTCCGTCAGAAATAAGGAATGTAGACGAACGGATATGGTCTGTGATAAGACGGATAGAAACATCGTCCATCTCATCGACATGATATTTCTTGCCTGAAAGCTCGCAGACCTTGTCACGGATAGCCTTCATTGTATCAATATCGAATACCGAATCAACATCCTGCATTACAACAGCAAGACGCTCAAGTCCCATACCTGTATCAATGTTCTTGTGCTCAAGCTCAGTGTATCCACCGTGTCCGTCACCGTTAAACTGTGTGAATACATTGTTCCACACCTCCATGAAACGGTCACAGTCACAGCCTACCTTACAATCAGGCTTGCCACAGCCGTACTTCTCACCGCGGTCGTAGTAAATCTCAGAGCAAGGACCGCAAGGACCTGCGCCATGCTCCCAGAAGTTGTCACACTCACCGGTCTTTGGATCTCTGTAGAAACGTGTAATACGATCTCCCGGCACTCCTACTTCCTTAGTCCAGATATCAAATGCCTCATCATCCTCACCATAGATGGAAGGATAAAGCCTGTCCTTTTCAAGACCGAGCACCTCTGTCAAAAATTCCCATGACCATGCGATTGCTTCATGCTTGAAATAATCGCCAAACGAGAAGTTTCCGAGCATCTCAAAAAATGTAAGATGACGAGCTGTCTTACCTACATTCTCGATATCACCTGTTCTGACACACTTCTGGCATGTAGTCACACGGCGTCTTGGCGGAACCTCCTGTCCTGTAAAATATGGTTTAAGCGGTGCCATACCTGCATTAATAAGAAGCAGACTGTTGTCATTGTGAGGCACCAGTGAAAAACTCTTCATTGCGAGATGTCCCTTGCTCTCAAAGAACTCAAGGTACATACGACGTAATTCGTTAACGCCATAACTCTTCTTCATTACTTGAATCTCCTATTCTTTTGTCTTTGCGTCCTTCATTTTACGAAGCTTTACCCCTATTAAAGCCCCACAAAAACCTATGGCCGCCAAAACAATCATAATAATAACATATTGTGCTACGCACATGAAAAAGTCCCCCATAATTACCCTCCTAAATTTATTGAACTAATTTATTATAAATGAATTTGTGAAATAATTCAATAGTTCTCTCCAAAAGCGAACGTCTGATTTTCACGTTCAATCTCAATCACCCTGTCAGCCATGTCCTTATTGCTCAGCCTCTTTTTGTATTCAGTAATACCGCTGTAGTCCTGCCACATGTGCATAGGAAACACAAACTCTGCCGAGGTATTTTGTAAAAAATAATCAAAACCCTTGAACTGATACTCCATAAGCTTTGGATCCATCGGGAAAAAAGCCACGTTTATTGGTTTTTCCGAAAGCTTTTTTATCTCATGTCTGAATGCTCTGCGCACTCTGCCGTTTATCAGATCACCTGCGCCATCCCACTCCCAGTCATTTAAATCACCGGCATGAAACAGGCTCACTCCGTTAGAAGTGACGTAAAACGCCACACCGGCATCGGTGGATCTAAGTGTCATTATATCCAGATCATCCACATGATATGTATTGTCAGGTGAAACAAATGTCACCCTGTCCCTGACAGCGGGATCAATGCCATGCTTTGACAAAAAATGCGGACTGATACGGATATCCTTTGAAAAAACATAATGTATATTCGAATATTTGTCAGCCAGACGCAAAATATCCATATCATAATGATCCTTGTGGCTGTGACTTGCAAACATATAGATTTTTGTATCCGGCTCATAAGATGGCAGCTTTCCGGTAAAATGCATACCCTCCACCTTGTCTCCATCAAAATAATCAAATATAAGCACCTTGTCATCCAGTTCCACAAGAAAACAACTGTGATGTATAAAAATTATCTGCATGTAACCTACTCTCTTTCGCTTTTAAATCAGTCTTTATGTATCATTATGCTATCTTTATGCTATATAGTCAACTTATATTTCGTATAATATAGTAATTAAACTCTAATCACCAATCAATAATTATATGGTTAAAGGGTCAAAATACCTTTTGACCCTCATATCATTATATAATTATACAAATCATGCCGCCATTTGAGTCATTCACAATCTTTTGCATGGTTTCCTGAAGCTTTATCTGGCACTCATCATCCATCTGCATTATTTTGCTTCTTATTCCGTCCTCCATAAGCTCACCGACAGACTTTCCAAAAATATTAGTCTTCCAGACTCCACTGTCACTGTTTTCACCATTTTTGATGTAATCTATCAGATCCTCTGCCTGTTCCCTGCTTCCGACTATCGGCGCTATCTCGGTCTCGATATTAGCTCTTATCATATGTATTGACGGTGAAATAGCCTTCATTTTTACGCCAAACTTGTTTCCATGGGCTATAAGCACCGGCTCCTCCATTCTGATATCAGACAGCTGTGGCATCACAACACCATAACCCTTCTGCTGCACCGATGAAAAAGCATCCTTAATCTTTTCGTACTCATTCTTTTCCTCAGTGAGTGAAAGAATCAGGGAAATCAGCTCCTTTTCCCCGGAAACAGTCACACCGCACAGCGCGGAAATATTCTCGTAGTAGTATTTCTCTGCAATCTCAATTTTGACCTTTACCACACCATCAGACAGCCCCATCCCGGCAAGAGATACCGCTTTTAATATATCCCCATCCGATTCAGGCATATCAGTGCTCATCAGTGCGACATCCTTCAGCTTTGAAGCCCTTGCAAGATAAGTCTTTGCATATGTAATTACAGCCTGCTTTACATGATTGTCATAAGGCAGAAGCTGCACCCATTTCGGTATATCATAGTCCACTCTCGTGACTGCAAATTCATATAAGAGCTTTTCCATGATATCTGTAATCTGTCCCATGCAAAGCTTTTCACAGTCTATAGGAATGGCAGCCGCTTTATACTCTCTGCTAAGTGACTCGCATAAAAGTCTCGTTTCTGCCGCAAAAGGCTTTGTAGTATTTACCACAATTACAAATGGCTTTCCTGAAGTCTCAAGCTGCATGACGGTTTCTCTTTCTGCTGCCTCATAGCTTTGTCTTTTTATATCGCCTATGCTGCCGTCAGTGGTTACAAGCACAGCCACTGTCGAATGCTCCTCTATTACCTTTTTTGTACCTACAACTGCAGCCTCCTCAAAAGGAATATCCTCGTCGAACCACGGTGTTTTGACCATACGCTCGCCGTCCTCCTCGAGATAACCGACGGCATCCCCCACTGTAAAACCCACACAGTCCACAAGGCGTACCTTCACAGCGCTGCCATCATCCAGACTGATAGTAACCGCATCCTGTGGAATAAATTTCGGTTCAGTCGTCATAATAGTCTTTCCTTTGCCTGATTGCGGCAGTTCATCGACTGCACGCTTTTTAGCATACTCATTGTCCATCTTCGGAATTACACAAAGCTCCATGAAATGCTTTATAAATGTGGACTTGCCTGTGCGCACAGGACCGACGACACCTATGTAAATCTCGCCGTTTGTGCGGCATCTGATATCTTTATATAAATCAAACTCTTTACTGTCCATAGTACTGCCCATAAAAGCTTCCTCCATACACTTTATTCTATAATCAAAGTGTATTCACCTGCTCTTTGAATTATTACACATAAAAAGGCCACAGGCTTCAAAACAGATAACCTGTGGTCTTTTGTAATAATATATAGTATTTTAAACCAAACTACTTAGCAGCCTTTTTCTCACATCCTGCTGTCTTGCTTGTAGAAGCATCAGCTGTTTCTTTAGCATCTGATTTGTCAGAAGCCTCCTCAGGCTCCTCTCTCAGACGTGCGTACATCTGCATACACTTGTGAAGCTTCTTTGCAAGCTTATTGTCTATCTGCTCAGGAGTAGCTCTCCACTGCCAGTTGCCACCGGTAGTTGAAGGAATGTTGATACGGGCCTTTGAATCAAGTCCAAGCAGATCCTGCATAGGAACAATAGCCATATCGGCAACTGATGACCATGCCGCACGCATCATACCCCAGTTGTAGCCTTCCTCCTTTGTGAGGTTTAAGTAATCCTTTGCAAACCTTACGCAATCCTTTGGAGCTGTCTTCATCCAGCCCATAACTGTGTCATTGTCATGGGTACCTGTGTATACAACACAGTGCTGCGGATAGTTATGTGGCAGATAATCGCTATCTTCTCTTGAATCGAAGGCAAACTGGATAACCTTCATGCCAGGGAAGCCTGAATCCTTTAAAAGCTTCTTTACGGAAGGTGTGAGGAAGCCGAGGTCCTCCACGATGATAGGAAGCTTACCAAGCTTCTTCTCAAGCACGTTGAATAAATCCATGCCAGGTCCATCTTTCCATACACCGTTCTTTGCTGTATCATCCTTTGCAGGAATAGCATAGAATGAATCAAAACCTCTGAAATGATCGATTCGCACGATATCATAAAGCTTTGCCATAGCACTGATACGCTTTGTCCACCAGCTGTAGCTGTCCTTCTTCATAACATCCCATCTGAAAAGAGGATTGCCCCAGAGCTGTCCGTCAGCTGAGAAGGCATCAGGAGGACAGCCTGCCACCTCGATTGGATTTAAGTCTTTATCGAGATAGAACTGTGTAGGATTAGCCCATACATCTGCTGAATCCATGGCAACATAAATAGGTACATCTCCGATAATTCTTATGCCCTTTTCATTAGCATATGCCTTTAAAGCAGTCCACTGCTTGAAGAAGAGATACTGGAGCATCTTGTAGAAGGCAATATCATCAGCATACTTCTCCTTTGCTTCTTCCATAGCCTCAGGTTTTCTAAACTTGAGAGCATCATCCCACTCGCTCCATGCCACTCCGCCATTGGCATCCTTTAATGCCATAAAGAGTGTGTACTCATCAAGCCACTCTGCCTCTTTACTGCAGAATGCTTCATAGTCAGCCGGTGTTTTCTTTGAAAAACGCTCATATGCCTTTCTTAAAAGAGCATATCTGTTGACATACATAATGCCATAGTCTACATACTGTGGCTTTTTGCCCCACTTATATGACTCGCACTCCTTCTTTGTCAGAAGCTTGTCCTTGCATAAAAGCTCCAGATCGATAAAATAAGGATTGCCTGCAAAGCTTGAAAATGACTGGTATGGAGAATCTCCATAGCTGGTAGGACAGATTGGAAGAATCTGCCAGTATGTCTGACCTCCCTTCTCAAGGAAATCGACAAAACGTCTTGCCTCCTTTCCCATAGTTCCAATACCATACTGTGATGGCAGTGATGAGATTGGCATTAATACACCGCTAGTTCTCATGTTATTTTTCCTCCCTTTTGTTGTATACTCATTGTTTGGCTGCGTGAGCCTGTATTTTAAAATAATATATAATATACATATGAAATCATATGATATTTTCGTTTTATTTAGTTATTATAACATCATAAAGTGCAACTTGTAAATTAAATTAGTTAATGTTAATATCAAATTAAGAAAAAGTTTAAAAGAGGTGTAACAAAATGAATGAAACAACCAGGCAATTGATTGTGCATAAGGTAAAGCATAATACGAAACGCCTTATAACATCCATTAAATGGGTAATCTTTTCTATCGTTGTCGGCATAGTCGCAGGAAGCTGCGGCACCGCATTTTATTTTGCCCTGTCGGTCGTAACCGATTTCAGAATGAAATACCCTTGGCTCATTTACTTTCTGCCAATCGGCGGACTTGCCATTGTAGGACTCTATCATCTGTGTAAAGACGATAACGACACCGGAACCAATCTGGTAATATCAGCTATCCATTCAGGCGACAAGGTGCCCTTTATAATGGCCCCGCTTATATTTGTATCCACACTTATCACTCACCTGTTCGGTGGCTCTGCCGGCCGTGAGGGTGCTGCACTGCAGATGGGAGGCAGCATCGGAAGCTCTATAGGCAGGGTATTCAGATTTGATGAAAAGGACAAGCATGTCATGATTATGTGTGGCATGAGCGCTGCATTCAGTGCACTGTTTGGCACTCCGATGGCAGCCGCTATTTTCTCCATGGAGATGATAAGCGTCGGTGTCATGTATTATATAGCACTCGTTCCATGTGTGATAAGCTCCCTCATCGCTCACGGTATCGCATCATACTTCAATGTTACAAATGAATTTTTTGCTATTGAAAACATACCGGACTTTACTATTTTAAACTCAGTAAAAATCTCTGTGCTTGCAATACTGTGCGCACTCGTAAGCATACTCTTTTGTGTGGCCCTTCACTCAGGTGAGGCGCTGTACAAAAAATATCTGCCAAACAAATATACAAGAGTATTCATTGGTGGCTGCTTTATCATCATAGCAACTATGCTTGTAGGAAACCAGACATACAACGGCACCGGAATGAGTGTCATCCAAAGCAGTATAGACGGCTCTGTCAGACCTGAAGCATTTCTGCTAAAAATCATCTTCACCGCACTGACTCTTGGCGCAGGCTTTAAGGGCGGCGAGATTGTACCATCCTTTTTCATAGGCGCAACATTTGGATGCCTGTTCGGCAATCTGACAGGCTTTGAGCCATCGCTGTGTACAGCTGTCGGCATGATTTCACTGTTCTGTGGTGTCACCAACTGTCCGATCACATCGCTGCTCATCAGCTTTGAGCTGTTTGGCTACGACGGCATGCCATACTTTCTTTTGGCAATTCCATTCAGCTATATGCTGTCAGGATACTTTGGCCTGTATCGCAGCCAGAAAATCGTATATTCAAAATACAAGACAAGCTACATAAATAAATCAACTCACTAACATTTGCAAACTGCAACCAGGCATGATACCCCAGGTATTATTGCCTGGTCTTTTATTGTGTAAAGAGCTTTATCTCCCGCAGAAGATTCATCTGCAAGAACCTCCCACAAAGCATCTGCAAGTTTAATTGTGATTTTATTTTTTCCGGCATTGTAAGCTACGAACACCTTCTCTGTATCGTTATCAATAGTATATGCTACAACGCCATCAGGCATATCATCCATGAAATGTACGGATTTCTTAATCTCATCTACTGTGTCAAGATAAAATGACTTGTGAGCCCTTCTTAGTGCTATAAGCCCCTTATAGTAGGCTTTAAGGTCCGAAAACTGCTCAGCCCTGTCATAATCTATTGCATTGACAGAGAGAGGACTGCAATAGCTGTTCTCTACAGGAGCACCATCAGCCTCACTAATCTTTGTTCTCGCAAACTCCTCTCCATGCAGGAAAAACGGAATCCCCTGCGCTGTAAAAAGGATGGCTGCTGCAAGCTTATTCATACGGATACGCATCTCTTCACTCTCATGTGAATTGGATATGATAAACCTGTCCCAGAGAGTATAGTTGTCGTGACATGACAGATAGTTAATCGACTGCATAGGCGATTTGGCCCACTTAGCGCACATAACAGCCTGCTTTAGCTCTTCACCTCTGTCTGCAGCTCCATTGACAAAGCCCAGCTCATCCATATAGAATACATGTCCCTTTACCGCATCACGTATATCATCCGAAAACATGCCGATGCCCGGTGTCCTTGGAGCATTTATTTTCATGCCACGCTCTGATTCTGGCAGAGTGCTCTCTCCACCTGTCCAGCCCTCTCCGTACATTATTATATCAGGATTTATTTTTAAGAGAGCTTTTCTGGCTTCGTTCAATGTCTCGATATCAAGTACTCCCATCAGATCAAACCTGAAGCCATCAATGTGATACTCACTCGCCCAGTAGCACAGCGAATCAATGATATATTTTCTGACCATAGGCTTCTCTGAGGCTATTTCATTGCCACAGGCTGATGCATCAGAGTACTTTGCAGCATCCAGCATACGGTAGAAATAATTGCCCGCAGTCTTGTAAAAGCAGCTGTCATGAACATTGAAGGTATGATTGTAAACCACATCCATGATTACACCAAGACCCGCCTCATGAATCGAGTGCACCATCTCCTTATACTCTCTCACTCTCACGGCTCCATTAAACGGATCTGTCGAGTAAGAGCCCTCCGGCACATTGTAATTGTACGGATCATAGCCCCAGTTATACTGCTCCTTTAAGGAATCACTCTCGTCAATGCTGGCAAAATCATACGACGGCATAAGCTGCAGATGTGTCACTCCCATATCCTTGAAATACGAAAGAGTTTTATCCTCAGTAAATGCCTTAAACTTACCCGGATACCTAGAATGAGCAGATGCACCGGCAGACACATCCGCGATAGACACCTCAGTGATAACCATGCTCATGGGATCTGCAAGCTTTGGCCTGTCCTCATCTGCAAATCCATCAGGATCAGTCTTTGACAGGTCAATAACCATAGACCTGTGCCCATTTACACCGCAGGCTCTTGCATACGGATCATGCGAGCCGAATGTGCCATCTGAGGTGTGAACCTCATATGTATAATAAACACCATCCAGATTACCCTCTGCCGTAGCAGAAAAAATACTGCGAAGCTCTCCCTCTCCGCGCATCATCTCAAGCCTGCCTTTCTCGGCCGAATCATTTCCCTTATCATAAAAAATAACAAAAACACTGTCCGCAACAGGCGAAAACAGTGTAAATGTTGTCTTTTCCTTTGAATAAATCGCTCCTAATTTCATAGCACTATCCTTTTCGTTTATTTTCGTATACATTATAATAAAATTTACAATAACTGTAAATAGGGCAATTCAACCAATTTTCAAAAACTTTTTAGTCAATGTGCCATTTTTTCTTTTGCTGATGTGAAACAATCTTTATATACAAAGATTGTGGCAGAAATCTGCCACAGGTTGTAGCAAGCTTCATCCTGAGAGTAGGCACTATGACCGTTTTGTGCTTCATCATCCGGTCTATGGCATAATTGGCGCAGTATTCAGCGGAAATCCCCTTCAACGCAAATCGCACATTCGCCACATCATTGAACTCTGTATCAACCGGTCCCGGACACAGACACCCCACATACACATGGCTGTGGCTCTGTCGAAGCTCACATGCAACAGCCCTTGAAAGGCTCGCAACATATGCCTTAGAGGCATAATAGGCAGCCATGTACGGACCGGCAGGAATAAGACCAGCAGAGCTTGCCACATTTAATATAAAGCCTCTGTCCTTTACCCTCATCTGTCTTAAAAGCTTTTTCGTCAGGAAGTGTACAGCACGCACATTGACATCTATCATGCCCATTTCCTTAGCTATATCAGTCTCCTCAAACAGGCCGCAATCACCGTAGCCTGCGTTGTTTATAAATATTTCTATATCTTTTTCCTCGAGATAGTCCGAAAGTCTCTGACACTCATCAAGCTGCATCAGATCCGCGGTAAAAATATCACACTCAAGCTCCTTATGTGTGGCTTTAAGCTTATCAGAAAGAGCTGTAAGCCTCTCCCGCCTTCTGGCAACAAGAATCAGGTCATACCCCTCCTTCGCAAGTCTCTTTGCAAACTGCTCACCTATTCCTGAGCTTGCTCCTGTAATCACTGCATACATATATCATATCCCCTATTCTTCAATCATAAGCTCCCTGGAGCTCGCATCCAGCTCTACGCTTGTGTTGTCGCTCTTATACATCTCAAGCAGCAACAGCCACAGCGTGTGAATCTCGTAGGTGAGAATATTGGATGCCGGCACTGAGTATGGTAGCAGTGTGCTGATATCAAAGTATCTGATGCCAAGCGGCGGTAAAAAAACAAGGTTGGTTGTCTGTCTTTTATCACCGGCAGTATGAATCATCTCATATGTAATCATCACAAAATCACTGCCCTTATAGGTACACTCATATGACACGTAGCACTCATCAACAGTCCAGGTGATGCCATCCTCTGTAACTGTCGGCTTTACGGCCTCATCATTGTACTCTGTAGTCTGACAGGAAAGCTTCCACTTAATCTGCCCCTTCTTTGTTTCCTTTACCATATCGGTAAGCTCTTTAAGTAATTCATCTTCTTTTTTCATTTTACACACCTGTTTTTATATTTTAAAAATCAATGTTCATCCACTCTCACTCCGTGAACCACAAACCTGTATGTCTCACCGCTTGTGGAGCAGGTAGAAAGAGTCACAACCTTGTCATCCTTTGTCGGGACTATGCCTGTATCCTTCATTGATGAGGCAGCCATCCTCTGTACGAATTTGCCAAACGTCTCATCCGGCTCAAAGCCCACGGTATACTCATCGCTGTCATCACTGACTGTCTCATATGAGAAAATCTGGTACCTATACTTTTTGCCATCGACAAGTATCTGGAAATACTGATGGCTGTCATAGTAATTCTCATCACGGTTATAGTACTTAAGCTTTCCAAACATCGACAGGTTTTTCATATTGTGTCCATAAATGATTGTATGGCAGTCGCTGAAATCAGTCTTGTTTGAACCCTCAAGGAAGATGGAACCTGCAGTGGCATGCTCTCTCTTAAAGGTCTTTCTGAGGTAATAGCTGTTATCCCCCGAATACATGACAGGGTAGCTGATATCCTCATTTTCAAAATAAATCCAGCCAACCACATCAGGGTTTTCGCTCCTTAGACCGGCGAAATCAATATCTATATCATCATACCACGGTGACTGTGCTTCACTGCCTTTCGTGCTGTCATCATCCTTCTTTGAATCGTCCACTGCATACTCATCCTGAAGCTTCTCATATGTCTTATCCGAAGTATTATAGTCAGAATAAATCTTAAACAGATGATAACCCGAATAAGCCACAAGAGACAGACCAATTATCAGAACTATAAATCTAATTACTTTCTTAACCATTTGTTTTCTCCATTTTTTTATCAGTCAGTACTGTAATACCGGTAAAAATAATCAACAATACAATGAATACAAATTTACCTTGCGAGGTTCCTAAAAAAGAAGCAGGATAACCAAGCACCGGGACATCAAACACAGGCACTCCGATCACATCAGACCATGCAACCGGCTGTACATCATTCACCTGATTGGCATCTCCCTTTGTAGTGTAGGTCTTTTCATCTGTATTTATTTCAACTACCCTGTGAGTCACAAGCTCGCCATTTCTGTAAAAGGTAATGGCATCACCTGTCTCTATCCCTCCGACGCCCTCCTTTACATACAATAGGCTCCCCTTCATGTAAGAAGGCTCCATGCTTCCGCTTACAACTACCATCGGCTCGATACTAAACAGCTTGGGGATAAGTATTACAGCAATAATTAAAATAAGAATTAATAAAATCACACTGGAAATAATGTTAATAAGTCTCCTCATGAAAACACCTCTATATCAGAAAATATCATTTGTCACTCACAAAACTGCTGTAGCAGCTTACCGGCTCAATGTCAAAGTGTATTGTCATATTACTATGTGTGTCACACGTATGATTGAACCTATCGATAATACGCTTCATGACATCGGAGGCTGTATCGCATGAGCACTTCGACAAAAGCACAATGTACTGTGAATCACTGTACTTTGCTGCCACATCACCCACACGCAGGCACTTTCTAAGTGCTCTTTCAAGTGTATGCATGGAATCCTTCATCTGACTATGATTCTTATCCGGCTGACTGCTATACATTGGCACAACAGTGACAAGCACCAGACTCTCCGGAATCGTAGAACGGGCACTCTTTCTGACCTCCAGATGATAAATCTCCTTGAATACAGGATATCCGCACATGAAAACACCCTCCATGCTCTCCTCGTTGATATCCTCCTTCACCTCATCTATATTGTAGCTTGAAACACCCTTTGTGACAGATAAAAGCTCCTCATACACCTTGTTGAGCATGACAGTCTTTCTAACGCCAAGATCCTTGTCCATAATAGCCTTGGCAGTCTCATAAGTATCAAAAGCCATCTGTACCTTTTTGGTACGCATGCGTGCCATAATAAGATATGAGTATATCTGCTCATCCGAGCGCTCATATACAATCGCCCTGATGCACAGCTGCTCAAGCTTCTCATAGCAGCCTGTATCAATATACAGCTTTGCCAGAGCCTTTACTGTATTCACGTATCTTGAATGGTAAAATGCATTGAGCGTCATAAACCAGTGTGTATCTGTCCTAAGAGGCAGGAAATCACCATGATAAAGAGCTATGGCCTTCTCATAGCTTTCAATAGCGGTCTCCTTGCTCCTGCAAAATGCCATCTCCGCCTCATTTATATATCTGTCAAACTCTTCGACATCAATGGTTACTTCCACATCATCATTCCATTTGTACAAGCCGCCTCTAACAGAGACTATGCACTCCTCGTCAAAGGAGGCATCTCTTAGAGCCTTTCTGAGCCTGTATGCCAGATTCTTAAGGGCTCCTACCGGATTATCGGTTTCTTCCTCAACCTGCCATATAGCCTCTGAAATATCCTCTATACAGACACCCCTGTTTCTGTTCATCGCCAGATATACAAACAGCTTTTCAAGCTTCTCAGACCTCCATGCCCCTTCCTGGACAGAGGATATGTCATTTCCCACCGTAAAGCTGCCAAAAGTTTTTAATTTAATCATATAAATTTCCCCATTTCTGACATTAAACATTGTTATATAGTCATAAACATATAAATCTTTTTGAAATCCCTATAAAACGCAAAAATTAAACCGAGATTAAAATTTACGCAAATCATCACTGCCGTCGTCGACAGTATTTTGTATTTTCATTATCTTAACAAAGTATGAGTAGTCATCATTTACCTTTACCTCACACCTGTCACCCACCTTGTGCCCGAATATAGCGGCACCAAGCGGTGACTCCTTGCTTATCAGATTCTTTAAGGAATTGCCCCTTACGGTTGTGACAATCTTGTATGTCTCAGTCTCATCATCATCCTCAAAATACACGTCAACCGTATTGAACATACCCACCTCATCATCCTTTGACTCATCGGATATGACAACGGCAGTCTTAATCATCTTCTCAAGGTATCTGATACGGCTCTCGTTCTGGTTCTTAAACTGCTTGGCGGCCTTGTACTCGAAGTTCTCGCTCAAGTCACCCTGGGCTCTCGCCACCTTTACGTCATCAAGAGCCTTCTTTCTGACAACGAGCTTTCTGTACTCTATCTCGTCCTCCATTTTCTTTATATCATTTGCTGTCAATTCATCATGCATGTCTTAAACCCTCTTCCTGCAAAATTGCGTCAAAATGTATTTAGAGAAGCCCTGCGATACCACAAAGCAGCACAATCGCACCAAGAACTATACGGTACCATCCAAACACAATAAAGTTATGCTTCTTTATGTAGCCCATCAGGAATTTGATAACAATAAGTGAAACAACAAATGCCACAATCATGCCGATAATCAGAATAGCAGCCTCTTCCCCTGTAAAATGAAATCCAAATTTAACAAGCTTCAGAAGACTCGCACCAAACATAACCGGAATAGCAAGGAAAAATGTATACTCAGCGGCAACAGTCCTTGAAACACCAATTAAAAGAGCTCCGACAATAGTAGCACCTGAACGTGATGTACCCGGAAAAACAGCTGCAATAAGCTGGAAAAATCCAATCATAAGCGCAGTCGTGTAGCTTATGTCGACAAGTGAATTAATCTTGGCAGACTTGCCATTATGTCTGGTCTCAATCACAATAAAAGCGATACCAAAGAGTATAAGCATGATAGCTACTGTCTGGAAATTGTAAAACAGTCTCTCGAATACATCATCAAAAAGAATTCCGATAATAGCTGCCGGAATAGTTGAAACAAGAATATGAAACCACAGCACGAAGATATCAGTCTTGACCCATGCACCGATACCTGTCTTTGCAAGAGGAGCTTTGTTATTCTTCCTGCCGAATGGCCAGATCTGGCTCCAGAACAAAACAACAACCGCCAAAATGGCTCCAAGCTGGATAACCACCTCAAACATACTGTAAAAATCGTCCGGGTTCTTTCCTATTCTAAGTGGTAAAATCTCATTCAGAAGAATCATGTGGCCGGTGCTGCTGATAGGCAGCCACTCTGTAATGCCCTCCACAATTCCAAATATAACAGACTTGATAATGTCAAAGATTTCCATAAATAAATTTCCTTCCTTTAAGATATTTTCTACAACTAATTTATTATATTATTTTTCCAATCACAAGTCCATGGAATTTAAGAAAAATTTAAATTAAATCTTTTCATATTAGAAAATTTTTTGTAAAATACTCATAGCAATTATGAAAAAGTGAAAGGACAAAGACAAAACATGAAGAAAAAAATCAGTATCATGCTTTGCATAGTACTCTTCGCCCTGACAGGCTGCACCAACTCCGGCCGCACAATACGCTTCGGAACAGCCGACATCGGTGGAATGTACTATTCATTTGCAAATACATTTACGGAGCTTGCCAATGAACAGGGCTATGACTTTACCTGCAAGGTTCGTACCACAGCAGGCTCTAATGCCAATATAAGGCTTTTATCCGATGACTATATAGAGATAGGCATCGCACAGGCAGACCTGATAGCCGATGCCTACAAGACAAATGAAGATTTAAGGGCTATAGCAGGGCTTTACACCGAGACCTGTCAGCTTGTGGTCCGCGCTGATTCAAACATACAGACTCTTGACGACCTGTCAGGACACACTGTAAGCATCGGAGCAGAGGAATCCGGCACCGAGCGAAATGCCACACAGATTCTTGAGTTCGCCGGTATGCCATCATCCCTTGTTGCCACCAAAAACCTGGACTATATCGAGGCCACAAAAGAGCTAAAAGCCGGTGATATAGATGCCTTCTTCTGCACTGCCGGACTCACCACCACTGTCATAGATGAGCTCTCAAAGGAATGCGACATAAGGCTTATCCCGCTGACTGATACTGTGATAAACAAGATGCTTGAAAGCAGCTCTGCCTACACAAGCGAGGTCATACCTGCCGGCACATACACAGGCCAGACCACAGATATAAGCACAATAGGTGTAAAATCTGTGCTTATCACAAAGTCTGATGTATCTGACGATACAATTGAGCAGCTTACATCGCTCCTGTTTGAAAAAGAAAATGAGCTCTCCTACTCCAACTCTCTTAAGCTTGAGCTGACATATAACTTTGCAACAGACGGTATACCTATTCCATTTCACGATGGAGCAAAAAGGTATTATGAAGTCTGTGGATATAGTACAAATTAATTCGCGAATTAATTTTTAGTCCAATATATAATATTCAAAATATAAGAAGAAAATAACAAGAATATAATCAATAAAAATTGAAAGGTAACACATGAAAATACAACTTGACATGTACCAGACACTGGCCGTTGCAGTGCTTGTACTACTACTTGGAAACTATTTAAAAAAGAAAATATATTTTCTTCAGAAATTCTGTATTCCGGCGCCTGTCATAGGCGGACTGATTTTTGCCATCATGACATGCATATGCTATGTCACAGGAATCGCAGAATTTTCCTTTGACGACACACTGCGCGAGGTCTGCATGGTATTCTTCTTTACATCTGTAGGCTTTCAGGCAAATCTCAAGGTATTAAAAAGCGGAGGCAAATCGCTCATCGTATTCCTGGGACTGGTAATAGCGCTTATCATATTACAAAACCTAACCGCCGTGGGGCTTGCAAAGCTCTTAAACCTGAATCCGCTAATCGGCATGTGCACCGGCTCTATTCCTATGGTTGGCGGACACGGCACCGCAGGAGCTTTTGGCCCAGTGCTTGAGGACTTAAACATAAAGGGCGCCACAACCATTTGTACAGCCGCAGCTACCTTCGGTCTCATCTTTGGAAGCCTGATAGGCGGACCTCTTGGAAAAAGACTGATTGAAAAGCATAGCCTGCTTAATACAGCAGCAAACGATGACGACAGCCTGCTGGTGGAGGATGAGAAAAAGCATGAGCGCCACACAAATATGTATGCTGATGCCGTATTCCAGCTCATCCTGGCAATAGGTGTCGGAACCATCTTTACAATGCTGCTCACAAAGACAGGGCTCACCTTCCCAATATATATAGGAGCAATGCTCGCAGCCGCACTAATGCGAAACATATGTGAGTACACAGGAATCGCTACCATCCATATGGGAGAGATAAATGACCTAGGAGGTATAAGCCTCTCTCTATTCCTAGGCATGGCAATGATTACACTAAGGCTCTGGGAGCTTGCATCACTCGCTCTCCCGCTCTTCATACTGCTTGCAGCACAGGTGCTTCTCATAATCATATTCACGTATGTTATCGAGTTCAACATCATGGGGCGCGACTACGATGCAGCCATACTTGTGTCAGGCACCTGCGGCTTCGGAACCGGAGCCACCCCAAATGCCATGGCAAATATGCAGGCTGTCTGCGACCAATATGTGCCATCCATCAAGGCATATCTGCTCATACCGCTTGTCGGGAGCCTGTTTGCTGACTTTTTGAACAGCCTTGTAATCACATTCTTTATAAACTTACTGTAAAACAACCGGAGAAAAATATGTTTGAAAAACTGAAAAAAATATTTAAAAACAGAGACGAAAAAGAAAAACATAATTACGATTTAACTTTTGACAACGTGGCAATACCTGAGGTGCACGTAAAAAGCACCGAAAGTCACGAGGACGCTGATAAAGAAAATGCACCTATCAGCTATGACAATGTTGCCATACCTGAGGTGCATATCAGAAACAGAAAAAATAAATAAACTAAAACTCCATATGCCTTTTGCCCTTTCACAAAGCTCCTATCCTTCCCTGCTTATTGTCCTTATTCTGCCTTCTCAACAGATATTATCTTTCCCTCAAACGGATCCACCTCTGAAATAGTTCCAGTATATTTTACAGTCACCTTGTCTCCACTTGCAACACCCTCAAGTCCGTCAGGCTTCTCATCGAATGTAAAGCTGTATGGTGTATCCTTATCATCAGTCACTACAAACATGAAGTCCTTTATGTCATCGATTGTTCCAGTAAGCTCCTTCTCTTCCTGTGAGCCCTTATCACCTTCATCCTTGGTCTCAGCCTGCTTTGCACTTTCGGTGCCTGCTGCCTTATCCTGCTTTGTATCGCTCTGTCCGCAGCCTGCAAACAAGCCGGCGCAAAGCATAGCTCCTATTACAATTGTAATCAGTTTTTTCTTCATTATGATATACCTCTTTCTTTATTTATAAGTACTGCTATGAGTACGTTTTCTAAAGAGTACTCTTCTATCCACCTAAAGTAAATAGAATACATAAAATATTAAAAAAATCTTACGAATTACTGCTTTTTTGAGCCTCTTGCGAGCCTTGCAGGATACCATTTTTCAAACCATCCGGTAAATATGCCCATCAATACAGGCATCAGATTGTTTACGACAATAAGTGCAGCTCCAACACCTGCCTTTTTCAGCAGAAATGTCCACACTGCTGTCAACACGTATAATACTCCCCATGCCGCCGCAAGTATATAATTCGTCTTCATAAAGAGAGGATTTTTATGTGCGGCTTCACCGCCATAATTGTATTTCACATATGCTGCGCATAAAGGCTCCTTTGTCAGGCATGAAACCAGCCAGAACAGCCCAAACACCAGATATCCGATATCTGTTGATATGTCACCTGCTCCTGTCAGGCTTGCAATCGCAGAAAGTATAGCAACAGCAACAATTGAGAGCTGATCCCATATTACAAATTTATGTTTTCTCATAATAAAAGGCATAGCGGATGCCACCAAAAGAGCAATCACAGAACCCTTTTCGGTATTGACAGAAACTGCTATCCAAAACGTAATCCATGGTATGAGCATTGTCATCATGGATGGATTTTTCTGTACCTCCACACCTTGTGATGTTTTTTCTGCCTCTTTGACTACCGATGTACTTCCAAAAAATTTATCCCAGTTTACCATCAGGGAAAAATCACCTGTCACCGTATACATCTGCTTTCCCAAAGCCTCTGCGCCACCTATCTCGCCTCGGGAAATAGCCGACCATACCGTAAAAGGCGTATCTATGCGTGTAGTCGCGGCAAGGCTTTGGTCAGTAAGCACCTCACTACCTTTATCATCAAGCTTTATTTGGTATGTATGCTTCAAATCGGTATAGCATATCTCAAGCACGCGTTCCTTTCCGTCATAGGCATCCTTATTGTATAATGCAGCCATCTGTCTGGTGAAAACAAGGTCATCCGCTTCCTTTTCTCCTGTTGTCCTGCTGATTCCCCAGCTGGCATCCGCCATACTTTCAAATACATCCCTTGGATATAAAAGAGTATGGAGCGCCGCTTCTGTTTTTTCAGATATTTTTCCTGTGATGGCATATTCTGCCCCGGCACTTTTTACCGTAGCCAGATATTCGTCAGTCCTCTTTGACAGCTCTTTTACACGAAACAGCTCACCCTGACCACAAAATATGGTTGTATAATGCCCTTTTCCAAGAAAATGGTCAAACATCCGAAGTACACTGTCATAATTTCCCTCTGCAGAATAAAAGCCACAGGTAGAGATTAGCACATGCCTTTTGCCTTCCATGTCATATCTGCAATCATGGCTGCCGCTTCCGTATCCGTCATCCTTTGTACTCATAAACGGCAGGCTCATGGGAAGCTGCCTGTCAATCACGTTCTTTAGTATTCCCGGCACACTAAAATAGTACAGAGGAAACGACCACACAACAATATCCGCTTCAAGCATTTTCCCAATAACAGTCTGCATATCGTCATTTATGCAGCACACTCCCGGTGTCTTCTGCCAGCATGCAAAGCAGCCCTTACACGCTCCTACATTCATTGAGGCTACATGCATTTCATCAATGGATACCGCTTCATTTTTGCTCTTATATCCTTCTTTGAAGCCTTCTATAAAGCTGTTTGCAAGCCTTAACGAATTGCTTCGTTTGCCTTTTGGACTTCCGTTAATCAGAAGTACGTTCATGCTTTATGCCCTCCTGTAAGTATATAGTTAATTTTAGTATAGCGGATTGACAGGCAAAAAACAATTAAAGTTTAGACTTAGAAACAATACCATAATTATACATTCAAAATACATTCAAATTCTTAAGTATGCCTTGTAATTATAGTACTATGATAGTAAAATATACCTATATTATTACGAATCAGGAGAATTCATATGGGTTACGATGAAAAAATTTTTAAAGCAAAGGCGAATATCAAAGCCCGCAGATTATGGCTTGTTTTTGCTATTCTGCTGACCGCAAATTATGGTACCGACACAGCAAATGGCGCTTATTCTGTCAGTAATTATATCATTTTTGTTATTTTATGCTGGCTGCCTTTCGTGTGTGGTGACATACTTCTAAAAAGGACGGGGAAGGATAATGACCGTTACCGGCTTGCATTTGTCATCGGATATGGTATTTTTTACGTATTTCTTTTGTGTACGACAACCTCACCGATTGCATTCACCTACATCCTTCCGATAATCAGCCTTATTGTAATATTTAAGGATGAAAAATTCATGATTTACTGCGCCGTTGCAAATATGCTAAGCCTTATAGCAAGTATTGCATTTCACATATTTGTGCTGGGTCAGAACACTGCTGCAGACCACAAAAACTATCAGCTTCAGATAGCATGTCTTTTACTTTGCTACATAGGCTATATCATGTCCGTACGTCACCTGACTGAGTCCGATGCTGCACTCACCGAGAGCATAAAGTCTGATTTGAATCGCGTTGTCACGACAGTTGAGCAGGTTAAAACCGCTTGCAACACTATAATGGACGGTATAACCGTGGTCCGTGAGCTTGCTTCTGAAAACAAGCATGGCTCAGATGTTGTCGTTGAGGGAATGAATAAGCTTACCGGAAATAACAAGCAGCTTCAGTCCCACACTGCTTCTTCCCAGGAAATGACTACCGATATAAGCTCACAGGTTGAGAATGTTGCAGCCATGATAAATGATATGGTTTCCCTGACAACCGAATCAGGCAAGCATGCCAAGGTCAGCTCTGAGGACCTTGAAGGTCTTGCCCAGACAGCAAAAACCATGTCAGAGCTTTCTACAGAGGTTGAAAGCATCCTGACTACATTCAGAGATGAATTTGAGATGGTTAAAAATGAAACCGGAACAATTGATAATATTTCAAACCAGACAAACCTCCTCGCTCTTAACGCTTCTATCGAGGCTGCGCGTGCAGGCGAAGCCGGTAAGGGCTTTGCTGTTGTTGCTGAACAGATCCGTACTTTAAGCACTGAGACGAGAAATTCATCCGGTCAGATCAGCGAGGCGCTCTCACGGCTTGACGAGATTTCCGGAAAGATGACCTCATCCATTGAAGAAACACTCCGCCTCATCCAGCTCACTCTTGAGAAGGTAATGCAGACCGGTGAAAATGTAGAGAAGATTACAAAGGATTCCCATAAGCTTGGAAGCCATATCCGTGAAATCGACACCGCAATGCAGGAGGTTGAAGCATCTAACCAGCAGCTTGTCGACAATATGGAAAAGGTATCTGACATCGTAGAAACCATGACCTCATGTATCGGTGCTTCTGATGCGATAAGCCGCAAGATGCTCAGTAAATATGATGAAAGTGCAACGAATATCAATAATATCGAGACTGTTATCCAATCTCTCATGCACGAGCTCGGAGTTGGTGGATTTATGGGACTTGATGATATCCGCCCGGGTATGAAGGCCAAAGTGATCCTGACAGATGTACAGACCGGCAACGAGTTCCATTGCGAAGTAAAGGCTGTTGGCGAAAACAGTCTTAAGCTTGTATCAGGCGGCTTATCTGTAGACTCATCCAGACCTTGCAATCTGTATGTTACAGTTGGCAATGTAATGTACTGCTGGAAGGATCTCACAATCACAGATGACCTTGTGATAACAGTCAATACACAGCCTGAAATCTTGAACCGTAGGAAATACCCTCGCATGGATTTATCAAACAATTGCACTATCAAGCTTAAAGGAACAGACACCACATTCAAAGGAACTCTTGACAATATAAGTGCAAACGGCTTTGCATTTTTGACAAAGGATCCTTATTTCGTGGATCATAAAGGAGCGAAGGTCACTATCTCGATAGAGGACTTTGCGCTTGCTGACCACTCAGTATTGGAGGGATATGTAATCCGCTGCTCAAATAATGAGGGAACATATATCGTCGGCTGCCAGATGCCTGAGGATAATTATTATATCCAGACATATGTCAATGAACAGCTTCGTGCTCACTCATAAAAATAAAAGCTATGAAAGCCTTTAACCGGGCTCTCATAGCTTTTTTTATTGATAATCTTCTATATCCTATTATCTTCTATCTGCATGATGTTTTTCCTCTCTGGACTCTCATATATACATTGTAGCTGTGAATGCTGAATATTATGATACCTAGCAATGCACAGGTTATCACAATTGTACGGATGTTCTTCTTTTTTATAATCATAAATGTGTTCTCTCCATACCTTAGTACCTACATCGTATCTGTGCTTCGTTCTCTATTCATATCACATATACTTGTATTTCTAGTACTAATTATACAACATATAGTGCCTACAATCTATACTCTTGGCGCGAAATGTCGTTTTCAGGGTGTGAAATGCAGATTGGCAATAAAAAACAAGGGAAAGTACTAAATACTTTCCCTTGCAAAATCTTATATATAGACTTTTAAATTAGAACCTTTGTCTATTTTGCCTGCTCTGCAATAGCAGCCTGTGCTGCAGCAAGACGAGCGATTGGTACACGGAATGGTGAACATGAAACATAGTCAAGTCCAATCTTGTGGCAGAACTCAACTGATGAAGGATCTCCACCGTGCTCTCCACAGATACCAACGTGAAGGTTAGGATTAACTGGCTTTCCAAGCTTAATAGCTGTCTCCATTAATTTACCAACACCAGTCTGGTCAAGCTTAGCAAATGGATCGTTCTCGAAAATCTTGTTGTCATAGTAAGCGTTAAGGAACTTACCTGCATCATCACGAGAGAATCCGAATGTCATCTGTGTAAGGTCGTTTGTACCGAAGCAGAAGAAATCAGCCTCTGTAGCGATCTCATCAGCTGTAAGAGCAGCTCTTGGGATCTCGATCATTGTACCTACATGGTACTTGATGTCAGCATTTGCAGCAGCGATCTCAGCGTCAGCTGTCTCAACTACAATCTTCTTAACGAACTTAAGCTCTTTGATCTCACATACTAATGGGATCATGATCTCAGGCTCGATATCCCAGTCTGGATGAGCTTTCTTTACATTGATAGCTGCACGGATAACAGCCTTTGTCTGCATCTTAGCAATCTCAGGATATGTAACTGCAAGACGGCATCCTCTATGACCCATCATTGGGTTGAACTCATGGAGTGACTCACAGATAGCTTTGATTTCCTCTACTGACTTATTCTTAGCCTTTGCAAGCTTCTCGATGTCAGCATCCTCTGTAGGAACGAACTCATGAAGAGGTGGATCAAGGAAACGGATTGTTACTGGGCATCCCTCAAGAGCCTCGTATAATTTCTCAAAATCTCCCTGCTGATATGGAAGAATCTTGTTAAGAGCTGTCTCTCTCTCCTCTACTGTATCAGAGCAGATCATCTCACGGAATGCAGCGATTCTCTCTGGATCGAAGAACATATGCTCTGTACGGCAAAGTCCGATTCCCTCTGCACCAAGCTCACGAGCCTTCTTAGCATCTGCAGGAGTATCTGCATTTGTACGAACCTTAAGTCTTCTGAACTCATCAGCCCATGCCATAACACGTCCGAACTCACCAGCGATTGAAGCATCAACTGTTGGGATGATTCCAGCATAGATGTTACCTGTTGTACCATCGATAGAAATCTCAGATCCCTCTGTGAATGTCTGTCCTGCAAGTGTGAACTTCTTGTTCTCCTCGTCCATATTGATATCACCACAACCAGATACACAGCATGTTCCCATACCACGTGCAACTACGGCTGCGTGAGATGTCATACCACCACGAACTGTAAGGATACCCTGAGCAGCCTTCATTCCTGTGATGTCCTCTGGAGATGTCTCAAGACGTACAAGTACGACTTTCTCTCCTCTTTCAGCCCATGCCTCAGCATCATCAGCTGTGAATACAACCTTACCACAAGCAGCTCCCGGAGATGCTCCAAGACCCTTTCCAAGTGGAGTTGCAGCCTTAAGTGCAGCAGCATCGAACTGTGGATGTAATAATGTATCAAGGTTACGAGGGTCGATCATTGCAACAGCCTCAGCTGGTGTCTTATGTCCCTCATCTACTAAATCGCAAGCGATCTTAAGAGCAGCTGGAGCTGTTCTCTTACCATTACGGCACTGAAGCATATAGAGCTTCTTGTTCTCAACTGTGAACTCCATATCCTGCATATCATGGTAGTGATTCTCAAGAGTCTCACAAACCTTAAGGAACTCAGCGTATGCCTCTGGGAACTCCTGCTCCATCTGAGCGATTGGCATTGGAGTACGAACACCGGCAACAACGTCCTCACCCTGTGCATTGATAAGGAACTCACCCATAAGCTTGTTCTCACCAGTTGCAGGATCACGTGTGAATGCAACACCTGTACCTGACTCGTTATTTAAGTTACCGAATACCATTGGCATTACGTTAACAGCTGTTCCCCATGAATAAGGGATATCGTTATCTCTTCTATAAACATTTGCACGTGGGTTGTCCCATGAACGGAATACAGCCTCGATAGCAAGCTTTAACTGCTCTACAGGATCTGAAGGGAAATCTGATCCTAACTGATTCTTGTACTCAGCCTTGAACTGCTCTGCTAACTCTTTAAGGTCAGCTGCTGTAAGGTCTACGTCAAATTTAACACCTCTGTCCTCTTTCATCTTGTCGATGAGCTGCTCGAAGTACTTCTTTCCTACTTCCATAACAACGTCTGAGAACATCTGGATGAAACGTCTGTATGAATCATATACGAAACGCTCGAATGCTGGATCTGGGTTACCAGCGATCATAGCTGCAACAACATCATCATTAAGACCAAGGTTAAGGATTGTATCCATCATACCCGGCATTGAAGCTCTGGCACCTGAACGAACAGATACGAGAAGAGGATTCTTAAGGTCACCGAATTTCTTTCCGTTAACCTCTTCCATCCATTTTACACCTTCCATAGTCTGAGCCATAATCTCATCATTGATCTTACGTCCATCCTCGTAGTACTGTGTACAAGCCTCTGTAGTGATTGTGAAACCCTGTGGTACAGGAAGTCCAATCTCTGTCATCTCAGCGAGGTTAGCACCCTTACCACCGAGAAGATTACGCATGGTCATGTTACCCTCTTTGAAGGTATATACCCACTTGTTTGCCATTTTGCAATTCCTCCTAAATTTTATTTCTGGTATGGTAAAAAAACCATCCATATACTTGATTAATGTGTGCACTCATACAAGCGCACACATTAATAATACCATAATTTCAGCAAATATCAACTAATTTTTATTATCTTTTCCCTTATGTTTCATACTATTTTTTTGAACACGGACAGACTTAACATTCTTTACTATGACAAATATCATAATTGCAAGAATTGCAGCTATCCCAAGCGCACCAATAGCCAGCGGAACAACCATTCCACTCTCACTAATCATGGTGGCAAGCGGTACCTGCTCATCTGCTATATCATGCTTATTGTCGTTTGCCGCCTGCGGTACCTGCTCATCTGCTATATCAGTATTTGGCTGTGCCTGCGGTGCCTGGATTCCATCCTGCGGATCATTCTGTCCGTCAGGCACTATTGTGTTTGCGGCATTTGCTCCATCTGCAGCTCCGTTATTTGCCACTCCTGCTGCATTGCCCGCTGCATTAGCTGCCCCGGCTGCATTTGCAGCTCCTGCGGCTGCCTGATTGCCGCCTGCCGCAGTATTGTCATTTGCTCCATTTCCGGCAGCAGCCATGCTTGATGCAGCCCTTGAATATACAAAATTGAACACGTTTTCTGACGCATTTGACGACAGCTTTCCTGTCTGATTATAGCTGTCCGGAATATATCCATCTATATACAGATAAGCTATAACCGGCTCATCGCCCACATTACCATAATAGGTACGGCTTTCTGCAAGCTTATTGCCATCTGTATCCACATAGTTGACTGTATACTCAGCAAGCTCGCCCGGTATGCCATATGCAACAACATAGTCCTGATCTCCCGATACGAGAAAAGCCGACTGTGCAACCGTATTATTGTCACGGCCGCTTAATCTGATTCCCTTTACGTAGTACTTGCTGTTTTCATTAAGTGCCACACTGCCCTGTGCATCACAGCTGATGACATCTCCATATTCAAGACCTGTGACAATTATTTTGTCTCCTTTAGTAGAAACAGAAACCGAAGCCTCATTGCCTGATGCCTTTCGTACCTGCACACCACCGTTTATGCTTCCCTGACCTCCGGCTGAGAAGGAAACAGTGTATGTATATGAAAATGCCTTTGCATCTGCTGTCTGTGAGAAAACACCGATTATGACAACAAGAGCTGCAAGAAAATATTTAAGCAATCTTTTCATTTTGCTTAGCCCCCTTTCTGTCACTTACGAAAGCCAGTATCATCAAAATAATACCAATCACAAACACTACAGCTGACGCTATTGACCAGATATCTCCGGTCTTTACCTTGCTTGTTGTAGTTGTAAATGTAGGTGGATTTGATAAAGTTGGATCTGAGTTATCCTCTACCGCAAAGTTCATCATAAGCTTTGCGAGTGTATCCTGATATATATTACCCTGACTCTCTCCGTCAAGCCCTACTAAAAGCTTCACGCTGCCTCCCTCTCCAGGCTCTAATGTCTTTAAATAAAAGAACTTATCCAGAGAGTTTGTAGCCTCATTGAGTCCTTTTCCGGCTGTTGCCTCCTTCTCTCCACCTACGCTGGTGCTGCTGTATATAGTGTCCTCTTTTCCATCCGGTCCTACGAAAGTAAGAATATATGAGTATCCACCATTTTCAGCCACCGCCTGTGTATCCTCAAGACTCTTTAACACATCATTCGACATATACCATTTCGTCGAAATACTGCTGTTATTCTTTATATCAACGGAAAATGTGACAGAATCTCCCGGCTCCATCTGTGAGACAGAGGCTGCTATTTTATTTGAATCGAACGAACTGACCATTTCCTTGCCGGTAAACTCACATGAGCCGGCTGTAGTAGTATTCTCATCTGCAAATACAGTGCCTATCGAACCAAGGATAAACAACATGCATGATAATAATGCGATAAATTTTTTCATATTGTCCTCCTTTACTCTAAGCTAAGTGCCCCGTCATCTGATATATTTACATCAACACCCCACGCACTCTTAATTGCGTCCTTTGCATTGTGTGTCTGTACTGCATCAACAGTTGCCTCCAGCACAAATTGCGCACCATCATATTCATAGGTAGTAGTGATGGTTGTAAGTCCGTTATCATCAGTCTGTGATGTCTGACCCACAATGGCTGCAATATCGCCGGATATACTGATTTTGTCTGTAAAATCAGTGGATGTCTGACCTTTTTTTAAAATAGAATTGTAGTAAAATACATTTCGCTCTGTAGTCTCAGCACTCTTATCCTCTGTCCAGCCATCGTTTGTAAAGTCAATCTGTATATTTGATGGATCAAGGTTTGAAAGCTTATCACCTGTCTCCTTGTCTGCCCAGTAATGCTGCACAGTCACTCTCACATACTCATCTATCGAGCCGCTGTTTTTGACAGCAAGCTTCTCATCGTACTTTTTGTCGAGAATCAGTTTTTCATCTCCGGCATTCTTTAGCATATCTCCAAGCAGCACTCCTGTTGCCTCGCTCCAGTCATCATCCTTATGCTTATAGTCACGCCAGCTCACATCATTGCCATTCTCAGTCAAAGTAACACCGATGGATTTGATGTCAATCTGAGCCAGATAATTATCACTCATATATGTAAGAGTCGCTTTTGTAGATCCAATCGTCGATGCTGCAAGCATTATCGCAGAGGATGCTACAAGTATAATTGGAAGTTTTCTCTTCATTACTCTTCGCCCTCCTCTTTATCATATTGTGCTGTCGCATCCCATTTTGCATCAGGTGCGACACACGGATTGCCATTCTCATCATATGTGACAGGAGCACACTCCTGAACCACAACTACATTGAAGCTGGTCTTTACCTTTTCACTAACTGTGATAGCTGCAACAATCGGCTCGGTTTTGCCACCAACCGGCACTACCTGACTGTAATACCAGTAGCCATCATCTGAAAGGCTCCAGTTTGAGCCTGATGCCTGTATATCAAACTGGCTTGCTGCAATTACCTTTACCCTGACAAAACAGTCTGCTTTTCCTGTATTCTCAATCTCAATAGTTTTCTTCCAGTCCTTAAACTTCTCCTTGACATCAGTTGTAGGACCGATATCTACTGAGATACCGCCCTTTGCCGTAGCATAGGTTGTAAAATATGCCAGTGTCGGTTTAACTGAAACACCACAGACAATGAGTGTAGCAGCAAAGGCTGCACATACAAGAATACGGTGATTTCTATTAAGTTTTTTACAAGACTCTGATAATTTTTTCATTAATTCTGCACCCATTCCCATCCGGTTCCGTCATACTCAAAATGGTTTACGACACCGGTACTATAAATCAATTTGTCGTTGTAATCGTTTGTGAAATCAACATCTGCGGTCTCACCGGCCACAATCTGTGTCTCTATGCTGTCTGAGGAGGTCACCTGATAACTGCCAGCGGCATATACCTCCTTTACTATCACCCTTGACCCTGCCGGAATATTGTCAATAACTACGCTCTTAGCCCCTGTACTGTCAAATCTGATTGATGCGATATCTGAAAACACCACATTACCATCCCTGTCGTAGGCCTCAACATCAAATGCAAACACTGGCTCACCGAGTGCTGTATTGTATGTCTTTAATGTCTTGTTAATCTGTAAGCTTCCCATAAGCCCGGTCTGTTCAGGCTTCAGCTCGATATCGATATCATCATATATCCATGAATCTGAGCCGCTTCCTGTCATAGCAAACTCATTATTAGGAGCCGAAACCAGATAAGGCACAAATGTGTATCCAAATCTTGCCGAATTAGCCGGCTTTGCATACACCAGATACAGTCCCGTCTTAACGCCTGTGACGTTTCCCCTTCCGTTTGAAACATCTATTACCTCATCTGCTGTCAAAGAACCTTTGTCTGCAATGTCCGCAGCTGTCTTTGCCATCTTTTCCCAGTCATCTGCGGTAGTTTTACTGCTGACATCTGATATAGATTTAGCCAGCTCATCAAACTGCTTCGTTGCAGTATATACATCGTTCTCATCTACATCTGCCACTCTGTAAAGCTCTACGGGAAAATCCACAGTATACAAATCCTCCCATGTATCAGGGATATCAACTGTTATAGAGCATTTCTTATCAATATCAATATGCGTCCTTGCAAAAATGCTTCCACATGGCAGAGAAAACAAGGCTATCGCAGCTATAGCTATACTGACAGCTCTTTTTAAACTATTGTGCATTTTTCCTCCTTCCTGATTCTATCTGAATCTATACAATATCGTTTTACTAAGTATCTTACAAATTATAATATACAAAACCAGAAACAGAATGCCAAGCACTATGGCTTCATGTAACGGCTGTACCTGCTTTACATCCTCGACAATAAGTCCCTGTGCATCATTTGCAATCCTGTGGCCCCTGATAAGAAGCCTGTGGGAATTCACACCATACGGTGTACATGTAATAAGTGTACAGTAATCCTGCCCTTCCTCAATCTTTAAGTCATTAAGCTCATCAGGTAAAACAATCCTTATCTGATCAACCTCGTAGGTCAGTGTCTCGCCAAGCACATACAGCTTAAATGTGTCACCCTCTGTCATCTGGTCAATATCAGTAAATAGCTTAGATGACGTAAGTCCTCTGTGTCCTGAAACAGCACAATGTGTGCTTGCTCCGCCAACCGGAAGCGATGTACCCTCGATATGGCCAACACCTATCTGAAGTATTGTATTGTCTGTGCCGTGGTAAATCGGCAATGAGACATTGATGGACGGAATCTCAACATAGCCCATGACTCCTGTGCCAGATACATCAAGAAGACTTTCATACTCTGCTTTATCCTGATCTGACATTTCATAACGATCCTGCTTACTTAAAAGCTTCTCATTATATGCCTGTGCAGCTTTTCGCATCTCATCAAGCTTTTGCTCATCCGTGTTGTCTACCGCATCAACGTAGCTTGCAATGGCTCTGGACTGATGAAATGAATTCCAATAATCACTTACTGTCGGATATAGCAGTAAGGACAACCCTGCGATAAACACTACGCCAAAAAGAATAGTAGATAAACGTCTTTTCATAGTGCTCTCCTTACTGTTACATAAACTCTAAATAAAATCTATTATAGCTGCCACAGATTTATAACCTGTGGCAGCATAATATTTAAAACTAAATAGTGCCAGTCAGATATTAATTATCTAACACGCTTCTTTGTTACAAGAACAATTCCACCACCGATAACTAAGATAGCACCAATTACGTAGATTGCTACACGTCCGGCACCACCAGTTGAAGGAAGAACTGAACCCTTGTTGTTTACTACATTTGTAGATAACTCACCCTTATCAAGCTTAACACCTAAATCAATAATTGAACCAGATGCTACATCTCCTGTAAGATCTGTAAGCGTTGGATTATCACTAGACTCGTCATGCTTTGCAGAAATTGTAAATGTCTGATCCTCGATTGAGTTGTATCCGTCAGGTGTCTTTGTCTCGCGTAATACGTATGTACCATCATCTAAGCCTGTGAATCCGAATACTGTTCCCTCTGTATTAGTAGAAAGAATCTTCTTAACCTCTACAAGCTTAAGCTCCTCTTGTCCGTCAACCTTTACTTTCTTGAAAAGTGAGAACTCTGCACCTGTAAGTGGCTTATTATCTTTGTCAACCTTGTTTACAGTTAACTTGTAAGTAAATACGATAACCTTGTCTTCAGGAGTCGTACCTCTGTCTCCCTCACCACCATTGTTAGGGTTGTTAGAGAACTTAAGACTAACTTTATTTGGGTTTCCGGCTGCGCCGATTACCGCATTCTCGTTAAGCTTTGCTGTATACTCAACAACAATCTGATCTGAGTTTTTAGCGCCAAATGCTAAGATATTGTCACATGTAAATGTAAGTGTCTTAGCTGTTGCATCATAGCTAGGTGTGAAATAATCTGTAACATCCTTCTCACCTAATTTAATTACTGCATCATTGTTGTAGTCAAGTCCTTTTGAAAGAGTATCATCAAACTCGAGAGAGTATGCCTTGTAGCTTTCAATGTTGTTTGCTAATGTAGCTGTGAGCTGGAATGGAACATCATCTCCGATATCGTAATCGGCTGAATCCTGCCAATCTGTTGTCACGCCTGTTGTGTCGTTTGTATCCTTAACCTTCTTCTCTACAGAAGGAACATCTGCCTTTACATTTGCAACTACATCATCTGTAATATGAAGAATGAACTCTGTGTAAGATTCCTGACCCTGTAAAGAATTATCCTGATCTTTGATAAGGTAGTAACCTGGCTTAAGGTTGCTGATTACATTCTTTGCATCCGGATCTGTTACTGTAACTGAGCCTGATGCTGATGCTAAGTTTGCACCAATAATCTGCGCCTGCTCTTTAAGCTCTGAAGAGTTGTTACCAAAACCACCGAGTTTTTCAGCATAACTAGCAGCATCACCGCCGAGAGCAGTCTGTCCTGCTTCTGTAATGCCCTCTCCCCACTTTATGTTAGAAAGAGTTGCTTTATCTGCTGATAAATCACCAGATAAAATCTGATAAGCCTCATAAGTGTGTCCTTTGACAGCCTTGTTAAGTGTAAGACTGAATGTGTTTTGATCTGCGTTTGGTGCTGCAAATACAGTTACACTCATTGCAAGTGTAAGAATCATAGCAAGCACTAATGCAATGCTTCGTTTGATTGTTTTCATTTCGCATTCTCCTTTTTTTATAATACTTTTTGTTTTTTATAGAAAAGTGTTATTGTAGCTATCGCAATAAGCACAACTCCACTTAACATATACAACCATCTGTTACCGCTTCCACCTGTTTCAGGAAGCTTATACTCATTGAGCTTATTTGTAATCTCAATAGTACCTGAGTCAACAGCCATATTCTTTCCCGGTGCCACATTGGCATCAGTTCTGTTAATCACTGTTCCATCTGTATTCTTAAATACATAAGAAACATCATAGCCTGACATACTGTTGTTCTGATTTATTCCAACCTCTGTAACATAATACTTATAGGTTTCGCCTGTTATATGACCTATATTATCTGTCTTTTTCGTAGGAAGGTCTTTGAATTTATAAGACCAGTTTCCATCTTTATCCGGTGTCACTTCTACGGTATCACCGTATTTATCATCATTTCCTGATGAATCCACCCGATGTAACTGTAAATAAATACTTCCATCTGTCTTATTTATAGGTTTGTTATTGGAATCAACCCAATTTTTTTCAACAGAAATTTCTGTTGTTGGAATAGTCTCATCACCGATATATACTATATCATAATTGTTTGCCAGACATTTTCCTGTTAAGCTGTTATTTGGAGCTGCCACAGGATATTTATCTTTATCCAGCGAACTAAAGTAGAAATATGTTTTTTCCGGTTCTTCTGGAAGAACATAGCCACTAGGAGCCTTTGTCTCAACAACATAATACTGTGTGTTATATGTCATTGAATTTTTATTAAAGACAATCTCTATCTTACCTTTATCATCGGTAACATATTTATTAACATAGACATATCCTTCTGGTGTTTTCGTAGTATCTGTACTGTTTGGATCATATTTGTAAACATCAAACTCTGCATTCGGCAATAACTTTCCGTTATTTCCCTCTTCTGTCTTATAAAGAATAAACGAATTATTCTTATATACATAAAACGAAGAATAAGATTTAGTGTACTCTAATTGAGTGTTAATATCTGTTTTACTATTATCAACACCTTCCAGTGAAACGGCATTAGATACATTAAATTTAGGTTTTGAATCATTATACTCCTGTAGCAAATCACCCTTTACACTATAAGTGTATGTCAACATTATAGCTTTTCCATCAGGGACAATAGCATTTATTGTTTTGCTTGAATACTCCCATTCATTTGATGCTTCCTGTGAATCATATGTCCATTTACAGTCAGATATCACCTCACCAGGTTTGTATGTTCCATCGTCCTGCTTGATAGCCTCTCTGAACTTAACTGTACCAGGCATCAAATCCACCTGCCAGCTTACCCTAGCATTTTCATAAGTTATTTTTTTGTACGACAAAACATCTTTTAAATTTAATGGCCTACCACCATCCAGATATGTCTTGCCCTCCGGATTTATAAGAACAGTATAATTCAACTTATGTTCATCATCATTCCAGCTTCCGTTTTTGCTTATAACTTTATCTCCTGAATCCGGAATATTTTCATTATCCTGCTTTGGTTTTGATATTATCTGTGTCTGGCTAGATTCACCAATCTTATCATTATTGTCCGATTTAGCAGAAGCTGTATTCTTGTACACAAGCTCCTTTCCTGCCTCCAGGGTTTCAGCACTATCAGCCTTACATTTGTAAACAAGGAAAATTTTAGAACCTTCTCCCCAGCCACGAACCTCTGCATCTTTTGGCTTTTCTACAGTTGTAGTTATTACCTCACGACCATTGCTTGTATCTTTTTTACATGAAGTATTAATTCCCTCAGAATAGTAATTTTTGCCATTTAAATTTTCTACTTTATAGCTCTTGCCATCCAATGTAGGGTATGTAAAACCTTGGTCTGAATTATTGTATTTTAACTTTACAGTAACATTTTGTACGCTGATGCCCTCCGGCATATTATCAGTGATTGTATATTTGGTTGCATTTTTATCCATTGTAACCATTACAATCCATGTGAGCGTTCCGTCATATCCTGAATCAGTGGTCTTTACATATGTATCTGCTGTATTGTTATTTCCATCACTCTTAACAATTGATGATTTAATATCTTTTGTCGTTTTAAAAGAGTCATTTGCATTAACATTCCAGAAATTTACGTTGTTCTTAAACTCGAGTTCGCCACCTGCTGAATAGTCTGCATATGATTTATATTTTAAAGTTACTTTATAACCATCTTTATTGCTATTAGAAGGTACAAACTTATCTTTAAACTCAAACGAAAATCTGGTAAACTTAGCATCCGTTTCGCTATTAAGAGAATAAAAATCATACTCATGATCGCCGGATTTTACTTTAAAATTATATATCGTATCGCCAAAAATGTTTTTTGCCTTATCAAATACATCTTTAACCTGCTGATAAGTCATATAATGAGCCGTATTGTCTGAAGTATTATTTGTCAGTTCATCAACAAACCAAGCCCCTGCATCCGCTCCGGTTGAAGGAATGGTAAATGTCGATTCCCAACTGAGCTCATACCTGTTATTCTCAGTCTCTTCATTATGGGCAGTCAAGTTCTTTGTAACTTTTACATCTCTATGAGTTCCCGGAACATTTACTCCGGCCCATTTGCTAAACGATATCTCTTTGTTATTGAAATTAACCTGATTATTAACAGGCTGGTCATAGCTTTGTGGTGTGACAGATGTTTCATATGTAATAACATATGTACTGTCATTTTTATTATCTATAGCCACAAAGTTAATACCGCTAATCTTGCCTTCTTTGTCCTTTTGGATTTCAGCACCTTTACAGTCGGTATCCTGTTCAGAGCTTATTTTAAAATTCTTTGCATCCTTAAGGCAGTTATCTGTCAGTACAGCCCCAACAATATCATTTCTTTCTTTATTAACAGTGATTGTCCACTTGACAGTCTGACTGTCTGAGTCGTATGCACCTGTTTTATCAAGATCATCTCTCGTGTATTTAATAACACTGCTTGATGTATCAATAACCTTTTCATTAGACTTTTTATTTATTGATTCACCGGTAACCTTGTTAGACGCCTGTGACTCATTTCCACTATCGCAAAGAGATGTGTCATAATAATACTTGTATTTTATCTGGCAGCTTTCACCGGCATTAAGCTTAGGCAGCGTTGCTGTAAGATTATATTTATGATTATTATTGTCATTATTCGAAGAAGCCGTAACATTAGCAGTATATTCACCACCAACCTGCTGTCCGTTTTTAGTTATTGTGTAAGTAAACTTTGATGTATCAACAGACATTTTGCCGGCCTCCAACACATCATTTAAAGTAATAACATCCGGTGTACCTTTTTCAGATGAAACATCAACAACATACTCAGCATATTTGCCATTGTCATCTTTCTTAAGCGTATTATCTGTTGTATTTGACTTTTTAACGGTAATATCATAATTAGCGCTGTGGTTCTTATCCCAATGGATATATTCCTTGCTTATATCTAATGTAGCATCTCCGCCTATCTTAACAACAACATCACCATTGTCCTTAACTTCACTATAGCCACTTGCGCCAAATGTCGCACCACCTTTAATTTCAGTAGTGTTGCTTTGTATGTAATCATCAGCAAATTTAATCAATACAGAAAATGTACCATCATTGTTTTTTATAAAGCGATAATTACAAAACTTATTGCCGCTTTCGTCTGTATATGAATGCCAGCCATCACAAACCGCATCAGGAATAGATATATCCTGTCCATAAGTCATATAATAATTCTTAATTATATTTCCGCTTTCATCCTTGAACTCACCCTCGCCTATGGCGAAAGACATATCAACCTTATAATTAAATGTCTTTCCATCCCATTCTACTTCAGGCTGATCACCTTCAAGCTTCACCACCGGAGGATTTTTAAGCTTCCCCAGATTGGTATATGTTTCCTTCTGTCCATCCACCTCGAACTCGTACTTGTTCTGATCTTCTGCAGATGCAGGTTGTATAAGTCTGTACGCAGTAATGCCCAGCACAATAACAGCCATTGAAATAATAAACGTAGCAAGCTGTCTACGTCTTCTCACTCTTTTAAGCCGTTCTTTGCCGAGACGTTCCATATCCTTATCCATTCTGCATCCTCCTTTCATAGAGTTATATAATTCCATTTGCTTAATATCTTAATCGTTATTTTACAGCTAACATATTACACCTTTTTGGTCACACAGCGGTCACACGGGACCATAAATCTGATTTTTCTACTTTTTTACTAAAAAAAGCTAAATATTTTTAGTCAACTTTGCCAATTTTAGACAATGGCCATATGGCAAATGTGACTCTTCCGACTACCTGTTCCTCTGAGATACAGCCTATAGCTGTATTTCTTGAGTCAAGCGATACGCTTCTGTTATCGCCCATCACAAAAATTTTCGACTCAGGAACCTGATAAGGGAGCTCTATATTGCAGTCTCCTAAAGCCTTTTCCTTCAAATACGGCTCGTCAATTGCAATATCGTTTACGTAAACCGTGCCATCCTCTGATATATTGACCCAGTCACCCGGCATCGCAATAACTCTTTTTACAAGTATCTTGTTATTGTAATAAAAAGCTATGACATCTCCTGTTTTAAAGTCATGCCCCTTTGATGCCATAAGCACCTGTCCCTCCTGTAACGTCGGTGACATAGATGTTCCGGTCACCTTCAAAATAGGAAGCCACAGGTTTGCGACCAATATTGCTGCCGCCGCAACTACCACAAGTGTTCCTACGGTATTGAAGAGTGTTGCTGCAAATTTGTTGTTATACTTCACTCTTCTCAGTTCCTGACGCAGCTCCTTTATGCCAAGATCATCGCTATAACGGTCATAGTCGTCTGTCATGATACTGCGATAGCCCGATGTATCTTCAGTCTTCTCAGCACTTTTATTCTCAACTTCTTTATTCTCAACTCTGTTTTCTTCTGAAGCCTTCCTTGATATTTCCTTTTCTATATGTACAGATATATCCTCCGGCCGGTTTTCTTTTTTAGTCTGCTGATATTCCTTCTCTATTTCAATATTTTTTTCTATATCAGGAGTTATGTCTGGCACCGGTGTTACATATTTGACCGGAATTATTTCCGCTATTTCCTGTGATATATTTTCATCAACATTTTGGGTCTGCTTATGTACCTGCGTTACTTGTTCAGATGACTTAACAGATGTTTCCATCATCTGTGCCAAAAGTAAATCAAGCTTATCCTCATTGGTAAGTGGTTTCTGTTCGACATCCTTCAACTCCTCATCTTTGCTTAAATCCATTACATCAATATTATTTTTGCTTTCTGCAACAGCTGCAGTATTGTTATGATTAATCTCTGCAACTACCTTTTTATTGTATTCAGCATCTGTGCAGCTTTTTGTCGAATTTGTAAGGTTAGCTGATTTATTCTGCTTAATTTTCTTCTGTTCTCTTTTTTTTCTTAGCTCAATGTACTTTACGGCAACTCTTGCCAGAGCATATATTGCCTTTTTATATATTTTTTCTATCATTCTTTTGTCCAATTATCCATTTCATAACCACAAAATATTGCTTCTATATTATTTTCTTGTCAGATTATTTGAAGCCATGGATATTACGGCGGCAAATTTCTGGATTTCCTCTGTTGCTGACGTGAGTTTATTAATTGCAGCATTGATATCACCAGATGTCTTTACCTCACGCTCAAGTGTCTGAATATGTTTTTTTGTCTCGTCAAGCTCTTTTCTTAAGTGTTCAACCTCTTTACTTCTGTCTAAAAGCATCTCTAGCAGCTCACTTCTGCTCAGCTTCTTTAATTCTTTTGCTTCCATATTCATAATCTCCATATATCAGAACAACCAAAGAATAGCTTACTATATCTTTGGTTGTCATTTGTCATCTATATTATATCATAAAATTTGATTTCTGATATGTTTTTATATTAATTTTTGTGACCTAATTCCTAATTTTGTATGATTTCACAAAATACACTTTCAAAAAAAGTTGTAATTGCTTTTTTTTAGCCTCATTTAACAAAAAATATCGTTAGTTTGTACAAAACTAGAATTCAAATTTCTTTGCAAAATAAGCATCAAGCTCATCAATTGCGATACGCTCCTGCTCCATTGTGTCACGGTCACGTACTGTCACACAATGGTCTTCCTCTGAGTCGAAATCATATGTCACGCAGAATGGTGTTCCGATTTCATCCTGACGACGATATCTCTTTCCGATTGTTCCTCTGTCGTCATACTCACAGTTGTATGTCTTTGAAAGCTGTGCAAATACCTTTTCAGCACTCTCATTGAGCTTCTTTGACAGCGGAAGTACTCCAATCTTTACAGGTGCAAGTGCTGGATGGAAATGGAATACTGTTCTGACATCCGGCTTCTCCGGTGTACCGATATCCTCCTCATCATAAGCTGCGCAAAGGAAGGCAAGTACTACACGGTCTGCACCGAGTGATGGCTCGATAACGTATGGCAGATATTTCTCATTCTTCTGGTCATCGAAGTATGTAAGATCCTGTCCTGAAACTTCCTGATGACGTCCGAGATCATAATCTGTACGATCCGCAATGCCCCAAAGCTCGCCCCATCCGAATGGGAATAAGAACTCGATATCTGTAGTTCCCTTTGAATAGAAGGCTAACTCAGCAGGATCATGATCACGCAGTCTCATCTCATCCTCCTTGATTCCAAGAGAAATGAGCCAGTCACGGCAGAAGCCTCTCCAGTACTTAAACCACTCAAGATCTGTTCCAGGCTCGCAGAAGAACTCAAGCTCCATCTGCTCGAACTCACGTGTTCTGAAGGTGAAGTTACCAGGTGTAATCTCGTTACGGAATGACTTACCAACCTGTCCGATACCGAACGGAATCTTTTTACGGGATGTACGCTGTACATTTTTAAAGTTTACAAAGATACCCTGTGCAGTCTCCGGACGAAGATATACTGTATTCTTAGCATCCTCTGTAACACCCTGGAAGGTCTTGAACATGAGGTTGAACTGTCTGATATCTGTGAAATTATGCTTGCCGCATGATGGACATGGAACATTGTGCTCCTTGATGAAATCTACCATCTGCTCGTTTGTCCAGCCATCAACTGATGTCTCAAGCTCAATACCATTGTCCTGCGCAAAATCCTCGATGATTTTGTCGGCTCTGAATCGCTCATGGCACTCCTTACAATCCATAAGCGGATCTGAGAAGCCTCCGAGATGTCCTGATGCAACCCATGTCTGAGGATTCATGAGGATGGCACAGTCCACACCTACATTATAAGGATTCTCCTGGATAAATTTCTTCCACCATGCTCTTTTTACATTGTTTTTAAGCTCTACGCCCAGGTTTCCATAATCCCATGTATTTGCAAGACCTCCGTAAATTTCTGAGCCCGGATATACAAATCCTCTTGCTTTTGCTACCTGTACGATTTTGTCCATGGTCTTTTCCATAATTCTTGTTTCCTCTCTATCTTACTTATGATTTATTTGTATTCGTAACTGTCCAGTACCTTCACAGCTGTAAGCTGCAGGCGCATTAGAATCAGCTGTACTGAATAGTTACTTGTATTCTTAATTAAATAACAATTCACGCCTTAATCTACTTATATATAACATATGTGATATATGACACCGGCGCTGAATTGTCCTCCTCACTGTCAAAGTCAAATGTGACCTCGTTGTCCTGCTTGACCGAGTTTAATATATCATCATCACTGACACTATCATCCGCTCCGTTTTCCGTTCCTTCCGTCGCATCGGCTTTTACTGCTTCTGTGCTCTCTGTGGCACTCTCTGTCCCTGTGGTTTGTGATGCAAGCAGGCTGTACTTGTCACCAATCGCAACTGTTTTGTCATCTACAAGCTTTACTTTGTCGACAGATGCATATAATATTTTCCCTTTCACATGCAAATTTGAGCTGCCTTCGTAAACAACGACCTTGTAGCCGGTTTCATCCAGAAACTCAGATGATTCACATTTCTTTGCCTTGCCATCATCTATCGCTGCGAAATCGGTCTTGAAGTCATATCCGGCTGCCAGAGCCTCCGCAATCGTCCCTGAAAAAAGCTTTGTCCCATTGAAATCAGTGTATTCATCGGTTGACGCATAGCTCATGGTAAGAGATGCCTTCTTTTTCTCGACAGTCAGCTTTTTGAGTTTGATCGAACCGTCATTCTTCTTATTGTAGTCGTCTATTGACTTGTCCACATAGCTTTGTAAGTCATCCTGCTTGTATGCAGCTGTATCAAAGTCCTCGACATCTGTAGATACCACACTGCCGTTTTTTGCAACAAACACCGTGCTGTCCTTGGTATAATAATCTGTACCGCACCCGGCAAGCAAACCGCATGTCGCAATAACAGGCAACAGCATTGATAGCTTTTTATTCATAGCTGCCTCCTAAAATATAATCTATGATATTATACCCTTTTGTATATATGATTTCAAGTATCATATTTTAAAGGGCAACGACATGCATAGTATCTATTAATTATTTCATGATTTAATTTCATGCTTTAATTTATCACAGAAAAGCTGCTGATTTAAAATCATGATGCACATAGATTGAAAGATATTCCTTCATTATGCTTCTCAGCTCCTCAAGCACATCGTCTGACACTGCAAATGTGTACAGTTTCGTGATATCAGCTGAAACAATATACTGCATGGTATAAAGTGTATCGCTTAGTATATGCCTGCCCTGTACCTGCGTGCCACAGTTGTCGCAAAACACCCCTCCGCGTCTTGCCGAAAAGACATTAAGTCCTTCCCTTGAATGACAATGTATACACGAAAACAGCGATGGGCCCTCGCCATTTATCGTAATAGCCTTAAGCTCAAAAACAGCCCTTACCAGCTCATTTTTATATGCCGGTGATTCAAGAGCCCGGAGTGATTGATAAAGGAGCTTTAACATATCCTTCTCGTCATTGTTCTCCTGACAAAAATATCCACAGAACTCCAGAAAGTAAAACCCGGTGTATACTGCTTCCAAATCCTGTGTCAGCTCCCTGAAATAGTTGCTGATTGTGACCTTTGAAAGAGAATATGCGCTTTTACCCTCAAACAGCTCAAACTCACCGAACGAAAATGGATTGCTTCCTGCCATAAGCTGGCTGTTTGGACGTCTTGCGCCCCTTGCAAAGGCTGTGATTTTTCCTCGTTCCTTTGTGAGAATCGTTATTCTTTTGTCAAAATCCCCTACCGGCATGGCTGAAAGCACCATACCGGTCAACACTACACTCTGTGACATCTTAATCTTACTTTCAAAATACTATTCTTCCTCTTTGTATCCAAAGTTCTTGATGAGGAAGTCGCTGTCTCTCCAATCCTTCTTTACCTTGACCCATAGCTTCAGATTCACCTTACAGTCAAGCAGTCTTTCCATCTCATATCGCGCATTGGTGCCGATTTTTTTGAGCATGCTGCCCTGCTTTCCTATAATGATCCCCTTATGGGAGTCTCGCTCGCAGACAATTGTGGCATCCATATCTATAATAGAACCACTCTTTGTCTTTCTTGTCTTCATGCGGTCAATTCCTACTGCAATGCCATGCGGCACCTCGTCATTTAGAGCATGGAGCGCTTTTTCCCTGATAATCTCAGCACAGATAGCACGCTCCGGCTGATCTGTGATGGTGTCCTCATCATAGAACTGCGGGCCATAAGGCAAATACTTAAATATAGAATTAATAACATCATCCGTATTCTGCCCTCTTAAGGCTGACGTAGGAATAATCTCTGCAAAGTCGAATACCTTGCGGTAGGTGTCTATATACTCAAGCACCTTTTCCTTTTCCACTGTATCTACCTTGTTGATAATCAATATAACAGGTGTATTAACCTTTTTAAGCTGCTCTATGATATGCTGCTCTCCCGCCCCGATAAAGTTGGTCGGTTCCACAAGCCACAGCACAACATCCACCTCATTTAATGTCTTTTCCGCCACATTGACCATATACTCGCCCAGCTTGTTTTTAGCCTTGTGTATGCCCGGAGTATCAAGGAACACTATCTGTCCCTTTTCCATATCCGTGTATACTGTCTGGATGCGGTTTCTTGTGGTCTGAGGCTTGTTTGATGTGATGGCAATTTTCTGACCGATAAGCCTGTTCATCAGTGTTGACTTGCCCACGTTTGGTCTACCGATTATTGTAACAAAACCCGATTTGAAATTCTGTATCATTTTTCCTCCTATGTGAATCTGTATTTATATAAGCTTTTCAACATTCTCAAAGAGCCCTGCCGACTCTTTAATCATATTTTCATTGCCGATGACACATATACTGTCCTTCTTAAGTACTGCCTCTACAAGGTCTGCAAGCCGTCTGATATCCTCCGGCTGTGCATTTAGTATCTCATTTCTCTCCTTTTGAATCTGCTCGTAGGTAATACCCTCGAGATATGCAGACAGTGATCTGCTACCCTTTGCTTCCGGATTCATAGGCGTATCAAGAGCACTGAAGGTACCGATAATATACTTGGTCATATCCCTCTCATCAGGTGAAAAGTTCTTTATATACTCAGGTATTCTGTCATAGACATCAAGTGTGTCTGACAGATTAGGGTCTCGATATGAGACAAAGTAGCTCTCTCCGCTTCTAAGGAATGTATTCATGCAGCCGTAAGCACCACCCTTTACCCTGACATTTATCCAGAGATAATCATAGCTTAAGATGATACGCAGCAGTCTCAGTGCTCCGGTGTATTCATAGCCCTCGCAGATGAAATCACCTGTTTTTGCCACATACTGTATCTGGGATGCATCAATAAATGCTTCCTTTGCTGTATTAAAATGAACCTCTGCCTGATTGCCTACAGCACTCATTTTATTAAATCCTGCTATAACTTTTTCCAACGAAGGCTTTGCATTGCCGTATGCCTCGTTATTTCCGGTAAAGCTGATAAGCATTCTGTTTCTTGCAAACAGCTTTTTGGCTATTGCAGCAAGCTTATCTGACACACTCTTTGGTGACTCGGAAAGTTCCTTTTCTATGCGGCATATAGAGCGGTAAAAAGCAACTCCCTTTAGCTCGTCCTGATAAAGTGCGTAGCGCGAGAAGCTCGACATGCTTCGCATAGCTGCAACCAGATGACCGGAACTGCTAAGGTTAGCCTGAAGCCTTGCCTTAATCTGCGCTACAAGCTCACCCAGTCTCTTTGTATCTGTAAAATCCGATGAAAGAAGCATCTGCTCCATAAGCTCAAGTGCCTTGTCAAGATTTTTCTCCAACACCTTAAGCTTCACCTCAAACTTAAACACGAAATTATTTCTATCCTTAATATCCGGGTGACTTGCAGTACCTGTGCTGATTCCGCCGGTATATATGTTGGTAGCATTGGCTAAATCGGTATAGCTGTACTTTTCGGTGCTCACCAGCCCGAGTGCGTTTGTAAAGAAGCCAAGATAGCCAAGCTCACTCTGAGCAAAATCACCTGCATCAAATAAAAATGATATATAATCAATGCCGTTTGACTCTATGTCATGACGCACAACCTTTACATCCAAAAGTTCATCCTCAATGTTTGAAAAAGGCATAGCATTCTTTTTCATATCCGCTCTTGTAAGCATTGGAAGCTTGCGCAGGTCCTCATCCGACGAAGGCTCCTCCTGGTATTTCTTTAAATGCTCTGTATCCTCAATCAGCTTTTTAATCTCTTCATCTGAAAGAGATGCCTTGTAATCGGAAAGCTCCTTTGCCAAAGCCTCCTCCCTCTCATTGCCAAGGCCACGCTTCGGCTTTACCGTGACAGATGAACCATGGGTATTGTCAAGCAGATACTCCTGTATAAGCTTTTCAAAATAATCCGTATCTACAGCCTTTCGAAGCTTTGCAAAGGTACCAAGACACTCCAGATGTATAAAAGGCTTCATATCATCAAACAGCCAGCTGTCTAAACAGTTTAATCCAAAAAGAAGACCCTTAGGGAACTGTCCGAAGTCAGCCTCCCTGAATTTGAACTCGCTGCTGTTGATTCCCGCGAGCAATGCTTCTTTATTAATTCCTGTTTTAACAACCTCTTTAAGAGTGTTTTCTATAATACTTTCAAACTCATCTGCCTGAGATGCATTGGCATTCTTTGCCACAAACGAAAATACCGGCTGCAAAATGCCCGCATCGTATGAGCCATACACATCATCACCGATTCCCGCATCTATCAATGCCTGTTTCACCGGTGCTCCCGGTGAGCTGACAAGTGCATAGTCAAGCACATCAAATGCCTGATAGAGCATCTCATCAAGCGTATCCCCTACCACACGGTTATAAGATAGATAAGTCTTATTTTCCTGTGTATCATCCATGGTAATTGAATACTGCGCCTCAACATTCTTTATTTCATCAAATGCAGGCTGTTTATTAATTTCTGAATTAACTTTTTTATAATCATACAGACTCAGATATTCCTTATCCAGCCACTCAAGTCTCTCGACAACATCCATATCACCATACAGATAAATGTATGAATTGGATGGATGATAATACTTGTGATAGAAGTCCAGATATGCTTCATACGTAAGCTTAGGAATATACTCCGGATTACCGCCAGAATCCTTGCTGTAGGTATTGTCCGGAAACAGTGAGCGGTAAATCTGGCTTGAAAGCACCTCATCCGGCGATGAGTATGCTCCCTTCATCTCATTGTACACCACTCCGTTTATCTTAAGCTCATCATCCTTGCCTGTAAGCTCGTAGTGCCAGCCCTCCTGCTTGAAAATCTCCTCGTACTTTGTGATATTCGGATTAAACACTGCATCCAGATACACATCCATGAGATTCTTAAAATCCTGATCATTGCAGCTGGCAACAGGATAAACTGTCTTGTCAGGGTATGTCATGGCATTTAAAAATGTATTGAGCGAGCCCTTTGCCAGCTCAATGAAGGGATCCTTTACCGGGAACTTCTTTGAACCGCAGAGCGTGGTATGTTCAATAATATGCGGTACACCCGTCTCATCCTCCGGCGGAGTCCTGAAGCCTATATAAAATACCTTATTATCATCATTATTTGATAAAATGGCAATCCTTGCACCACTTTTTTTGTGTCTCAGAATGAATCCATCCGACTGGACATCCTCCACTCTGTGCTCATCTAAAATCTCGTATTCAGCCAAATCGTGAATTGTCATCAATTATTCCTCCTAAAATGCGATGATGATAGTATACCACATTTTTACATATTATAGTTAAATTATAAGTATATTTACCACAAAAAATCTGTTAAAGTAATATTCTGCAACACCCGGCTTTAACAGTCAGAGTCTATGCTCCTCTTCTGAATATTAATATCCATCTGTGGAAACGGAATTTCGATGTTATTTTTATCAAATGCTGTTTTAATTTCTTCTGTAAGCTGCCATTTTGTGTTCCAGTAATCCTCGTTCTTCACCCAGATTCTCGCACCGAGCTCTATTGCCGAATCCTGCAGCTCACTCACAAACACATTGCTCGGCTCATCGCGAAGCATCGTATCTGCTGATGTGACAACAGATTCCAGCACACTCTTTGCGAATGCTAAATCTGTGCTGTAGGATACTGTTACTCTCAAATCAAGCATCCTCTTATCCATCATAGATACATTTGTGATACACGAATCAGCAAGCTTTCCGTTTGGTATCATAACCATCTTGTTATCTATTGTCAAAAGCCTTGTATAAAACAGATTTATATCCTTTACAGTGCCCTCTGTACCACTTGAACCGTCAACTATGTAATCGCCCACGCTAAACGGCTTCATCAAAAGAATAAGCACACCTCCTGCGAAATTCGACAGGCTGCCCTGCAATGCCATACCTACAGTAAGTCCGGCAGAGCCAAGAACCGCTATAACAGAGCCTGTCGCCACTCCAAAGCCCGAAAGCAGCGCCATGACAAGAATAAAATACAAAAAGTATTTAATAACATTTGCTAGGAATGATGCCACTGCAGCGTCCATTCTGCTTTTATCAAATCCTTTTTTAATTATTTTTACGACTGATTTAATCACCTTAATACCTATAAGCAGTATCACTATCGCAACAACAAGCTGCACGAGAAAGCTGATAAGCGATGGCATATACTTCTCCAGATATGTCTTTACAATGCCCGGGTTTTCAATAACCTGCTGTACCTCGGTATTTGCAACCGGCACTGATACTTCACCAAGAATTTGTCTGATCATATAATCTCCTATATATCTCTTATATCTTTTATATCTCTTATATTTCTTATATATTTTCTATATTTGTTACTTCCTTATAACCCACTAAATCCCCCATATAAAATATGGGGGATCAGTATTTAAATCAAATATTAATTCACTATTTAATAACTCTCACTCTGAGCACTCCGTCAATGGCAGAAAGCTTCTCAACGGTAGAAGCATCAATAGCTGAATCAAGATCAAGAAGAGAATATGCATAGTCACCCTTGCCCTTGTTTGTCAGATCAGATACATTGATATCAGCCTCTGCAAGAGCTGTTGTAATCTGTCCAATCATACCCTTAACATTCTTGTGAAGGATTCCGACTCTGCCTGAAGCTGTGCATGCACCCATGCTGCAGTCAGGGAAGTTTACTGAATGAACGATATTACCATTCTCTAAGTAATCTCTCAGCTCCTTGACAGCCATAACTGCACAATTGTCCTCTGACTCTGCTGTAGATGCTCCAAGATGAGGTGTTACGATGCAGCCCTTTGCTCCAACAGTTGTGTTGTTGGGGAAATCTGAAACGTACTTCTTAACCTTTCCCTTGGCAAGTGCATCTACCATAGCCTCTTCATCAACAAGAAGATCTCTGGCAAAATTTAATACGATAGCGGTTGGCTTCATCATTGCAATAGCATCAGCGTTTACCATCTTCTTTGTTGAATCAAGAAGAGGTACATGGATTGTGATGAAATCACAGTTCTTGTAGATGTCCTCAACATTGCTGATATGCTTAACGCTTCTTGAAAGGTTCCATGCAGCATTTACTGAGATGTATGGATCATATCCGTAAACATCCATGCCCATATGTACTGCAGCATTTGCAACAAGTACACCGATGGCTCCAAGTCCGATAACACCGAGCTTCTTGCCTGAAATCTCTGTTCCTGCAAAGTTCTTTTTCTGCTTCTCGGCTGTCTTCGCAATATTCTCATCGTTCTGGTTTGCAAGACACCAGTCGATACCTCCAACGATATCTCTTGATGCATAAAGCATTCCGGCAAACACAAGCTCCTTAACACCGTTTGCATTGGCTCCCGGTGTGTTGAATACAACGATTCCCTGCTCGGCACACTTGTCAAGCGGAATATTGTTTACTCCTGCTCCAGCTCTTGCCACAGCAAGCACCTTGTCACCAAGCTCCATGTCATGCATAGCGGCACTTCTTACAAGTGCTGCATCTGCATCCTTAATATCATCAACCTTTTTATAATCGTCAGAGAACAGGTCAAGTCCTACTCCTGCGATTGGGTTTAAGCATGTGTAATTAAACATTATGCATTCTCCTCCTCAAACTTCTTCATAAACTCTACAAGCTTCTCAACGCCCTCTTTTGGCATAGCATTGTAGATAGATGCTCTCATTCCGCCAACTGTACGGTGTCCCTTAAGGTTTACAAATCCGGCTGCAGTTGCCTCCTTTACAAACTTGGCATCAAGCTCTGCATCTCCTGTTACAAACGGAACATTCATGAGTGATCTGTCCTCTTTTCTTACTGTTCCCTTAAAGAGCTTGCTCTGATCAAGGAAATCGTAGAGAATCTTGGCCTTCTCCTCATTTCTCTCCTTCATAACTGAAAGACCGCCCATCTTCTTGAGCCATTTGAATACCTTGCCACAGATATAGATGCCGTAGCATGGTGGTGTATTGTAAAGAGAATCATTATCGGCCTGAGTCTTCCACTTGAGCATGGTTGGTGTGCCCGGTAGACAATCATCTGTGATAAGGTCCTCTCTGATAATTGCTATAACTACTCCGGCAGGTCCTACATTCTTCTGTACTCCGCCATAGATAACAGCATATTTTGATACATCTACAGGCTCTGATAAGAAGCATGAAGATACATCAGCTACAAGGTTCTTTCCCTTTGTGTTTGGAAGCTTCTTGTACTTTGTTCCGTAGATAGTATTGTTCTCGCAAATGTATACATAATCCATATCATCTGTGATTGGTAAATCCGAGCAGTCAGGTATGTATGAGAAGGTCTCATCTGCAGACGAAGCAAGCTCTACGGCGTCTCCGTAAATCTTAGCCTCGGCAAACGCCTTTTTAGCCCACTGACCTGTGATAATGTATCCTGCTTTTTTATTTTTCATAAGGTTCATCGGTACCTCAGCGAAGAACTGTGAAGCACCACCCTGAAGGAAAAGTACCTTGTAATTGTCAGGTATATTCATAAGCTCGCGGAGATCCTTCTCGGCATCCTTGATAATGTCATCAAACCATTTAGATCTGTGGCTCATCTCCATAACCGACATTCCGCTTCCCTTATAATCCATCATCTCTGCTGCTGCTTCCTGCAATACCTCCTCAGGTAAAACTGCAGGTCCTGCTGAAAAATTGTAAACTCTACTCACTCTAATTTCCTCCTTGTGTCGCATTGTAGTCCTCTTCATCGAAAGACTCGTTGATAGGCTTGCCCGGTGCAACCATAGGCCATACCTTGTCATCTGAATCAATGATACAATCGATGACAAACGGTGTCTTGCTCTTTAAGGCATCTGCAAATGCTTTTTCAAATTCTTCCTGGGTCTTAACACGTCGTGCGGTGGCTCCCATTGCTTCTGAAAGCTTTACATAATCCACCCCATCATCGAGTACGGTTGCCGAGTAATGCTTCTCATAAAAAAGAGTCTGCCACTGGCGTACCATTCCAAGTACATGGTTGTTTATTATAACCTCGATAAGAGGAAGCTTTTCTCTTGAAGCTGTTGCAAGCTCGTTCATGTTCATTCTGAAGCATCCGTCACCTGCAATGTTGACTACAGTCCTGTCAGGATTAGCTGTCTGGGCACCGATTGCAGCACCGAGACCGTATCCCATGGTACCAAGACCTCCTGATGTAAGAAGAGTTCTCGGCTTGCTGTATTTGTAATACTGGGCTGCCCACATCTGATGCTGACCGACCTCAGTAACCATTATAGCATTTCCTTTTGTCATTTCATAGATTTTTTCAATAACAAATGGTCCGCTAAGTCCTTCTTTGTGATATGTAAGAGGAAAAGTCTTTGCATATGCAAGCACATGCTCAACCCATGAATTGTGGTCAAGCTGTGTGAGCTTTTTGTTGATGCGTGTAAGTATTTCCTTCACATCGCCTATAACACTCGATGTAACACGGATATTTTTATTAATCTCTGCTGCATCTACATCAAACTGTAATATCTTGGCCTGGTCTGCAAACTTTTTAGGATTGCCAAGCACTCTGTCCGAAAAACGTGTACCAATCGCAATCAAAAGGTCGCACTCTGAAACTCCAAGGTTTGAGGTCTTTGTGCCATGCATACCAAGCATGCCTGTGTAGTTATCACTTGTGCCATCATATGCACCCTTGCCCATGAGCGTATCGCAAACAGGTGCATTCACCTTGTCTACAAATTCCTTAAGCTCTTTGCTTGCTCCGGAGAGAACCACTCCGCCTCCTACAAATATATATGGCTTTTTGGATGCTTTTATGAGTTCAATTGCATTATCAATGTCACTGTCTGTAATTGTTTCTGTCACACGCTCAGGAAGCTTGATTTCCTGCCTGGTGTACTCTACCAGATCTGCCGTAACATTCTTTGGAATATCCACAAGCACAGGACCCGGTCTGCCTTTTCTTGCTATATCGAAGGCTCTGCGTATTGTATCTGCAAGCTTCTCTACATCCTTTACAATAAAGCTGTATTTGGTTACAGGCGTTGTAATTCCGGCAATATCTATCTCCTGAAAGCTGTCCTTTCCAAGTAACGAGACTCCGACATTACATGTGATTGCGACGATTGGAATCGAATCCATGTATGCTGTCGAAATTCCTGTGACCAGATTTGTCGCCCCCGGTCCGCTTGTAGCCAGACAGACGCCAACCTTTCCGGTGCTTCTCGCATAGCCGTCGGCCGCATGGCTTGCTCCCTGCTCATGTGAGGTCAGCACATGCTTAATCTCCGGATGCTTGTAGAGCTCGTCATAGACATTAAGGATGGCTCCTCCCGGATAACCGAATACTGTGTCAACACCCTGTTCTTTTAAGCATTCTATAATAACCTGTGATCCTGTTAACTGCATCTTGTATTCCTCTTTTTCTTATACGAATCCTTTACGATAATAGGTGAAAGCCTTATTCGTACTGAATTTTCTATCAAAATTTATACTACGCGTTCTGCTCGCCCGGAAGTGCAAGGATGGCTCCTCTGTTTCCTGATGTAACAAGTGCTGCGTATCTCTTCAAATAGCCTGTTGTAACCTTCGGCTCCCTTGGCTGCCACTTTGCCTTACGCTCAGCAAGCACCTCGTCTGACACATCGAGCTCAAGCTTCATGTTTGGAATATCAATCTTTATGATATCTCCCTCTTCAACCAGGGCAATCGGTCCGCCTACTGCGGCCTCAGGTGAAACATGACCTATTGAAGCTCCTCTTGAAGCTCCTGAAAAACGTCCGTCTGTGATGAGTGCTACAGAGCTTCCAAGTCCCATTCCGGCAATAGCGGATGTAGGGTTAAGCATCTCTCTCATTCCAGGGCCGCCCTTTGGTCCCTCGTATCTGATGACAACTACATCACCCTCTACGATCTTGCCGCCCTTTATTGCTGCAATTGCATCCTCCTCGCAGTCAAATACTCTTGCAGGGCCTTCATGAACCATCATCTCATCGACAACTGCTGAACGCTTTACTACAGAGCCGTCCGGAGCCAGATTTCCTTTAAGCACTGCCAGTCCTCCGGTCTTTGAATATGGATTGTCTACCGGTCTGATGACCTCAGGGTCTCTATTGACTGCATTCTTTATATTCTCTCCAACTGTCTTTCCTGTAACAGTCATACAATCTGTATTTAAAAGTCCGATATCAGCAAGCTCTTTCATGACAGCCCACACACCGCCGGCCTCGTTTAAGTCCTCCATATATGTAGGGCCTGCCGGGGCAAGGTGGCAGAGATTTGGTGTCCTCTCACTGATTGGATTTGCAAAGCTGATATCAAAATCAAAGCCTATCTCATGAGCGATAGCCGGAAGATGAAGCATAGAGTTTGTAGAGCAGCCGAGTGCCATATCAACTGTGAGTGCGTTCATTATTGCATCCTTTGTGATGATATCTCTCGCCTTGATGCCCTTGTTGTACATATCCATAACAGCCATTCCGGCATGCTTTGCAAGACGTATACGCTCTGAATATACAGCAGGTATTGTTCCGTTTCCGCGAAGTCCCATACCAAGTGCCTCTGTAAGACAGTTCATAGAGTTGGCTGTGTACATTCCCGAACATGAACCACAGGTAGGACATACCTTGTTCTCATACTCACATACATCATCCTCAGTCATAGTACCGGCAGCGTATGAGCCGACAGCCTCAAACATCGATGAAAGACTTCTCTTTCTGCCCTTTACGTGGCCTGCGAGCATTGGTCCGCCTGATACAAATACTGTAGGCAGATTAAGACGTGCAGCCGCCATCAGAAGTCCCGGCACGTTCTTGTCACAGTTTGGGACCATTACAAGTGCATCAAACTGATGAGCGATTGCCATACACTCTGTAGAATCTGCAATCAGATCTCTTGTGACAAGGGAATATTTCATACCCACATGTCCCATTGCAATACCATCGCAGACTGCGATTGCAGGAAATACTACAGGCACTCCTCCTGCCTCTGCAACTCCAAGCTTTACAGCCTCAACGATTTTGTCTATATTCATATGGCCCGGAACAATCTCATTGAATGAGCTTACGATTCCTACCATAGGCTTTTTCATTTCCTCCGGTGTAAAACCAAGAGCATTAAATAAACTTCTTGCCGGTGCCTGCTGCATTCCGGCTCTTGCGTTATCACTTATCATATTTTATCTCCTTATTTATCTCCGACTATTTCTTTGAGTGCTTCATCATTACTACTGTATACTCAACGATCTGCTTATCTATAACCTGTTAGCTGTCTATTATAGGTCATGCAGCTACACACGTTCTGCGATGAGATCCCCCATCTGTGCTGTGCCTACCTGTGTGATACCCTCTGTAGTCTCCCCCGGCTGTGGCATGATGTCGATTGTCCTATAGCCCTCCTTAAGTACCTGCTTTACAGCATCCTCGATTGCCTGTGCTTCCTTGTCCAGATCAAATGAATAGCGAAGCATCATGGCTGCTGAAAGGATTGTTGCGATAGGGTTTGCAATGCCCTTTCCTGCGATATCAGGAGCAGATCCGCCACTTGGCTCGTAAAGTCCGAACTTTGTATCGTTAAGGCTTGCTGATGAAAGCATACCGATTGAGCCTGTCACCATACTTGCTTCATCTGATAAAATATCGCCAAACATATTCTCTGTGAGGATAACATCAAACTGCTTAGGATCCTTCACAAGCTGCATTGCACAGTTATCAACAAGCATATGCTCGTATGTAACCTCCGGATAATCCTTTGCGACCTCCTCGACGATCTTTCTCCATAATCTGGAAGAATCAAGCACATTTGCCTTGTCTACGGATGTGACCTTTTTCCTTCTCTTCATGGCTATATCGAAGCCTCGCTTTGCGATTCTTCTGATTTCATTCTCATTGTATGTCAGTGTATCTGTGGCTGTAACAACTCCGTCCACCTCTTTTGTCTCTCTGGCTCCGAAGTAAAGACCTCCTGTAAGCTCACGCATAATCATCATATCAAAGCCGTCTCCGATGATATCGGCGCGGAGCGGGCATGCTGCAGCAAGCTCCTTGTACAGGTATGCCGGTCTAAGATTTGCAAACAGATTGAGCGACTTTCTAAGCTTTAAAAGTCCTGCCTCCGGACGAAGCTCAGGGGCCAGCTTGTACCATGGTGATGTGGCTGTGTTGCCACCGATAGAACCCATCAGCACCGCATCTGAATCAAGCGCAGTCGCAATAGCCTCATCTGTAAGAGGAACACCTGTAGCATCAATTGAGCAGCCACCCATAAGGATGTCTGTGTAGTTGAAGCTGTGTCCATACTTGTCTGCTATTTTGTCCAATACCTTTTTTGCCTCAGTGACTATCTCCGGTCCGATTCCGTCTCCGGAAATTACACCAACTTTATATTCCATAATTTCTTACCTCTTTTACATAAAAATACATATTCTTATATTAAAGCATTAAAGTAGTTATTTCAATATGCCGGGATATTTTACTTTTTCATGCAATTTATAACTGCAGCTTATAATAACTGCATACTATAATAACAGTTTTTTATTATTATTGCAAGAGATGCGGATAATAAGAAAACCGCCACTTATGTGACGGCTTTACAAATGTGCATTATTTAGCTGAATCCTCTGCTTTCTCAAGGTCAGCGATAGCTGCCTTCTGCATTGGAATACGGCAGTTCTTGTTGTTACCAAACTCAACGATTACAGTATCGTCCTCGATATCGATAACTGTTCCGTAGAATCCACTTGTTGTAAGAACTGTGTCTCCTGTTGCAACCTCATTAAGCATAAGCTCCTTTTTCTTCTGCTCCTTCTTCTGTGGACGGATCATAAGAAAATACATAACTGCGAAAAGTACTACTAACCAGACAATCATTCCAATTGTTCCTGCTGCCTGACCGTTTGCTAAAATTGATGTCATCAATTGTTCCTCCTAAATATTCTATAATTGATGTGTTCTAAGCACTATTACCATAATACACGTTAAACGTGCTAACGGCAAGGATTTTTTATCATTTTCGAGATTTTTTATATTTATCTGCTAGCTCTGCTCTCCCTGTGTCATTCCATAGAGCTTTTCAGCCTTGTATGAGGCAAAACGACCTGCATCAAGCGAATCCCTTATCTCCTCCATCATGTTGTTGTAGAAATACAAATTATGGAGCACGCACAGTCTCATTCCGAGCATCTCCTTTGCCTTTAAAAGATGCCTGATATATGCACGCGAATATGTGCGGCAGGCAGGACAGTTACAGCCCTCCTCAATAGGACGCATATCCTTCTGATACTTCTGGTTGAACAGATTAAGCTTGCCGTGATTCGTGTATACATGTCCGTGACGGCCGTTTCTGCTTGGGTATACACAGTCAAAGAAGTCGATTCCTCTCTCTACGCCCTCAAGTATATTGGCAGGAGTTCCTACTCCCATCAGGTATGTAGGCTTATTAACAGGCAGATGAGGCACTGTTTCATCAAGAATATGGTACATCTCCTCATGGCTCTCTCCTACCGCCAGTCCGCCGACAGCATATCCATCCAGCTCAAGCTCAGAAATGCGCTTTGCATGGTCAATTCTTATATCATCATAAATAGCTCCCTGATTGATGCCGAATAAAAGCTGCTCCTTGTTGATAGTATCCGGTAAGCTGTTTAAGCGTGCCATCTCCTTTTTGCACCTCTCAAGCCAGCGCGCGGTCCTGTTTACAGAGTTTGTCACATACTGTCTGTCTGCAACACTCGATGGGCACTCGTCAAACGCCATAGCTATCGTGGAGCCGAGGTTTGACTGTATCTGCATGCTCTCCTCAGGTCCCATAAATATCTTGGCACCGTCAATATGCGAGTTGAAGTACACACCCTCCTCCTTTATTTTGCGAAGACCTGCCAGTGAAAACACCTGGAATCCGCCGGAATCTGTAAGGATTGGTCTGTCCCACACCATGAATTTGTGCAGTCCGCCAAGCTCTTTAATGATTTTGTCTCCGGTTCTTACATGCAGGTGATATGTATTTGACAGCTCAACCTGACACTTTATCTCCTTTAAATCGTCCGTAGAGACAGCGCCCTTTATCGCACCTACTGTTCCTACATTCATAAATACAGGTGTCTGTATATCTCCATGCACAGTATGGAATGTACCTCTCTTGGCACGTCCCTCTTGTTTTAGTAACTCATATTTAGCCATATTTTCGTTTAATTCTCCTGTTTCTTTTACTTATCGCCATTGCCTACGATTTTTCTGATTAATATTCCGTTGGTCAGCAGTGTGGTATCTATGCAATGTCTCTCAAAAAGTACCTCGCCGTCCTTTGGCACCTCAATATCCTCATCAGAGCAGTTGACTATAACCTCCACATATGTATCCACCCAGCCCATCTTTCTGACTATCCAGAAATCCTTGATGCTCTCTCCAAGCGGATAGTTCATAACCGCATCGAACTCATCTCCACGCAACCACGGAAGAGCATTATGCCATATTTCTCCCAAAATGTAAATATCCGTTTTGACCCTTTAATCACATAATTATACACAAACATAGTTCGAAAGTTATCTAAATAAAATAATATCATAGTTTTCTTGACTATTCAACTTGCTATTAATTATAATGTATTTATTATCGTAACTATTCGAGTCACATTGAAAACCAAAAATGCTGTTTACATGCAAGCATGATGTATCATTTTTTGTTCTCAGAGGTTTAAATAGTTACCCATTATTATAATAAGGAGACCATCATGGCAGGTTCATCATACGGAAATATTTTTAAGGTAACAACATGGGGAGAATCACACGGAAAGGGCTTAGGTGTCGTTGTGGACGGCGTTCCTGCGGGGCTTGAGCTGTGTGAGGAGGATATTCAGATATTCTTAAACAGAAGAAAGCCGGGACAGTCCAAGTTCACTACTCCACGCAAGGAGGATGATACGGTTGAAATTCTCTCCGGTGTGTTTGAGGGAAAGACTACAGGTACACCTGTTTCTATGGTTGTGTGGAATAAAAACCAGAAATCAAAGGATTACAGTGAGATTGCTTCATACTATCGTCCGGGACATGCTGACTTTTGCTTTGATGAGAAATACGGCTTCAGAGACTACAGAGGCGGAGGTCGTTCTTCGGGACGCGAGACAATAGGCCGTGTTGCAGCAGGTGCTATCGCTGTAAAGATGCTCTCGAGCCTTGGCATAAAATTTCTTACATACACCAGATCAATAGGTCCTGTTACAATTAATGAGGTTAATTTTGATGCCCATGAGATTTACAACAATTCACTTTATATGCCTGATTCCGATGCAGCACAAAAGGCTTCTGAATATCTGGATGAATGCCTTAAATCACTCAATTCCTCAGGCGGTGTGTGTGAATGTGTAATCACAGGTCTTCCTGTCGGGCTCGGTGATCCTGTATTCGAGAAAATTGATGCCAATCTGGCAAAAGCTATTATGTCTATCGGAGCTGTAAAGGGCTTCGAAATCGGCGATGGCTTTGATGCAGCAAAGGCAACCGGACTTACAAACAATGATGCCTTTATTATGATGGATGGCGCTGTTTCAAAAGAGACAAATCACTCCGGTGGTACTCTCGGCGGCATGACAGACGGCTCACCGCTTATTTTCAGAGCTGCCATAAAGCCTACTCCTTCAATCGCAGCTACACAGCACACTGTAAATAAATCCGGTGAAGATATAGAGATTTCCATCAAGGGACGTCATGACCCGATTATCGTGCCACGTGCTGTTGTTGTTGTTGAAGCTATGGCTGCAATTACTATTGCGGATGCACTGCTTATGAATATGGGGGCACGCATGGACCGCATCACAGATTTTTATAAAAAATTATAACTTTGTCCTATAGTAAAAAGCATCTATCCGGTTTTCCAGACAGATGCTTTTTATCTATTTCATTGGAACAATCTGTAATGTTTTTCCTAGTGAATTCAAAATATATTTTAGAATATATTTCCAAGAAGCAGCGGATTTAACAACATATACTGCGCATTCGTCACCCCAAAAGCCACAAGCGCCAGTGGCAGCACAATAAAAAGGATGCATGATATAATCACAGACATGCCGCTTCTTAAGTATTTAAACATTGCAAAAACAAACAGGCTGACCAGTAATCCCCCTATAAAGCGCATCAGCATTATGATAAGTATATACTGCCCTACCGATATATTCTGCGAAACACGCCACAGATGCTCCATACTTGCCGCCGGAGCATTAAGCCCCTGCGTGCCATATGCCGAAAGCACATTGCACAGCCGCACAATATATACAAGTGCAAATGCTGTGACAGCGCCTAAAAAACCAAGTATGCATTTGATTCCCATATGCTGTTTCCTGCCACGGCGGGTAGTCCTTAAAAGACGGATTTCATGGTTTGCATAATCCGCTCCACATATACCGCAGGCTATTGCTATTAGGAGAATAACATACACAAATGCCTGTGCTGTATCACGGTTTTTGAAGTCTGTTCTGTCGGTAAGGATATCATAGCCCTTTTCAAAAAACAGCCAGCCCTCTTTTAACGTCTTAAGATAATCCACATGTGCTGTAAGCTTGTTGAATGCCTCCTGTCTGCTCAGTTCATCCTTGTACTTTATATTGATATAGCTTTCACTCTTCCCCTGCTCCATATCGTAAGCAATGTTATCTGACAGTCTGTCGTATTTTGCTCTTTCTTCATCCAGAAGCTCATTGGTTTTGGCAGTTAAAGGTCCATAATATTTGTCCATATATTCCTTGTAATACACCTCATCAACCGAGTCATATGAAAGCTTCTCTGCCGGATTCCACCATACCACAAAAAGAGCTGCTGCAATCAAAATAAGTAACACTTTTCCCGGAACAAGTGCCTTATAGCATTCGTGCAAAAATAAAGATGTATGGCAGCCTGTATTTTTACCGCAGGCAAAGCCGGGCAGTAAAAGCAGCTTCTTTTCATGCACCGAATTGAGATAATTTGTAACCGCAAAAATACATACAGCTATACACACAAGCCAGAACAAGCCATACAATACCCCGGTATTAATCGGATATCCAAACAGATTGATATTGACATAATCAGAAAAAAGTCTGCCTGTCCTGACTCCATACATGATATTTATGTACTTAAGGAAGGCTAGGAAGCTGGTTCCTGATATCGTTGTGTAGCAGATAGCCTCAATAACCACTGTCACTGCAGAAACAACGAACACAAATATAATATTGTCAAGCGCTGCGCATATCAGCATAAAAAACATGCCAAGCAATATAAAGCTTATTATTTTCACAGGAAAATAGCATGCCAGAAATTGTCCTATACTAAGCTTAAACGGACTGCCATAGTACAGATAAACACTTTGAAGCGGACTTTTCAGATTTATCGGATTGTAAAAGCACATGCTTATGACTGCATTGATGCCATACAACAGTAATGTGATAAGAATGACCGCCATAATCATCACAAATGACTTTGACGCCATAAGCTGCCTTCTGCCCCTTGCAGTTGTTCTAAGCAATGCAAGCTGGTTCTCGCTTTTTTCATAAAACACAAGATTGAGCGCAATGATAAAAAGCATAATCACAGCCACATAGTCGGTAAGCTCATTGTCTGTAATATTCAAAAGTCCCGATGCATCAATAACCTCAGGCACTGTACCTTTAAGCTTACTGTAGACTCTGCTCGTTTTAGCAGCATTTTTCTCTGCGAAGCCTCCATTGCCGGAAAACTTATTCATAATCGAAATCTCGTCAGCCTTTTCATTTACAGAGTCGAGATACTCATCATAAGACAGACATGCTCCTACTTCCTTGTATACCCTGCTGCACAGACTAATCCTGCCGTAAGTTTCTGCCGTCATCTGCCTTTGTTCAATTTCCGGCAAAACCTCCTCACGGCTGTAATTGCTTATTTCGCCATACAGCGCGCTGTAGTCCTTATCTGTATACCCATCATCATTTACGGTATTCATGGTATACAGTCCAAGAACAGGATTAAGAACAAGCAAAAACAAAAGAATAAGCACTGTTCTTTTAGTCAATAGTTTACATATTTCGTTTTTTACTATATCCATTTTCAGTCCCCATTAAGATACAAATACAAGTCCTCAAGATTTGGCCGCACAGCCTCCTTCTGCCATCTGCCATCATACGAATCGGCAATAATGCGGGCTATGACACCGTCTGCATCCCTTGAAATATTGCTCACCTTATATCCGGTGTTCACCTCATCTATCTCATTATCCGATAAAAAAATATTCCATACCTTTCCATCCAGCTCATTAAGCAGCTTTGACGGAGAACCACTCCTTATTATTTTACCGTTGCTTAACATAACTATCTCTTTAGCGATAAACTCTACATCCGTAACCACATGAGTCGCAATAATAACGATCTTGTCCTTTGCAACCTCTGATATCAGATTACGGATTCTGATTCTCTCCTTTGGGTCAAGCCCCGCCGTCGGCTCATCCAGTATAAGGATGCCGGGATTGCCTATAAGTGCCTGTGCTATCAGTGCTCTCTGCTTCATTCCACCCGAAAAAGCTCCAAGCTTCTTTCCAAGGACATCATCAAGCTTTACCATGCGCACATAGTGCTCTATATCTTTACCGGCTTCACTCTTTTTTAACCCTTTCAGGGATGCCATAAAGTAAAGAAAACGCCTAAGACTAAGCTCCGGATATATATTCTGCTGCTGCGGCATATATCCGAGAAGCTTCCTGTATTCACTTCCAAGCTCGTCTATGCCCCTTCCGTCAAGCAGCACACGGCCTTTTGATGGAGTCAGATTGTCAGAAATGAGATTCATCATAGTTGATTTACCGGCTCCATTAGGTCCCAAAAGCCCATATATGCCGGGTGTAAATGAAAAAGACACATCATCCAGCGCAGTTTTATCCTTATAAACTTTTGTAAGCCCCTCCAATTCAAGTGTCATTGTTTATATTCCTCCCACTGGTTTCTTACACTGTCAAGATAGCTGTCCATTCCATCTGCTGTAAGCTTTTGTACGGCACCGTCTAAAGTATCATCTACAGTGGCACCATGCAGTCCTGTCATGAAATCATCTAAATCTGTTGAAATACTGCCCATATTCTTAGTATCCGGTTCGAAGCCGATAAACGGAGACAATGTGGCATTGTCATAAAAGTCAAAAAACTCCTTCTTACGATTGTCCACATATTTCTCGTTCTTTGTCGGATAAACATTCACGAAAAGATTAAGACTAAGCTTCGTCAGATAGTCATCATCCAGACTGCCTCCATCACAAGCTTCTGCAATGCCATCTTTAAGCTTATAATCCTTATCTTTTTCACCGTACAAAAGGATATTGCCGTACTTTTCATCTCCATATAACAGACTAAGGAAATCCATCACAGCAGAAGCATCCTTTGCTTTCTTTGCTACACCGATGGAGCTGTTTATCCTTGATGAAAGGTAAGTCTTTACTTCCTTTACCGTGATATTGTCCTTTTTGAAATTTTCATCCACGCTACCGACACATAAAGCAGCCGCAAAATTGCCTGCCTTGATATTTTTTAATATCTGAGCATCATTCAGCCCCGGATTGTTGAGATATGTTATCTCATTTGTCAAATCATCAGACATATAGCCGTCTTTCTTCATCCGGTCAAGCACCCTCAGATACCCGGTAAATTTCTGTGACTCTAAAGGATTTCCAACAGACATAGTATCATAGTCGAAGCAGAGCCCGTTTCTTATCTCACAGCCAAGCATATCATCAAATCTATATCCGTTTATGAGATACTCGAACCTCGGAGTATCACTTTTATCCCATTTAACCCCCTGAAGTATCTGATATATTCCGTCTATGCTGCCATCCCATGCACTTATCGCATCGTCAGAAACGTAATCCCTGTTGAAGGCTGCATAAACTACTCCCTCACCACTTGCAAGTGCTGACGGAATCGAATAAATATGCTTATCGCATTTAACCATCTCCCAAAGATTCTTTGGAAAAGCCTCATAAAGTGTTTTTCCTTTATCGCCTGATAAGATATCATCAAGATTCAGGACCAGATCCGAGCGTACCAGATCATACACCGGATTATTTCCGGCAGCATCACCGAAACCCAGGAATGCTATATCTGTTTTACCGTTTTCCAAGGCTCCCTCAACAGCCTGTCCGTAATTGTCATAGGACAAGGTTTTGATTTCGAGCTCATAATCATGTCCGTCCGCAGCAAGTGCATCGTTGAACTTCTTTAGATTATTCTTATCAATCTTACAAATATCAGGTATAGCAAACGTTATAACCTGCGCATCTGAATTTCTTTTGTTCTCTGATTCTTCTTTATCAGCTTTATCCGACTTTTTTGTTTTATCAGCCGACTCTGTCCGGCCTTCGCTGACAGCTCCGGCATTATCCGTTTTTCTGTTAAGGCAGACTGCCGCCACTGCTATAACAACAATGACTGCTACTGCAACCGCTATCAAAATACCCTTTTTCTTACTATTCTTCATCATCAAAACACCTCAATTCCTTTGGTTCAAATACTCCCTTGTTCAATTCATCAAGACTTATTACCCCAAGGCACAACTTTCCGTTATCATTTGTATATGTGACATATACCGACTGACCGCATATGCTTGCAATGCTAAATGCCTTTTCAGTAGACAGCTTCATCAGTTCTTCACTCTTATCATCCTTCAAGCGATAATATGTCACTTCATCACTTTTTTCTTCAGAAAGGGCATAATATAAAAAGTCTCCGCTCTTTTTTAATGGTCCATATTGTGTTTTTCCATCCGCATCTATCGGAAGCTGTCTTGTCTGTCTGCTTTCGGTGTCAAACACAAAATATCCATCCTTTGACGAATAATAACCATCGCCATCTAACAGCCTAAGATCGTTAATATGGTCTATTTCCGTCAGACATGTTGTCTTTTCATCTGCTATATCATATTGATATATTCCATTAAGCATATTATCATAAGCAAAAGACTCCGCATCATCTGACGCTCCCTCCTCTATCATCAGCTCTGTAACATCATCTCCAAACCGCACAGTCGAATAGTACACTACTTCGTCTTCATAATATATGTCCGTAATATTTGCCTGTTCGCTTGTTATCTTATCACTCATATACACCTTGTAATTATCGAGATCTATAACAAAAATACCGGCTTCAGGCTTATCATCATTTACAATCTGTCCTTCATCATTAAGCTCTATTCTGTTACTGTAAGCTCCTATAACATAATTATCCCTGTACAAAACAGCCGTAACATTCTGAACATTCTCTAATTTGGCTGCTTTTTTACGATTCTCACCGTTTGAGTCCATAACATACAGATATTGAACTGTCATATCTTCATCCGACATATTTCCTACATAATAAAGATGGTCATTGTAAAGCACCGTTCCGGCTCCTTCTAAACCATAAAAAGCTGCAGGACATGAGGGCTTCTCATTGGAGCCCGAGAATCCTTCATGTGTGCAGTTGGGCTTATCGCAATAGACCATGTCCTTGCCTGATGCCGTATCGATGAGATGCAGTATTCCGGAATCATCAAGATACAGTACATTGTCTTCTGAATAATTACATCGTACATCTCCAGAGCCATATGTGTACATTGTATTGGATGTACTGCGGTTTCTATTCTTTATTATAAAAACCGCAGTCACAATACAGATGATAAGTATGAAGATGATTGATGCGATTAATATGCGTTTTTTCTTCATAGTGCCCCTCCCTTTTTGATAATATTATACATAAAACAAATTACTCCGAATGCAAAAGGCGAAATTAGTACTTTTCAAGGTGAATTTATTAAATTTTCATCAATATTTTCACGGTGAACCGTTCATCTGAACACTCAAAATCCAGTGTGCTTATATATTTATCAAGCACTTTCTTTACATTCTTTAATCCATAACCATGTTCTCTTACAGATTGTTTTGTCGTAATCGGCAATCCCCCTTTAAATATCACTTTTTGTAAACACCTGTTACTAATCTCAACAACAAGTGAATCCATTAAATAATTAATTTCCAAATCTATGCTTGGATTTTTTACATCTTTTTGTGCCTCTATCGCATTCTCCAAAAGGTTTCCAAAAATAATATTCATATCATATGCCGATAATTTTAAATCACTCGGAACCACAACTTTTACATTCAACTGAATTTTCTTATCCACCGCACGCTGAAGCATATAATTTAAAACTGTATCAAGCGCCGTATTACCCGAATCAACCAGCCGCCTTGATTCTACAAGATTATTCTCCATAGCTGACACATAATTTTTTATCTGTTCTATTTCGCCTGTTGAAGCAAGCACCGAAATCTCTGCAAAATGACGTTTCATATCATGTCGAAATGATCTTAATGCCTCCATGTTTTCATTCTGAAGCATAATCTCTCTTTCATAAGAACTAACCTGATCTCTAAGTACCTGATTTTCCAAAGCCTTCTGAGAAGACTTAACAAGATCATCCATCAGATATGAAATAATAATATTCACAAGCAGAAATGCTCCGCAGACTAACGAAAGAGAAAATGATGACACGGTTTTATCCATAAATATTACTATTGATGTTATAATACATACTAATAACGACGCAATAATAAACAACCAATAACGATTATTCAGCTCTATGCCTAAATCATTTCCAAAAAATCTTTCTGTAATCAACTGTGCAGCATGCAATAATAAAAGAGCAAATATACTTACAAAAGCTGAATATCCATCATATCCAAAGGGCTTTATCAAAAATGCACTTACTACTAAATCTATGAGACAGCTTACTGCCAAAATATAAAAAACAAATATACATTTTCTTTTTATCGTACCATTATATGATAAAGCAATTGCTGACAGCCCTAAGAAAATACTAAGGAAATTAAATATCGGTTTATAAAAAAACAAGTTTACAAATATCGCTATAAAAACACTAAATAAATATGCAAATACCTTTCGCACTCTGTTTCCATCATTATCAAAAAAAGTATGAGTAAATCTTTCTGCAATAACAGTCTGAGCTACCTTTGTAAACAAAATAACCATTGCTTTTTCAAAAGTCATATCACTTCCTTACTCCTTCCATAGTTAAAAATTGCTTGCTTAAATGAAGCCCTTTTAGACTGTGCTATACTTATTTCCATACCATTTTTCAGTAAAACAGCATCACTTTTCCATGATTTAATACATTTTATATTGACTATATATGACTTGCTTATGCAGACAAACTGAAACGGAAGATTTGATACAATATCACTAAGTTTTCCATAATAAGATACACTTTCACCATCGGTTTTGCATATAGTAATAGTTTTATTTCTACTGGAAAACAACATAATTTCACCATATGGAATAGAATATCCTGTCTTATTATATGTATATCTGAATTCTTTTTTCTGCACATCTTCAAGTTGTAATATTTTAGTCATGGTATCATACAAAACATTATCATCTATCGGTTTTATAAGAAAATCATATGGATGAATTTGAAAAAGCTCCATAGCATAGCTTGTTTTATGAGAAATAAACACAATATTCATCCTGTCATTATGAAGCGTTTCCCTTATATATTTTCCTGCATAAACCCCATTATCACCCGGTAACTCAATATCCAGAAAAAGTATCTGCGGATTGAATTCTTTTATGTCTCTGCATAATGACATAGAATCATACCATACTTCAACCTCGCATTTTTCAGCTCTGTTATTAAAATATTCAATAATTATTTTTTCGAGTACAGCGCACTGATTAATCTCGTCATCACATATTGCCACTTTATAAATCATTGATAGCTTTTCTTTCTATTATTTTTTCTTGTATTTTTCCTATTATCAATAATACAGCAGTAGTTACTTCTGCCATTACAATTATCTTATACCATTTTTTTAAATAAATAAAGAATATAAATATTAAACCTTCAATATAGCAAACAAGCCTTGCACGCCGTCCATATACTTTTTTCTCCATGTTATCCAAATAATGATTCTTATTACAAACTGGTGAGAGTATAGATATAATTATTATAGAACTAATTAATAGAATCACATTTACTCCAACATTCAATTCAACGTATTTTAAATAGAAAATCATTAATACTAAAATGATATATGAGAAAATAGAGCATTTCCATATCTTTTGCATATGATAGCCACCTGCATTCTGACGTAATGGTAAAAGGCAAGCTATATACAGAATGGTTTGACTTATTTCATGTAATAACATTCCTGTAATTATAACCAATATACAGGTAATCAAAATCACCTTTAGTCTCTTAAGACCAAAATATACTATTTCTTTTTCTTCATTATTATCGCTAATTATATTGGCTATTTGTTCTATCATTTAACCTGTTCCTTATATATACTAATGAAATAGATAGTAATAATTCAATAAACTGCATTTTTTTCAGTAAAATAATTATATATAAACTATATGTGTATATATTTTTTTACAAAAAATCCGCAATACCATAATTTAGTATAGCGGATTCATTTCTAAAAAACAATTATTTTAATCTAAAGCGATAGCCTCATTCTCCTGACGTCTTAAAATATCAAACTCATCAGGTGTCTCTGACAGCTTTACATAGAATACCTGCTGTGGATGTGGGCAGGATTCCATCTCATTGCCGTCCTCATCAACGAGCGCAAGCACTGTTGCAAGCACATTGTCACCGTTTGGCTTCATGATTTCTATCTGCTCGCCAACTGAGAACTTGTTTCTCTGCTCCATGCGGTAGAGACCTTTTTCATTTGGTGCACCTACGATACCGAGATAAGTGTAGCCCTTCTCGTAAGTATTGTTATCGTATATCTGAGTCTCCTCCGAAGGCTTTCCGTAGAAAAAGCCTGTGGTAAACTGTCTGTAGGTACAGCTCTTTATCTGCTCTAAGTACCATGGCATATTTGCCTCGTATTTTTCAGGTGACTCAAGATAATCATCTATCGCCTTGCGGTAGGTTCTTGCTACTGTTGCCACATAGAGAGCGGTCTTCATACGTCCCTCTATCTTGTAGCTGTCTATTCCTGCATCAATCAGATCCGGAATATGCTCTATCATGCACAGATCCTTTGAGTTGAAGATATATGTGCCACGCTCATTCTCGTATACCGGCAGATACTCACCCGGGCGCTTTTCCTCCACAACAGAGTACTTCCAGCGGCACGGATGTGTGCACGCGCCTTTATTCGCATCACGGCCTGTGAAATAGTTGGAAAGCAGGCATCGGCCGGAATATGAGATACACATTGCTCCGTGCACGAAGGTCTCTATCTCCATCCTGTCATCTATATGCCCTCTTATCTCCTTTATCTCCTTAAGCGAAAGCTCTCTGGCTGTCACCACGCGGCTGGCTCCGAGATTCCACCAGAACTGATATGTGCCGTAGTTCGTGTTGTTGGCCTGTGTGCTGACATGTCTTTCTATCTCCGGGCAGACCTCCTTTGCAATCATGAAAACTGCCGGGTCTGCAATGATCAGTGCATCAGGTCTGTCCGGCTTCATATTGTGAAGCTCTGTAAAATATTCACGCACTCCGTCAAGGTCATAGTTGTGAGCCAAAATATTGGCAGTAACATACACTCTCACACCGTGAGCATGCGCAAAGGCCACGCCCTCTGCCATCTCCTCCATTGAGAAATTCTTAGCCTTGGCCCTGAGTCCAAATGCCTCTCCACCGATGTAAACTGCATCAGCTCCATATATAACTGCTATCTTAAGTACCTCCAGGCTGCTCGCCGGACAAAGTAATTCTATTTTTCTCATTTTTTCTCCCATACAGTTTTGTATTCATCAAATCTTTGTTGACACCGTAATTCCATCACCTATAGGCATCACTGCCGTCACCAGCTCATCGGAGTGTGTAAGCTCGTAGAGATACTCCCTCATACGCTTGTAGATGGTACGGTTTCTGCGCTCAACGATATAGTGCGATTCTATAATATCGCCATCCTGCAGCACATTGTCGGACACCAGCACCCCGCCTGTCTTTAAAAGACGAAGCACCTGCGGCATAAAGTTGATATACTGTCCCTTTGCCGCGTCCATAAATATCATGTCAAACTGTCCTTCAAGCTGTGGAAGTATTTCTGTTGCATCGCCCTCTAAGAGTGTAATCTGCTCCTGCTTCCCGGCTCTTTCAAAGTTGGCCTTTGCGATAGGTATTCTTTTTTCGTAATTTTCAATCGTCACTATCTGACAACCCTTCGGTGCATACTCTGCCATCAAAACGGCAGAAAAACCAACCGCTGTTCCCACCTCGAGAATACGCATTGGTTTTTGCATTGCAAGAAGCAGCTTTAAAAAGCTCTGCATCTCTTTTCTGATAATCGGAACGAAGTCTCTTAAGGCTTCCTTCTCTATCTCATCTAATACAGGCGTGTTGCCTCTGTCCAAGGAATTGATATATGTGACAAGTCTCTCATCAACTATCATTCTTGTATTTCCTAATCTAATTATTGACACAAATGCGCTTAACGGATAATTACTGTGTATCCGAAGGCTCCGTAGTCTGTGTCTGTTCTTCATCGCTCTTGTCGGAGGACATGATTACCATCATATCCTTTGCCGTCATTGAAGTGTTGAGTGTGTATATCCCTGGCTTTATATGTCCTGAGTAAGCAGACAGCTTAAGCTGGAGATAAAATAAATTGTGATCCCTTACAAGGCCCTTGTCCTCTAAAAGCTGTCCAAGCTCCTCTGCGGAGATGCCCTTTTCCACCTGAACGAGTACATCCTGACCATCGCCATTTGTCATGGCAGGCTCAGTAAAAACTCTGTAGCCAAAATCATAGCAGATGCTGCAGATTTTTATGCCCGCAAACAGCACTAAAAGAGCAATCATTATTGAAAAAGCAACCCTTATAAAACCAAATAAAGCCTTGTTAAAATCCATAAGCTGTTCCTACACTTCCATAATTATAGGTATAATCATCGGTCTTCTCTTTGTTTCCTTCCAAACAAAGTCTCCCAATGCATCCTTTACCTCTGTCTTTATCTTGCCCCAGTCTGTCACATTGTTGTCTGTCAGACGCTCCATTGTGTCATCCAGCACGCATTTCGCCTCATCCATCAGGCTCTCAGAATTGCGCACATATACAAATCCTCTCGATACTATATCAGGACCTGCAAGCAGCTGTCCTGAGCCTGCCTCAAGTGTCATCACAACGATGATGATTCCGTCCTCAGCCAGACGCTGTCTGTCACGGAGCACGATATTTCCTACATCTCCTACACCGAGTCCATCGACCATGACATTGCCCACATGCACTCTGCCTGTCACCTTGGCACCGTCCTCATTGATTTCAAGCACATCTCCTGATGAAAGGATCTTGATGTGGTCTGTATCATATCCGAGCTGCTCGGCTATTTTTGCCTGTGCCACAAGATGCTTGTACTCTCCATGAACAGGGATTGCGTACTTTGGATTGACAAGAGAATAAATAAGCTTTATATCCTCCTGACACGCATGGCCGGAAACATGGACATCCTGGAATATAACATCTGCACCCTTCATCATGAGCTCATTGATGATACCTGTAACCGACTTCTCATTTCCCGGTATAGGGTTTGAGCTGAATACAATGGTATCGTTTGGCTTTATGGATACCTTTCTGTGGGTACCGTTTGCCATACGTGAAAGAGCTGCCATTGACTCTCCCTGGCTTCCTGTCGTGATGATGACAGTCTGCTCATCAGGATAGCTTCTAAGCTGTTCTACATCTATAAGAATATTGTCAGGCAGCGACAGATAGCCAAGCTCTGAGGCTATGGAAATGATATTTACCATGCTTCGTCCCTCGATGGCTACCTTTCTGCCGTACTTCTCCGCACAGTTGATAATCTGCTGCACACGGTCTACATTTGATGCAAATGTAGCAATGATAATTCTGTTTTTCCTGTGATCCTCAAAGATGCCGTCCAATACCTTTCCGACAGACTTCTCAGACTGTGTGAAGCCCGGTCTTTCTGCATTGGTACTGTCGCACATAAGCGCGAGCACGCCCTTCTTTCCAATCTCACCAAACCTTGCAAGGTCGATTGCATCTCCAAATACAGGTGTATAGTCCACCTTGAAATCGCCTGTATGAACAACTATACCTGCCGGTGAATAGATAGCAAGCGCTGCCGCATCCTGGATACTGTGGTTAGTCTTTATAAACTCAACCCTGAAGCAGCCAAGGTTGATATGCTGTCCGTATTTTACGACTTTTCTCTTGACAGTCTTGAGCATGCCATGCTCTTCAAGCTTTCTGTCAATAATTCCGATGGTAAGCTTTGTAGCGTATATCGGTACATTTATCTCCTTAAGCACATAAGGAATAGCACCGATATGATCCTCATGTCCATGAGTGATAAAGAATCCCTTGACCTTATCGATGTTCTCCTTAAGATATGTGATATCAGGGATAACCAAATCTATTCCCAGCATATCGTCCTCAGGGAATGATAATCCGCAATCTACTACAATAATACTGTCCTCATACTCAAAGGCAGTAATATTCATTCCAATCTGCTCTAATCCTCCAAGTGGAATAATCTTAAGCTTACCTGTATTCTGTTTTTCTGTTTTCTTCAAAATATTACCTCCAAATTTATTTCACGTACAACTGCAATCCTAATATTCAAGTGCAGTGTCATCATCCGTAAGCTCAGAAAATACCTTAGCAATAGCCGAAAACTCAACATCGTCTTCAACCATCTGATAAAGCACCTCTTCATCCTTTGTGCTTACTTCTTTTAAAATATATGCTTCACAGTCTCCGCTTTCTTCTCCTTCGGAAACTAAAAGATATCGTGTTCCATTAAGTGTTGTCTCTTCTTCAACCGCAAACTCGACAACATCATTGGTCTGCGGATCAGTAAATTTAATTTTCTGCATAAAAACTAAGACCGACTATTTGACAGATAATCCAAATATCCCTGCAAAATAAAAATCGCTGCTATCTCATCAACAAACTCCTTGCGATTCTCCCTGCGTATGCCGGTTTCCATCATAGAACGGTCGGCTGCGACTGTCGTAAGACGCTCATCCCAGTATATGACCTCAAGACCTGTGCGCCTTGCAAGCATATCCCCGAACTCCTTCGTCTTCTCGCAGCGTTCTCCTTCCGTGTTATTCATGTTTTTAGGATAGCCGAGCACAATCCTGTCCACCTTGTACTCCGCAATAATCTCCTCAATACGTGCCAAAGTCTGTCTGAGCTTGGATGGCGACTTCCTGCGCACTATCTCAACGCCCTGTGCTGTGATTAAGAGCTCGTCGCTCACCGCTACTCCGACTGTCTTTGAACCAAAATCAAGACCTAATATCCTCATATTAATCCCATGCGCTGTTCTCAATGTATGTCTTGAGAACCTCCTCCACAAGCTCGTCTCTCTCAACCTTCATGATGAGACTTCTCGCGTTATTGTGGCTTGTGATATATGTTGGATCTCCGGACATAATATATCCAACAATCTGATTAACAGGATTGTAGCCCTTTTCCTTTAATGCCTTGTACACAATCTCAAGTACATCGCTTACCTGAAGCTCAGGCTCCTTTTGAACTGTAAAAAATTGTGTGTTGTTAATATTTTTTTCCATACGTTTCGCCCTTCTTGTAATATTATTTTATTATAAATGTAATAAAATTACAACCTTTTATTATTCGAAGAGTAATATTTCGTCTGTAAGCATACCCGATATACGGCCTGAAACTATCTGATTTTCAAGGTTTTCGTCAGTTTCCTTAGCGACCTTGACATATTCCTTAGTATATCCGACAAAGTATTCTTTATCACCGATTACGGCCTTTTCCTCAAAAAGCGCCTCCTCATTCTTTCCGATATAGAATTTCCTGAACTCCTTAGACATGTCATGACCGAGTGCTATGAGCTTTTCGCTTCGTGCCGCCTTAATCTGCTCATCTATCTGGTCAGGCATTACTGCTGCGCGGGTGCCTTTTCGCTTTGAGTACTTAAAGATATGCATCTCATAAAAATGTATATGCTCAAGATATGCCTTAGTCTGTTCAAACTCCTCCTCTGTCTCACCGGGAAATCCCACAATCACATCGGTTGTGATGGCCGGATGAACAAAATATTTACGCAAAAGCTCACAGCCTCTCTCGTACTCTTTAGTGGTATATTTTCTGTTCATCCTCTTAAGTGTTGCATCGCAGCCGCTCTGAAGCGACAGATGGAAATGAGGACATATTTTATCAAGCTTTGAAAGCTCGCTCGCAAAGTGCTCTGTCACAATCTTAGGCTCAAGTGACCCAAGCCTGATGCGCTCTATGCCCTTTACTGCGTTCACTGCCTGTATCAGCTCAAGAAGGCCTACAGCTTCCTCAAAATCCACACCGTATGAGCTTAGATGGATACCTGTCAGCACAACCTCCTTGAAGCCGTTTGCCGCGAGCCTTTCAACCTCTGCTATTACATTTTCAAACCTACGGCTTCTGACACGTCCTCTGGCATACGGAATGATACAATAGCTGCAAAACTGATTACAGCCGTCCTGCACCTTGATGAAGGCTCTCGTGTGCTCCTTTGTCTGGTCTATAAAGAGCTCCTCAAAATCATGCTTTCCGTCATTTATATCGTCCACGGTATCGTTTACACTGTCCAAAGAGTATTCCTCAAGCAGCCTTACAAGGTCATGCTTTCTGTCATTTCCGATGACTATGTCCACCGATAAGTCGTTTAATACCTCTTTTTCACTTGTCTGCACATAGCAGCCGGCTGCCACAACTATTGAGTCCGGATTATTTTTCTTTGCCTTGTGAAGCATCTGTCTGGATTTTCTGTCAGCCATGTTGGTGACTGAGCATGTATTTATGACATACACATCAGCTTTTTGTGTGAATGGAACTATCTCATAGCCCGCCTCCTCAAGCAGATGCTGCATGGCCTCTGTCTCATATGCATTTACTTTACATCCTAAATTATGTAAGGCTGCTTTTTTCATTTTATTTTTTTACTCCTATTTAATTGACTTTTCCTTAAAAAACTATTACTATCTATATGACAGTAGTTATTTAAGGAGGTTTTCAATATGAAAACAGTACAGATTTCATTAAATTCCATTGGGAAAGTAAAATCATTCGTTAACGCTATTACTCAGTTTGATTTCGATTTTGATTTAATATCGGGCAGATATGTCATTGATGCTAAATCAATTATGGGTATCTTCAGCCTAGACCTCTCTAAGCCAATAGAGCTCGCTATACATACAGAAACCGGACTTGACGAGATTATGGAAGTATTAAAGCCATATATCATCGACGAAGCCAAGTAATACAGACACAATGATTTGATTAATTAGGACCTGAAGCTCAGGTCCTTTTTATTTTGCTCTAAGGTGGCACTGATTACTCAGCATCCACCATAATCACTTCTGTAGTATCTATAGCTGTCTTCATAAGCTCATCTATCACATCGTTAAGTCTTTCCTCAGACTTCTTAATCCTGTTTATATTCGGCTTTGTAACAGGATGCTTTGCTACGAAAATAGTACAACAGTCCTCATACGGAAGAATCGATGTCTCATAGGTATCAATTTTGTTTGATATATCAATGATATCATTCTTGTCCATGGCAATGAGAGGTCTGTATACAGGCATATGGCACACCTCGTTTGTTGCAGCAAGTGACTGCATTGTCTGGCTTGCAACCTGTCCGATGCTCTCACCTGTGATAAGGCCTAAGCATTTATCCTCATCGGCAAAGTGCTCTGCTATCTTCATCATGTATCTGCGCATGATGATGGTCAGCTCATCATGAGGACATTTCTCATATATGGCAAGCTGTATATCGGTAAAATTGACAACATGCAGCTTTATCCTGCCCGAATATCTGGCAACCTTCTTTGCAAGGTCTACAACCTTCTGCTTTGCTCTCTCACTCGTATATGGCGGTGCATGGAAATATGTGGCATTGATTACCACGCCTCGCTTTGCAATCATGTATCCTGCAACCGGGCTGTCGATTCCACCTGAGAGAAGAAGCATTGCCTTTCCTGCTGTGCCAAGCGGCATACCGCCCGGTCCGGGAATCTCCTCTGAATAAATATTTATCATAGGTCTGATCTCGATATTGATCATAACCTGTGGATTATGAACATCTACCCTTGTCTCAGGAAATGCCTCTAGCACCTTTTCACCGACTGCAGCATTTATCTCCATGGAGGTCATCGGATAGTTCTTTCTGGCACGTCTCGCATTTACCTTGAAGGTAAAGCTCTTATCCTTGTATACATGGTTGATATGCTCGATAACTGCTTCACAGAGCTTGTCAAAGCCCTCATCCTCATGCAGCTCAACCGGACAGATACCCACGATACCAAAAATTCTTGACAATGTGGCAACTGTCTCGTCATAATCATAGTCTCCGTCTGTCTCAACGTACACACGTCCGCTTTCCTTTCTTACCTCGAAGCTTCCATCCACATTGCGAAGCTGATATTTGATATTCTTAACGAGCGCGTCTTCAAAAATGTATCTGTTTTTGCCCTTTATCGCAATCTCAGCATACTTGATCAAAAATGTCTTGTACATGTAACTCTCCTGTTCTGGTTTTATTTATTGGTTTTATTTATTATTTTTAATTACTTAATATTTCATTGTATGCGTAACTTTTTTAGCCCTTCATGGTTACCGGCTATGCTAATACCTGCGATCTCTTTGCAGCTCATTAGCGCCTTGTATATCTTCGCAGCATTGGTATCACCTCTGCCATAACTGATACAGCGTAATCAATTTCCTCCTGTGTGGTATTCACGCAAAAGCTGAATCTGATCGTGGAATCCAAAAGTGACGGCTTAAGCCCTATGCTCTTTAGTGTTGAACTGATTGCCGGTTTGTTTGATGAACATGCACTTCCTGCAGACACATATATCTGCCTGTCCTCAAGAGTATGAAGCATAACCTCCGCTCTCACACCATCTACGCTCACGCTTACCACATGAGGTGCATTTGTATGGTCTATGCGTCCGTTTACCGATACTCCGTCAATACGCTGCACTGACTCTATAAAATGATCCCTAAGCTCATACATATGTGCTATTTTTTTATCAAAATCCGTGTAAATTTCCTCTGCTGCCACTCCAAGACCTGCATATGCAGGAACATTTTCCGTACCTGAGCGCATGCCCTTCTGTTGGCCGCCTCCGTATATAATCGGCTTGATTTTAGTCTTGTCCTTTATATATAAAAATCCGCTGCCCTTTGGTCCGTGAATCTTGTGTCCACTGACTGAAAGCATGTCTATATTCATGCGCTTTGGTCTGATTTCAAGCTTGCCGTAGGACTGTATGGCATCCACATGAAAAAGTGCGGCAGGATTTTTCTCTTTTATAGCTGCTCCCGCCTCCTCAATCGGCATGACTGCGCCAATCTCATTGTTTACATGCATAAGCGATACAAGAATTGTATCCTCCCTTACAGCATTTTTCAGCTCTTCAACACTTATCACGCCGTCATGGTTTACAGGCAGATATGTGATTTCAAAGCCCTGCTCCTCCAGAAACTGCATCACAGACAAAACCGATGCGTGCTCTACAGAAGATGTGATGATATGCCTTCCTGCACGCTTATTGGCCATTGCAGCACCTATTATTGCAGTATTATTCGACTCTGTGCCGCCGGATGTAAATAGTATCTCCTTGTCCTGCACCCTGAGTGTCTTTGCAATCTTTTTCTTAGCATCATTAATATAATTTTCTGCCTCAACGCCCTTCATATGAAGTGATGAAGGATTACCGTAATCCTCTGTAAGCAGCTTATAAACTATATCTGCCGCTGCTTTTGAACATCTGGTTGTGGCAGAATTATCCAAATATGCTTCCATTTTTGCTCCTAACTTCTACTTCTTAACTGTTAAGTATCTCTATTGTCTATACATCCAAATTGTATACAAGCATGGCAAGTGCAGCAAGTCCTGCTGTCTCCGTGCGTAAAATCCTGCGTCCCAAGCTTATTCTGTGCATTGTAGCATGCTCATCCACAAGTGCTATCTCCTCCGGTGCAAAGCCGCCCTCAGGACCCACGACAACACCGATAGTCTGACCAGCCTTAAGCTGCCCCATTATCTCTCTTGTCGCATCCATGCCACGCTCATTCTCATATGGCACCAGCGTGCTGTCAAGCTCTGAAGCGATTTTCAAAGCTTCCTTGTATGTAACCGGCTGCTTCACAGTGGGAATCACAGTGCGCTTTGACTGCTTTGCTGCGCTCTCAGCAATAGCCTGCCATCTCTGCAGCTTTTTTGCTGCCTTTTTTTCATCCAGCTTTACCACACAGTTTTTCATGGCAACCGGTACTATCTCAGATACACCAAGCTCCACAGCCTTTTGAATAATAAGCTCCATCTTATCGCCCTTTGGCAGCCCCTGATACAGCACGATGTGATTGTCAAGCTCTGTGCCTGTCTCATCTGCACTGTCAATAGCTGCGATGACCTCATCATCCAGAACCGATGATATGTGACAGAAATATGCCTGTCCGGATTTTGAGCTTACTCTTATTTTTTCCCCGTTTTTCATGCGCAGTACATTCTTTATGTGATTTACGTCACCTCCGGTGATTGAGATGCTGTCAGAATGAACCTGCTCTTCCTCTACAAAAAACTGATACATAATCCACCAAACTATTTAGTCAGCTTCTGCGCAGTGATATTGACCCATTCACCCTGATGATTGATTTCTATCACCTTAAGCCCCGCTGCTTCGATAGCCTCTTTAACTTCATTTTCCTTGAAATCTATGATACCCGATGTGATGAAATATCCGCCTTCCTTTAACCTGTCAGGAATAACAGGTGCCATAGGAATGATGACATCAGCAAGGATATTTGCAACAACGATATCATATTTTTCTGTACCGACCTTCTTTTGAAGCTCTGTATCATCTATGAGATTGCCGACATAAAACGTGCCAAGCTTCTCATCCAGATGATTGACCTGCATATTGTCACGCGTAGAAATCATGCAGTCAGCATCAAGGTCAGTACCTACAACCTCCTTTGCACCAAGCTTTAAAGCTACAATTGAAAGGATTCCGCTTCCACAGCCCACATCAAGCACTGTAGGTGCTTCCTTTGCGCCCTCAATATACTTGATAAGCTGCTTGATACAAAGCTGTGTTGTCTCGTGCTTTCCTGTACCAAAGGAGATTCCCGGATCAATTTCTATCATAAATTTATCCGCATCCTCAGGCTTTACCTCTTCCCATGTAGGCTTAATCAATATATCACCGATTGTAAATGATGAAAAATACTTCTTCCAGTTATTAATCCAGTCGAGATCCTCTGTCTCAGATGACGAAATTACACCGCTTCCCACATCAACAGTATCTCTTAAATCCTCAAGTCCAAGCTTTACCTTTCTAAGCATATCTGACTGATCACTGCCATCATCCTCAATATAAAAGCTGACATGGCTTATGCCCTCATCCGGAGGCAGCTCCGGCAGAAAATCAATAAACATATCCGCCTGGTCCTCTTTGGTCAGGGGAATATTGTCCTCAATCTCGATTCCCTCGATACCAAGCTCCATAAGCATGCTGCTCATGAAATCCTCAGCCGCGGTTGTTGTCTCAATCGTGTATTTCTTCCACTTCATATAAAAATCCTCTCTTAATAAAATAGATATATAGTATAAATACAGTTTTATTTCAAAACATTTCCGTACATTTTACAAGGCAGTCATACGACTGCCTCCACAACTTATCTCATATAATACCATAAAAATGTGCTGTATAAAAGCCCCATTTTTTTATACGTAAAAATAGCCTAAAAAATGCCCCGCCACACATGGCGGGACATATATTATAGGACATCTATTACAGATCATCTATTTACAGATCGTCCAAAGACTCCTTGAGCTTATCCATAAATCCTTTTTTCTTTTTAGAATCAGTAGAAGCTCCGCCCTCCTTGGTCAGAGAACCGCCTGAAAGCTCATCAAACTTCTTAAGAGCCTCCTTAGCATCCTTAGACAGACCTGTAGGCGTATTGACAACAAGTGTGACATAATGGTCACCTCTTATTGCTTTATTTCTTGTTGAAGGAACACCCTTGCCCTTTAAGCGGATACGTGTACCTGTCTGTGTACCCGGTGCAACTGTGTATATAATATCTCCATCAACAGTCTTGATTCTTATATCTCCACCTAAGGCTGCAATAGCATACGAGATGGATGCCTTTGAAAAGATATTAACATCCTGACGCTCAAAATCCCTGCTGCCTGAAACAATAACTTCAACAAGAAGATCTCCACGCGGTCCGCCATTTATGCCCGGCTCGCCGTATTCACGTATTCTGACACACTGTCCATTATCTATACCGGCTGGAATCTCAACAGTCTTTCTGACCTTCTTGGTATTGTAGCCTGTACCGTGACATGTAGGACACTTATCCTTTACTACCTTGCCCGAACCACCGCAGGATGGACATGTTGTGACATTCTGCACTACACCAAACAGAGACTGACTCTGTCTGACAACCTTACCTGTACCATTACACTGGGTACATGTCTCAGGAGATGTGCCCGGCTTAGCTCCGTTGCCGCCACAGGTAGAGCATGTCTCCTTATAGTTGAATTCAAGCTCCTTTGTGCAGCCAAATATAGCTTCCTCAAAAGAAATTCTTACACTGAGACGGACATTTGCACCCTGTGCAGGACCATTTCTTCTGCCACTGCTTCTTCCACCTCCGAAGAAATCTCCGAAAATGTCACCAAAAATATCCCCATATCCATGCCTGAGAAATCAAAGCCACCGGCTCCGCCGCCTGTGCCATCAAATGCTGCATGACCGAACTGATCATACTGGCGTCTCTTATCCGGATCAGACAATACGGCATAGGCCTCCTGAGCCTCCTTAAACTTCTCCTCACACTCTTTATCACCCGGATGAATGTCAGGATGATATTTCTTTGCCTGCTGTCTGAAGGCTTTTTTAATCTCTGCATCTGTAGCGGTCTTAGATACTCCTAATACCTCATAATAATCTCTTTTTTCTGCCATAATTGAAAATTCCTTTTATTATACAACTAATTCGCAAGGCCGGCCAAGCGGCCAACCTTGCGAGTAATTTTACTTACGCAGCCATTATGATGCTTTGATTGATAACCCAAATTACAGGTCATTAATTCTCATATCATTATGGCAGCATCTGTTTAATTATACTTCCTTGAAATCTGCGTCGATGACATCATCATCTGCACCGTTTGAAGCGCCTGCATTCATATCAGGTCCTGCTGCTCCTGCTGCTCCTGCATTCATGTCAGGTCCTGCTCCTGCTGCTCCCTGCGCTGCCTGAGCCTGCTCATACATCTTTGCAAATACCTTCTGAGCACTCTGTGTGAGCTTCTCCTGTGCGGCCTTAAGCTCTGCAACATCAGCCTCTGTCATAGCCTCAGCCTCTTTATGTGCATCAAGGAATGACTTAACTGCTGCGATATCAGCCTCAACTGCTGACTTATCAGCGGCATCAACAGAATCTCCAACCTGCTTTAATGCATCCTCTGTCTGGAATACAAAGCTCTCAGCATCATTTCTTGCATCGATTGCTTCTTTTCTCTTCTTATCCTGTGCCTCAAACTCAGCAGCCTCTTTAACAGCCTTATCAATCTCATCATCAGACATATTAGATCCTGCTGTGATTGTGATGTGCTGCTCTTTTCCTGTTCCAAGATCCTTTGCAGACACATTTACGATACCATTTGCATCAATATCGAATGTAACCTCAATCTGTGGAACTCCACGACGTGCTGGTGGGATACCATCAAGTCTGAACTGTCCGAGTGATTTATTATCGCGGGCGAACTGTCTCTCACCCTGTACTACGTTGATATCAACGGCTGTCTGGTTATCAGCGGCTGTAGAGAATATCTGGCTCTTTCTTGTAGGAATAGTTGTATTTCTCTCGATAAGTCTTGTAGCAACACCACCCATTGTCTCGATTGAAAGAGAAAGTGGAGTAACATCAAGGAGAAGTACTTCGCCTGCACCGGCATCTCCTGCAAGCTTACCACCCTGGATAGAAGCACCGATTGCTACGCACTCATCAGGGTTAAGAGACTTGCTTGGCTCTTTTCCTGTCATCTGCTTTACCTTGTCCTGTACGGCCGGAATACGTGTAGAACCACCTACAAGTAATACCTGTCCAAGGTCTGCATTTGTAACGCCTGCATCCTTCATAGCGTTCTGTACAGGGATTGCTGTTCTCTCTACGAGGTCATGTGTCAGCTCATCGAATTTTGCTCTTGTAAGAGTCATATCGAAATGCTTTGGTCCCTCTGCTGTAGCTGTGATGAATGGAAGGTTGATGTTTGTAGTAGTAGCTGAAGACAGCTCCTTCTTTGCCTTCTCAGCAGCTTCCTTTAATCTCTGGAGTGCCATCTTGTCTGTAGAAAGATCAACACCCTCTGCCTTCTTGAACTCGTCAATCATCCACTGTGTTACCTTGTTATCGAAATCATCACCACCAAGGTGTGTATCACCGTTTGTAGATAATACTTCGATTACTCCGTCACCAATCTCGATGATAGATACATCAAATGTACCACCACCAAGGTCATAAACCATAATCTTCTGCTCTTTCTCATTGTCAAGACCATAAGCAAGTGCTGCTGCTGTAGGCTCGTTGATTATACGCTTTACATCAAGACCTGCAATCTTGCCGGCATCCTTTGTAGCCTGACGCTGAGCATCGTTGAAGTAAGCAGGTACTGTGATAACTGCCTCTGTAACCTTCTCACCAAGGTATCCCTCTGCATCAGCCTTTAACTTCTGAAGTACCATAGCTGAAATCTGCTGTGGGCTGTAGCTCTTGTCATCAATCTGCACCTTGTAATCTGTACCCATATGTCTCTTGATAGAAGAAATTGTCTTCTCAGCATTTGTAACTGCCTGACGCTTTGCAGGCTCACCGATAAGTCTCTCTCCTGTCTTTGTGAAAGCAACTACTGAAGGTGTGGTTCTTGCACCCTCCTGGTTTGCTATAACTGTAGGTTTTCCACCTTCCATAACTGCTACGCAGCTGTTTGTTGTTCCTAAATCAATACCAATGATTTTGCCCATTTTATTTTCCTCCTATTAAATATAGTGTTTTTACATGTTTAATATATTTGTAACCATCCGTTGTCTCACATGAATCCCTTAAATGCTGTCTGCATTCATATAAATCTGATTCACTGCCATGCCGGATAGATGTACACATCATTACTGTACTACCGATACCATGCTGTGGCGTACCACTGAATCCTTGTACATATAGCCCTTCTGAAGCTCCTGTGCTACGGTGCCTGACTCAAGCTCATCATTTTCAACCTGCATCACTGCATTGTGGAAATCAGGATCAAACTCCTGTCCTACGCACTCTATTGGCTTTACACCTGCAGCATCAAGCTCTGTGAGCATCTGCTTGTAGACCTTATCCATACCTGTGATAAAAGGATCATCCTTCTTATCATCCGGTACTGCTGCAAGACCTCTCTCGAAATTGTCGATTACAGGAAGGATTTTCTCAACTATTGTCTTTGCTCCCATGTCAAACATCTGGGATTTTTCCTTCTCACTTCTCTTGCGGAAGTTCTCGAACTCTGCCATCTGTCTTTTCAGACGGTCGTTAAGCTCTTCTATCTGCTCATCCTTCTTGTCTTTTTTCTTTTTCTTGAAGAGACCTTTCTTTTCATCTGACTTATCATCTGCTTTTGCATCTGCATCAGCTAAAGCATCATCATCTGATTCAGTTTCATTAATATCTGTATCTTTTGCTTCTTCGGCTGCCTGAGTGCTTTCCTCATCAGCTCCTTCAATCTCTATCTCTTCTGCTTTGCTTTCTGCAGTCTCATTGTCGATTGCTTCTTTTTTAATATCCTCTGGCATTTTTGACCACCTTCCTATGTTTCATCCTCAGACTTCTTATAAATTCCATCTAACTGGGATTTAAGAGTCTTTAGATTATCCATTACTTTTTCATAATCCATACGCTTTGGTCCGACAATTCCTATCGTGCCCTTTACGCCCTCACCCAGATCATATGTCGCAGTGACAACACTGCAGTCCTTCATGGTCTGGATTGGAGATTCATTTCCTATATAAACCTGAATGCCTGTTCCATTGTCCTTCTTCTCGGAATCGGATAGGGATTCAGTAACAAGGCTTGCTAGCTCTTCCTTTTCCTCAAATGCTGACAAAAGTGTCGCTGCATTATTGGAATCCGAAAGCTCAGGATACTTCAGAATATTTGTCGCTCCGCTGGTGTAAATCTTAAGATCCTCACTCTCAGCAAAGGTCTGTGCCAATGCATCAATCACATCAGAGACAATTCCTGAATGAATACCGGCTCTCTCCTTTATGCTTGCAATGTTTCCAAGATTAATCTCGTTCATTGCGAGTCCGTTTAATGAGGTGTTAAGCAGAATGTTGAGCTTAAGTATCGTCTCATTGTCAAGCGGCTCATATAAATCAAGCATCTTGTTTCTGACCATATTATTGTTCATAACAATTACTGCAAGCAGGTGCTGGTCGTCAACCTGTGAAAGCTGGATGAATTTCACCTTGTTGTGATTGACATCCGGTGCAGAAACAAGTGTGGCATAATTAGTATTGTTTGCAAGTACCTTTGCCGCCTGCTTTAACACCTGCTCCATCTTCTCGGTATTTTCAATGACCAGCTCCTTCATATCAGAAAGTTCTTTTTCCTTCTTATCATTGGTCTCTATAAGATGGTCTACATATAATCTGTAGCCCTTATCCGAAGGAATTCTTCCTGCTGAGGTATGTGGCTGTACTATATAGCCCATCTCCTCTAAGTCGCTCATCTCATTTCTGATTGTTGCCGAGCTCAGATTAAGATCTGTATATTTTGAAATTGTACGTGAGCCAACCGGCTCTCCTGTGGCGAGATAATTGCGGATGATTGCATCCAGTATGGTAAGCTGTCTCTCGCTCAACTCTAGTTCTTTGTTTTCATTTTCCATTGGTCACACGCTCCATCTGAAGTATGCTTTTAATTTGTTAGCACTCTGTATTTTGGAGTGCTAATTTTTTATCTGTACATAACATACCACCACCTATTAGCAATGTCAACCCTCGAGTGCTAATTTTTTTAATAAAATTTTTGAAACCCTTGATTTTACTGGGGTTTCAGGCTTTATTAATTTTCTATTAAATTGATTTTGGCGGTATTTACACCACTTTTACACCATTTTTCAATTTTTCATTTCATGCTTAGCATCAAATGATACAAAAAAGCAGTCGATCCTAAATGTGAAAGACTGCTTTATATCATATTTCTTATTGCTTTGTGTGTATATTTAGCTGATTGTCTATATCCCTTCCTGCATACATTACTCTAAGTATTGTTACAACCATTCAAAAATTCCTCTCAAATCACTGTCAGCCTGTTCTGATACTTCTATCTCATATATCATAAGCCATAATCTTTGCGAATATCAGAAAAGGCTTTCTTAGCATTTTTTGTCCGTCCAGCCTGCATATCCGCATATCCCTTCTCTAATTTTTCATTAAACTCTATCTCTGATAATGCGCTGATATCAACAGGTCTGGCAGATGGTATTTTTACTTCAAACGGAAGACCTCTCTGTAAGATAATCTGCATATAAAACATCTCCTTCCTGCCATATTTTTATGTTATGCAAAACCTCCGAACGGCTTTAGGCCATAAATCAGTTATTATTATTCCTAATCAAAATCTGTATGATTTTATCATAATTTTCCGGTCTGTGTGGAAACGTACAGTCTGTACATACCTTGATTTTTTTGCCATTCTTCTCTATGTAGGTCTTACTTCCGGGACAGTTTGGCATACTATACATAGGACAATAACAAAACAGACAATTAAAGTCATCCGAAAGTCCCTTGTGACACGGAAAATATTTGCAATCTGTGTTTTTAAAGTATTTATAAGAGTTTTCCATTTTTATTCCTTCTATATTCATATGCTTTTCTCACAAAGCTCTCTGCAAAATGCGGATTTGACGGATAATACAGGTGCGGAAATCCAAGCCAGTAATTATCATGGCTTATCACGCAGTCGTAGCTTCTGCCTGTGGCCGGCTTGGTCGCAATACAATCGGCTCCATTATCGGTGCTGTCGTAATAATGAAATTCATGCGCCTTTATTTTTTCATTTTGCGGTAGAAAATTGCTATGCTTTTCCGCAAGCTCAATATATCCGAACCTGACCAGCTTTCCCTTAAAATGACACCCACCATCTAATGCCCCCACAAGCTTAGACTTATTCATATCATTTTGTATATCTGCTTTATTTTGTACATCAGCCTTGTTTTGCTCATCTGTATCATCACAGATGTTACGGATATATGTGTGTAGATACATAAACCCTCCACACTCTGCAACCGTCGGCATTCCAGCTCTAAAAGCTTTTTTTATGGCATTCAGCATAGATACGTTTTTACTCAATTCCTTTGCATACAGCTCCGGATAACCGCCTCCAAGCAGCATTGCATCACAATCCTTTGGAAGCCTGGTATCGTGAAGCGGTGAAAAATACTGTAATTTTGCACCGCATTTTTCGAGCATTCTTAGGTTATCTTCATAGTAAAAACAAAAGGCTTCGTCCATGGCAACAGCTATGTTTACGGTATTTATTGCTTTATTTTGCAAAAATTCATTTTGATCACAATTACCTATATTTTTTTCATTATAATTTTTTTCATTATATACATCTGCATTTTCACTGTCACCGATTTCATTTGCCGCTTCTGCAATGTCCATAAACAAAGCCATATCTATTGTCTTTTTTAGTCTGTCGGCAGTTTCATTGAGCTGTTTTTTTATATCTGAAAGCTCATCCGGCATGACAAGCCCCAGATGTCTGCTTGAAAGCCCGATATCCTTCTGTTCCGGGAAATATCCGACTACTTTTACGGAAAGCTCCTTCTCTATCAGAGGCTTTATGATATCATAATAGCCCTTCGACATCCGATTGAGCAGAACCCCCTTAATCAAGTGCTGAGTGTCATACTGCAAAAAACCGGCTATAAGAGCAAGCACTGACTTTCCCATGCCCTTTGCGTCCACCACGAGTATTATCGGAGTCTGCGTCACCTTTGCCAGATGGTATGACGAACCCTGCTCATATATTCCGCCAAGTCCATCATATAATCCCATCACGCCCTCAAGCACCGCAAAATCACCATCGGCTCTTTCATCTAAGAAAAGCTGCACTGTTGTCTTTTCGTCCGTAAAAAACGTATCGAGGTTTTTGGATGGTACGCCAAGCACCTTTTTGTGAAACATCGGGTCAATATAATCAGGTCCGCACTTATATGACAATACGTTTTTTCCGCTATCCTTTAATAGCTGCAGTAAAGCGCAGGTTATCATTGTTTTTCCACTGCCGCTTTTTGGCGCGGCTATCATAAAACGATTTATTTTCATGTATTCATCCTTTATTTCATCATATACCTTAAGAATATCAGCCTTCGATGATTTATTACGGGTTGTAGCATAAAAGCCCAGGTTAAAATTCAAATGAACATATCCACACCGGATTTTCCGCCTGCATCAGATGGTAATGTCCTATCTGCTTTGAGCGGCTGACCTGCAGCTGCACGATATCCTCATTTTTCACATTATATGCCGACATTATTTCCTTTATCTCACAAATTGTTTCCATAGAAATTGCATTTATCACTATACGTATATGTGGATTTTTTGCTTTAAGAGCCTCTATTATTTCCTTTAGATTGCCACTGCTGCCTCCGATAAATGCGTGTGTCGGCACCGGAAGATTTTCCATTCCGTCAGGAGCCTTTGCATTTATAACATGGATATTTTCAAGTCCATGCTTTTCTTTATTTTTTGTGATAAGCTGCACGGCATTTTCCTTCTGCTCGATGGCATAGACCTCCATATCATCGGAAAGTGATGCTGCCTCTACCGCTATGGAGCCGGTTCCGCTTCCCACATCATAAAGCACTGAATCCGATTTCAAATGAAGCTTGCAGATGCTTACATGCCTTATTTCCTCTTTGGTCATCGGAACCTTTTCACGGATAAATGCTGCATCACTTAGCTGCGGTGTGACATTTTTTGCAACCGGATTGGGATTTTTTATCATACAGATATACAGTCCCTCCCTTTTAAGCTTTGTGCACTCCTGTGGTGAAAGCTGCGATATATTTTCATCCGGATATGATAGCTGGTATCCCACAGTTACCGAGCATTTTTGTAAACCATACCTTTCGTCACTGCTTAATAGGTGTCCAAGCATATTTACGTCCCTGACTCCGGACATCAGCATAAACGTTTTTGCATGATGGCTAATCCGTGATGTGATATTAGAAAGCTTTACTCCGTGGATGCTGCAAATATATGCATCGTTGTAGGTTTCACCGACTGCTGCCGCCATATATGACACCGATGAAATTCCAGGAAGGATTGACACATCCGCATTTAATTTTCCTTCAGATATTTCATTTTTTATCGCCAGATACAGCTTTCTGCTTCCACTGTAAAAGCCTGTATCTCCCGAGAATAATATAAGAACATTACTGATTTTTGCAGTATCTGCACAAATTTCGTATAGATAAGGAATAATCTGTTCTGCAAGATAATACGGCTTTTTGTCTATCTTCGCACTGTATTTTTCTATCATGCGACTTGCACCAAGTATAATATCAGCGCTTTCTATTGCATCTGAAACAGCTTTTGTCATGCAAGCATCATTTCCCATTCCAATGCCGGCAAGCATGATATGAAGCTTGTTATATTTACTGTCAATATATTCACAAACAGCTTCAAATGACATTCCATCATCCTGCACGCTTTGCCCCACAATATAGACCGGAATATTTTTATTTTTTGCGGCAGCTATTTTCTCAATAAAGCCCCCGGCCGCACCGCTTTTTTTGGTGACCAGACATCTGATATCATACTGATCAATAAGTGCCTCATTAAGCTGTGTGCTAAACGGTCCCTGCAATGCCAGAATGTGCTTTCCTGTAATATCATTGTGCATGCACAAGCTTATGCTCTCAAGCCCCGGAAGCACGCGCACATACAATCTTTCCCTGACGTCTGAGGTTTTACAATACACCGACAGCTCCTTGCTTCCTGTTGTGAGCAGTATATTTCCGTCTGTATTGTTAAGTGCCTTTGCACATGCTTCATTGTCCTCAAAATAGCGGATATTATCATAATCTGCTGATATATCCGTATCTCTTTTAAGACGCACATATTCGATATTTTCTGATATGCTGCTATCCGCCTGATTGTCTGTAACAGCATGTGCCTCGTTAAACGCATAAACTGCCTGCTTTATATTTTCGGTAACAATGGCTGCATATGGATGGGTGGCATCCACTATGAGCTTACATTTTTGTTCCGCAAAAAAGCTTCTCATGCCCTCGCTGTCCATACGCCCCATATGAACATGCGCGAACGGATTTTCATGCAGCACGATTTCACCGTATTCTGTTGCCACGCAAACTGTATGCTCTATGCCTCTTTTACACAGATGCTCTGATAGCTTACGTCCCTCTGTTGTTCCTGCAAAAATCAGTATTTTACTCAATCTGATATCCTCTCCTTGTGACAAGCATTCCGTCAATTATTTGTGTACCCTCATTGCCGATAAATACCGTCGTAAACATGTTGACCTGTGCACTGCGGAGCTCACCGAGGGTACAGACCGTATAGCTTGTTCCCTCACGTCCGATATTTTCGACATAGCCGCAGGCTCTATCCGGCTCTATCGCACGAAGCAGAATATCACAGGCTCTCATCAGATAGTCCTTTCTCTTGTGACTTGACGGATTGTACAGTGCTATGACAAAATCACCCTCTGCAGCAGCCACAAGACGCTTTTCAATCTTATCCCACGGCGTGAGCAGGTCACTTAAGCTGATTGTACAAAAATCATGGTTTAATGGTGCTCCAAGCACTGCCGCACCACTGTTTGCCGCTGTAATGCCGGGTATTACCGAAAGCTCTACGTTATCGTATTCCTGCCCAATCTCATACATAAGAGAGGCCAGTCCGTATATTCCGGCATCGCCACTACATACAAGGGAGACTGTTTTGCCCTCAAGTGCCTTTTTAAAGCACAGATGACATCTTTCTTTTTCCTGACGCATCGGAGTGGTCAAAAGCTCTTTTGTCTGGAATTTTTCTCCAAGCAGCTTTATATATACGGTGTATCCCACTATGACATCACTCGCTTCCAGGGCGTCAATCGCCTGCTTTGTCATCATGCTTTCAAAGCCCGGCCCCATACCTACTATGTAAATTTTATTCATGTTAATCTCCATCTCTACTAATTTTATATAACCATGCAGCTATTTGCAATTTTTTAATGATATGAAGGTCAAAAGGTATTTTGCCCCTCATTTATGATTAATCAGGATACCTTGCTGCCGCAACCGTTACCCTGTCATATTTATGTTTTTTATAAATAAGTTCTCCTGCTTTATCGCATTCCCTGCTGCATGCAAGCACTGCTGCACGCTCGCACACGTTGTCCACTCCAACATGCTCCCTGACAAACTGCGAGGCACTGAATTCTCCCTGCACCGCCATGAGCTCATCCGCGGTATAAGTGACAAATTCTATCCTGTTTCTTTCGCAAAATTCTTTTATTCCCGGTTCATCTTTTTTCACATCTATTGATGCAATCATGTCTATATCCGAAATATCTATTTGCAGCTTTAAAAGACTTTGTCTGATTGCCCTGTCAATATTTTCAAACGCTGTATCCCTTCTGCACCCAATACCAAGTACAAATTGTGTGGGTTTTAAGTAAATACTGCCATTTTTAGTGTCCTTTTCTTTTTCGCATGATACTACAATATCAGCTCCGTAAGCAGGTGGGAAATCCACTGTTTTTATTGCATCAGCACTCATATCAGCTTTATCTAAAAATGCCTTTATAAGGCTTCTGTGCTTAGCCGGGATGTGCTCCCAGTCGACCGACATCGTAACCACTTCACCCGCCAATACCTTTGATGATACTCTGGCAATGCCATCTTTATTGACTATTGCAAGCCTGCATTTCTTTGCAAAAACATCAACTGCAAATTTATTATTGATATCAGTAGCGGTTGTTATAACAGGTGTGGCATTCATCAGCGCTGCTAATAATACAGCAAACTCATTGGCACCTCCAACATGCCCTGAAAGAATCGGAATAACAAACTTCCCCAGCTCATCTATCACAATAACAGGACTGTCTTTAAGCTTGTTATTAACAGAAGAAGCTATAGCTCTCACTGCAATACCGCATGCCCCGATAAAAATCAGAGCCTTTTTTTCACTCATCTGTGCAGCTGTCCAGTCTGATATATTTTGTGATATGTAGCCGGTATTTCTATAATTTTCATCAGTGGAATTTTTAATATTCTCATCCGATAATCTCGAGCACTTGGTAAAAACCTCCACCTCATATGCACTTTTTTCAAGCTTATAAGCTATGTCACATGACAGCTCATAGCCCTTTTTTGTGAAGCTTACAATGCAAATTTTCATATTTTCAATTCCCATATATTTCCCATATTTATATATTCACGCCTTTTTTCAATCGTTATCCTTTGACTCTACAGAAGCCTTGCGATACTCTGTCGAAAAATCCGGTGCGTAAAGTCTTGATTTCTCGTAATGACTGTGAGCTATTACATCCCCCACAAGCACTATCGCTGTCTTTGTGATATTGTGCTCTCTCGCAGTCTGCTTAAGTGTAGCGACAGTGCACACGTATGCCTCCTCCTGTGGCCAGGTTGCCTTGTATACAATTGCAGCAGGTGTATCTGCCGCGTATCCTCCCTCAATAAGGCTTTCCGTAAGCTTCTCTAAAAGCCCGGTGCTTAAGTAAATCGCCATGGAAGCATGGTGTGAGGCAAAGCTTGCTATGCTCTCCTTAGGCGGCACCTTCGTGCGCCCCTCCATGCGTGTGATGATGAGCGACTGGGAAATACCTGGGAGCGTGTACTCAATGTTGAGCGATGCAGCAGCGCCAAAGCACGCGCTCACGCCCGGACAGCTCTCATATGGTATTAAAAGGGTATCAAGCTCATCCATCTGCTCGCGCACTGCGCCGTATATGCTTGGCTCTCCCGTGTGCAGGCGCACAGTAATTTTTCCGTCTGCCTCAGCAGTTTTCATGACTGCGATGACCTCATCCAGTGTCATTTTTGCACTGTTATATATTTCACAGCTCTCCCTTGCATAGTCCAAAAGCTCTGGATTAACAAGCGAGCCTGCATAAATTATCACATCTGCTTTTTGTAAAAGACGCATTCCGCGTACTGTTATTAAATCTGCTGCGCCTGTTCCTGCGCCAACAAAGTAAACCATTTTTCTGCCTTTCTGCTTTTTGCAAGCTCACCAAATTCGTTTGAATACATGATACAGTCTATCTCAAGTCTGCCCTTTGCCCTCTTTTCCAGATAAAAGCATATGCGCTCCATCGCATAATCCATTACCTCATACAGCCTGCCGCTTTCCTTAAGTGCCGCCAGGGCCTCCTCTGTCGTAAGGCTGTCCATAATGCGCTTTATGTATTCGGGCGCTACACCGCACTTAAACGCAAATGCCGTCAAAAGCTCTATCCTGCAGTCTGCCTCCCTCGAATGAGTGTTCATGATGCCTCCTGCTACCTTTATGAGCTTTCCTATATGTCCTGTCAAAAGCATCCTCTTAAAGCCCATATCTGCTGCCATATCAATTGTTTCACCGATAAAGTTGGAGCATTTGACACTCCTGTCCAGATCATAGCCATAGCTTTCCTTCATAAAGTCAAGACCGTAATTTCCCGGCGCAACCGCCACATAATCATATCCAAACGAATATCTCTGCCTAAGCTCCACCCTTATCGTATCAATAAGAGCCTGTGAACTCATGGGCTCAACAATACCGCTCGTGCCGAGAATTGATATACCGCCAACTATCCCAAGCCTAGGATTAAAGGTCCTTTCTGCAAGCTCCTTTCCCTTTGGAACCGAGATTGTGATGTCAAGTGTCCCCTTAAAATCCAAAAGCTCACAGACCTCCCTTACCTCTTTTTCTATCATCTCACGCGGCACATGATTGATAGCCGCGTTTCCGACAGGCTGGTCTAATCCGGGTTTGGTGACTCTTCCCACTCCGTCACCACCGTCTATATTTATGATAACCAAATCCTGCTTTTTTTTGCATAACGCACAGGTATCGGAATGCAAAATCCGTACAGAAGCATATATATAAGCTCCGGTGGTCACATCCGGGTCATCCCCTCCGTCTTTTATCACGGCGCAGCTTACCTCATTTTCACTTCTTTTTATGTCGGTGATATCAGCCGTGTAAGCTATTCCCTTAGGTGTCTGAATCGTTATTTTGTTTTTAGCCTTTCCGGTTAAAAGCATATATGCCGCCGCCTTTGAGGCTGCCGCAGCACAGCTTCCTGTGGTAAATCCGTATCTCATAATCACTAAATTTCCTCATGCATCAGCCCCTATCAACCAGACTGTAAATCAGCGCATTGCATATGGCAGCCGCAATATTGCTGCCGCCCTTTCGTCCGACATTTACTATGTATGGCACTCCGGTCTCCATAATAAGCTCCTTAGCTGCCTCCACATTGACAAAGCCCACCGGCACACCGATTACAAATGCAGGCTTATATATTCCTTTTTCTATCATATCGTACAGCTCTATAAGCGCTGTCGGTGCATTTCCTATCGCAAAAATCACAGGCTTATCTATCCTTGATGCAAACTCCATGCTTACTGCCGCGCGCGTTGTCTTTTTCTCCTTTGCAATAAGAGCAACCTCATCATCAGCCATAAAGCAGTGCGCCTGTCCGCCGAATTTTGCCAGATATTTTTTATTTATGCCTGAAAGAGCCATGTTGGTATCGGTCACTATATCAGCGCCCTCTGATATCAGCCTTTTTGCAATAGCAACGGCGTCCTTAGAGTATTTAAGCGTCTGTATATAATCAAAATCTGCACTCGTGTGTATGACTCTTTTTGTTATCATCTCCTGATCAGCAGGCAGCGTAATCTGCATTTCAGACAGCTCATGTGAAATTATCTCAAAGCTCCTCTTTTCAATCTCCATCGGCTCTAACTGTTTAATTTTTTTCAATACACTCACCTATCACTTTCAATAATCTTACATTTTCATCAAATGTCTTTACTGCCACACGAAAATACCCTTCCGAAAGCCCCACATAGTTGGAGCAGTCCCGTATCAGTATTCCCTTATTAAGCAGTATATCATATAATGGAAGCTTGCTGTAAAACAGTATGAAATCAGCATCACTTTTATATACCTTAAACCCAAGCTTTTTTAGTCCATCTGACAGCAGCCTTCTTTGTCTGCTCACATACGATGCCGTTTCTTTAATATACTCTGATTCCCTAATGCATGCCTCTCCTGCCATCTGTGCCAGGACAGACACGTTCCACTCCGGCAGATTCCTTTGAACCTTTTGTCTTATTGTATCATTTTTACTGAGCATATATCCAAGCCTTACTCCCGGAATAGCAAAAAGCTTGGTAAATGCTCTTACAACAATCAGATTGTCATAGTCACATAAAAGTGACAAAACAGAATAATTTTTTTCACAAAAGCCTATGAAGCATTCATCTGCCACCACATAAATATGCTTTTCTTTGCAATGTCCTATTATTTGCTTCATGAAAGTGCTGTCTGCAAGATACCCTGTCGGATTGTTTGGATTTGCGATAAAAAATATATCTGTATCATCTGTAAGCATATCCATTAAAGCATCCAGCCGTGCAGCAGGAGAAAAATCACTCTGCTCATCCAGCAGGAAATATCCGATATCACAGCCGACTGCACGAAGCACATGCTCATAACCGAAAAAGCCCGGGGCCGGAAGCACTGCTTTTTTGGGCTTTATGGCATGAGCTATCGCCATAAAAAGCTCTGAGGCTCCGTTTCCTGGAATTACATCCTCGCTTTGTATGCTGCAGCCTTGCTGTGTGAAATACTCTGATATCGCTTTTTTAAGGCCACTGCATGCCATGTCGGGATATCTGTCTGCATACGAAAGTGCATCACTCATAGCATCTTTAACAGAATGTGGTATGCCAAGAGGATTGATATTTACCGAAAAATCCATATTTACTTTATTGTTGTATATGTCACCGCCATGGATGCTTTTCATTCAATTCCTCCATCAATTCTTACATCAATTCTTCCATATTCAAAGCAATATTAAAACAAGACTCATAACCGCCACAGATAAAAGCTCACACAAAAACGCAGTAATATACATCAGCCTGTTTGCACGCTTTATATCCTCGTACTCTATCTCACGCAGACCGTCTCCTATGTATTTTTTCTTCACAAGCTTCCCAAAATACACTGCATCACCCGCAAGATGCACCCTTAAAGCTCCCGCACATACGGACTCTGTCTGGGCTGAGTTGGGGCTTGCGTGATTGAAACGATCTCTTTTAAAGATGCGGTATGCATTTTTGCCATCAAACTGCCTGCCACCGATAAATGCCGCAGCAATCATCAGATATGCACTGATTCTTGCCGGTATGAAATTGACCACATCATCAAGCCTTGCCGCAAATCTGCCAAAATACATATATTTATCATTTTTGTAGCCAAGCATCGAATCCATCGTATTCACAGCCTTGTATACAAAGCCAAGCACCGGCCCTCCGATTGCAGTGTAAAGCATAGGTGCAATCACTCCGTCAGATGTATTTTCAGCTATCGTCTCAACTGCCGCCCTTGTGACACCTGCTGCATCAAGCACAGATGTATCTCTGCCAACAATCATGGAAACAGCCCTTCTTCCAGCATCAACTCCATCTGTCCTTAGCGCATCGTACACCCTCATGCTCTCCACACGAAGACACTTTGTGGCAAGAATCTGCCACGTCATGACAGCCTCTGCTATTACCCCGGCATATAAATTTATACTGTATGCTGCCACAATAATAATTACCGACATTGCAAAAGTTGCAAAAATTACAGTAAAAGCAAGAAGCATACCTCTTTTATATTTTATTAGATTTAATTTTTTTTCAGAGATATTATATCCGGCATCACAATTAAGCCTCTTATCGAGAAAAGAAATGAGTGAGCCTATAAGCCTGACCGGATGCGGTATAAAATGCGGATCTCCTATTAATAAATCAAGCACAAAGCCTGCTATAAATGCAAAAATATGATAACACATATGTTAGTCCTTCTTAAATAAATCATAGCTATATGGGCACTATTTCATTAAACACAATCTCAGCGCCCTCAACCGCCACCTCACACGAGTAGCCACAGCCGTTTTTCACCTGGTAATCATAGTAATCCATATCACAGTAATGGCTCATTATCGCCATGATAGTCCCTCCATGCACAAAAAATACCATTTGTATCTCTTTATCAGGCATAGCCCTCTTAAGCTCTAATGCCTGTGTGAGTGCCCTCTCAAAGCCACATATACTTCTTTTGCAAAACTCGTTTCTGCTCTCTCCGTTTGGAAAGGCAAGTGTTCCACCACTGTCAATCCACGCCTGATATGAGTCCCTGAAACGGATATCTGTGCTAAGTTCCTTATAGCTTTTTAGCTCCCATTCACCGAAATCCATCTCTGCAAACTCTTTAACGGTATGAATTTTATGGTGCTGTGCGACCGGCAAAATAATCTCTGCCGTCTGTTTACAGCGCCTCATTGGGCTGGTAATAATTATCTGCTCCTTTAAGCTATTTTTCTCCAAAGCCTTGTATACACCATTATTTAGCGCATTTTCTAGTTCAAAAACTCCGGCTTCATCGAGTGGCTCATCTGTCCTGCCCAGATATCTGTGCTCTCTGTTTGAGACAGTGCAGCCGTGTCTTATAAAAATACAGTTTATTTTATTTTCTGACCGATTCCACATATTACGCGAACTACCTCGTCTGCTTTTTTTGCAAGCAGTATCTCTGCTCTGCCTGTCTGCTCCCTGTACGCTCTCTCAAACGCATCAAGAGGCACTATGCCGTTTCCAATCTCATCAGCAATGACTATTGTATCCTTATTTTCCTCTGCAAATTGCATAAATTTCAAAATATATTCCTGCAGCGGAAGATTTTTCTCAAGCACAGCCCTGATAAAATAATGGAATTTATCTATTATGAGTATACTCTCATCATCGACGGCAAAATCCCATGGCCATTCCATGTTTGATGCCTTATCATTGCAGGCATTATCTTTTAGAAAAAAGCAGTCGTACACATCATATTTTTCTGTTTTTTCTATCATATTTTCGAGCACATAATCAAGCTTTCCCTGTGCCACTCCGCCTATCACAAGCTTCATATTTTCTCCAATTCCAAAGTTTAAAATTCATAGTACAACTTTTATCAAAATACTTATCCGTACCATTCCTATATTCAAAACAAATATACTAAATAATAAAAGAGACACCACCCAGTGCCACTGCCATGGCGCACTCACATATACACACAAAATACCCTGCCGTATCGCCTGTGATGCCGCCAAGCTCCTTTTTTGTTTTCACATAATAATACCAAAAGCTAAGTGCTGCCGCAATGATCATAGCCACCGCATAAGGCAGTGACACAATAAATAAAACAGTCATACACAGTGCAAGCTGGATGTATAGTGCTGCCCTGACGATCGTTCTGTGTGCAGTGTCTGCAAACATAAATAACAGCCCATCGCTTTTTGCCGATTTAAATGACACAACAGCTATTCCGCTTAAGCATCTTGCGATGAAAAAACCTGCACAAAAAACAATAAATGCTTTATCATTCATTATCTGAGAAAAAGCTCCCATGAATAATAATCCGTAGGCTGCAAGCATTATAACGGCAAATGCTCCTATATGTGAATCCTTAAGTATTGCAAGCTTTTCCTCCCGCGGCTTGTATGAATGAAACGCATCCATTGTATCCATAAAACCATCTATGTGAAAGCCTCCCGTAACCGCTATCGGAATGAGTGCGCCTATGCATACATAGCAGATATCCGCCACTCCAAAATGAGAGTATATATATCTCCAAAGCATAAGAAGCAGTCCAATCACAGCTCCTATCCACGGAAAGAATACCAGCATGTACTTCATGTCATCATCATTCCATTTAAATTGTGGCATAGGTATCTTTGAATACATGGAAAAAGATACTATGCACGACCTTATTAACTTCATAATACACTTAACCTCCACACTGCTTCACTTAACCGTCACCGGAATGCCTGCAACCACCTCAACGACACGCTCTGCCATAGCGGCAAGCCCTCTGTTTACAATTCCCATTGCCTTTATGTAATTCATCGTTGATTCATCATAGCAGACTCCGTCTTCAAATACATTGTTTGTCACAATTACAAGCTCAGCAACATTTTCACTTAAGATACTTACCTCTTTTAACACCTTTTTACTCACATGGCTGATTTGAGCAGTCTCATAATCCTTCATATTTTCAGGGCCATCCAAAGCCTTTTTTTCAGCTTCGGCAGCCTGCATACCGGAAGCATCTACAGGTGGAAACATCTCATTTGCCACAAGGTTTGACATACACTCAAGCAGTGCTGACCGCCCGGTTTTTAAACTGCTTTCTGATTGCAGCTTAGAAACCGCATTTTGGATATCACGAGGCTGCTCGATGGTAATAAAGCCTTTTCCGGCACGAAGTCTTCTGTGCCTGTCTATCTTCCGCTGCCCCTCATCATCAAATACCTGCATGGTGGCAATGTAATATTTTTCTTTGTATCCATTTTCATTTGACACGCGACAAATATACTTTTCTGCATATGCTGATTTGCCGCTGCCGCTGCCGCCTGTTATAAGTGTAATCATCTATACGTACCTCTCATACTGTGATACCGAGATATCGTCGAAGGTTGTCCGTCCTTTGTATACGCTAAGTGCCATATCCAAAAGCGCAAACATCATCACGGCACCTGTTCCCTCTCCAAGCGCAAGAGATGCTCTTATGACTGGCCTTACGGAAAGTGCCTCACACAAAAGCGCCACGGCAGGCTCCCTGCCCTCATGGGATGGAATGATAAAATCAGTAACTCCGGAAAGAAGCCTTCCTGCTGCCAACGCAGAAACCATGCTTATCACTCCGTCGAGCACAACAGGAATATGGTATAATGCACCGCCTATACACACTCCGACAAGTCCTGCAATATCAAGTCCTCCGACTGTCATAAGTATCTCAAAGGTGTCCTTATTATATAAATCATACTTTTCTATTGCGCTCTCAATTACACGGATTTTTCTCTCAAGCCCACTGTCGTTTATGCCTGCTCCTCTTCCTGTCACTGTGGCCACATTGCACCTTAGCATGGCGGCTGCCATTGCCGCACTTGTGGTGGTGTTTCCTATACCCATCTCACCGGTTGCAATAATTCTGCAGCCGTTCGCCTTACATCCACGCACTATTTCTATACCTGCTGCAATCGCTTCAAGTGTCTCAGCCCTTGTCATGGCAGGCTCTTTTGCAAAGTTTCTCGTGCCCCTGCGCACCTTTCTTTGAAGCAGCCCTTTAACACTCTCGTCACTGTTTATTCCTATATCCACAGGAATTGTATCAGCCCCTGCAGTCATTGCCATGCGTCCGACAGATGAAGCCTTCCTTGCCATGGATTTTGCAACTGCAAGTGTCACCTCCTGTCCGGACTGGCTGATGCCCTCAGCAACCACACCATTATCCGCACACATCATTATGACCGCCTTTTTTGAAATATCTATATTTTCATCTCCCAAAACAGCACCGATTTTAGCCGTTAATAGCTCAAAATCCCCCATGCCGTCGAGCGGCTTTGCCACCGAATCCCAGTTTGAACGGATTTTTTTGTACATTTTTGCATCAGGTGGCGTTATTTTTAATTTTTTCAATTCTTCAACTGTAAAATGGTCAGAAATAATACTATTTTCAATCATATTTTGCCTCACGAAGCATGCCGTACACTGCATCCATATCCAGATACTCCCTCAGTGTGTCCGCAAGCCTGTCATACTGTTTTTCTTTGAAGCTCTTATAGCTTACAATAGCGCTGTCATTCACATCAATGCCCTTTTTATCGGCAATATAATCCACTATCACCCTGGCGGCCTCTGCAGTATCAAAAATGCCGTGGATGTACGAGCCGTACACATTTCTGCCATCAGATATGACATTATTTAACTCATTTTTCCTGTCAGCACAAGCCCCCTGCTCATCTGAAGCTGTGCTATATGCGCTCTTACCCATATGTATCTCATAGCCCAGAAAGTGACAGCCTGAAAGCCTGCTCAATACCCCATCTACATGTGCTATTTCACCGCTTGTCTGAAGCCGTGTCTTGCTGTCTTTTAGAACGGTATCTATAGGAAGAAGCTCCATGCCACGCATATATCCTCCCTCCTCAACACCGTCGGGGTCGGCTATTGAAGCCCCAAGCATCTGATAGCCTCCGCATATTCCAAAAACCGGAATCTCACAGGAAAGCTTTTTGACAGCGGCCTCAAGTCCGTTTTGTCTCATCCACAAAAGATCCCCCATCGTATTCTTGCTTCCCGGCAGAAATACTATATCCGGATGACGCAGCTCATTTACTGTTGACACATACCGTACTGTTACCTCGGACATCTGCTCAAAGACATTGAAATCCGTGAAATTTGATATTCTCGGATATCTGATGACCGCTATATCAATAAGCCCATCTGTCTTTTTGTCAAAGCGCTCTGTCAGGCTGTCCTCATCCTCAAGCTGTACATCCATATATGGCACCACTCCGGTAACAGGCACCCTACCTCTCTCCTCAAGCATCTGTATCCCCGGGTCAAGGATCGTCTTGTCTCCACGGAATTTATTGATAATAAGCCCGCAGACACGATTCTTTTCCTCATCGGTTAAAAGCATAAGTGTGCCAAGCAGCTGCGCAAAAACGCCACCTCTGTCGATATCACCCACGAGCAGCACCGGTGCATCCACCATATGCGCAAGCCCCATGTTTACAATATCATTTTCCTTCAGATTTATCTCCGCCGGGCTTCCTGCGCCCTCAATCACTATGATATCAGCATACTCCTCAAGCTTTTTAAATGCCTTTTTTATATCCGGTATCAGAGTTTTCTTGTATGCAAAATACTCTCTCGCCGGCATGTTCTTAAGCACCCTTCCGTTTACAATCACCTGTGAGCCTGTATTATTTGTAGGCTTTAAAAGAATAGGATTCATGCACACCATAGGCTTAATGCCTGCTGCCTCAGCCTGCATCACCTGTGCCCGTCCCATCTCAAGTCCTTCGTCTGTTATATAAGAGTTGAGCGCCATGTTCTGTGATTTAAACGGTGCCACTCTGTATCCGTCCTGTCTGAAAATGCGGCACAAGCCCGCGACAAGAAAGCTCTTGCCTGAATTGGACATTGTACCCTGTACCATAATTACCTTTGCCATATCTATACCTGCTGTCTGAATTTATGTGGTAGTCTGTTGCTTAATCATTGAATATTAAACTGTAGTGTGAACAGTAACTTCCTTAAAGCTGTGCCAATTGTTCCTCAAGAAAAGGAATTTTTATAATTTTTCCTGTAGAGACTGCATACTCATAAAGCCTGCTGTTAAACTGCTCATACGTGCCAAACTCTGTTCTGTCACATATAACGCCCTCGCATGCGTCAATAAGCTCCTTTGCCTTTTCAATAAGGGCATCGTCTACAGGCTCAAAGCTTCTTGCGCTGACAATCTCAGCAGAAAGCGCCTTTGCCGCAGGATAATCCAGATCATTTTCATAGATGATTCCTGTCGCAAACGGGATACCCTTTCGCTGTAAGCTCCTAAAGCTTTTTCTGCCCAGGCCCCCTCCTGCTATGACAAATATCCTCGCACTTCCATCCGGTTTTTCCAGCTCTAAATCCTCTCCTGTTTCGTCAAAGCTTCCTGCCGTAATTCCAAAAAGACCTGAAACATATTGGTCAGTAAATACCTCCTCAGGAGTGCCATATCTGTCCACATATCTGCCATCTATACACAAAATATGGTCTGACACACGCTTTGCCATATCAAGCTCATGGAGCGACATGATAACCGTAAGATTCTTCTGTCTTTTAAGCCTTTGGAGTATTGATAAAAACTCAAGCTTGTACTTTATATCAAGATACGAGGTAGGCTCGTCTAACACTATAATCTCCGGCTGCTGGCATATAGCCCGTGACAGCATAACCCGCTGTCTTTGTCCATCGCTTATCTTTGTAAAATCCTTATCTTTTATCTGTGATACATTGACCAGCTCCATCGCCTCATCCACAGCCTTTTTGTCCTCATCCGAAAGTACTCCGAACCGGCCTGTGTATGGATATCTGCCGGTCGCAACCACATCATAGCAGGTCATAAGCTCCGTCTTTAGCTTATCGGTGAGCACAACAGCCATTTTCTTTGCAAATTCATTGCCATTCATCGTCACTACATCACTTTTATCAAGATATATCGTACCGCTCACAAGCGAAAGCTGTCTTGCAATACTTTTTAAAATAGTCGATTTACCGGCACCGTTTGGCCCGATTAATGTGAGAATCTCTCCCCTTTTCAGGGAAAAATCAATATTTTCAATAAGCGGCCTGTTATCATATCCAACGGCCAGCTTTTGTGCAGTAAAATAATATTCCATCAGACATTTTTCTCCTTGCTGCGTCTTATCATGATAAACAGCACTACAGGTGCACCAAATACTGCCGTAACCGTGCTGATACTAAGCTCCGTAGGCGCAAACATCATCCTCGCAAGCAAATCACAAAACAGGCAGAACACCGCTCCACCAAGGAAGCAGGCCGGTATCATATATATGGGCTTTGTGCTCTTTAGCATGCTTTTTACTATGTGTGGCACGGCTATTCCGACAAACGATATCGGTCCCGCAAACGCCACTATACATGCGGAAAGCAGGCTTGAAAGCAGAACCAGAAGCACCCGGATACGCTTTATGTTTACGCCCAGATTTACGGCATATGACTCTCCGAGCTGATATGCCATAAGGGGCTTTGACATAAGAAAAACAAAGATAAATGTGATTCCCACCACAATGCTCATCACCCCAACGCTGTCCCAGGTCATGCCCGAAAAGCTTCCCCTTGACCAGTTATGCAGGTTTACTATATCGGAATCATCTGCAAATGTCACCACAAACTCAGTCACCGCAGAGCATATGTAGCCAATCATGACACCGCTCACCACAAGCATTGACATGCTGCTTACCTTTCTTGAAATGATAAGCACAAAGCCCATTGAAAGCATTGCTCCCAAAAACGCTGCTGCAATCATGGCCAGTGAGCTCACACGTATGGCATTTCCAAGTAAAAATACCATAACAAGTGCCACAATCATCTTAGCTCCCGATGATATACCAAGCACAAAAGGTCCCGCGATTGGATTATGAAAAAAAGTCTGCAAAAGATATCCTGCAAGCGCTAATGCCCCGCCCAGTATCATCGCTGCGATAGCTCTTGGCATGCGGATATCCCACACAATACGTCCTACCCTGTCTGAGTGGTCATAAAGTGTCGCAAATGCAGCCTTAAATGATATGTGTACAGTTCCTATGCACACATTCATGATAAGCAATATAATAATTAAGATTATAAGAATAATAAATGTTGTAAAACACCTTATTTTTCTGGTTTTTTCCATGTTGTAGCTCCGCTTTTTATCTTTTTGTGCTATTGATTTTCCTGTTGAGCTTAAACAGATATTTCATGCCGCTGTCGGGTGCACCTGTAATCATCGAATGCATATCATCAATCATATATCCTATGGACATAGACTGCTGATACATATCGTTCGTGGTGCAAAATACATTGCCGTCTTTGACTGCCCTAAAATCAGCAAGCACCGGGCACTTGTCCAAAAGCTCATTCAGATTCTTCACACCGCCGTCTATCGCACTGTTATATATCAGATAGTCAGCATCTATTGCTCCATTGTAGAAATCCTCTAGCTGCATATTCATGGTCGACCTGCCTGTATCGTCGTCATTTGACGCATCAAAAATATATTTTCCGCCGGCAAGCGAAATCATCTTTGGCACATAATCTGTACTTTTGCGCACCTGAACCTGTCCATTGGACGTGATATAGAAAAATGCAACTGTCGGTCTGCTATCATCATTTGCAGCAGTATCTGTCTTTGCGATGCGATTTACAATATCCACCTGCTCATTAAAGAGCTCATCGGCCTTTTCATCCCTGTCTGTGAGTGCTCCGAAAAACTTCACCCACTCCACTCTGCCGAGCGGCTCCTCCTCATAGCTTGAGTACTCGATTATTGAAGGGATATCAAAGCTTTTAAGCTTTTCCGTTACCTGTGGCGAATGGGTAATCATAGTATTTTCTATGGCAAGAGAACAGTTTTCTGACACCAAAAGCTCATAATCGGGTTTTGAGTATTTGCCGGCATATAGCATTCTGCCACTTTCAAGAGCCTTTCTTGCACTGTCAATGTACCAGCCATCACTGTCAAGCCCCGAAAATTTAATAGTGTCCACTGCATCAAGCTTGTCAAACATATCCATCACCCCTGATGCGACCAGATACAAATCACTTACAGGCTCCTTCAATACAATGATATCCTTGTCAATATCCTTTGGAGTCTTTCTGCCTTTTGGCACGGTAAGTATTTGGGTACCGTCCTTTGTAGTAAGTATCTTGTATCCACCCTCATAATAGTCAACAGAAAAATTCTTTGCATATAAAAGCTTCATACTGCTCTTATATATAAGACCGTTTTGTGCCTCTGCCTCAGCCTTCGATTCGGTATTCCCTGAATCGGAAGAAGGACTGTCACAGCCTGACAGCCAGAACAGTCCTATAATTGATATCAATATATATATAATTATCTTTTTTCTTCCATGCATAGCTTAATTATTCTCCATCCTCACCAAGCACCTCTGTAGCAGAATCTGAATGGAAGGTGAGTGTGTACTCAACCTCGTGCGGCTTGCTCATAGCAACTGTATCTCCGATAACCTGCATAGGTGTATCAAGCTTAACCGGAATTTCAAATACAGAATTGCCGTCTGTATTTACAGGCATGTATTTCTGTCCATCAACTATCATATAGTCATAGTTTGGACTGCTCCACTGCACTGTTGCAGTAGCGGCTCCACCGCTTATAGTCACCTCAGCCGGTGATGCAATGCTCGCCTTACCGCTTCCGCCCTCGAAATCGAGATTGATATTGTATGTTCCGTCAGGAAGCTCTTTTCCTGCACTCTCAGATACGCTTGCATCTGCGTCCGCAGGTGTGGCATTTGAGACCTTTACCTTGTGGTCATACCATTTGCCCTTTGTACCGATAAGTGCAAGGTCAAATTCCTCATCCAAAACAGGAACCGGTATATCAAACGCATTGACCTCCTCAGTTGTGCCATCGCCATAATCGACAGTCTCAACAGTTGGCTCCAAAAGCTCAGCCTTGTCCTTTGAGGCATCCTTTGCTGTTCCCAAAAAGAGATTTACAATGTGTGTGGATGTAAGAGCAACATGTATTGTTGCCTTGCCATCCTTCACGGTGAGTGTACCTTTGTTGTCATATGCATCATTCACATGAAACATTGAGCTGTCTGTAGTAAACTCTGCTGTATATGTACCATCTGAAAGTGCTATCTTTTCTGTTTTTTCAGCCTTTTTTGTGCTCTCTGTCGCATCCTGCACTGCTTTTTTGCTTTCTGTTTCAGCTTTTGCATTCTTATTACCGCAGGCTGCCAGGCTCATGGCACAAACCAGTGTCATTGCAACGATATAAGTAAACTTGTTTCTGAATAATTTTCTCATGTCTGATATACTGCTCCTGTTATTTTATAGCTTCCCCACTATACATTTAAGTAACTGCTACTTGCTCATAGCAGCCGCTGTATGCTCAACATAAAGCTTCTGGATACCCTCAATCTCACCAAGTCCGTTAATCTGTGTATCGATTTTATCGAACTTTCCTGATGCCTTAAACTGTGAAAGCCATGAATCATCATCACTTCCCGCCATATCATTGTTGGCATGGTCTCCTGCAACAACCATAAGCGGACGAAGAATGACGTTCTTGTAGCCAGCGGCTGACACCTTCTCAATGACAGACTCACATGATGTATCCTCCGGCTCACCCTCTACAGTTCCGATAAATACGTTCTCATAACCCAAAGCTGTCATCTGGCTCTGCATCTGGCTGTATGAAATCTTTGCTGTATGGCTTGTTCCATGTCCCATAAATACAAATGCTGTGCCCTCTTCCTTTGCAGCATCAAGGCTGTCATAGCCTGCCTTTTCTACTGCTTCCTCTGTAAGAATTTCTGCAACGGCCTTTTTATCCTCATTTACAACTGTTGCATCACTTCCAACCTCACCGAGGAGTGGCTCTGCAATCTTTACAGACTCAAATTTATCCTTATACTTCTCTACAGCCTCTGAAAGCTCATCATACTCTGCTCCATGCATCAGGTGTGTAGGCTGTACCACAAGATTCTTTACACCATTTTTGACTGCACGCTCAAGTGCCTGATCCATATTGTCAATCTTCTCGTCATCTCTTGCCTGTACATGATTGATGATAATCTGTGCTGTGAAGGCTCTTCTGACTGACCAGTCAGGATTTGCAGCTGCTATTGCATCCTCCACACCCTTGATATCAGCCACACGGCTGTCGTTGAAGGATGTACCAAAGCTTACTACAAGAATCTCGTTCTCGCCGATATCATCCTGGTTTCTCGGATCATCCTTCGAAGCATCGCCTGTATCTCTGCCGAAATAGTCAGGATCAGCATTTTCTCCCTCTACAAGCTCCTTCTGTGCGTCTGTGAGCTTGTCCCAGGCCTCCTTAGCCTCCTTGCACTGCTTATCTGTATCATCTGTTCTCTCCTGCACGTAGATTGCATCGATTAAATCTGCCACATGCATTGCTGCCTCCTGATCAGCGTTTGCGCTTGTCTCACTCTCCGAAGTCTTAGATGCCTGTGTATCATTCTTTGCATCATCTGCCTTGCTGCCACAGCCGGTCACTGCTGTCATAGCCATAACTGCTGCCATCAGTACTACTACTAATTTCTTTTTCATGTTTTCTCCTTTTCATTCTCCTTGCAGCTATTAAGCTGCACATGTTTTAAATATGTAAGACGAAAACATTTAAAGCGTCAAAAATAAAAGCTCTTTGTACTATTATGTCAAAGAGCTATACATGTCAAAATCCTTCTAACCCAGACTATACGGCTATCATAACCTTGTCTGTAATTATAATTATTTCATCACGTACAGCCAGTTACTCGTGGCTTGAAACACTATTGTTTCCGTACAACACAAAGGCAGGTCTCCCGGCTTATATATCATTGCTTCGGCCGTCTTCCCGGTTGCCCAGTGACCTATCGGCCGTCACTCCCTAATTACGGTGACGAGTTCGTACAGGATTTGCACCTGTTTCCCTTTTCACCGGAGCCAGCTTCACATCGCCTGTCATAAATCAGATTCAAATGCTTGTCTGCTCCGACACCTTTATGCTACATATTCAGTTTCTTCGTGCGTTGCTTATGCAATCGCTTGGATTATTATATTACAACTTGTAACATTATTCAACAGATTTTTATCAGACGCTTTACAGACACATTTACAAAAGCGGCGCAAAAAGCTGCAAAATACTCTGCAGCAGCCTGCCTGCAAATGAGATATCATTTGTGCTTTCCTCATACACCTCCTCTGAAACCGCAAACGTCTCTATCGCATCCTCTTTTATTTTTCCGATGCACTGAGTCCTGTACATGTATACAAAATCCTCAAAATTCCAGTACATGCTCCTGAAATCCAGATTGCATGTGCCAACTATCGCAGTATCATCATCTGCCACTATACACTTTGAATGTATAAAGCCGGGTGTGTATAGATATATCCTTACCCCCGCCTCGATAAGAGGTCTGAAATTGGCTTTTGTCTGCAGATAAATGAGCTTTTTATCGGGAATCTTAGGTACAACAATACGCACATCAACACCTGACCTGACTGCCGATATCATAGCATGTGACAGCTCTGTTCCAAGTATCAGATATGGTGTAAAAATATAAACATATTTTTTAGCTCTTGAGATGATACTCACATAAAGATTCTCTCCTACATCATCATGCTCAAGCGGTGAATCGCAAAACGGCTGGACAAAACCGCTTTCCTCTGACTGGCTGAAAGTATTGTGTGGATTCAGATATTCATCATGCACAGCATTGTCCTTATTGATATAATTCCACATCTCAAGGAACATCGTCGTGAAACTGTTTACACACTCTCCCTCCACACGGATACCGGCATCCTTCCAGTAACCAAACCTGATTTTTTTGTTGATATACTCATCTGCTATATTGTAACCACCGGTATGCGCCACACGTCCGTCTATCACCAGTATCTTCCTATGATCCCTGTCATTCATAATTACTGAAAGCATGGGCTTATATGGATTGAAGCGTCTGGTCTGTATTCCGATGCTCTCCATCGCCTTTATAAAATGTGGCGGAATGGCATTTATGCTGCCAAAATCATCATATATGATTCTCACCACAACTCCATGCTTTACCTTTTCTTTGAGTATATCAAGTATCTGATCAAGCATAACGCCACTGCCGATTATGAAATACTCCATAAAGATAAACTTTTCAGCTGACCTTAAATCTTTTAAAATGCTCTCAAAAGCCTCCTCACCTGATTTAAAGTACTCTGTGCAGTCCTCAGCATACAGTGGATATTTCTGATTTTGAGTGATAAGCCTGCTTTGTCTGTATGCATCCATATCTGTCTGTCTGAGTGTCTCATTTAGCAGCTCGTTTTCAGGCCGAAGCGGCGCATATGCTTCCACAATTCTCGCCATTCTTTTCTGTGTCTTCGACGTAAGCTCCGGTCTTCCGAAAAAGAAATAGCACGGAATACCAACGATTGGAACACTCAGTATCAAAAATATCCATGACATTTTTATATACATTTTCATCCGCCTGTTGACAATATAAAGCGAAAGCAATATAGCTGCCACATACATCAGATCCTGAAACACCCTGCTGGCAACAGAGGCCGTATAAAACAAAAAGAACCACCATATCATCTGTATGATTATTATTGTCGAAACTATAAAAAGCTTTGAAAGCAGTCTTTGTAATATTTTTCTCATATAAGCCCTACCATGAAATTACAATTATACAACCTAATATTTCCTATATTATCTATAATAAATCTCTAATACATATTATAATATTCCCACCAATTTATCAACATTTATAATCCCCCACGAGCCTTTGTGACTATCCCCTGCCCTGTCACATGTATTATACAGTGCTAGCTTAACCGCCTCCGGTCTCATATTTGGATTTTTTTCCAATAGAAGTGCTATGGCACCTGACACAATCGGTGTAGCCATTGAAGTACCTGTTTTCCTTACATATGTGCCATCTCTCGTTCCAAGGCTTATGATATCATGCCCGGGAGCCAGAATCTCAGGCTTTACAATACAACAGTCGGTAGGACCTTTGCCACTTCTTATATCATCAAAGCTTCCGACTGTTATTATTTTTCTTGAAATTCCCGGCACAGTTACAGAAAACGGTGCCGGGCCATAGTTGCCCGCTGCTGCAACAACTACTACTCCCATATCCCACAATTCATCTATCAGCTTCAATATCTTAATACGCTCTGCTGTATCAGAACATGGCAGATATCCTACAGAGAAGTTGAGTATTTTTATATTAAGTCTGACACAGTTTTCTTTTATATACTTAAGTGCACGAATTGAATCCGACGTCTGCCCCATGCCAAGATAATCAAGCACCTTAAACACATATAGTCCTGCCCCTGGAGCCATGCCTATATCTGCAGCCGATAATATACCGCACACATGTGTACCATGCCCGTTATCGTCATAACATGTCTCCTTTCCACCCACAAAATCCATAAAGTGCTTTATGCACCCATCAAGCTGTTTGTGTTTAAACACACCCGTATCAAGCACTGCTATATTGACATTTTTACCACTATATCCATTTTTATATACCAGATTTGCATTTATACTATATTTCGCATTTTTCATTATTATTTTATTTTTTAATTTAGTATATGATTCGTTTTCACAATATGACACAGACGCACCTGTTTTGCCTTACATCATATCACCTTACTATAATTTCATATATTAAAAGGACTGCACCTGCGTGCAGCCCTTTACCTGGATATTATTGTTATACTTTAACGTATATTAATTAATCCTCTTTTACATCCTTCATAGAGAAGCTGATTCTTCCCATCTTGTCCTTGCCAAGGCAAACAACCTTTACCTTGTCTCCAAGTGTGAGTACATCCTCTACTCTGTTGATTCTCTCTTTTGCAATCTTAGAAATGTGAACCATTCCCTCTTTGCCAGGAGCAAATTCGATGAAAGCACCGAACTCCTTGATGCTTACAACTGTTCCCTCAAGGATCTGTCCCTGCTCAAAATCAGTTGTGATAATCTTAATCATGTCGATTGCCTTTGCAATCATCTCTTTATCTGTTCCGCAAACTGAAACAGCGCCATCATCTGTGATATCGATCTTGACACCGGTTCTGTCGATAATCTCGTTGATTGTCTTACCCTTCTGTCCGACAACATCACCAATCTTTGATGGATCGATTGTAATCTGCTCGATCTTTGGAGCCCACTCATTTACTTCTTTTCTAGGCTCAGCGATTGCCTTGCTCATGACCTCATCCATGATGTAGAGACGTGCCTCACGTGTTCTCGCGATTGCCTCCTCAACGATAGGTCTTGTAAGTCCGTGAATCTTGATATCCATCTGGATAGCTGTAATACCCTTATGTGTACCTGTTACCTTGAAATCCATATCTCCGAAGAAATCCTCAAGACCCTGGATATCTGTAAGTACAAGGAAATCATCATCTGTATCGCCTGTTACAAGTCCGCATGAGATTCCGGCAACCATAGCCTTAATCGGAACACCTGCAGCCATAAGTGACATACATGATGCACATGTTGAAGCCATTGATGTAGAGCCGTTTGACTCAAATGTCTCAGATACGGCACGGATAGTATATGGGAACTCCTCAATGCTTGGAAGTACAGGAACAAGTGCCTTCTCAGCAAGTGCTCCGTGTCCAATCTCACGACGTCCCGGTCCACGTGATACCTTTGTCTCTCCTACAGAGTATGCAGGGAAGTTATAGTGATGCATATATCTCTTTGTTGTGATATTTGCATCAAGTCCGTCGATTTTCTGAATCTCTGATAAAGGAGCAAGTGTTACAACATCACAAATCTGTGTCTGTCCACGGGTAAACATTGCAGAGCCGTGAACTCTAGGAATCAAATCAACCTCTGCTGCGAGTGGTCTGATCTGGTTGATTGCACGGCCGTCCGGACGCTTATGATCCTTTAAAATCATCTTTCTGACTGTCTTCTTCTGATACTGGTAAATAGCCTCACCAAGTACTGCAAGGTACTCCTCATTGTCAGCGAAAGCTTCCTCTAACTGCTCTGTGATAGCTCTTATATTTTCCTCACGCTTCTGCTTCTCATCTGTGAATACTGCCTCCTCCATCTGCTCTGGAGTAACAATTTTCTTGATATCCTCAAACATCTGCTCCGGAATAGCACAGCTCTCATACTCATGCTTTGGCTTGCCAATCTCATCACGGATCTGATCCATGAATGCGATAACTGTCTGGTTAATATCATGACACTTGTAGATTGCCTCAATCATCTGATCCTCAGGAATCTCATTGGCGCCTGCCTCAATCATGATGACCTTTTCCTTTGTAGAAGCAACTGTGAGCTGTAAATCGCCCTCATCCCACTGCTTCTGTGAAGGGTTTACGATAAACTCTCCATCAACAAGTCCCATCTGTGTCATGGCACATGGTCCGTCAAACGGAATATCTGATATATGAACAGCAAGAGCTGTACCGATCATTGCAACTATCTCAGGACGGCACTCAGGATCCACTGACATGACAAGGTTGTTTAATGTAACATCATTTCTGTAATCCTTTGGGAAAAGAGGTCTCATAGGACGGTCAATTACACGATCTGTAAGGATGGCGTTCTCAGATGCCTTTCCCTCACGCTTGTTAAAACCACCCGGAATTTTTCCTACAGAGTACATCTTCTCCTCGAACTCAACGCTGAGTGGGAAGAAATCCACACCGTCACGTGGCTTGTCAGATGCTGTAGCTGTTGAAAGGACTGTTGTATCACCATACTTGATAAAAACAGCTCCGTTTGCCTGAGCTGCTACTCTTCCGATATCTACAGTAAGAGTCCTGCCGGCAAGTTCCATTGAATAACTTTTGTACATATTAATTCTCCTTAAAAATTCTTTTGCAGAAGTGTATTCCTCTTCCGAAACTACTAAACAATACATGTACGCTCATGCACTCTTTAGTGGTCTCGGCTTACTTCTGCTTTTCAAAAAACAATAATAAAAACAATAATAGAGCGGAATAATAATTACTCCGCTCTAAAGAAAATACTATTTTCTGAGTCCTAAACGCTCGATAAGTGAACGATATCTCTCGATATCAATCTCCTTAAGGTATGCAAGTAATCCACGTCTCTGACCGATCATCTTTAACATTCCTCTTCTTGAGTGATGATCCTTTGGGTTCTGTTTGAAATGCTCAGTTAACTCTGCGATTCTTGCTGAAAGAATTGCAATCTGAACCTCTGGTGAACCTGTGTCATTTGGTGTTCTACCGTACTCTGCGATAATAGCCTGTTTCTTTTCCTTTGCGATCATTGTTGATCCTCCTTATATTATAATGCGCCCTGATAACTGTATGATGCTCAGCAATAGGTCGGAGTGTCCAACTACCGAACATGGGCAAAACCACACTTATGCAGTATAGCATAGTAAGCATTTGTTGTAAACTGTTTTTTTATTAATCCGGCAAATATCTTGCGACACAAATCGGATTTCTGTAATATGCATTTGAAACCTTGATTCCATCACGCTTGTTGCTGGCATGTACAATCTGTCCGTTTCCGATATAAATTGCAACATGTGAGATACTCCTTCCACTTCCGTAGAAGAATAAATCTCCCGGCTTTGCTTCAGATGCACTGATTTTTGTGCCGTATGAAGGCTGTGCTCTTGATGAATGCGGTAATGAGATTCCATACTTTCCAAGAATTCTCATTGTGAAGCCTGAGCAGTCAACTCCCTTCTCAAGGCTTGTACCACCCCACACATATCTGTTTCCGACAAACTGTAACGCATACGATACAACAGATGCCCTTACATCTGATACGCCGTCACCATACTTCACCTGCTCTATTGTCTTTGCTGTAGGAAGTGCCTGTGCCAGTGTCACATAATCCTGTGATATATATCCTACCGAATCATCCACACTTATCTCAACCCAGCCGTCAGCGACAGAATTAACCGTGAATGCCTCTGAATTTCCAACCTGCGAAAGCACCGCAGCATCTGTTGACTTCTCTGCACGCACATTCAGTGTTTCCGTATTTACTGTGGCAACCGTCTTAATCTCCTGTTCTGCAATAGCCTCTGCCTCATCTCCTGTCACAAGATACTGCTTGTTTACATATCCTGTCACCTTGCCTGATGTGACCTTGTACCATTCTCCGGCATCCTCAAGAAGCTCACAGGCATTGTGATTGGTAAGTATTCCTATTACCTCGCTGTCTGTCGAAGCTTCCTGTCTGATATTTAAGTTTCCACTGCTTATAACCGACATACCAAGATTTGTATAACCACAGGTCTGTGCGGCAGTCGGTGTCTGAGCTGCTTCATTTACCTGTGCTTCCTCTTTTGCCTGCTCAGACTCCTGTGAAGCATCGTCTGTCTGCGGTGCGCCCTGTGCAGATGCTGTTACAACATTGCTGTCATTTTGCGCAACAGTAAGCTCAGCTCCGTAGTATGTGAGAGCAGATGTCGCGCCTGCTGTAAGAAGCTCCGTAGCATCTGCCGCCTCTGTCAGACCAAGGGCAACCCCCGCATTGACTGTTCTGTTTTCCTTTAATGATGTTCTGGCATCTACTGTGCTGCTTGAACTCATAGATACAGCACCTATAATAATAGCAAACGCTACAACGCCTGCTGCCTGTCCTAATTTTAATTTATTTTTCATATAGCCTCCAGTTCATGCTATCCATAATCCCATGTTTACGAGTATATCACAAATTGTTAAAATGTCAATATTTCTCCGTAATATTTCCGTAATATTTGTCATTTTTTCGTTATTTTGGGTAATTTCGCAAAAAAACAGCCACACTAGAATGTGTGACTGCCTGCATAATTGATTGTATAATTGATATCTGCACTCATCTGGCTCTTTAACGCTTCTATTGAATCAAACTTCATCTCAGGTCTTACGAACTTATGAAGCTCTACCATGATATCCTGTCCGTAAACATCCTGCCCAAAATCTATGATATATGTCTCTGCACCGATTGGATTTTTGCCCTCTATAGTAGGCTTGCATCCTATATTGGTTACACCAAGGTACCAGTTGTCCCTGACAAGAACTCTTGACATATACACTCCCTTTGGTGGAAGCAGCTTATCGTGCGGCACTGAAAGGTTGACTGTCGGAATGCCAATAGTCCTGCCCAGTGCTCTGCCATGCACTACTCTTCCTTTTATGAAAAAGGGATATCCCAGCAGTTCATTCGCCTTTTTAATATGTCCTGCCGCAATCTCCTCGCGGATATAGGTACTGCTTATATCCCTGTCTCCATCCTTTATCTTGTCCACCACAATAAGCTCGTATCCAAGCTCTCCTGCCATCGCAGAAAGCAGCCGATGGTCTCCTGCCCTGTTGTGCCCGAAACGGAAATCATCTCCGACAATGATACACTTGACATTAAGACTTTTAACTATCCATCTGACAAACGCATCCGCCTCCATCGTCATCACCTGTGGCACAAACGGACACTCTATCAGATAGTCAATACCTGATTTTTCAAACACATACTCTTTTTCATCGTTTGTGATTATAACCTTTGACTCAACGCCAAGTACCTCCGATTTGGGAGGAATGTCAAATGTAAATATGATGCGCTTGTAGCCATGCAGATTGCTCTGTTCAATTTGCTTTTCCATCAGAAATTCATGTCCTCGGTGAAGCCCGTCAAACTTTCCAAACGAGATGACGGACGGCTCCTTGACATGAAAATCCAGAGTTTTGCTTATATATTCCATAATATCTGTATACTATTCTATTCCATAAAAATCTTAACCGGCTTAAACTCACCGGTCTCATCAAGATACGAATACACACCGACAAATATGCCCTCATGATTGTATACTCTGTATCTTATATCAGAGTCAGCACTGTGTTTTAAATAATCCGTAAGCACTGCCGGAATTTTATTTCCATTTCTGACAAGCTTATCAGCATCTGAAGCAGTATGCACTGCCGGCAGATTTTCGAATACTCCGTCAACAGGCATCACCATATCAAAGCAGCCTTCATCCACCTTTGACTGAATCTGCGAAAGTGTAAGTGCATGCTCTAAGTCAAAGCCTGCTACCCTTACTCTAAGCAGTGACTTCATGCAGCCATGGCAGCCCAGCCTCTCTCCGATGTCATTGCACAGCGTCCTGATATATGTGCCCTTTGAACAGTGCACCGTCATCGTAACCTCCGGTAAATCAATGCTTTCAACCTTGATATCAAACACCTCGATATCCCGGGCTTTTCTCTCTATAACCTTGCCCTCCCTGGCAAGCTCATAGAGCTTTTTCCCATTGACCTTTAGAGCCGAATACATTGGCGGCACCTGCTTTTGTCTGCCAATAAACTGTGATATTGCATCATACACCGCCTGCTCAGTCACATTGACCTTAGCCTGATTTAAGACCTGCCCTGAAATATCCTGTGTATCTGTCTCCTGTCCTAAAAGCAGCACAGCTTTATAGACCTTGTCCTTATCTGTCAAAAGGTCACACACTCTGGTTGCCTTTCCAAGGCAGACAGGAAGGACGCCCTGTGCATCAGGATCAAGTGTACCCGTATGACCAATCTTCTTCTGGTGGAATATGCCTCGAAGCTTTGCCACAACGTCAAAGCTTGTATAGCCCTTTTCCTTGTATACATTGATTATTCCATTAACCATCTGCCCAAGAATCTCTCCCTAAATATTATCCTTAATTGCCGTAAGGATGCGGTCTGTTGCCACCTCAAGCGGTCCTTCAATCGTAAATCCGGCAGCCTTTACATGTCCACCGCCGCCAAATACCGACGCAACCTTTGCCACATCGTAATCACCGTTTACGCGCAGGCTGCCCTTGTAGGTACCATCCTCATTTTCGTAGAGAAATACAGCAACCTTTATATCCTTTGTCACGCGCAGCTGATTTACAATACCGTCGAGATGCTTTGGAAGCACATCGTACTTCTCCATCTCAGCGCGCGATACTGCAGACAATATAACATCACCATTCAGATACAAAGCAGCATTCAAAAGTGCCTGCCCCATAATCTTGTTCTGAGCAAATGTCTTTGTATAAAATGTATCATCGATTATCCTTGAATAATCAATGCCCATCTCCATCAGGGAGCCTGCTATATCCATAGTCTTTTTTGAAGTGCATGAATACTGGAACACACCTGTATCATGCACCATGCCTGTGTAAATACACTCTGCTATCTGTATTGTGATGCGCTCCTTCGGCAGAAGCTCAAACACAAGCTCACAGGTTGAGCTCGCATCCGGAAAGATGTAATTTGTGTCTGCAAAGGCCCCGTTTGTAACATGATGATCTATGCAAAGTGTCCTTTTTGCAGACTCAAAATACTTAGCTGCACTTCCCAGTCTGCCTGTGTCACTGCAGTCACATGCTATGAACAGATCGTATACTGTATCATCCGCATAGCTGCTGTCAATCTCATCTGCTCTTTGCATGAACTTAAAGATGTTTGGGCTTGGCTCTAAATAAAGCCTTGCCTTTATATCAGGATAATAATCCTTTATGTAGTTGTATACAGCAAGTGTTGAGCCGACACAGTCGCCATCCGGTCTCACATGACCGGAAACAGCAACTGATTGTGCATCCTTTAAATTAGAATCAATCTCTGTCATAATCAATCCTCTTTGTTAATCCTCTTTGAGATTTTTTGTTACTTCATCAATCTTTTTAGACATCTCAACACCATACTCTATAGACTGGTCTATGATAAATGTAATGGCAGGTGTATTTCTTAAATTGATGTTCTTTGCGAGAGTTCTGCGTATATATCCCTCCGCTGACTTAAGTCCTGCAAGTGTATCAGCCTGTGATTTCTTGTCACCAAGCACACTGATATAAGCCTTTGCTGTCTTTAAATCAGGTGCCACCTCGACAGCAACAACACTTGTCATGGGATTGATACGCGGATCCTTTATCTCACCGCGTATGATATTTGACAGTTCACGCATTACCTCTTCGTTGATACGAATATTTTTTATGCTGTTCTTTCTCATATAATCCCGCTTTCTTTTTATATTAAACCGTAACTATCCGAATAGCTGCATTAATTCAAGATAACCAATATATGATTATCTCGGAACCTCTACCATCTTGTAAGCTTCAACTATATCGAATTCCTGAATATCATTAAATCCGTCAAATACAAGACCACACTCATAGCCTGTCTTGACCTCCTTGACGTCATCCTTGAATCTCTTGAGTGAAGCAAGGTCTCCCTCGAATATCTGCTCACCCTCTCTGCTAATTCTGACACGGCAGCCTCTCTCCATAAATCCGTCAAGCACATATGAACCTGCAATGTTTCCAACGCCTGAAGCCTTGAAAATCTGTCTGATTTCCGCATGTCCGATAACCTTCTCCTCAAATACAGGATCAAGCATACCCTTCATGGCCGCAGATACATCCTCGATTGCATTGTAGATGACCTTGTAAAGTCTGATATCTACGCCCTCACGGTCTGCTGTAGCCTTGGCAACAGGATCCGGTCTGACGTTAAAGCCAATGATGATTGCATTTGATGCTGATGCAAGGATAACATCTGACTCGTTGATGGCACCAACGCCGCCATGGATGACTTTGACCACAACCTCCTCATTTGAAAGCTTGACAAGACTCTGCTTAACAGCCTCAACTGAACCCTGTACATCTGCCTTTACGATGATATCAAGCTCCTTCATATTGCCGGACTGAATCTGTGAGAACAGATCATCAAGTGACATCTTTGCCTTTGTATCCTCGATGAGCTTATTCTTCTCCTCTGAAATATATGTGTCAGAGAATGCCTTTGCCTCCTTCTCTGAATCACATGCCACAAATGTCTCACCTGCTGAAGGCACACTGTTGAGTCCAAGTATCTCTACAGGCGTAGAAGGCTTAGCCTCCTTTACTCTGCGGCCCTTGTCATCAATCATGGCTCTTACCTTACCATAGCTGCTTCCACATGCGATAGGATCTCCGACATGGAGTGTTCCTTTTTGTACAAGCACTGTGGCAACCGCACCACGGCCTTTATCAAGCTGTGCTTCAATTACGAGACCTCTTGCGTTTCTATCAGGATTAGCCTTGAGCTCGAGCACCTCTGCTGTGAGAAGAATCATCTCAAGGAGATTGTCGATACCCTCCTTAGTATGTGCAGATACAGGACAGAATATTGTGCTTCCGCCCCAATCCTCCGGGATAAGCTCATACTCTGAGAGCTCCTGCTTAACCTTGTCGATATTGGCACTTGGCTTATCTATCTTGTTGACTGCAACGATAATCTCAACACCTGCTGCCTTTGCATGGTTTATTGCCTCAACAGTCTGCGGCATTACACCATCATCTGCAGCAACAACAAGGATTGCGATATCAGTAGAGTTTGCACCACGCATACGCATTGCTGTAAATGCCTCATGTCCCGGTGTATCAAGGAATGTGATGTTCTGGCCATTGATTGATACAACAGATGCACCAATGTGCTGTGTAATACCACCTGCCTCACGGTCTGTAACACGTGTCTGTCTGATGGCATCAAGCAGTGATGTCTTACCATGATCTACGTGACCCATTACGCAGACTACAGGTGGACGAGGAACCATCTTGCTCTCATCCTCTTCATCCTCCTTGAGAAGCTCTGCAATCACATCGACCTTCTCCTCTTCCTCACATATGAAATTGAACTCTAAAGCAATCTCCTCAGCGGCTGCAAAATCAACTTCAGAGTTAACTGTTACCATCTCGCCCTTCATGAAAAGCTTCTTTACAATGGCTGAAGGCTGAACCTTCATCTTATCAGCTAAATCCCTTATTGTAATCTTCTCCGGAAGAGAAATTGTCTTAATCTCGTTCTCATCCTCTTTTGGCTGTGCCTTCGGCTGCTGTGGCTTTTTCTTACCGCCGTGCTTCTCGAGATTGATGTAATTCTCCTGCTTCTTTCCGAGCTTATCCTGCTTCTGGCTCTGATTGTGATTATGCTTATTCTTTCTATCGTTGCCTCTGTCGCGGCTCTCCTTTCCTCTTACATCATCAGGAGCTGCAACTGCAACTGTTTCTTTTCTGAAACGATTTCTGTCATCACCTCTGCTGCCTGTTCTATCGTTATTTCTATCATTGCTCCTGCTTCTGTCATTGCTTCTGCTTCTATCATTATTTCTGTCAAAGCTTCTGCCACCCTCTGCAGGACGTCTGGCGTCATTTCTGAAGCCTCGGTTATTGTCTCTATTATTGTCTCTGCTGTTATCTCGGTTATTGTTGTCGCGATTGTTTGTTCTTCTATCGCTGTTTCTGTCCGTATTTCTGCTTCTGTCGGCATTTCTGTCAGTGTTTCTGTTGTTGATTCTGTCGCCATTGTCCTGACGTCTGTCGCTTCTTCTATCAGCGTCAGCCTGACGTGCCGGACGCGAATTGGTTACCTTCATATCTGCATACGGATCCGCTGTACGCTCACTTATAGGGCGCATAGCTCTCTCTCCGACAGGTCTTGGCTTAATAATGCTGTGCTGCTCAGGACGTGATGACTGATTATCGCGTCTGCCATTGCCATTTCTGCGCTGCGAACTGTTATTTCCATTATTTCCGCTGCCGTTTCCACCATTTGTTTTCCTACCCTGCTTACTGTACTGGGCATTGAAAACTGCTGTGATGCTTGCCTTTTTCTTTGGTCTGTCGGCTGCCTTAGCCTCATCCTTTTTAGGTTCTTCCTTTTTAGGTTCTTCCTTCTTAGGTGCATCTTTTTTTACTTCTGTTTTCGCGTACTTCTTTCGTACAATTTGCTGTGCCTCATCCTCAAGACCGCTCTGCACATTTTTGACAGCAAACTGTGTGCCGTTTAATGTGTCTATGACTTCCTGCGACTTTATATTTAATTCTTTTGCAAGTTCATGAACTCTCATTTTTGCCATATATCTATTTTCCTCCATTATTCAGTTTTATTCGACTGCAGCTTTTTTATCACTGCATTTGCAAGGTTTTCATCCGTTACTGCAAGGGAAGCGCGAAACTCTTTGCCTATTGCATTCCCTAACCCCACCTTGTCACTATAAAAATAAATCGGAACCTCATAGAAAGCAGTCATATCCGAAAAATGCTTCTTTGTGTTGTCTGATGAATCATCTGCAACTATCACTAAAAATGCCTTTCCTGTCTTTACAGCTTTCTCTGTAGAAAACTCTCCGCTAACCACATTGCCTGACTTTGCTGCTAATCCCAGCATAGAAAGTACTCTATCTGTCAATTTGGTTCATCTCCTTTTCAAGCTCCTCATATACCTGTTCTGATACACTAACACCAAGGGAACGCTCAAGTGCCTTTGTCTTTTTAGCCTTTTTAAAGCATTCAAGGCTCTTACATATATAAGCTCCCCTGCCGTTTTTCTTGCCGGTGTCATCGAGAATTATGTCGCCCTCCGCAGTCTTTACCACGCGAATAAGTGACTTCTTTTCCTTCATCTCCTGACAGCCTACGCATTTGCGCATTGGAATCTTTTTATTTGCCATTACTGCTCATCACCACTATCTGCCGCATCATTTTCTGTACCTGCTGCTTCGTTCTCGTCAGCCTCTGTATCAAAAGCCTCTGCCTGTACATCTGCCTGTTCTGTATCAGCTAATCTCTCGTTCTCAGCAAGCTCATCATCCGAATAATCATAATCGTCATCATAATCATCCTCTTCATAGTCATTCTCATAATCCATGAAGTCCCCTGACTCTCTAGCCTGTGTCTCGCTCTTGATATCAATCTTGAAGCCTGTAAGTCTTGCTGCAAGTCTTGCATTCTGTCCTTCCTTACCGATTGCAAGCGAAAGCTGATAATCCGGAACAACAACCTTTGCTGATTTCTCATCTGCATCTGCGATAACAGAGATAACCTTTGCAGGGCTAAGTGCGTTCTGGATAAGTATTGCCGGATTCTCATCCCATGTGATGATATCGATTTTCTCACCGCGAAGCTCATTTACGATAGCATTTACTCTGGCACCATTCATACCTACACATGCTCCTACAGGGTCTACGTTTGGATCATTTGACCATACTGCAATCTTTGTTCTGCTTCCGGCCTCACGTGAAATAGCCTTTATCTCAACTATGCCCTCTTTAACCTCTGTAACCTCTGACTCGAAAAGTCTCTTCACAAGCTCAGGGTGTGTTCTTGAAACAAGAATCTTTGGTCCCTTTGATGTTGACTTAACCTCAAGGATATATACCTTGATACGCTCTGTAGGCTTGAATACCTCACCCTTTATCTGCTCACTCTCAGTCAGAAGTGCATCTGCCTTACCTAAGTTGATGCTGACATTCTTTCCGATGTACCTTTGAACAACACCTGTCACAACATCCTTTTCCTTGCTGTTGTACTCGTCAAATATTACCTTTCTTTCCTCCTCGCGGATTTTCTGAAGGATAACATTCTTTGCGTTCTGTGTAGCAATACGTCCGAATTCCTTTGACTTAACCTCAACTCTCACGATATCTCCAAGCTGATAGTTACCGTTTACCTTGTGCGCATCTGCTAAGGAAATCTCCTCAACCGGATCCTCAACCGTATCTACAACCGTCTTCTCCTGGTAGCATGAGAAAGCACATGTCTCAGGATCTATTTCTACCTTTACATTGTCTGATTTACCAAAATGGTTCTTGCAGGCAGTCACAAGAGAGTTCTCAATTGCCTCAAGTAAAGTTTCTTTACTGATGTTTTTCTCCTGCTCTAATATATTTAACGCTTCTAATAACTCATTGCTCATTATTTTTTCCTCCTATTTGTGTTATCGTGCGCTTTAATTAAAAATCCAATGCCTGACGTATAAGCGCAATGTCACTCTTATTAAATGTAGTCTCATTGCCGTCTTCATCGGTTATTGTCACTGTATCCTTATCATAGGCTTTAAGCAGACCATAAAATTCCTTTGATTTGTTGATAGCCCTGTATGTGCGAATCTCTATCTCCTTATTCATATTGCGCACATAGTCCTTTTCCTTCTTGAGAGGTCTTCCAAGCCCCGGCGAGCTGACCTCGAAGGTGTACGAATCAGGAATATAGTCCTCTCTGTCGAGAATCTCATTCATCTGCCTTGCAACCACTTCACAGTCATCAACAGTTATGCCACCCTCCTTATCGATATATGCTCTCAGGTAGTTCATACCGCCTTCCTTAACATACTCGACATCAACAAGCTCAAAATTCATGCTGTCAAGAATTGGTTGTATAAAGCTCTCCGTCTTTGCCTCATATACACTTGCCTTTGACATTTTATCACCTCTCTTTTTTATACTTGTAACTATTCATAATTGTTCCAAGTGGTTCTGAATAGCTGCCTGATGTTTATAAACGTGAATTGAGAGAGGACTTTTGCCCTCTCTCAATCTAGTCAACGTTGTTATCATAGGTATAATAGCACTATCAGAAAAAAAAATCAAGTTTTTTTAAAAAAGTACTTGCTTTTTTTGAAACTCCATGATAGTATAATACACGGTTCGTTGGTCAAGCGGTTAAGACGCCGCCCTCTCACGGCGGAAACACGGGTTCGATTCCCGTACGGACTGCTTACTGATATTTATTTAATTAAATACAGCCCAACCCGAAAGCATCGCATTTATGCGATGTTTTTTTATTGTTGTTGACACCGGACGCACCCGTAGCACCAAAATGCACCTTGCATGCGCTAACGCTACGCTGTCAAGATACTGTACGAATTATGCTTTTCAGGCTCACTTTGCTTGACGAAAACGTCGAAACGCGCCGTCCATGGCGCGGTTCTCCTTGACTTGCCTTCCATGGCAAGTCATTTCTGTGTTTCATAGGCATAATTCTACAGTATCTAAACAGCTTCGCTAGTCGCTTATGCAAGGTGCATTTTGGTGCTACGGGTGCGTCCGGTGTCTATCCACGCTATGATAAATATTTCCGTCTTAAAGTAAAATTGCCTTGGGGCATTCCGTTTACCACAGAATGCTCCAAGGCATAAATATTTTAAGTATAAGCCTGAATTAAAAATTAATCATAATTAATCATCATATCCGTTAGGATTGTTCTTCTGCCATCTCCATGAGTCGGCACACATCTCCTTAATACCATACTGTGCTTCCCAGCCGAGCTCTCTCTTGGCCTTTGATGGATCACAGTAGCATGTAGCAATATCGCCAGGTCTTCTAGGCTTTATTGTATAAGGAATCTTAACACCTGTTGCAGCCTCGAAATTCTTTACGATATCAAGCACACTGTAGCCGTGTCCTGTTCCAAGATTGTAGATGCAAAGACCTGCATTCTCCTCAATTTTCTTTAAAGCCTTGACATGTCCAACCGCAAGGTCAACTACATGGATGTAATCTCTCACACCTGTTCCGTCAGGAGTATCATAGTCATCTCCGAATACTCCAAGCTCTTTGAGCTTGCCTACTGCCACCTGTGTGATATAAGGCATGAGGTTGTTTGGAATACCGTTTGGATTCTCACCCATTGTACCGCTCTTATGAGCTCCGATTGGATTGAAGTAACGAAGAAGAATAACGTTCCACTCATTATCTGCCTTATAGATGTCCATAAGTATCTGCTCAAGCATAGACTTTGTCCAGCCGTATGGGTTTGTACACTGTCCCTTTGGACACTCCTCTGTGATAGGAATCTGTGCAGGATCTCCGTATACTGTAGCTGATGAAGAGAAAATGATGCTCTTGCAGCCATTCTGTCTCATCACATCAACAAGTGTAAGTGTTCCTGCAATATTATTGTTATAGTACTCCCAAGGCTTTGCCACAGACTCTCCTACTGCTTTGAGTCCTGCAAAGTGAATACAGCTATCTATCTTTTCTTCCTTAAAAATCTTATTTAAGATGTCTCTGTCAAGGATATCTCCCTTATAGAACTTTACTTCTTTGCCTGTAAGAGCCTTAACTCTGTCAAGTGACTTCTCAGAAGAATTTGAAAGATTGTCAAGTACTACAACATCGTAGCCTGCATCAAGAAGCTCCACACATGTGTGGCTTCCGATATATCCGGCTCCACCAGTAACTAAAATTGCCATAATAAATATCTCCTTTTCATTTTTGTTAAATTTATTGTAGCGCATTTGCTCATTTTTGTATAGAATAAAATGTAGAAGAAATATGTAAAAATGTTGTAAAGGTAGGCAATATGAATAATAAATACAAAAATTCCTATATCGTAAAAGAAAAAGAGCTTGTATCTCTGTCCGTATATAACGTAGGCTTCCAGAGCTGTGATAGCCTGTATCAGTGGGGCCCCGGTATCAGAGACCATTATCTGATTCACTATATCATAAGCGGTAAAGGCCGCTACACTGTAAATGGCAGTGTTCACACATTAACTCCCGGTGATGCGTTTCTCGTATATCCAAATACCGAAGTGATTTATCAGGCTGATGCGCAAGATCCTTGGGAATATACCTGGGTAGGCTTTACCGGCAGCGATGCTGCAACCATTTTAAGAGCCACTGATTTCACAAAAGCGCATCCATACATACACAGTGTATCAAACGGAAACGAAATCAAAAGACAGCTCATGCATATATACGACGCCAGAGGCACAGAATTTGAAAATGCACTCGAAATGACCGGGCGACTCTACACCACCCTCGCTCTTTTTGTCAGTGCCGCCACATCAAAGCCGCCGCAAAACAGTGCAAACTCCTATGTACAAAAGGGCATCGAATACATCTCCGCCAACTATTCATACCCTATCACCGTTGAGGATATTGCATCATATATAGGCTTAAGCCGAAGTCACCTGTTCCGTTCCTTCCAGAGCATCCTCGGTGTATCGCCAAAGGAATATCTGACCGATTTCAGAATCAAACAGGCATGCTATCTGCTTAAACACTCCTCATTGTCCATCACAGCAATTGCAGGCTCTATAGGGTTTGATAACAGCCTTTATTTTTCAAAGACCTTTCATAAAATAAAAGGCCTTTCGCCTAAGGAGTATCGCAGTAAATACAAAAAAGCTCAAGAATAAAAAAAAGCTGCCGGGCTTCACATGAAGCCCGGCAGCTTTTTCATATATCTCTTTATGCTAAACTAAGCAAGCTTAGATTTAGCAACCTCTACTAATTTAGCAAATCCTGCTGCATCTGTAACAGCCATATCAGCTAATACCTTACGGTTAAGGTCAACGTTTGCTAACTTTAAGCCGTGCATGAACTGGCTGTATGAAAGTCCGTTGAGACGAGCTGCTGCGTTGATACGAGCAATCCATAACTGACGGAACTGTCTCTTTCTCTCTTTACGTCCAGCGTATGAGCTTGTAAGTGCTCTCATAACTGACTGCTTTGCTACTCTATACTGCTTAGATCTAGCGCCTCTATAACCCTTTGCTAACTTTAATGTTCTGTTATGTCTTTTCTTAGCGCCTAAACCGCCTTTAACTCTTGCCATTTGTTGATTCCTCCTTAACTAATACTACCGATTACATGTATGGTAAAATCTTCTTCATATTCTTAACATTTGTCTCATCTGTCATTGTTGCTTTTCTGAGATTTCTCTTTGTCTTTGTTGTTTTCTTAGTTAAGATATGTCTCTTGTAGGCTTTATTTCTTTTTAACTTTCCTGTTCCTGTAACTTTGAAACGTTTTGCAGCTGCTCTGCTTGTTTTCATTTTTGGCATTGTGTGTTCCTCCTTAAATTGTTATCTCTTTTCTGCCAGCACCATACCGATGCTTCTTCCTTCAACCTTTGGTGCTTTCTCCACTACCGCTACATCTGAAAGATTCTCCGCTATATCATCAAGGATATGTTTGCTTGCATTCATATGAGCCATCTCACGTCCTCTGAATCTGAGTGTGATCTTTACCTTATTTCCTTTTGCAAGAAATTTCTTTGCAGCATTCATCTTGGTATTCAAGTCGTTAGCCTCAATGTTAGGTGAGAGACGAATCTCTTTCAATTCAACGGTCTTCTGCTTTTTCTTTGCATCCTTTTCCTTACGGGCCTGCTCATAACGATACTTACCATAATCAATCACCTTACATACAGGTGGCTTTGCATTTGGTGCTATCTTTACTAAATCAAGTCCTGCCTCGTCTGCAATCTTTTGAGCTTCTCTTGAAGAAACAATTCCTAACTGCTCTCCATCCGCTCCAATCAGTCGAACTTCTCTGTCTCTGATCTGTTCATTAATCATTAATTCGCTAATGGTCTTGTACCTCCATAAAAAATAGTGGATAGGCAGACTATCCACTATACAATCTTCAACACAAATGTTTGAAAATATTAACGCTAAGTCGCGCCATTGCGCTTAGGTGAGAGTGGATACTCTACTTTGTTTTCATACAACTACTAGAATATAGCACAGACAATTTCTGTTGTCAACACTTTTATCTAAATTTCTATAATCTAATATGTACCAAGAATCTTAAGGGCAATTGCCTCTTCCCTTATGCCTCTTAACGCATTCTGCACCGCTGTATCTGTAAAACGTCCTTCAAAATCAACAAAGAACCTGTACTCCCACGCCTTATCAGATATCGGACGAGACTGGATATTTAACATATTGATTCCATTGTATATAAAGTGTGCCAGCATATGATATAGTGCACCACTCTTGTGAGGTGTCTCAAAGCATATGCTTATCCTGTCCGCATCTCTGCGGCATACCCTTTTAGCCGACACAATTATAAACCTTGTTGCATTGTTTTTATTGTTCTGTATGCGGCTCTCAAGCACCTGAAGCCCGTATATATCAGCCGAGATATGGCTAGCTATGCCAGCCTGTGTGATATCTCCGTCATCCTTTACCTTCTTTGCAGAAAAAGCTGTATTCCTGACAGCCACCTGGTTAATATCCTTATGCTCATCAAAAAAATCTGAGCACTGCATAAGCGCCTGTGGATGTGAATACACAGTCCTTATATCAGAAATCTTTGCACCCGGAAGTCCCATCAGACTGTGGTCGATGCGTATAATCTGCTCCCCAACTATATAATTGTCGTATTCAACAAGCAGATCATAGTTTTCAGATACAATACCGGCTGAAGAATTCTCTATCGGAAGCACTGCATAATCAGCCTTTCCGCATTTGATATCCTCCATGGCATCCTTCCAGGAATCCACGTTGTAGCCATTACAGTTCTCGCCAAAGTATGTCTTCATGGCAAGCTGTGAATATGCACCCTCAACTCCCTGAAACACAATCCGTGCATTGGAAAAATCCAGGCTGTCTACCTCAGTAAAGTTTTCCTTCTCCACTATGCCATGCTCAGTCATAAGCTGATACTGCTTCTTTCTACTGGTCGACATAATCTGTTCAAAAAGCTCAACTATACCATGCTTCAAAAACTCATCATCTGCAAGAGACGATAATTTCTCAAGCTTTTCATCCTCTCTCGTCTTGTCAAAGACCTTTTTGCCGGTGGTTATCTTATACTTGGCAACGTGATTTGAGATATCCATTCTTTCCTTATATAATCTGACTATTTCACTGTCTATCTCATCGATAGACTCTCTCAATTTCATTAAATCTTCCATTATTGTCTCCTAAAAAAGATATAATAAAATATTATTACAAATTTTATAGAAAGGCAAGTAATCCTTGAAAGATTTATCATATATAGATATAATTTAGTTAATATCTAAGCATAAATATCAAATACCCTCGGGAGAATTACATGAAAAAATATCTAAAAATAATTATTCCACTAATTTTAATATGCATCACAGGCCTTGTTATATACCATTTTGTATCAAAGGTAAAGCTTAATTCATCCTATGTAAATGGTAATACTGCAGGTAATCTGTACAATGCCGGGCTCTTCTGTGAAAGTGACGGTGAAGTATTTTTCTCAAATACAAACGACAACGGCAGGCTGTATGCCATGAATATTGACGGCAGCAATATACATAAACTGAGCAATGACACAGCCATGTACATAAACGCAGATAAAAACTATGTCTATTACGTAAGAAACAACAATCAGAAAATCACAAGTCAGACCTTCTTTTCATATGACAGGAACAGTCTCTGCCGTATAAAAAGAAATGGCCACGGCTCCACCGTGCTGGATCCTGACCCATGCATCTATGCATCCCTGATAGGCAACTACATATATTATCTGCACTATGACACACAAACAGCTACCTCTCTATACCGCATCAGAATAGATGGAGAAGAAAAAAAGAAAATAAAAAATCACTATCTGTTTACCTGCAACACATCAGACCGGTATTTTTATTATAATAATCCAAAAAACGGACAGCTATACAGATATGACACTGCTTCACAGAGTGAAGCCTTATTCTACGACTGCAACTGCTACAAGCCGGTTGTGCTGGATGACACAAATGTATACTACATGGATGTAAATCGTGACAATGCGATTGTCCATGTCAATATCAACAATCCAAATCCTGTAGTTTTAACGGAAGCCAATATTGAGCATTACAATGTATATGGCAGTCTGATATTCTATCAGCGCGGCGGTGATAATCCGGCACTGTGTGTTGTAAAAAATGACGGCACCGGCTTTAAAGAGCTTGCTAAGGGTGAGTTTTGCAACATAAACGTAACATCACAGTATGTGTATTTCACAGATTTTGTCTCAAACAAAGAGTACTGTACATCCACACAGAATCCGGATACAATAAAGGCTTTACAGCCATAACAGATAATTTCATTAAAAAGAACACGCATGATTAATCAACTCATGCGTGTTTTTTATTAATTCATATAAAATTCAAATCTTGATCTGTATATATCACTGCACTTTCCGGTATTCTGGTCTATCGCAATAACAGAAAGCACATTATTTCCCTCAGGAACAGGTATTGGAGCTGTATACTCTGTTGATGCAGCACTCGGATCTGACGAATCCCAGGTATAGTATACCTTACAATTTTCAGGTACTGTGATTGTAATGTCTGTCTGTGCACCAAATGTACCTCCGTCAGGGTCTATCTCCGGTGCATCCGGTGCCTCAAACTCGATTTCATACTTGGCAGATGCCACCTCGCTTTTGATTCCTCTGTCATCAACCGCAACAGCTGTTATCTCATATGTGCCTTCCTTGTCCAGGGTGATCGGGCTATAATATCTTTCTCCTCTGGTCAAAGGATCATCCGAATCATATGAATAGTATATTTTGGTATCGCTGTCTGCATCTATAGAAAGCTCCATAGTCTCTCCATACTTGCCACTGCTCTTGCTAAACTGCGGTTTAGATACAGTATAATCCGCAAAAAGCTTTAAAACAGATGCATCCTTAGCACTCTCACGCAGCGCAACAATTGCATCATAATCCTTTTTTGATTCATAAATCGAGATAAGCTGCTTATAAGCCTCTTTGCTCTTTGGATCAATATTGATAATTTCCTGATACAGCACAAGAGCGGCATCATAATCCTTCTTCGACATATATATATCAGCCAAAGCAAATCTGACATCTGTATTATCCGAATCAATCGACAAAGCCTTCTCATAATAAGAAACCGCGGAATTTATATTTCCCGCCGAATAAGCTGCCTTTGCCTGCTTCACCTGATAATCAAATGAATTGTCATGTGATCTGCTTACATTACGTGTAATAGCTGCAATAAGTATTACAATTGCTACAGCGCACACTACAGCTGATATAATAATTATCTTCTTCTGCTGCGCTCTCTTTGCCCTCTGTCCGTCAGACTGCGGCTTCTCACACGGTTGTTTCGTCTGAGACTGCTGCTCACCTGTCTGAGCCTGTCTCACTTGCTGCTTTACAGACTGTGACATTCTGTCCGTTTTTTGTCCGTTCCACTGACCGGCACTATGAAGCTGTTCCCTCACCGGATCATCAAACCTGATTGTCCTATCAGACACAGGCTTTGCAGTCTTTTGTCCATCAGTTCGCCTGTCATCATTTCCAACCAGATTATCAAGATAATCATCAAATTCGTTGTAATCAGGCACTATCTGAACCGGATGCCCACAGACATCACAGTACAGACTGCCCGCCTTCAATTCATTACCACAATTGGCACATCTCATACATCTAATCCTCTTACTTATTGTCTAATTGTCTAATTATCTCTTCATAGCCTCAACACAATTGCTCATGAGCATCGCAATTGTCATAGGACCTACACCGCCCGGTACAGGTGTGATATGTGACGCTTTAGACACAACAGAATCAAAATCCACATCACCACACAGCTTATTTTCAGCATTTCTGTGGATTCCAACATCAATGACAACCGCACCATCCTTCACATATGAAGCATCTATAAACTTAGGCTTTCCTATTGCCACTATAAGTATATCAGCATTTTTACATACATCTTTTAAATCCTTTGTATGTGAATGACATACCGTAACAGTTGCATTCTCCCTAAGCATGAGAAGTGACATAGGCTTGCCGACTATATTGCTTCTGCCAACCACAACACAGCTTTTACCATCAATATCTATATTGCTTCTCTTTAAAAGCTGAATGATACCGGCCGGAGTACACGGCAAAAAACCAGGCTTTCCTATAACCATCGCTCCAACACTCTGTGGACTGAAGCCGTCAACATCCTTCTTCGGGTCGATAGCATCAATAACCTTGTCCTCATCGATATGCTTTGGCAGTGGAAGCTGACAGAGAATACCATTTACAGAAGAATCAGCATTGAGCTTTTCGATAAGTTTTAATATCTCATCCTCCGTAGTCTCCTCTGCAAGTTCATACGAAAGCGATTTGATTCCGACATACTCACATGCCTTTTTCTTGTTGCGAACATACACTGATGATGCAGGGTCATTTCCGACCTGAATCACCGCAAGGCACCCCTCGATACCTTTTTTCTTAAGCTCTGTCACTTCTTCCTTAAGCTCATCCTTAATCTGTGTTGAAATTAATTTTCCGTCTATTAGATTAGCCATATTTCCTCCTAGAATAATCCTGTGATCACACCATTGTCATCCACATCAATGCCGTATGCAGCCGGCTTCTTTGAAAGTCCCGGCATAGTCATAATAGAACCGTTTACTGCTACCACAAAGCCTGCACCTGCTGACGCATAAACCTCACGTACGTTGATTTTAAAGCCGCTCGGTCTGCCAAGCTTCTTAGCATCATCAGAAAGCGAATACTGTGTCTTTGCCATACATACAGGGAAATCTCCCATTCCAAGGTCTGTAATCCTCTTAAGTTCTCTCTCTGCTGCCGGAGAATATGTAACACCATCTGCTCCATATATTTCTTTTGCAACAGTTTCAATCTTTTCCTTAAGTGACAGACTATCATCATAGAGCACTTTGAAATTGCTTTCCTTGTGCTCGATTGTTTCAAGTACCTTGTTGGCAAGGTCAATTCCGCCTTCGCCGCCCTTCTCCCATACCTCTGAGAGTGCAAATTCACAGCCTCTTTCTTTACAGAACTGCTCTACAAAATCAGTCTCAGCCTTGGTGTCTGTGACAAATGAATTTAATGTAACAACTACAGGTACTCCAAACTTGTGAAGATTCTCAATATGCTTCTCAAGATTTACGATTCCGGCCTTAAGTGCATCAAGATTCTCTGATGAAAGCTCATCCTTCGGCACGCCGCCATTATATTTTAATGCTCTGATTGTTGCAACAAGTACAACTGCATCCGGCTTAAGCCCTGCCATACGGCACTTGATATCAAAGAACTTCTCTGCGCCAAGATCTGCGCCAAAGCCTGCCTCAGTGATAACATAGTCTGCAAGCTTTAATGCTGTCTTTGTGGCACGGACACTGTTACATCCGTGTGCTATATTGGCAAAAGGTCCACCGTGAACTATTGCCGGTGTATGCTCAAGTGTCTGAATAAGGTTCGGCTTTAAGGCATCCTTTAAGAGAGCTGCCATAGAGCCTGTAGCCTGAAGATCATCGGCTGTGACAGGCTTTCCGTCAAAGGTATATGCCACAATAATTCTTCCAAGTCGCTTCTTTAAATCTGCCATATCATCGGCCAGGCAGAGTATTGCCATAATTTCAGATGCTACAGTGATGACAAAATGATCTTCTCTGACCATTCCGTCCATCTTGCTTCCAAGACCAACAACGATATTTCTAAGGACACGGTCATTCATATCCATACATCTCTTCCATACAATCTGGCGTGGGTCGATACCAAGCTCGTTTCCCTGCTGGATATGATTGTCAAGAAGTGCCGCAAGCAGATTGTTCGCAGATGTAATTGCATGAAAATCTCCTGTAAAATGAAGATTTAAATCCTCCATTGGGACAACCTGTGCATATCCGCCACCGGCTGCTCCTCCCTTGATACCAAAGCAAGGTCCAAGTGACGGCTCACGAAGTGCGATAAGTGCTTTCTTTCCCAGGCGTCCAAATGCCTCTCCAAGACCTACGCTTGTGGTTGTCTTTCCCTCTCCTGCAGGAGTCGGGTTTATAGCTGTAACAAGTATGAGCTTTCCGTCAGGATTTTTCTTTGTGCGATTGATAAGCTCATCAGAAATCTTTGCCTTATACTTTCCATAAAGCTCTAAGTCATCCTCTTCAATCCCTATAGATGCTGCTACATCCTTGATTGGAAGCATTGTAGCTTCCTGTGCGATCTGAATATCTGTTTTCATTTTTCTTTGCTCCTTTGTGTTAATTATTCTCTAATATAGTATCTAATTCCTCTTTAGTCACCAGAACCTTGCGGGGCTTTGTCCCCTCCTCAGGTCCCACTACACCGGCCTCTTCGAGCTGATCCATGATGCGGGCCGCCCTGTTGAAGCCAATTTTAAGGTATCTTTGAAGCATTCCAATTGAAGCCCGTTCCTTATCTGTGATAATTGACGCTGCCTCCGCAAAGTAAGAGTCCCTGCCATCATCCGTGTTTTCCACATCTGAAATGGTAACGGTTGTATTTGTCGTATCATTCGACAGGCTCTCCATCTTTTGTGCCACATCATTACTGTACTGTGCATTCTCATTATTTTCAATAATAAATTTCACAATATCGGAAACTTCTTTATCTGAAACGAATGCGCCCTGTACTCGAAGGGGCTTCGGAACACCCTGTGGGTCAAATAACATATCTCCCTTTCCAAGGAGCTTTTCCGCACCATTCATATCAAGTATGGTACGACTGTCAACACCGCTTGTAACCGCAAATGCGATACGGCTTGGCATATTCGCCTTGATGAGACCTGTAATAACATTAACAGAAGGCCTCTGTGTAGCTATAATCAGATGTATACCGGCTGCTCTCGCAAGCTGTGCCAGCCTGCATATTGCCTCCTCTACATCCTTTGATGCGACCATCATAAGATCTGCAAGCTCGTCCACTATAATGACAATCTGTGGCATCTTTGGCGGTTTTTCTGTATCCTTGCCATCCATTGCATCAATCATGGCATTGTAACCGTTTATTTCCCTGACACCGCTGTTTGCAAACTTCTCGTATCGGTCTGTCATCTCTGAAACCGCCCAGTTTAATGCTCCTGCAGCTTTTTTAGGATCTGTAACAACCGGAATCATCAGATGAGGTATGCCATTGTATACACTAAGCTCAACCACCTTCGGGTCAATCATAATCAGCTTTACCTCATCCGGCTTTGCCTTGTATAGTATACTCATGATAATTGTATTGATACAAACTGACTTACCTGAGCCGGTAGCACCTGCAATTAAAAGATGTGGCATTTTTGCGATATCCGTAACCTTAACCTTGCCTGCAATATCTTTTCCCACTGCAAAGGTAATCTTTGATTTGGCATTTTTAAATTCTTCAGACTCCACAAGCTCCCTGAAGGAAACAGCAACACTCTGGCTGTTTGGCACTTCGATGCCCACAGCGGCTTTTCCCGGAATAGGAGCCTCGATTCGTATATCCGCGGCTGCCAGATTAAGCTTTATATCATCTGCCAGATTCACAATCTTTGATACCTTCACTCCAAGCTCCGGTGTGATTTCAAACCTTGTAACAGCAGGACCGCAGCTTATATTATTCACCTTCGCATTCACCCCAAACACATTAAGAGTCTGTTCAAGCTTTGCCGCCGTCTCACGCAGATGAGCCTGCGAATCACCGGTTTTACCCCTGTCAGGAGCCTTAAGCAGATCAACAGTCGGAAATACATACGGCTTCTGCTGGATTGCATTTTCTGCGTCATTTACCGCTATCTGCTCGCTGACTTTTTCAACCTCTTTGGCGAGCTCATCTTTGTCTGATTTGACATTTTTCTTACCTGGCTCTGCTGCAGGTGGTTTTGTCATTACCGCATCTGCAACCGGAGCTGACAATTTTGATTGCAGCTCATTATCTTTTTGTATGTCAAAATCATCAGATATATCAGGCTCCACGCAGCCCGATATAGGTATCTGCGACACATGGCTTGCAGCTGCTGCACCCGAGCCGTCCGGTTTCATGCCATTAATCTGCTGCAGAGTATTTCTGCCAAGCTCATCTGCACTATCACTATCGGCTGTGCCACCCAAAACCGAAACAGGCTCCGATGCCACACCAAAGTCCGGTGTCTGCACTATTTCACCTGCATCCCCTGATGTAAGGCTTGTCGTCTTTTTCTCCTTTATTGCAGGTGAACTCGGGTAATTCTCTATGGTTATCTCACCAAGCGCATCTGTAGCAGCTGCACCTTGTCCAAATATCCCCACATGCGCTGTATCACTACCTGCCATGCCTGAATCCAGCGCGTTTTCACTGCCATCAATTTTTGTATCAAGTGACACGCCCGTTATCTTATTGTCCATCCTTCGGCCGGCACGCTTACTCCTTCTGCCACCTTTTGCAGCCTCCTTTATGTCACTGTCTGTATCATCTGAAGCTAAACCCTCTCTTGTCTGACGCTCTCTTGACTTATACTGCCGATACTCCTGATATCTCTCATTATTCTCACGCGCTGACTCGTATACCTTTCGGCCGCCGTTTCTCATACCCTTCATGAATGATTTACCGGTAATGAGCACAAGACAGATAATCATCACAACTATTGTCACCACGTATGCACCTATAATTCCTACCGCCGGAACTAAAATGCAGCCTATAAGAGCACCTATAAAGCCACCACCTGAATGCCTTTCAACACTGTCAATATATGACTGCACCGGCGAAACCGCGAATTCACCATACACTGCCAGGTACATAAACACACATATAAACCATATGAAAACTATGGTCATAACAAGCTTCATGATAGCATATGAATTGCCCTTATTGGACACAGCAAAAAAGCTGCCCACCAGAAGCACAAGCGGAAAAATATATGCCACCATTCCAAATACACCAAAAAGGAAACCGCTTACTGCGTTTCCCAAATGACCGCCTATTCCAAAATTGCTTATAAATAAAAGGATTGAAACAGCTACTACTATCCAGAGAAATATTTCCTTTTTAAAGGCCTGCTGCCTCTCTATCTGAGCCATTCTCTCCTTTTTTGTCTGTCTTTTTGCTGAGGATTTCTTCCTCGTTGCCATGTAACTAACCTCCGTATTTTGATTTACAGAGTATATAATAACATATTTCTTCTGTTCTGTGTAAATTTTCTAAAGTAATTTTTCGATTTTGTGATTAAAGGGTCAAACGGTATCATCGATGCATGCTTGCATGCAATTCGATGTATACCTTATTGACCCGCACTACACCGAGAAAGTAGCAATTTGCTGTGGGGACGTAGCAAATTAGCGGATTTCGAGGTGGAGTCAGATTACGGGAATGCGTAGCATGTAGTAATCTGATTAATCATAAATGAGGTGCAAAATACCCCGCCATGAATGGCGGGGCAAAATGTTATGCAAAAAGCACAATTTTACAAAATATTTTATTCACCAATAAGGTAATTGTATAATCCCTCATATTTGAACTTGGAAGCATTCCAAGAGAAATCATTGGCCATGCCTCTATCCACAATCTGGTTCCACTCACGCTTCTTATCGAAGAAGATGTGCTTAGAATAATTGATGACTGCAAGCATCTCATCGGCATTGTAGTTTGAGAACGAGAAGCCATCTCCTGAATTCTCATACTCATTGTAAGGCTTAACCGTATCCTTGAGACCTCCTGTCTCACGAACAATCGGAACGGTACCATAGCGGAATGAAATAAGCTGTGTCAGACCGCAAGGCTCAAACCTGGACGGCATCAAGAATGCATCAGCAGCCGCATAGAGCTTGTGAGCCAGATCATCGGAGTAACATATATTTGCCGAAACTCTGTCAGGGTATTTCCATGCATAGTGTCTGAACATATTCTCGTACTGAGGATCTCCTGTACCGATAACAACAAGCTGTGTGAAATCGTCCACGATACCTTCAATAACATGATTGATAAGGTCAAGACCTTTCTGGTCTGTAAGTCTTGAAATAAGACCTATCATATACTTCTTCTTGTCAACCGCAAGGCCAAGATCCTGCTGAAGCTTTGTCTTGTTGTTGAACTTCTTCTTTCTGAAATCGGAAGCATTGTAATTGCAATAGATTCTGCCATCAGTCTGTGGGTCATAGGCATTGTAATCAATACCGTTTACGATACCCTGCATGTCAAAATGTCTGGCACTTAAGAGCCCGTTTAATCCCTCACCGTAGTACTCTGTCTGAATCTCGTTTGCATATGTATCACTGACAGTGGTGATGTAGTCAGCATATACAAGACCACCCTTAAGCATATTTGCGTCCTTCTTGAACTCAAGCTTGTCCGGTGTGAACAGATTGTCTGTAAGACCTGAAACACCCTGTACCCACTCCCTGTCCCATATTCCCTGGAACTTAAGATTGTGGATAGTGATAATTGTCTTGATACCCCAGAAGAATGGATTTGCGGCAAACTCATTCTTTAAGTATACAGGCAGAAGACCTGTCTGCCAGTCATGGCAGTGTATAATATCCGGCTTGAAATCAATAAGCGGGAGCATTGAGAGTACAGCCTTGTCAAAGAATGTATACTTCTCAATCTCAAACTTAGTGTCAGAAGTATATGGAGAAAATCCTGTAAAGAACTCCTGATTGTCAATAAAGTAATATGTAACGCCGTCCTGCTCATATTTGAGCACTCCGACATACTTGTCCTGCACGTATGGACCTGAGCTCATGTAAAAATGGGTAACATACTCAAAATTATTGCGATACTGCTCCGGTATACAGCTATAATCAGGTATTACAACCCTTACATCCCAATAGTTCTTGTCAAACTCTTTAGGAAGTGCACCGCACACATCTGCAAGACCTCCTGTTTTTATAAATGGTACACACTCTGAAGCTACAAATAGAATCTTTTTCATATTCTCCTCCCGCTAAAACCCGTGATATATAATATTTAGTTTACTCTTCCCAATTGTGGTATACTTCCTGGACGTCGTCATCATCGTCAAGAAGGTCTAAGATACGGCCGATATTTGTGATGTCAGCTTCATCTGTTAGTGTGACATATGTCTGTGGAATCATTGTGACCTCTGCCGAAGCCATTGTGATGCCTGCCTCCTCAAGAGCAGCCCTGACTGCATCAAAATCAGCAGGTGCAGTTGTGATTTCGTAGCTGTCATCCTCATCGGCGAAATCCTCAGCGCCTGCATCGAGTGCCTGCATCATAAGATCATCTGCATCCATATCGCACTCTTCCTTGTCGATGATGATCTGACCCTTCTCGTCAAACATGTATGATACACATCCCTGTGTACCGATGCTTCCCTGTCCCTTTGTAAAGGCATTGCGGACATTGGCCGCTGTACGGTTCTTATTGTCTGTAAGACACTTTACGATAATAGCTGTGCCTGATGGTCCATAGCCCTCATATGTAGCGGTCTCATAGTTTACACTGTTGCCGTCTCCTGCCGCCTTTTTGATACCTCTTTCGATTGTATCGTTTGGCATATTGTTGGCCTTTGCCTTGGCAACTACCTGTGCAAGCTTGAAGTTATTGGCAGGATCCGGTCCTCCCTCTTTAACTGCAACTGCGAGCTCTCTACCGATCATTGTAAAGATTTTGCCCTTTGCAGCATCATTTTTCTCTTTCTTATGCTTGATATTCGCAAATTTAGAATGTCCTGACATAATTTGTATCCTCTTTTCTACTTTTAAAAATAATCCATACCTTATAATATCATTTTTTCTCTTCCGGCGCAAGTTTCTTAATCATTACCTGCTTAATCACCTTATCCTCGACGCTCATAACAGAAAATCTGTAGCCATATGCGCTAATCACAGTCTTATCCCCCTCCTCCGGAATCTTATCCGAAAGCGATATGATAAAACCGTTAAGCGTCTCGTAGGCATCATCATCAACAGGCAGTGACAGCGCCTCCTTCACATCGGAAAACTCAGTCATGCCGTCCATTATAAATGTCTCGTCATCATTCTTTCTGATGTAGTTTTCTTCCTCATCGTGCTCATCCTCGATATTTCCGACAAGCTCCTCGAGTATATCCTCCATCGCGATAAGTCCCGATATCTGTCCGTACTCATCCACAACCATCGCAAGATGACTCTTTTTAGACTGCATCTTTTTAAACAGATCATTGATGTTTACCGTCTCGGGTATGAAGTCCACCGGCCGGATAAGCCCGTCTATGTCCTTGATACTGCTGCGGTAAACCTCATTTTTTTCAAAAAATGTAAAAGCATCCTTGATATGTAAGACTCCGATGATACTGTCAACATCGTTTTCATAGACCGGAAAGCGAGATTTGCCGGTATCTATGATAAATTCGATTGCATCGATAAAGGACATACTGCCGTCGAGGCTTACGATATTTTTGCGGTGAGTCATGATATCTTTTACTTCCTTATCATCAAACTCAAACACATTGTGTATCAGCTCTGCCTCAGATGCAAGGATTGTTCCCTGCTCATGCCCCTCCCTGACCATGGAAATAATTTCTTCCTCTGTGACATCATCATTTCCAAGTATTCCATCGAGAGTCTTTTTGTTGTTTTTCATTCCATAAAGCAATACTCCAATACACAAAAGAAGTATCACTACAAGTATTGATAAAATTATAATTGCATATAACATAATGTTTTATTATCCTATGTAATAAGTTCTAAGCTGATTTCAAGCGCCCTGTCTATTTTAAGCAATGTGTCCTCATCAAGATGGCACACCTTATCCTTAAGCCTTTTTTTGTCGATTGTGCGAAGCTGTTCTAAAAGCACAACCGAATCCTTTGCAAGCGCATACTCCTTGCAGGCAAGCTCCACATGAGTGGGCAGCTTTGCTTTATGCATCTGCGAGGTTATTGCTGCGCAGATTACCGTCGGGCTGTGTCTGTTTCCGACATCATTTTGTATTATAAGGACAGGTCTTATCCCGCCCTGCTCTGAGCCTACAACAGGCCTTAAATCAGCGTAATAAATATCTCCTCTTTGAATAATCATACACGAATACACTCCATATTATGGTATACAAAAAGTATCTCCAGATTTTTCGAGTGTATTCTTAAAAGTTACACTTTTTTAGTTTTTGTGGTAGATTCTTGGAACACGCGGTGTGATAAGACATGCAAACTCATAGTTGAACCTGCCTGAAAGCTCACCTAACTGCTCCATAGTGATTGTCTCATCCCCATCTTTACCGAGCAGAGTAACTGCATCGCCTATTTTTACGTCAGGTATGTCTGTCACATCAACCATAAACTGATCCATGCAGACTCTGCCGCATATAGGTGCTTTTTTTCCTTTTATGAGAACCCAGCCCTTGTTTGAAAGTCCTCTTGAATATCCATCACCATATCCCACCGGGACAGTTGCTATCCTCATAGGATGCTCTACCGTAAATGTGCCGCCGTAGCTTATATGCCTGCCCGGCTCAAGCTCCTTTACATAAGCAACCCTGCTGTGCAGCGACATAACAGGCTTTAGGGAGATTTTACTCTTGTCTACCTCCTCTGACGGCCACAGACCATAGAGTGTGATGCCTGCTCTTACCATATCCATATTGCACTCAGGGATTTCTACTATTCCCGCACTGTTTGAGCAGTGCTTAATCGGGATCTCGACTCCTCTTGCCTCAACAAGAGCTATCATCCTCTTAAAAAGATCAAACTGCTCAAAGGCAGGCTCCTTTGACAGCTCATCTGCCCTTGCAAAGTGAGTGAATATTCCCTCTATCATAATATTCGGCAGCTTAGCAATCTGTGCAATAATATCTGCACTTTCCTCTGTCACCTGAAAGCCTATACGGCACATACCGGTATCTATCTTGATATGTATCTTACAGGTTTTATTCTTAGCGACAGCGATACGCGATAGCTCCTTAGCTGTCTCATATGTACATACCGCCGGGCGCACATCGTTGTCCACTATCTCCTCAAACTGCTCCGGGAAGCTGAGTCCTAAAATAAGTATCGGCTTTTTCCTGCCTGCCGCAATAAGCTCCATTGCCTCGTTGCTTGTAGCAACAGCATAGCCCCACAGATACGGAAGCGGCTCCAGTACCTCTGAAACAGCCTCAGCACCGTGACCGTAGCCATCAGCCTTTACGACTGCTGCCATCATTGTCCCCGGCTTTAGCTTATTATGCATCGACTCCATATTATATAAAATTGCATCCAGATCTATATCTGCTCTGATTCTGTTAATTGCCATTTTTTTCCACCTTAATCCAAACTTTATCTAATCCATCAATAATATCACTTGCTATCATACCATAAGAGCCGGTATTGTCAAATACCATATCACCGGCAAGTCCATGAATAAATGCACCGTATGCCGCGGCCTTTTTGGTGTCACGCCACTGTACCAGAAGACCTCCCACGATACCGCTTAGCACATCTCCGCTTCCGGCTGTTGCCATACCGCAGTTGCCGGACAGATTGATAAACTTTTCGCCATCAGCCGCTGCGATAATCGTACGAAAATCCTTAAGCACACAAGTCACATTGTACAAGCATGCAAACTCTCCTGCCACACCGATGATATCCTCCTGTATATCAGCAATGCTCTTTTTCATAAGTCTGGACATCTCGCCCAGGTGCGGAGTCACGATGACAGGCATTTTATGCTCATTAAGTAAAGTCATGTTGTCTGATATGATATTAAGCGCATCCGCATCAATCACAAGAGGTATCTCTGCTGTTTTTAGTACTGTTTCAACTAACATTTTGGCATTATCAGACTTTGAAAGACCTGGACCTATCACCACTGCATCTGCCCACTCAAGCTCTGTCTCAAGCGCTTTAGCTGACGCGATATCAGTACAAAGCAGTGCTTCCGGCAAAGCACATTGGATTATTGAGCGGTTGCACTCCGGCGTTATAATTTTCACAAGCCCTGCTCCGCTTTTGTATGCAGCCTTTGCCGAAAGCACCGCCGCACCGGCCATATCGCGGCTTCCTGCTATAACTAACAGTTTTCCGAAAGTTCCCTTGTTGGAGTGTGCCGGTCTGTTATCAAGTTTCTTTAAATCAGACTCATCAAGAGCCCTTACTGATGGCAGATTACCACAAAAGCTGTGGTCATCTATGCCTATAGGCACCACCTTAACCAGACCGCAATAATCACAGCCCGGCCACAGGAGAAGGCCTGTCTTCTTATAAGAAAAAGTATATGTGAAATCTGCTTTAAAAGTGCATCCCATCACATGTCCTTTATCAGAATCCACTCCCGACGGCACGTCGACCGCCACCCTGTAAGCATCTGTCTTGTTAACGGATGAAATCACATCTGCTAAAGAGCCTTCTATGGCTCGCTTAAGCCCTGTGCCAAACAATGCATCTATTATTACGTCACTTTTACACACACACTCAATATCAGAGACTACCTTAAAGCCATACCTTGCGTATATATTTTTCTGCAGCTCAAAGAGCTCGCTTCCTGCCTCATCTGTGCCAAAAGCATAGTACACCATGCATCTGTATCCGGCCTGATTTAAAAGTCTTGCTATCGCGATACCGTCTCCTGCATTATTGCCTCTGCCACATATCACGGCAAACTCCTTTGATTTATCAAAACATGCAACAAGCTCCCGGACAACACCGGCCGCAGCCTGCTCCATCAGCACCACCGAAGGAACCAAAAAGACCTGTGATGTTGTATCGTCCAGAAGCTTCATTTCATTACCTGTAACAATATATTCCAATATCAATTCCCCTTATTCTCATTGTTTGCATTATCAGTATTTGCATTATTGGCATTGAAAACCATAGGATCGTCATATTCAATATCAAAAAGATCTAAAACCTCAGCGCCAAAAATATCATGAAGATACGAATAAATCTCCCTGTTGTTAATATCTCTGTTCTGTTTTCTGATTACATTTTTCTTAAGTTCAACTCTTATATTTGCAATCCAGTCGTCAATTTCTTTTGATTCCAGTTTATTTTTCTCGATTTTTTCACTGAAGTAATCCATCGACAAAAGCATCAGCCTGTCATTTACAGCTTTTATATTCTTCTGGATTTCAATAAGCTCTCCCTCAATGTTGTCAGCTTTCTCATTTATCTCATCTATAAGCTGCTTATCCTTATCACGATTTTCATCGCCGTCATCTCCCATGTTGGCAACAATATTAGACATAATTTTCGACTTAAGCTTTTTTAAATTCTTAAGCTCATTGTTGTACTTTCCCTGCAGCTTTAACAGCTCATCCAGTTCTTTTTCCGTGGCTGATATTTCGTCAGTCTTACCATGAATGGCAAAAAGTCTGTGCCACTTCTGGTCTAAAACCAGTAAAGGCACCTTTTTTCCTTTTAATGCAGCCTCAAAATCTTTTTTATCATTCATAAGACTCACCCTCTATTTATTTTTGGAGTTTTTAACAATATTATAGCTGAGCTGCATAAGGCTGTCAGACAGATGAACACTCTCCACAACCACATCTTTATTTGGAATTTCAAGATCAACATGTGCAAAATTCCATATAGCCCTTATTCCTAAATCCACAAGCTTTGACGCAATAGAGTCAGCCTTTGACTTTGGCATGGTGAGCGCCGCAATATCCACCCTGTGTGTTCTGCAATACTCATCCAGCTCACTTAGCATAAGGATTGGAATACCTCGCACACTCTTTCCTGAAAGCTCAGGATTTACGTCAAAAAGTGCTGTTATGACAAAGCCAAGCTTTTCAAACTTTACATAATTGGCGAGTGCCTGGCCCAGATTGCCTGCACCGATGATAATTATTCTATGCTCTGTGTTAAGTCCCATTATCTTTCCGATTTCCTCGTAGAGAAACTGAACATTGTATCCGTATCCCTGCTGTCCAAAGCCTCCGAAATTATTGAGATCCTGTCTGATTTGTGAAGCTGTCACTTTCATTCTGTGACTCAGATCGTTTGATGAAATACGCTCCACTCCCTCATCCAAAAGCTCTCCGAGATATCTATAGTATCGTGGCAGCCTTCTGATAACCGCCTGTGATATTTCTTTACTCAAGTCTTATTCCTCCAATCATCAGGATATCATTTCTCTTTTAAAGACAAAAACCCAAGATTAATTATAATTTTTTGAAGGTCATCTGTCAATGTGTTAAGAATTTAACATTCAAAAAATTCATAATTATCCCCGGGTTATATCTTACTTCTAAGGCTAAAAACCAAATTTCAGATTAAATTGTCTTCTCAAGCTCCTCTCTGATTGCCTTGATGAAGCCTTCGCTGTTTAAAACAGTAGGATTTTCAATTGTTGTGATGAGTGCGAGATCCTTTGTCATCTTTCCGCTCTCAATAGTCTTTATGCAAGCTGCCTCAAGCTTGTCTGCAAACTCAGAAAGTGCCGGAAGCTTGTCAAGCTCTCCTCTTTTTCTGAGTGCTCCTGTCCATGCAAAAATAGTAGCTACAGAGTTTGTTGATGTCTCCTCACCCTTTAAATGCTTGTAATAGTGTCTCTGAACTGTTCCATGTGCTGCCTCATACTCATAGTATCCGTGAGGGGATACAAGCACTGATGTCATCATGGCAAGTGAGCCGAATGCAGATGAGATCATATCACTCATTACATCTCCGTCGTAGTTCTTGCATGCCCAGATAAATCCACCCTCAGATTTCATTACTCTGGCAACAGCATCATCAATAAGTGTGTAGAAATATGTAATTCCAGCCTTCTCAAAAGCTTCCTTATACTGTGCATCAAAGATTTCCTGGAAGATATCCTTGAAGGTGTGGTCATATTTCTTTGAGATTGTATCCTTTGTGGCAAACCATAAATCCTGCTTTGTATCAAGTGCATACTTAAAGCAGCTATGTGCAAAGCTCTCGATTGAATCATCCAGGTTATGCTGTCCCTGAATAACTCCCGCTCCCTTAAACTCATGGATTAGCTCTCTTGTCTCGGTTCCATCTTCTGCTGTAAATACAAGCTCAGCCTTTCCGGGACCAGCCACCTTCATCTCTGTTGCCTTGTACACATCACCATATGCATGACGAGCGATTGTAATTGGTTTAACCCATGTCTTTACGTTTGGCTCTATACCCTTTACAACGATTGGTGCTCTGAACACTGTTCCGTCAAGCATGGCTCTTATTGTGCCGTTAGGGCTCTTCCACATCTCCTTTAAATTGTACTCTGTCATTCTGGCTGCGTTTGGTGTGATTGTCGCACATTTTACTGCGACACCGTATTTCATGGTTGCCTTTGCTGATTCAACGGTCACCTGATCATCTGTACGATTTCGCTCCTCTAAGCCCAGATCATAATACTCTGTCTTCAAATCTATAAAAGGTATTAAAAGCTCATCCTTTATCATCTGCCAGAGGATTCTGGTCATCTCGTCTCCGTCCATCTCTACAAGGGGTGTTGTCATCGTAATCTTGCTCATTCTTAAATCTCCTTTACTTAATAAGGTTCTCCCAACCAAGGTGTTCCATATTTTTCTTTGAATTGTTTATATGCTCTCTGGCGCATTTTTCTGCCAGCAGTGCGTCATGATTCTTAATTGCCTCGCATATCTGTTTATGCTCGTGAGTGGAGTTTTTGGCTCTTTTTGTCTCGCCGAGTGTCACCTTTCTCACTCTGCCGACATACTCATGATAGTCCTTTAATACCCTCATAAGCTCCTTGCTTCCGCCGGCCTCATACAGCAGCTCATGAAACCTATTGTCCAGCTCAAGAAGCTTCTTTGCATTGCCCTTTTTCTCGTGAAACTCCGTGAGATAAATATTCTCCTCCATGGCCGCCATGAGCTCGTCCGATATCCTCGTTGCAGCCCATCTGGCACAAAGTCCCTCAAGCAGAGCCCTTATCTCGTATATATCCCTGATATCGTCCGTGGAAACACCCTCCACGAATGCTCCCTTATTGGGGATGATAGACACAAGTCCCTCAAGCTCAAGCTGACGCAGTGCCTCCCTCACGGGCGTCCTGCTCACTCCAAGCTCATCACCGATATTCTTTTCCTTAAGCTCATCGCCCTTTGCAAATGTTCCTGCAAGTATACCATCCCTGATATGATTGTATACTCTGGCACTCAGGCTGTAATTATCATGTGACATGTAATAATCTACCTCACTATAATACTATATTAAGCTTTTTACAGCAATCAGTAATTTGAACTACAAGCTCATTATCTGTGATGGTAGTCACACGGCCCTCGTCGTACTGCTCATCTACCCATTCCTTTATCATGGTCACAAGCTTTGAGTTCTTATCTACTTTTCTGTCATCCGGCAGGCGGTAGTAGGTGTTTATCCACAGCGCTATTCCTGCAAGTCCTGATGTATTGGACACTGCTACAAGAGGTGGTCTGTTTAAGAATTTACCTGTATCGAATATGTTGTAAATTTCCTCATTTTTGAGAAGTCCGTCAGCATGGATTCCGGCTCTCGTCACATTGAAGTTTCTGCCGACAAAAGGTGTACGGCTCGGCTGCACATATCCAAGCTCCTTCTCAAAGTACTCTGACAACTCTGTGATAACCGTTGTATCCATTCCATCGAGTGTGCCTTTAAGCTGTGCATACTCAAATACCATAGCCTCAAGTGGTGTGTTTCCGGTTCTCTCTCCGATACCAAACAGTGAACAGTTGACACCGCTTGCTCCGTAGAGCCATGCCGTAGTCGAATTGTTTACTGCCTTGTAAAAGTCATTGTGTCCATGCCACTCAATCTGTGATGAAGGCACACCTGCATGTGTGTTAAGTCCGTATATGATACCAGGAACGCTTCGAGGTATAACTGCTCCCGGGAAGTTTACTCCATATCCCATTGTATCACAGGCACGCACCTTAATCGGAATCTTGTACTCCTCCTGCAGCTTCATAAGCTCAACACAGAACGGAATAACAAAACCATATATATCAGAACGTGTGATATCCTCCAGATGGCACCTAGGGCTTATTCCTGTCTCAAGACACTCCCTGATGACTGACAGATACATATTCATTACCTCTCGTCTGGTCATCTTCATCTTATAGAAAATATGATAATCCGAACAGCTTACCAGTATACCGGTTTCCTTGAGTCCTATATCCTTTACAAGCTCAAAGTCCTTTTTGCTGGCACGAATCCACGATGTAACCTCCGGGAACTTATATCCTCTCTCGAGACACTTGTAAACAGCGTCCCTGTCCTTTTTGCTGTAGAGGAAAAACTCGCTCTGTCTGATTATTCCCTTAGGGCCACCAAGCTTATGTAAATAATCATAAATGGTAACAATCTGCTCCGTCGTGTACGGTGCTCTCGACTGCTGGCCATCTCTGAATGTAGTATCTGTAATCCAAATGTCCTCCGGCATATTGTGCGGCACTATTCTGTCATTGAATGCTATCTTAGGAACTTCTGAATAAGGAAAGAGATTTCTAAAAGTATTCGGCTCATCTACATCCACGAGCTGATAAAAATGCTCTTCAAGCTGCAGTAAATTTGTTTTTTCGTTCATCAAAACTTCTCTCATCTTCACATCTCCTGTGCTTAGTTTTATCTTTTGAATAATTGTATACAATTATACTTTTTGTGTCAATAAAAAAATTTAAATCTTAGTGTAACACTTTGTTATGTCTATCATAACCTAGAGTGTAAATAAATTTTATTGGAGGTCACTTATGAGTGATTTAGCAGCAACAAACTGTTCATGCAGCAATACAGATAACGGATGCGGATGTTCTTCGATTTTATGGATTATCCTGTTACTGTGCTGCTGTTGTGGAAATGGTAACGGAGGCTCTTTCTTCGGAGGAAACGACTGTGGAAGCGGCAATAACAGCTGTATCTGGGCTATCATCTTACTTTTCTGCTGTGGTGGCTTTGGCTGTGGAAGCAGCAATAACGGATGCGGATGTGGCTGCGGCTGCTGATTTACATTTTTACTGCGGGTCTTTTCGGCCCGCAGCTTTTTACGATTTTTCAGTATTCTTTTTTTGCCTGCGCTGCTCTTTTTCTTTGAGCTTTTCAAGGACTTTACATTCGCCCTTCACTCTGTGCTTTTTGATGCATTCTTCATCTATCTCGTATACGTCGTGACCATCTATGATAAGCATATATCTTTTTTTAATAATATATGCTGTAAACATGCATAATGTGAATCAGGTGACATATTATATAGAAATATATTTTAAAGGATTTTTATGGACGAGAACAGCCTGTTTACACCATTCGATGAAATAACCCAGACAAGGGAGCTTCAGATGCTTAAAACCATAATTCCATATATGCCGCATGACTCACAAAAGCAAATGACTCTTATGGTTCACTACATATCACTTATGAATTCAATGAGAATGATAGATTGTGCACCTGCACTGTCTGTTGCAGAGACAGAAAGTATGGCAGACAGAAGGCTTTCCATGCTCAATGCCTTAAAGAAATACTGCAGCAAAAGCGAACAGGATACGATAGACAATCTATTAAATATTTTTTCAGTTTTGGACAATAGGGAGATTTATGACAAAGCAGGAATTTTTAAATAATTTTGCACAAAAGGAAAAACCAAAGGACACAACAAGTGCCATGCCGTTTCTCATGGAAAGTATTAAGGAGGCAAAGCGTAACGGCATAGAATTTACCAAAGAAGAGGTCTATTCCATGTGCACTGAGCTAAGCAAAAACCTGCCTGAGAAAAACCGCAGGCAGGTTGAAAAGCTTTTAAAAATGCTATAGTTTAATTTTTAAATGAATCTGTATTTATGCGAAGTATCTTGTCTATCGGTGCAGGCGAGTTTCCCTTGCCATCCGTACCCTCAAGGTACTTCTCTCCCGCAGATTCAAAAATGACATACAAGCTTTTATCCACACTGTCAAGCTCCTCTGAGCCCGGCGGCATCTCTATTGTGATGTCGGGGCTGTTTGGCCTTGACGACAGAGCTATGAGTGATTTGTAGCACTTGATATACGATGACTCATTCCTGCCATAGGAGGTACTCAGATATACCTTTCCTGAGGCATCAAATGTAACGCCCTGCACTCTGGCAGGTATCGTATATGTGCTCAGGCTTGTGAGCCTGTCGTCCTTTTTGTCATAATAATATGCTACCATCTTTGACTTAAAAAGGATATTATGAGTGGCTATCCACAGCCTGCCTCCATAGAATGTGATGCATGACGGCTTGTTTCCCACATCAAACACATCTACCACACCTGTCGCATCGATGACCTGCTTGGAATTCGCAGTGGCCATTAGAGAGATAAAATCATACGAGATGCGCTCCACAGTTGTGTCGTAGGAATTGCACACCCATACATTTTCCCCGTCAAAGGCAATTCCTCCCAGGTGACTGTTTGCATCCATGCCAAGTGTCACAAGGTACTCTCCGTCCTCCCTGTCAAATACCATAAGCTCCCCGAGTGAGCCCTTGTCATCAGAATAGCTTGTGATAAGCACGTATTCATCCGTGATACAAATTCCCTGAGGACACTGTGCCTCACTGAAAATATAATTATTGAGAAAATCATTTTCCTTCGTCTCCGGCATGCCCGGAATATCTATTTCATCTATAAAATCGTAATCGCAATCCTTAAGCGCCAGTGTATGCGCTTTTTTATTACTCCTGTAATTGTAATGCTCTACGCTGTATTCATTGTTAATCGTCCTGACCCATTTGGCATATACCACATATCCATTTGCTTTTTCGTATGTCAGAACATCCGCCTTTTTTGAAAAATGCTCATCCAGATACCAGCCATCAAATTTATAACCGTATTTGTGCGGTTCTCTTAGTCCCATGAATTTCTGCTTTGGCGTGATGTATCCATAATTATTGATATTGTTTGCCGCACCACCCAGATTATAGTAAATATATGAAACACCATCACTTTCTGACATATTGTCAACCAGTGTATTTAGTGATGGCCCGGAAGCAAAAGAGGCAGCTTCTGCCTCTTTTATCTCCGATGCAAACACATGAGTATTGGTAAAAATCAATGTAAGTAATATAATTAATGCTATTCTACTCTTCAACTTCAACAAGCTTGCTTGCCCTTTCTTCTATCTGTTTTGCAGCCACATCATCCGGTGCCTGCTCATATCTGGCAAACTCATATGAGAATGTGCCGCTTCCGCTCGTCATTGAGCGAAGTGTGGCATTGTATCCATAAAGCTCCAGATAAGGAATATCCGCAACTATCTCCTGATATCCATTGTCTGTCGGGTTCATGCCCATCACCCGCGCACGTCTCTTGTTAAGCTCACCCATCACATCACCTGTATAGCCCTCAGGCACCACTACCTTAAGAGTGGCAATTGGCTCAAGAAGCACAGGCTTTGCCTCCATAATGCCCTTTTTAAATGCCTGCTGTGTTGCCACCTTAAAGGCCATCTCAGATGAATCAACCGGATGATAAGAGCCGTCATACAGTACAGCCTTTATCCCCGTCACAGGATAGGCTGCAAGAGGTCCCTTTTTCACGGACTCTGCAATACCCTTTTCAACAGCCGGGAAGAAGTTCTTCGGTACAGCTCCTCCTACGACCGTCTGCTCAAATACATATGGCGTATCCATATCACCTGACGGCTCAAAGGTCATCTTGACATGTCCGTACTGTCCGTGTCCGCCCGACTGCTTCTTGTACTTATACTCTACGTCAGATTTTTTCCTGATAGTCTCCTTAAAGGCTACCTTTGGACGCATAAGCTCTATCTCCACCTTGTACTTTTCAAGAAGCTCACTTGCCACTACCTCAAGCTGCATATCACCGATACCATATAGTACAGTCTGTCCATTTTCACTGTCATTTACACTGTTTAATGTCAGATCCTCCATTAACAGTTTCTGTAAAGACTGGGAAATCTTGTCCTCATCGCCCTTTTTCTTTGCCTTGTAGCGCATTGCCACATACGGCTTTGATATGCTTGTTCTAAGATATGTAACCGGCATATTTCTGGTGGAAAGCGAATCTGTCGTAAGAGTCTTTGTAAGCTTTGCAAGCGCTCCGATATCACCTGCATGAAGCTCCTTCACTTCCTCCACCTTACTGCCTCTCATCACATAGAGCTTACCGATTTTTTCATCGCAGTCCCTGTGATAATTGTAAAGTACATCATCTGTCTTTAGTACGCCTGAATTAACCTTGATCAGTGAATATTTACCGATGTACGGGTCAACTATAGACTTGAACACATAAGCGCTCTTTGATTTTGCAAAATCATAATCAGCATTATACACCTCATTTGTCTTGGTGTTAATACCGGTACAGCTTCTCTTCTCAGGACTTGGCAGGTATTTCACAATATCAGCCATAAGTGTATACATGCCCCTTGCGAGAATATTTGAGCCCATGAGCACCGGTACAATAGAGCCCTCAAGCACGTTTGCACGAAGCGCAGCCCTGATTTCATCATCAGAAAACTCCTCTCCGCCGAAATATCTGTCCATGAACTCCTCACTTGTCTCAGCTACAGCTTCAACTAAAGCCTCACGACATATTCCCAGGTTCTCCTTTGAGTACTCAGGCACATCAAACTTATCCACGCCTCCGCTTTCATTCCATCTCTTTGCCCTCTGCTGAATGACATTGACATAGCCCACAAACTTCTCATTCTCTCTGATTGGCAGATGGAATGGAGCTATTTTCTTGCCGTAAAGCTCCTGCAGCTTTAGCACCACATCCTTGAAGCTTGCATTGTCGATATCCATGTCCGTCACGAAAATCATCCTCGGCAGCTTGTATTTCTCGCATATCTCCCATGCTCTTTTTGTGCCTGTCTGTATGCCTGCCTTGCCTGAAACCACGATGATTGCAGCATCTGCAGCCGATACAGCTTCTTCAACCTCTCCCACAAAATCAAAAAAACCAGGAGTATCGAGAATATTTATTTTGACATTATCCCACTCAATCGGTACAACCGATGTATGTATAGAGAACTGACGCTTTATCTCTTCTTTGTCAAAATCGCTGATAGTGCTGCCATCCGCTACAGTGCCCATTCTGGTAGTCTGTCCTGCCAGATATGCCATAGCTTCCACGAGTGATGTCTTGCCACAGCCGCTATGGCCTAAAAGCACGACGTTTCGAATCTTCTCAGTAGTGTAAACATTCATTTCAAGTACCTCCCTGACATTATTATAGTATGTAAACATTGTACTAATATTTTATATAATTTACAACACTTTTATGCAATCTGACGATTATTTTTTATTGTTATATTGGAATAAATTTGCCAATAATTTATTGCTTTATAGTGTTAAATTGGATATAATATATTGTAAATATTTCGAACCACTATAGTGCGATTTTGAGAATGTGCGTGTGGTGATTCCGAATAGTTACAATAAAGAATTAGGAGATACACATAAATGCATTTTGATAAAGTTGGCTTTATAGGGCTCGGTCTGATTGGCGGCTCGATAGCCAGAAAAATGAAAGAAAATAATCCAAAGGTCTCAATTATCGCAACAGCCGGGCATCAACAGACCATAGAGGATGCCTTTGGGCTTGGCCTGATAGATAATAATGAGCTTTTAGAGCTTAACTCTTTTAAAGACTGCGACGTAATCTTTCTGTGTGCACCGGTAAACAAAAATATCGAATACCTCACACAGCTTAAGGATATCATAAAGGATGACTGTATCATCACAGATGTAGGCAGCACCAAAACCCAGATTCATGAAAAGGTCATAGAGCTTGGTCTTGAGCGCAATTTCATCGGCGGTCATCCTATGACCGGCTCTGAAAAAACGGGCATACTCAATTCAGACAAGCAGCTTTTGGAGAACGCCTACTATATTATCACTCCTACTGCTGCAACTACTGAAGAAAATCAGAATGATTTCAAACAGTTTGTACTTTCACTGGGCTCGATAGCTCTCATTTTAGACTATAGGGAGCACGATCATGCTACCGCAGCCATCAGCCACCTGCCACATATGATTGCATACTCTCTTGTCAATCTGATTGAGCATATTGATTCCGAAAAAGAGACCATGAAAACTATCGCTGCCGGAGGCTTCCGCGATGTGACACGTATCGCTGCAAGCTCCCCTGTCATGTGGGAAAACATATGTGAGTCCAACAAAACACAGCTACTCTCACTCATGGACCAGTATGAAGCCAATTTCCATAAGCTTCGCGAAATAATTGCAGATGGCAGTTCTCAAAAGATGATTGATTATTTCCAGGATTCAAAGAATTACAGGGATTCACTCACACTGCCCGGTGCCAAAATCCGCAAGGATTTCCACGAGATATTTGTCGATATTGCCGATGAGGCAGGCGGTATTGCAGTGCTTGCAAGCCTTTTAGCCTTCAACGGCATCAACATCAAGAATATCGGCATCATAAACAACCGTGAGTTTGAGGAGGGTGTACTGCGCATAGAGTTCTATGACGAAGATGCTCTTGAATCGGCTATCAGCGTACTTAAAGAAAGAAACTATACTATTCACCGCAGATGATTTATCCTGTTATATGGTTTTAATACCAAAAACAAAGAGCCGTAAAACGAATTTGATTCGTTTTACGGCTCTTTTTATACCGTCCAATGCAGCACTGTTTACAAATAAGCAAAAAACCAATAACACTTTATTAATATACGCTCTCCTCAAGTACCTCATAGAAATTCTCAAAAGTCTTGCGGCAGCAATAAGGGTCTATTATCTCAACACCCTCTGCCTTAAGCCCCGGCAAAGTAAAAGACATGGCTACGCGATGATCGTCATACGTTTTAATTTTACAAGGCTTAATACACTCTGCCGGATAAATCCTTAAGCCATTTTCAGTTTCTTCAACCCTCACACCTAATTCCGCCAGGTTTTCCTCGATGGCGTTTATCCTGTCACACTCCTGCAGACGGATATGCGAAATGCCTTCTATCCCTACAGGCTCCTTTGCAAACGGTGCAATCGCAGCAAGAGTCAGCGCCTGATCTGAGAATGTTGACAAATCCCAGCTTCCGCCATGTATATGAGCATTCTTTGGTGGCATACACACTATGCCGTCTGCCTCGTCGGAAATTGTGCAGCCCATATCCGCAAGCACATCAAGAAATGCCACATCTCCCTGCAAGCTGTTTTGGTGCACCCCCATCACCTTTGACTTAACATGTAAAAGCGGGCTCATTGCATAAAAATAGCATGCAGCCGACACATCCGGCTCTATATCATAGTCTAAGCTTTCATACGCCGCTTTCTTAGGGATAATAAAGCTGTTATTCTTTTTATCCTGCATCACATCAAGCCCAAACTGCTTCATCATAAGACGCGTCATCTCAACATATGCCATACCATGCGTTCCTGTGACATTAATCGTAAAGTTCTTTTCCATCACTATCGCCGAGATAAGAAGGGCACTCAAAAACTGGCTGCTCTTGTCTACGTTTATATCAACAGTATCAGCATACTCCCCTGTATTTCCGATGGTAAAAGGAAAATGATATTCGTTCTCATCATACTCAATATGGGCACCCAGCTTTTCAAGCGATACAAGCAGATCCTTCATAGGACGCTTCTTCATCTGCTCAGAAGACACTATATGGTATCTGCCCTTTGACAGTCCAAGAAAAGCTGTAAGAAAACGTGCAGCGGTACCTGCACTTCCCACATCTATCTCAGCTTCATTCTTTGGTATCCTGCCTCCAAAGCCTGTTATTGTTATTTCTCTTTTATCCTCATCCACCAAAACCGGAAATCCAAGACGAATCAGTGCATCTATAAAATGTCTCGAATCATCACTAAAAAGACACCCTTTTAAAACGCTGCGCCCGCTTGCGAGTGCAGCGATTAAAAGGGCCCTGTTTGTGATACTCTTTGAGCCAGGTACACTGGTTACTATATCATGTGGATGATTTACTTTTTTTACTTTATAAATCATTGAAAATCTGATAAATATCAATCTTGAGTGCATCAGTGTCTGTCATACCGATAAACACAGCACCATAGTGATATACTCCTTCTTCACTGTCTGTTCTTCGTACAATCTCGACAACCGCATCCACAACCTCCTTGGTCCAAATTTGGATCTTGGTGTCATAATATGTATGTATATCAAGAGGTACCTTTGCATTAAATCCTATACCGCTTCTGGAAATATCTGTGACATCCACATGACAATACTTAAGTGTTGTCACTCCGTCCTCATCCAGCCGCTCTAACTGTACCGATACATCAATGTCAAGTCTTTTATGTCTTCTCTTTTCTTCCATTCACTTTACCCCATCTATTATATTATTGACTAAGGGAACAAATTACCCTCAAACAACATATTAGTATATATGACTGATTTTTACAAGTAAAATTTATTCAGCTGCCTCATCGTCCATATGCATATCGTTCGTTATAAACATCGCATCACCAAAGCTGAAAAACCTGTATCTTTCCTCTACAGCCTCTTTGTATGCATTGAGGACATGCTCTCTGCCTGCTAATGCTGACACAAGCATGACAAGTGTAGACTGCGGCAGATGGAAATTGGTAATCAGACAGTCAATCACCTTAAAGCTGTATCCCGGATAAATAAAGATATCCGTCCATCCGCTGCACTCTTTTAGCATGCCGTTTTCATCGGATGCTGCCTCTAAGGTACGGGTGCTTGTAGTGCCGACAGATATTATTCTGCCGCCATTTTTCTTTGCATTATTAATCTTGTCTGCAGCCTCCTGTGACACCATGTAAAACTCAGAATGCATATGGTGATCAAGCACATTATCCACCTTTACCGGTCTAAACGTGCCAAGCCCCACATGTAAAGTCACCTCTGCAATATCTACGCCCTTATCTTTTACCTGCTGTAAAAGTTCCTTTGTGAAATGCAGTCCTGCAGTAGGCGCAGCGGCCGAGCCATCATACTTTGCATATACTGTCTGGTAGCGGTTCTTGTCCTTTAGCTGATGTGTGATATACGGAGGTAGCGGCATCTGTCCGAGCTTATCAAGTATCTCCTCAAAAATACCCTCATAACTGAACTGAATCAGCCTGTTTCCATCATCAACCACATCTATTACTTCACCTGTTAAAAGTCCGTCACCAAATATAATCTTTGTGCCCGGCTTTGCCTTTTTACCCGGCTTTACAAGAGTCTCCCATACGTCATTTTGTCTGCGCTTTAGAAGAAGTATCTCTATCTTTGCCATAGTGCCTTCCTTCACGCCAAAAAGACGTGCAGGAATTACCTTTGTATTGTTGAGCACAAGGCAGTCGCCCGGTCTTAAATATTTAACAATCTCCTTGAACACATGATGGCTGACTTCTCCTGTCTTCTTGTCAAGCACCATGAGTCTTGAGCTGGAGCGGTCCTCCAGAGGATCCTGTGCTATCAGCTCCTCCGGAAGATCATAATCAAAATCTTTTACGTCCATAATTTTCCTATTCCTAACACTATACTAACGTCTAACCACGAAGTGTGATACCTGCAGTCTCTTTAAGATGAGCAAGTATATCCTTTACAAAGCCCTCGACCTTCTTAGTCTTAAGCTCCTCATCCTTTGGTGTAAATACTACACTGTACGCCATGCTCTTCTTATTCGGAGGAAGCTGTACACCCTCGTAAACATCAAACAGTGTAACATCTGAGACATAATCACAGGCTTCCCTGATACCGTTTTCAATCTGCTCACATGTGATATCCTTGTCCACAACAAAAGCAAAATCTCTCTTCTCATCATCAAATTTTGAGATTGGAGTAAATACTCTGTCCTTTCCATACCACTGTGAAAGAACTCTTAAGTCAAGCTCCATCACATATGCCGGTACTCTCATGTCAAGCTCATCGCATATCTCATATCTTACCTGACCGAGATATCCGATTTTTTGTCCGTCACAGAATACCTCTGCTGTCTGATATGGATGAAGGAATGGCTTTTGAGCCGGCTTGTATGTAAACTTCACATCAAGCGCATCTGCTACAGTCTCAGCCAGTCCCTTTATAGTAAAGAACGATTCATCCTCACCGAATACGCCTGCACAAAGTGTCTCTCTCTCATCCGGATACTCTGTAAGCGGAAGCTCCTTTGCGATAAAGATATTTCCCAGCTCAAAGATTCTTCCCTCCAGGATACCCTTCTTCTGATTTCTTGCTATGGCATAAAGCATCTCAGAAGCAAGTGTTGTTCTCATAAGCGAGAGGTCAACATTGATTGGGTTTATAAGCCTGATAGCATGTCTTTCAGGTGCATCCTCCGGGAATCTGAGCAAATCAAGATCAGCAGGTGAGAAGAATGAGTAATGTATTCCCTCATACGCGCCTGCTGCACAGAGCACCTCTTTTATCTTGCGTTCTGTCTGCTGTCTAAGGTTGAGTCCTCCGAGTGTAACCTGTGCCGTAGGCATGAATGCAGGAATGACATGATCATAGCCATACATACGGATAACCTCCTCGGCCACATCCGGATAATCCTCCATATCCTCACGATATGCAGGAATCATGAGTGTCAGCTCATCACCGCTTACAACCGGTGCAAAGCCTAAATTTGTGAGTATTCTCACGATATCCTCTGTAGGAACCTCTATTCCAAGCACACCATTAACCTTTGCAATAGAAACCTTCATCTCTTTTGGCTCAAGCGAATTTCCTGTAGTCACCTCAACGTGAGTTGAAGAAACCTTACCACAGCCAAGCTCCTCCATCAGGTGAAGCGCTCTCTTCATGGCCATGGCTGTTGTGTACTCGTTTACACCCTTTGAGTAAAGTGCACTCGAATCAGATGACTGTCCCAACGCACGTGAGCTCTTTCTGATATTGTCTCTTGCAAATTTTGCAGACTCAAACATCACCTCAGTGGTGCCGTCGTTAATCTCAGAATTTAAGCCGCCCATGATACCGGCGAGCGCAACTGGCTTCTTTCCATCACAGATAACCAGGTTATTGCTGTTTAACTCAAATTCCTTCTCATCAAGTGTGACAATTTTCTCTCCATCGTTTGCACGTCTTACTACAATCTCATCTCCCTCAAGGTATGAGTAATCAAAGGCATGCATTGGCTGTCCGAGCTCTTTTAAAACAAAGTTAGTGATGTCTACCACATTTGAAATAGAGCCTATTCCGACAAGTGCAAGACGTTTTCTCATCCATGCAGGTGACTCGGAGATTTTTACATCATGTACATAGTGAGCTGTGTAGCGAGGGCAGATGTCCTGTGCCAGGACAGATACCTTGAAATTTTCCTTCTTCACATCATCAGCAGTATAGTCAAGCGCAGGCTCCTTAAGCTCTTTTCCCAAAACAGCAGCAACCTCTCTTGCCATGCCATATATACACTGGCAGTCAGGTCTGTTTGCTGTTATTGCAATATCAAAAATCCAGTCATCAAGGCCGAGGATAGGTTTTACATCATCTCCCGCCTTAGCATCCTCAGGTAAAACCAAAAGTCCGTTGTAGCCTGCACCCGGATAGAGGTCTTCATTTAAGCCAAGCTCTACGCCTGAGCATAACATTCCATATGAATCATATCCACGCAGCTTGCCCTGCTTTATCTCCATCACGCCCTCTATTGTAACGTGATCCTTTGCTGTGGCATATACTGTGGCACCGATAAGTGCAAGAGGATATTTGCCCCCTGCCTTTACATTGTCCGCTCCACAGCAGATCTGGAATGTGCCATGTGCTCCGGCATTTACCTGACACAGGCTCAGGTGTGTCTCAGGAATCGGCTCACATTTTTCTACAAGGCCGACTACTACGTTTGAAATATCCTTTCCCACTTCATATGATTCCTCAACCTCGAAACCACATGAGAATAATTTTTCCTCTAACTCCTTTGGTGTTACATCTATATCTACATAATCTTTTAACCAGCTAAGTGGTGTTAACATAATTTTTGCCTCCTGTTATATATTCAAGAAAAATGAATCTAGTTGTCATCAATCTGGTCTAATACCCTAAGGTCTGACTCGAATAAAAGCTTGATGTTGTTAATTCCGTATTTGAGCATTGCAATACGCTCAAGACCGATACCAAATGCAAAACCACTGTACTCATTTGTGTCTATGCCACAGCCCTCAAGCACCTTTTTATTTACTACGCCTGCACCAAGCACCTCAATCCAGCCTGTGCCCTTGCATAAAGAGCAGCCCTTGCCATGGCACTGGAAACAGCTTACATCAACCTCTACAGACGGCTCTGTAAATGGGAAGTATGAAGGACGAAGACGTGTTGTGACATTCTTTCCGAACATCTTCTTTACAAGCTGGTCAAGCATACCCTTTAAATCGCAGAGTGTGATGCCCTTATCTACCACAAGTCCCTCCATCTGTGTGAACATAGGAGAATGTGTCGCATCATCATCCGAACGGAAAACTTTACCCGGTGAAACAACCTTGATAGGCGGCTTCTTTGCTTCCATAACGTGAATCTGTCCTGCTGAGGTCTGTGTACGAAGTAAGAACTCAGGTGATAAGTAGAACGTATCCTGCATATCACGGGCCGGATGATCCTTTGGAGTATTTAAAGCTGTAAAATTATAGTAATCATTCTCGATTTCTGTACCCTCGTAAACCTCAAAGCCCATAGATGTGAAAATCTCTGAGAGCTGGTCCTTTACCTGTGTTACAGGATGAAGATTACCCTTTTTGCTTCTCTTTGCAGGCATAGTGACATCTATTTTCTCGCTCTCATACTTGCGCTTAAGTGCCTCTGCCTCAAATTTCTTAACCTTCTCATCAAGAAGCTTCTCAACTGCCTCACGTGTCTCATTGACCCACTGGCCTACCTTTGGTCTCTCATCAGGAGCAACATCCTTCATGCCCTTTAAGACTGCTGTGAGCTCACCCTTCTTTCCAAGAATTGCAGCACGCACATCATTTAATTTTTCAAGACCGTCAGCCTTATCAATTTCAGCAAGTGCTTTTTCTCTGATCTGTTGAATTTTGTCTCTCATCGAATTTCACCTCATAATATTTTTCTTAATTTGCATAAACCCGTAACTTCAAGCTTGAATTCGCCGTTTATGCGATAAAAAACGCCCCTGCATGGCTATTAAACCATGCAGGGACGAAAATTCCGCGATACCACCCTGATTTCCATTGAAGAAATATCCAATGGACTCTCATTGATATGTGTAACGTACATAACACGTCATGAACTACTGTGCTTCATCCATGCAGCTTCAGTGTGAACTTCAATCAATAGCCTTTTTGCAAGACTGCTTTCAGCCGATGACAATCTCTCTCTGGTCAAAGTACTATAATCTACTATGCACCTTCATTGCTTTTATTATATATAGCTGCGACATATATATCGCAAATGCTTATTTCTTAATAACACATAAGTCATTTTAGCACAATCTCTATATTTTGCAAGTAGAAAATTTTTCTATTTTCTTTATATTTTATTTCTAAGCCCCTTAGGATAATGGTTTTTAACCTGTGCACCATTCACCTTGCCCCAGCCGGCCGGATATCCATCTACACATACAAGTGCCCAGCCCTTTTTGCATTCAGCCGCCTGCTCATCAGATAACATAACTGACTGACCATTGAAAAAGCCTGTTGTCTGCGGATCATCCCAGGTAAGCTTTACTACGTTTTTAGCATCATTTAGCTTAAGTGCAAGTGCCAGCGAATGCGACGGCTCAAAGCGCTGTTTTTTAAACTCTCCTATATGAAGCCCTGCTCGCTGCACCTTAAGCCCTTTAATATCAACTTCCATATCAGGCAGCCTGTAGAGCTGCTCCCCAAACATGACAAGCCTTGAGTTTTTTATCCATGCTGCCATATCCTCTGATATGGTCTCATCAAGAAACTCTGAGAGAAGCTTCATATTTTCTTTTGTGAGAGCCGGCTTTGTTTCATTTTTCCTGTTCTTACTATTTTTGTTCTTTTTGGTTTTCCTGTCAGCTTTAAGGTCTGTGTCCACACTGCCTCTTCTCACAAGCTTTGCCACAAAATGCCCCTCTCCGTCCACCTTATGTGGCCAGAAGCGCTCCATTTCTTCAAGTGTAAAATCAGGATGTCTCTCCAAAAAACACTCAATTACATCCTCATTTTCTTCCCTCGAGAAGGTGCAGGTGCTGTACACTATCGTACCTCCCGGCTTAAGCATCACCGCAGCATTATCCAGTATTTCCTTCTGCCTTGCCGCACAGATTGCCACATTTTCCATGCTCCACTGCTCTATTGCCTCAGGCAGCTTTCGAAACATTCCCTCTCCTGAGCAAGGTGCATCCACCTGTATAGCATTAAAAAAGCCTGGGAAATGTGAAGCAAGCACAAAGCTGTCCTCATTTGTCACAATCGCATTTTTGATTCCCATACGCTCTATATTCTGCGACAAAATCCGGCTTCTTTGTGTGTTAATCTCATTTGATACCAAAAGTCCGCTGTCTCCTAAATATGTGGCAAGCTGTGTGCTCTTTCCACCGGGTGCCGCACACAGGTCAAGCACTCTCATACCCGGCTTTGGAGCTAAAAGTGCAGCCGCCGACATGGCACTTGGCTCCTGTATGTAGTAAAGCCCCATCTCATGATACGGATGCTTTCCCGGACGCACATTCTCATCAAAGTAATATGCCTCATTTGCCCACGAAACCTTTTTTTCTGAGGATATTTTAAGTGTTTTCAATATCCGCATTCTTTCTTCCTGGCTTTGTACCTTTAATGTATTGAATCTGAGTGCCTGAAATCTGTTATTGTCATAGCTGTATAAGAAATCATCCCACTCATTGCCCAGAAAGGCCTTCATCTTTTTTTCAAACTCTATCGGTAAATTCATTGTCAAATCCTCTTGTTTTCTTACGAAATAATTACAATGTATCTTACTATCACACACATAGTCATGTATCTAAGCACTTCGATATTACCACATTTCTACTATCCATGCTATCAATTTTTTTAAACGTAAAAATTCACCTTTAAATCGGCTATAGTGGCTGCTAAATATAATAAAATCCCGAAAGTTATAATAATTGAGACATATCACTGCTCACTGCGTACACTGCTTATATCCACCACTGTCACATCCTTATAATAATATCCGATTATATCCTTATAGCCGCTTCCTGCCTTTGCCAGCTTGTCTGCCCCATACTGGCTGAAGCCTATTCCATGGCCGAAGCCTCCTCCGGACAGTGTATAGTGACCATTTGCACCGGCACTCACACTAAAGCAGGCGCTTGGTATCATCGACATATTCTCCCTCACAGAGCCATCGTTTAATGTAACTTTTTTCTGATAATGCCCTAACGCCTTTCTTATATCATTCTCCGCCGTAAAGGTCTGCGATTTGTTTCCATAATTTATTGTGAGCGAAAGTACATAACCGGCATCCGACGTCTTATCGACAGAAATACCTGTTGCTGTGCCATACTGAGGATCATTGTATGCCGATAAATCAAGCTCCGAGGTCCATCTGTAGTATGGCGAATTGTCATCCACCGACTCCACCTTGTGTATGAAATCCGGTGTACTCGAAGACCATACCTCCATATCCTCTGTTTTTCCGGCAGATGTAGAAAAATAATAACATGTTATTAAGCTTCCTCCACATGAGACAACCTGTCCTGCTGTAGCTTTTACAGCCTCATCGGTCGACTGCTTTGTTTCTGAAGCGTTATAGACCTGAAAAGCCGTGGTATTGTCAATATTTGCTCCGTATAGCGCATACTGTGTATTTTTCATCTGTGAATATACAAAGGTTCTTGCGCAAACAGCCTGAGCCTTAAGCGCCTCTGCATCAAATGTAGACGGCATCTCCGACGGCAGCACATAGCGCACATATGTCTCCACATCGACTGTATTCACCGCCACAATTCCTGCATCTGTCCCGATAAACTCAAATGAGCCCGGATAGCTCTTACCGTTTATGCTGACATAATTGTCCGCTGAGCTCACCTTTATCTTACCTTTCTGTGCATTTGCCATATATGCACCCACATCGTCAATAGCATTGCTTCCACAATCAGCATCATCCACATAAAGGTTAGCTGCGGCAGCTGCCGCAATTGTTGGAAATACATCCTTTCCATCGTTTTTTATAAGCACTCTTATGTATGTAAGGTCTGGTGCCTGTCTTCTGACGATGGCACATATCCTGCCGGAATCAAGTATGTAAGAAAGAGTTTCACTTCCGATTATCAGGTCAGAAACCGCTATTTCCTTAGGCGCTGCTCCTGTCTCATCATACACCGGCAGCTTGTCTGACTGCATTGGAATGTCACCCTGCCCTGCAATCTGCATGGTTCCGTTTCCGTATGACAGCATCACACCTGATATATCATCCGGCTTTATCTGTATCTTTTTGACCTTAGAGCCACTGATTTCAATATCACAGACCCCTGTAAAGCTCTCCTCCATGGTTCCCTTAGCCCTGTAAAGCTCTCCATCACATATGAAAATCAGCCTTCCATCGTCATTTGACACAATATATGCATTCTCATACACCATATCCTTCGTCACAGCCCTCGCCTGTTTTACAAGTGCCCCCTTTTCCTTTTGCGCCATAACAATTGCAAAAACAATAACCACGCATACCACGGTTATCGCAAGCATTATCCAGACCATCTGATTCGGCTTTTGCCGTCTTCGTCTTCTATTTGCCAAATTTCTGTTCTCCTTAACACCCAAATAGTGGTTACTGCTCAAAAAATGGGAGCTGCAAAAACAGCTCCCTTTATCATCTGTACTTAAGAATCCTTTGTGCTTTAAAAATCTTTTGTATCTCATAAATCTTTTGTGCGTCCGGAGTTCTTTTGTACATTATTATTCTTTTGTAAGAACCCAAAATGCCGGTCCTGTAATTTAGACTCCTAGCGCTCTTGCTAGGTGGGTAACCGCAGTCTGCCTTCTGCCTTCCGCTGCATAATGACGGCCTGACATCCAACAGCTCATATAGGAATCCCGTTTAAAGTAAATGTAGGTTCTAAATACACAGGGTTGTCGAACATCTCAGGTATCTTTGTAAATTCATTATACTTTATTATGTCTCATGTTGCAATGCAAAATTCATGTTAGAATTTAACAAATTTTTCTCTGGCATTTCGTAACATATTTGAAAACCAGATAATTACTGCGACGAATATAATCATCTCCACATATGACCAGTACGGTATCTTTTTGAGGCAATCCGAAACTATCGCAACTATACTGATAACAAAGATCACAATGCCGAATACAAGTGACTTTGGATAAATATAAGCTATATATCCGGCCGTATCCTTTATCTTTTTCATCTCATCCTCAGCCACAAAGGTACTTTCAATTTTGCCGCTTTTCTTCATTCGCAGTGACACAAATATTATGTAAATTCCCAGTATCAGTGTGACCGCATCTATTATAATAAAATAGTTCATGCTTCTTTCTCCTGTATTTTTATTTAATATTCCTAAATAGTTATCACGGATCTTATATATACAAAAAATATGTAAAATCACCAAAATTAGTATAACCTCATGTAAGGAAAAAATAAATGGTAAATAAGTCCCAACTATTTCTTGAATTTCTATTATTAATGTAGTAAAATATATTTATATTTTCAAGGGGAAGGAGTTTTTAAAATGCAACTTGACGATTTAAAAATACTTATATGCGATGATTCGATTCTCGCAAGAAAACAGATGAAGGACATAATCAATTCCATTGGTTCACCGACTATCATTGAGGCGGCAAACGGACAGCTCGCCATTGATATGTACAAGGAGCATAAGCCAAATCTCACATTTATAGACATTGTAATGCCAGTAAAGGATGGAAATGCCGCTATCTCAGAAATTATGGAGTATGACAGCAGTGCTACCATCTTCGTTGCATCATCTGTAGGCACACAGTCCGAGCTTAAAAAGGCTCTTGCTGCCGGAGCATGTGACTTCATTCAGAAACCAATCGACAAGGATCAGGTCATAAGTCTGATTAAGAAGCACATAGGAGGAAATTAATATGTATACTCAATTTTTTGGCAATTTTCTCCTATCAAAGGGGTATATCACTAATGAGCAGCTTTTTGACGCACTCAAAGAAAAAGCACAAAAGCACGCAAAGCTCGGTACTCTTGCCATCCACTCAGGGCTTATGACAGCTGCCGAGGTTGATTCAGTAATAGTCGAGCAGACCCATCAGGACAAGAAGTTTGGTGAGCTTACAATAGAAATGGGCTATCTGACAGACGAGCAGGTAAAGGATCTCTTAAACATCCAAAGCCCTGACTTTCTTCTTTTAGGACAGATTCTTTTAGACAAAGGCATAATTGACAATACCACTCTCGAAAAGAGTATACATGATTACCGCAGTGAGAATGCTATTTCCGATCTTGACATGGTACTCGAGGATAAGGACAGTATAAATCATCTGATAGGTCATTTTTTTGCCAATACAGGCATAGATCCTTCTGCCATTGACATTATGTATCTTGAGCTTTTGTTTAACAGCTTTATCCGATTTGTCGGTGATGACTACACTCCGCTCTCTGCCGAGATATGTGACAGCTTTAGTGCGGACTGCATGGTACGTCAGGACATCGAGGGCAGCTATGCCATATCTACATACATAGGCATGAGTCAGACAACAGCCATCAATTTTGCATCACGCTATGTAAATGAATCATTTTCAGTATACGACGAGTATGTACAGGCATCTCTCGATGATTTCCTGAACCTGAACAATGGACTGTTTCTGGTCAACTGTTCAAATGATCAGGCACTTGAGCTTACTCTCACTGCACCTGAGCATTTTGATGGACAGACACGCAGCTTCAATAAAGCCTGCAAGCTCAAGCTGTTATACCCTTTCGGAGCCATTCACTTTATTATTGAATTCTAATATCTTTGCAAGGCGGTTTCAGTAATCTGATAATTATTTACTCTATAATTAGAGCACAAAAAGAACATCTGCAATCAGCAGATGTTCTTTTATGTTGCGCTATACATAATTATATATCAAACAAATTACAATTATATGATTAAATGGGCAAAAGGTAACATTATATTATTACTGCACACCGAGCATTTTCTTAACAGTGTTTTCCATCTGATCCACATCACAGACTGTGTTGTGAAGAATCTTTGCATCCCTGATTTCCTCGATGGCATTTGGTACCTTAACGTTGCCAAGCTTTGAAAGCTCATCTACAAGCTCAAAGTCTGTCATTGAATCGTACTTAGGATCAATTGCATCCATCACACTTCTTGTGAATTTGAATGGACTTGCTGTAGATGCGATAACAGTCTTTGTGGCTGTATCACCTGTAGCCTCCTTATACTTGTCATATACACCTGCTGCAACTGCTGTATGAGTATCAATAATGTATCCTGTATCCTCGTAAAGCTTTTTAATAACCTCAGCGGTTTCCTTCTCACTTGTGTAATTTCCATAGAAGTCAGAAAGCTTTTCCTTCATCTCAGGTGTTACAGTGTATTTGCCATCCTTAGCAAGCGAAGCCATAAGCTGAGCATTCTTATTTGCATCATTTCCTGCGATACGGTAAATGAGTCTCTCAAGGTTTGAAGAAATGAGAATATCCATGGATGGTGAATTTGTGAGGATAAACTCTCTGTTTTTATCATACTCTCCTGTTGTGAAGAAATCGTAAAGCACCTTGTTCTCGTTTGAAGCGCAGATAAGCTTTGCAACTGGAAGTCCCATATTTTTTGCATAAAACGCTGCAAGTATATTTCCAAAGTTTCCCGTAGGAACAACGATATTTATCTTCTCATCCTTTGCGACAGCTCTCTGTGCAAAAAGCTTTGAGTAAGCATATACATAGTACACAATCTGTGGTACAAGGCGACCTATATTGATTGAGTTGGCAGATGAGAACTGATAGCCCGCGGCATCCATCGTCTCTGCAAGAGCCTTATCATTGAACATAGCCTTTACTGCTGACTGTGCCTGGTCAAAGTTGCCGTGAATACCCACTACATGAGTATTGGCACCCTTTTGTGTAAGCATCTGCTTTTCCTGAATCGGGCTGACACCATTCTTTGGATAGAAAACTATAATCTGTGTCCCCTCAACATCAGCAAAACCTGCCATAGCTGCCTTTCCTGTGTCTCCTGATGTGGCTGTCAGGATGACAATCTCGTTTTTAACATTGTTTTTCTTTGCGGATGTGATAAGTAAATGAGGCAGAATGGATAATGCCATATCCTTGAAGGCTATTGTAGAGCCATGGAACAACTCAAGGTAGTAAGCCCCGTCAGCAAACTTAAGCGGTGCAATCTCAGTAGTATCAAACTTGCTGTCGTATGCCCTGTTGATACAATTTTTAAGCTCTTCCTCTGTGAAATCCGTAAGGAAAAGCTTCATAACCTCATATGCTACCTGCTGGTATGACATCTTAGAAAGCTCCTCAACAGAAACATCAAGTGCCGGAATGCTCTCAGGTACAAATAATCCTCCGTCATCGGCAAGGCCCTTAAGGATAGCCTGTGAAGCTGTTATTTTCTTTTCACTGTTTCTTGTACTTGAATATAATAAATCCATTTTTTACCTCATTTCTCTTTTTATCTTATCTAAATCCATATTGCTGCATCTATATGCAGACAATTATTATCCTTTATAGTATAATAAATTTCATATATCAAATCAATAACAAAAATGCTACAATAATATATATATGATTAAAAATATATGTGAAAGGAACACAAATTATATCTATGCTCCAGGGAGTTTACACCGCTGTCAGAAAAGACGGCACCATTTACTACAGGTCCAACATCACCTACAAAAGCAAACACATCAGTCTCGGAAGCTTTGACAGTGAGCTTTCTGCAAGCCGCGCCTATGCCACCGCATCGACAATTTTATTAAAAGAAACAAACAGCATAGAGGACTCTTACTTTCACACCCATGCACTTACATTTGATAAAATTGTAACTCTTATTAATTTCCGTGATAACGGAATGTACATAAAGACGCCCATATATCTGCGCAAAAACTATTTCAGCTACTATCTGGATATATCACATGAGCTGAAATTCGATATAGACGATTTGTTTTACTACTCTGAGCATCGCATATTAAAACGCCAGGGACATCTGTACGTCAACGACTACGGCATGCAGGTCACCCTGCTTAGCCGCTATGGCATACAGCCTCATGCTGTTTGCGGACGGGACTATGTATTTGTAAACAACGATTCAACCGACATGCGCTACGAAAACATCAAGCTGTTAAATCCATACCATGGTGTAGAGATTATCAAAACTGCAGGGCTCGACAAATATAAAGCTCGCATACACATAAACGGTAATTTTGTCATAGGAACCTACAACACAATCGAAAAGGCCGCTATTGCATACAATAAAGCTGTCGATATGGCTCATGCACATGGCATAGAAAAAAACTATCCCGAAAACTATATCGAAAGTATATCAGGCAAGGAATACGCGGATATTTACACTTCTGTGACAGTTTCCAATAAATATTTGCAGTATCTGCAGCAATTTGATTTATAGAACGCATATCCCACAGTTTGCATATTACCATTATTTTTAATATTGTACTAAAAACTCCCGCGGTTATATAACCTCGGGAATTTTTATAATTACTTCTGATTTATATAGTTTACAAGTCCCTCGCAGTCGATAATCTTCTGCATGAACGGTGGGAAGGCCTGTCCCTTAAACTTCTCTCCTGTTGTCTCATCTGTGATGATACCTGAATCAAAGTCTACTGTCACCTCATCACCGGCTTTTATTGCCTTTGCTGCCTCAGGGCACTCAATAATAGGAAGACCTATATTGATTGCATTTCTGTAGAAAATTCTTGCAAATGTCTCTGCGATAACACAGCTTACGCCGGCAGCCTTGATGGCAATCGGTGCATGCTCTCTTGATGAACCACAGCCGAAGTTCTTGTTGGCTACCATGATATCTCCGGCCTTTACATTATTTACAAAATCCTTATCGATATCCTCCATGCAGTGTGTTGCAAGCTCCTTAGGATCAGAAGAATTCAGATATCTTGCAGGAATGATTACATCTGTATCGACATTGTCTCCATATTTAAATACACGACCGTGTGCTGCTTTCATTGTGCTTCCTCCAATCTTTACATAACATCCTTTGGTCCTGAAATCTTACCTGTAATGGCACTTGCAGCTGCAACAGCAGGGCTTGCCAGATAAACCTCAGAATCCACATGACCCATACGTCCGACAAAGTTACGGTTTGTGGTAGATACGCATCTCTCGCCCTCAGCGAGCACTCCCATGTATCCGCCAAGACATGGTCCGCAGGTAGGTGTGCTCACAATGGCACCTGCCTCGATAAATGTCTTAAGAAGGCCCTCTTCCATAGCCTGAAGATAAATCTTTTGTGTGGCAGGAATCACGATAACCCTGATACCATCCGCAACCTTTTTACCCTCAAGAATCTTTGCTGCAATACGCAGATCATCCATACGGCCGTTGGTACATGAACCGATTACTACCTGGTCAATCTTTACATCACCAACCTCATCGATGGTACGTGTATTGTCAGGCAGATGTGGGAATGAAACTGTAGACTTAAGTGTGCTAAGGTCGATTGTATACTCCTCATCATACTCTGCATCACTATCAGCCTCATACTCTGTGAACGGACGCTTTGAATGCTCCTTCATGTACTCTCTTGTGAGATCATCTACAGGGAAGATACCATTCTTGCCGCCGGCCTCAATTGCCATATTGGCGATAGTAAATCTGTCGTCCATAGAAAGATATTTAAGTCCATCTCCGACAAACTCCATTGACTTATAAAGTGCACCGTCCACACCAATCATACCGATGATATGAAGGATGACGTCCTTGCCGCTGATCCACTCAGCCGGTTTTCCGACGATATTGAACTTGATAGCAGAAGGTACCTTAAACCAAGCCTTGCCTGTAGCCATTCCTGCTGCCATATCAGTACTTCCCACACCTGTAGAGAAGGCTCCTAAAGCTCCGTATGTACATGTATGTGAATCAGCTCCTATAATCACATCACCTGCTACAGTCAGTCCCTGCTCAGGTAAAAGTGCATGCTCGATGCCCATTTTTCCTACATCAAAGTAATTTGTAATCTCGTTTTTGCAGGCAAACTCGCGAACACATTTACAGTGTTCTGCTGACTTGATGTCCTTGTTTGGTGCAAAGTGATCCATAACGAGTGCAATTTTATCTTTATTAAACACTCCCTCTACCTTCATCTTGTTGATCTCATGAATCGCTACAGGTGAGGTAATGTCGTTTCCAAGCACAAGATCTAAATCAGCCTCAATGAGCTGTCCTGCACTAACAGAGTCAAGGCCTGCGTGTGCAGCAAGAATCTTCTGTGTCATTGTCATTCCCATGCTTATATTCCTCCTAGCATATAAAAATATTGTATTATGATTGTATCTGAATCAAGTTTACTTAAGACATCATAACATATGATTTACCATAATAAAAATACATAATAAACATATTTACCATAACTAAATCTCATGGTATAATAAACACAGATTTGTTGATGTTCACACATTTTTGTGACAAGCAACGATTACAGCCCATTAAAAGTACAAACCACAGGAGGTACAAATGAACCAGAATCTCTCATCTTACTGGATTTTCTATACTGTCGCCAATGCCGGCAATATATCAAAGGCAGCCAAGGAGCTCTATATCAGCCAGCCTGCCATCAGCAAGTCAATTCAAAAGCTCGAGGACGGACTGGAATGCAAGCTTTTTTCCAGAAGCTCCAGAGGTGTCGTCTTGACCGATGAGGGCAGGCTTCTGTATGATCATGTAAGCGAGGCCTTTGAGGCATTAAATGAGGGTGAGGAAAAGCTGAAGCGCTCAATAGAGCTCGGTGTCGGCCAGCTTAAAATTGGTGTCAGCTCAACCCTCTGCAAATATATGCTTTTGCCATATCTCAAGGAATTCATACACAGAAATCCTCATATAAGCATCTCAATCGAATGTCAGTCCACCAATGAGACCTTAAAGCTCCTCGATGATGACAAAATAGATATAGGTCTGATTGGAAAACCAGCATCCCTTAAGACTTTCAATTTCTATTATCTGGACAACATTGAGGATATATTTGTCACTACAAAGGACTATCTGCGCAACTTAAGCGCCCGTGGTGTCAAAAAGAGCGAGATTTTGCAAAACTCTACTCTCATGCTTCTCGATAAAGGCAATATGACACGTAAATATATTGATGATTATCTGCAGGAGAACCAGATACACGTAAAGGACTCTATAGATATATCAAATATGGACCTGCTCATCGACTTTGCCAAAATAGGCGTAGGTGTGGCCTGCGTCATAAAAAGCATAGTTTCAAAGGAGCTTGCTGACGGTACCCTGATTGAAATTCCTCTCGGCATACCAATCCACAAGCGTGAGGTTGGCTTTGCTTACAAGGAGTCTTCAAAGCTTTCCACCTCTCTGCAGACCTTTATCAAGTTTTATGAGAGCTACACACCAGAGGATTTTTAAATAAAAAAATATGACCCCGGAGGTATTATCTTGAAAGAACAAATACACACTATCCCCATATCAGACGCCTTTGACAATGCCGGCGAATGCCCCTTCTGCTATATAGAAAAACGCACCGAGGATCACGTCATGGATTTTGTACTTGGTCATGGTGCCTCTTACATGGAGGCTGACATACGCGATATGACCGATAAGGAGGGCTTCTGCCGTGCACATTTCAAAAAAATGTTTGACTATGGCAATTCACTCGGAAACGCCTGGATACTAAAAACCATGTACATGCTCCATATTGAGGAGATGGACAAAGAATTTAAGAACTTTAAGCCTGATTCAGTGCAAAGGAGCGGTCTTTTTAAAAAAGCAAACGCCTCCTCCAATTCCATCGTGGACTGGATTAACAAGCGTGAATCAACCTGCTTTATATGCGACAGCGTAAACAAGACCTTTAATGCATACATGAAGACCTTCTTCACTATGTATGAAAAGGATCCTGAACTAAAAGAAAAATTAAAGAACACAAAAGGATTTTGTCTCGATCACCTGAAAGTGGTTCTGGAAGGAGCTGACACTTATTTAAAAGGTGATAAGCGCAAAGAATTTTACGATATCGTGCTCCCTCTAATGCACGACAACATGAACCGCATATATGAAGATGTTGCATGGTTCATCGAAAAATATGATTATAAAAATAAAGATGCCGACTGGAAAAATTCCAAGGATGCGATCCAGCGCGGTATGCAGAAGCTTCGCGGAAGTGATCCATCTCTTCCACCACATGTTCTCAAAAAATAAAATCACCCGGTATTCTGCCGGCCGTCTAGTGGCTGTGCAAAATACCGGGTAATTTTTATTTCATTACGATGTTTACAATACGTCCCGGAACATAAATCTCTTTTACGATATTTCCTGTAAGCTTATCTGCAATAACATCCTTTGCTTTTGCGATAACCTCATCCTTAGGATCCTGTTTTCCGATTGCAAGAGTGCCCTTAGTCTTTCCGTTGATCTGTACAGCAATCTCTACTGTATCCTCAACAGTCTTTGCCTCATCGTATACCGGCCATGGCTCAAATGCGATTGTATCGTCATGTCCCATTCTCTGCCAGATTTCCTCACCAACATGTGGACATACACAAGAAAGCATCTTGATAAGTCCCTCTGCAAACTCTCTAGGACATCTGCCTGCCTTGTATACTTCATTGACAAAAATCATCATCTGGCTGATAGCTGTATTGTAGCCAAGTGCCTCGAAGTCGTTTGTGACCTTCTTTACTGTCTGATGGTAGATTCTTGTGAGCTTTCCGTCATCCTCTTCGATAATATTCTCAGGCTCTGTAAAGAAATTCCATACACGTGTGATGAATCTCTTTGCTCCCTGTACGTTGCTGTCGTTCCAAGGCTTTGAAACCTCAAGTGGTCCCATGAACATCTCGTAGAGACGAAGTGTATCAGCGCCGTACTCCTCGACTACATCACTAGGATTTACTACGAACTCCGGGAATCTCTTGCCCATCTTGATACCGTTTGATCCAAGGATCATTCCCTGATGTACGAGCTTCTTAAAAGGCTCCTTTACAGGGGATAAGCCCTGATCAAAGAGGAATCTGTTCCAGATTCTTGAATACATGAGGTGTCCTACCGCATGCTCCGGTCCACCAACATAGAGATCTACCGGCATCCAGTGCTTTAAGAGCTCCTGATTTGCAAATTCCTTATCATTGTGTGGATCAATATATCTCATATAATACCATGAGGATCCTGCCGAGCCAGGCATGGTGGATGTCTCACGAGTACCCTTTACGCCGTTTCTGTCATACTGCTTCCACTCTGTAGCGTTCTCAAGAGGTGCCTTGCCATTCTTGCCCTTGTAATCCTCAAGCTCAGGAAGGACAAGCGGAAGCTCATCATCAGGAAGGAAATAGATTGAACCATCCTCCTTGTATACGCATGGAACAGGCTCTCCCCAGTATCTCTGACGTGCAAAAATCCACTCACGGAACTTGTAGTTTACAGTTCTCTTTGCCACGCCCATCTTCTCAAGCTTGGCTGTGATAGCTTCCTTAGCATCCTCAACTACCATTCCGGTAAACTCCTCTGAGTTGATGAGCTTGCAGCCCTTTCCAAGATAATCATGCTTCTCAAATGCATGCTCTGATACATCTGCACCATCAATTACCTGAATCATCTCAATATCATGAGCCTGTGCATACTCGAAATCTCGCTGATCATGAGTAGGAACTGCCATAACAGCACCTGTACCGTAGCTTGCCAGTACGAAATCACCGATGAACATTCGCACTTCCTTGCCGTTTACAGGGTTGATACAATGAAGTCCCTTAAGCTCACAGCCTGACTTTGTCTTGTTAAGCTCAGTTCTGTCCATATCGCTCTTCTTTACAGTCTCATCTATGTAAGCCTGAACCTCTTCTTTGTTCTCGACTCTGTCCATGAGACCCTTTACTATATCTCCGTCCGGAGCAAGCACCATAAATGTGATACCATATATTGTCTCGATACATGTAGTAAAGATAGAGAACTCTCCACCGCCTACAATCTGGAATTTGACCTCGACACCTGTGCTCTTGCCAATCCAGTTTCTCTGCATTTCCTTGGTAGACTCAGGCCAGTCTATCTCATTAAGCCCCTCAAGGAGCTTTTCTGCAAATGCCGGCTGGTCAATAACCCACTGTTTCATGTTCTTGCGGACTACAGGATAGCCACCACGCTCTGACTTGCCATCTATAACCTCATCGTTTGAGAGAACTGTTCCAAGCTCCTCGCACCAGTTTACAGGCATATCAATATGCTTTGCATATCCGGCCTCATAAAGCTTCTTGAAAATCCACTGTGTCCACTTGTAAAACTCAGGGTCACTTGTAGAAATCATCTTTGACCAGTCATAATCAAAACCAAGCTCTCTTAACTGCTTTGAGAAGGTCTCTATATTCTTCTGAGTGAAACCGTTTGGATGATGACCTGTGTTTACAGCATACTGCTCTGCCGGTAAACCGAATGAATCATATCCCATCGGATGAAGTACATTGTAGCCCTGCATTCTCTTCATACGCGACATGATATCTGTAGCTGTATAGCCCTCCGGATGTCCAGCGTGAAGGCCTACTCCTGAAGGGTAAGGGAACATATCAAGTGCATAGTATTTAGGCTTTGAAAAATCCCAAACATCTGTCTTGAATGTCTCGTGTTCTTTCCAGTATTCCTGCCATTTTTTCTCTATGGCCTTGTGATTGTATGGTTCTGACATACTTGCCTCCTTATATCAAAAACGCTCCGCCTCTCAAAGAGACGAAGGCGTATTTTTAATCCGTCTGATTAACATTCATAATTTTACACATCACACTATATTTTGTCAAGTTTTGCTATATAAAAAACCCGGTGCATCACTGCCCCGGGTCTTATTGTCATATATATCTGACAGATTAGTTGTTGATGAGCTTGTCGCTCTCATCATTCCAGCTGTAAAGCTTACGGATTTCCTCACCAACCTTCTCTGAAGGATGCTCAGAAGCAAGCTTTCTCATAGCCTTGAAGTGTACCTGACGTCCTGCCGGTGACATATCAAGTAAGAACTCCTTAGCAAATGTACCATCCTGAATGTCAGAAAGAATCTTCTTCATAGCTTTCTTTGTCTCAGCTGTAACAATCTTAGGTCCTGTTACATAATCACCATACTCAGCTGTATTAGAGATAGAGTATCTCATACCTGCGAAGCCTGACTGGTAGATAAGGTCTACGATGAGCTTCATCTCATGGATACACTCAAAGTATGCGTTTCTTGGGTCATAACCAGCCTCGCAAAGTGTTTCGAAACCAGCCTGCATAAGTGCACAAACACCACCACAAAGAACTGCCTGCTCACCGAAGAGGTCTGTCTCTGTCTCTGTACGGAATGTTGTCTCAAGAAGTCCGGCTCTTGCTCCGCCGATTCCAAGACCATATGCAAGTGCAAGGTCCCATGCCTTTCCTGTAGCATCCTGCTCTACAGCGATAAGACAAGGTGTTCCTTTTCCTGCCTGGTACTCTGAACGTACTGTATGTCCCGGAGCCTTAGGTGCGATCATAGCTACATCTACATCCTTTGGTGGCTTAATGCATCCAAAGTGGATGTTGAAGCCGTGAGCGAACATAAGCATGTTGCCCGGCTCAAGGTTTGGCTCGATGTCCTTCTTGTACATATCTGCCTGTAACTCATCATTTATAAGAATCATGATGATATCAGCCTGCTTTGCAGCCTCTGCAGCGACATATACCTTGAAGCCCTGCTCTTCTGCTCTCTTCCATGACTTGCTGCCCTCATAAAGACCGATGATGACATTGCATCCTGAATCCTTTAAGTTAAGTGCATGTGCATGTCCCTGGCTGCCGTAACCGATAATGGCAATTGTCTTGCCCTCTAATAATGAAAGGTTACAATCATCCTGATAAAATAATCTTGGTTCTGCCATTTTGTTTTCCTCCTGTTAATTTAAGTAAACTATTTATATGTAAGGATTGTCCTGTGACTAATCCAACATAACTACATCATCGGAACCTCTGGTAAGTCCTGTGATTCCCGTTCTTGCGAGCTCTAATATTTCATAGCCGCTAAGTAAGTCTATGAACTTATCAAGCTTGTCCTGTGTACCTATGAGCTCAATAATCATAGAGTCATGAGTGACATCAACTATCTTGCCGTGGAAGATCTCAGTCACATTCATAACTGCCTGTCTTTGTGTATCGAGTGCTCTTATCTTTATCATAATAAGCTCCCTGCACACTGAGAGTCCCGGCTCAAGCTTCTTGATATCAAGTACATCCTCAAGCTTCGCCAACTGCTTCTCTATCTGCTCAAGCACCTGCTCATCACCGCTTGCAACAATTGTGATACGTGTGTAGCGCGGATCTGCTGTAACCCCTGAAGAGAAACTATCAATATTAAATCCCCTGCGACTGAACAGTCCTGAAATACGACTGGTCACTCCGGGATTGTTCTCAACTAAAAGAGATAATGCCTGTCTTCTCATCGAAAAACCTTCCTCACAATTTCTATTATTTCTGTTCACATGATGATAATATTACTATAATCTGTATTTGTCAAGCAATATCGTTAATATAACTTAAATTCATATTATCAATAACAATATTTATACATCCATAACCTCGATAAATGCCTGTTTTATAACGTTTTATACAGTATCTTCAAAAAAAGCCGGGCGACATACAACCGCCCGGCTTTAGAATTATCTAATATAATTCTGTTTAATATATTATAACTGTGGTCCTGCTGCAACAAGTGCTTTACCAGCCTCATTTGTTGTGTACTTAACAAAGTTCTTGTTGAATCTCTCTGCAAGATCTTTAGCCTTTGCCTCCCACTCAGAAGCATCAGCATATGTGTCACGAGGATCAAGGATTCCTGAATCAACTCCAGGAAGCTCTGTAGGAACCTCGAAATCGAACATAGGGATCTTCTTTGTTGGAGCATTAAGGATATCACCAGAAAGGATAGCGTCGATGATTCCTCTTGTATCCTTGATTGTGATTCTCTTTCCTGTTCCGTTCCATCCTGTATTTACAAGGTAAGCCTTAGCACCGCTCTTCTCCATCTTCTTAACGAGCTCTGCAGCGTATTTTGTAGGATGAAGCTCAAGGAATGCCTGTCCGAAGCAAGCTGAGAATGTAGGTGTTGGCTCAGTAATTCCACGCTCTGTTCCTGCAAGCTTTGCAGTAAATCCTGAAAGGAAGTAGTACTGTGTCTGCTCAGGTGTAAGAATAGATACTGGTGGAAGTACTCCGAATGCATCTGCTGAAAGGAAGATTACATTCTTTGCAGCCGGTGCTGAAGATACTGGCTTAACAATATTTGTGATGTGGTTGATTGGGTAAGATACACGTGTATTCTCTGTTACACTCTTGTCCTCGAAATCAATCTTTCCATCATCAGCAACTGTAACGTTCTCAAGAAGAGCATCTCTTCTGATTGCGTTGTAGATATCAGGCTCAGACTCTTTGTCAAGACCGATAACCTTAGCGTAGCATCCACCCTCGAAGTTGAATACGCCGTTGTCATCCCAGCCGTGCTCGTCATCTCCGATAAGAAGACGCTTAGGATCTGTAGAAAGTGTTGTCTTACCTGTTCCTGAAAGACCGAAGAAGATTGCTGTGTTCTCTCCGTTCATGTCAGCGTTTGCTGAACAGTGCATTGAAGCGATGCCCTTAAGTGGGAGGTAGTAGTTCATCATAGAGAACATACCCTTCTTCATCTCTCCGCCGTACCATGTATTGATGATAACCTGCTCTTTTGATGTGATGTTAAATGCAACACATGTCTCTGAGTTAAGACCTAACTCCTTGTAGTTCTCAACCTTAGCCTTTGAAGCATTGTATACTACGAAATCAGGCTCGAAGTTCTCAAGCTCCTCTGCTGATGGCTGGATGAACATGTTTGTTACGAAATGAGCCTGCCAAGCAACCTCAACGATGAAACGAACTGCCATACGTGTATCCTTGTTTGCTCCACAGAATGCATCTACTACGAAAAGCTTCTTGTTGCAGAGCTCTTTCTTAGCAAGATCCTTAACTGTTGCCCAAACATCCTCTTTCATTGGATGGTTGTCGTTTGGATACTCAGGTGTATTCCACCATACTGTGTCCTTAGAATTCTCGTCCATAACGATATATTTATCTTTAGGAGAACGTCCAGTGTAGATACCTGTCATAACGTTAACTGCACCAAGCTCTGTCTCCTTACCAACCTCGTAACCCTCAAGGCCGGCTTTTGTCTCTTCCTCGAATAATGTCTCGTAAGAAGGATTGTGAACGATCTCTGTTGTTCCGGTAATGCCATACTTTGTTAAATCAACATTTGCCATTTTGAATAAACCTCTTTTCTATAAATTATGGATTTACATCCATTTCTTTTGTTAGTATATATGTTTGTTAAAAAAAAATCAATATCTACTTTTCAATTTACACTTATTTCACACTTTTTCGACATGTATAATATATTTCCCACACATCAGCCTTTCGCATATCTGGTGAGGAACTGCCTGGTACGCTCCTCCTTCGGATGGTCAATCACCTCATGTGGGTCGCCATGCTCAACAATCACACCACCGTCCATGAAGATCACCTGATCCGCAACATCACGCGCAAAGGCCATCTCATGCGTGACAATAATCATTGTGGTATTCTGCTGCGCAAGGGAACGTATGACCTTAAGCACCTCTCCGGTAAGCTCCGGGTCAAGAGCTGAAGTAGGCTCATCAAAGCAGAGTATATCAGGCTTAAGTGCCAGTGCCCTTGCTATAGCTACACGCTGCTGCTGTCCACCTGAGAGCTGATGCGGATAATGGTTCATCCTCTCAGCAAGCCCCATTCTGTCCAGAAGCTCCTTTCCATGCTCATCAATACGTGTAAGGATTGCTTTTTTATCCTTTTTAAACTCAGGTGTCTCCTGTGCCAGAAGACGCTCTGCCAGAGTGACATTCTCAAGTGCTGTGTACTGTGGAAAAAGATTAAACTGCTGAAACACCATACCAAAATGCAGCCTCTTTTTGCGAAGCTCCGCGTCTTTATCCTTGCCCGCTTCGGAAGCATCAAAAAGAGTCTCACCATTTACAATAATCTGGCCACTGTCAGGTCTCTCAAGGAAGTTAAGGCACCGTAACAGCGTAGTCTTTCCTGAGCCTGATGAACCGATTATCGCAAGAGCATTGCCCTCCTCCATGGAAAAGCTTACATCCTTAAGCACATTAGTCCTTCCAAAGTGTTTTTCTATATTTCTAACCTCTAAAATTGCCATGTCTTCCTCCTACCTGAAATAATCCAGCTTTTTCTCGATATAATTAAATAAAAGTGTAAGGATTCCGACAAATACGAGATAAAATACACCTGTATAAAACAGCGGCCATGTAAGTCCGTCAGACTTCATAAACGCCGCTCCCGCAAAGGTAAGCTCGTATGCCGCAATAATTCTGGCAAGAGAAGTATCCTTTACAAGAGTGATTATCTCATTTGACATAGGCGGAACAACACGCTTGATCATCTGAAGCAGAGTGATTTTAAAGAAAATCTGCTGCTTTGTCATGCCTAACACCTGTCCTGCCTCTCTCTGACCGGCCGGAACACCCTCTATGCCACCTCTGAATATAACAGAGAAATAACATGCATAGTTGATGACAAACGCTACAACCGTCGCTGTAATACGTCCGGTCTCGTCACCACTCCATATAGCCTGATGAAGCCACAAACCCGGTCCGTAGAATATAATGATAAGCTGAAGCATAAGCGGTGTGCCGCGGATAACCCATACAAATACATTCATGACAGCCTTGACAGGCTTAAACCTGCTCAAAAGCCCAAATGCAAATATAAGCCCCAGTGGCAGTGAAAATATAAGTGTCAGTATAAATATTTCAAAGGTGGTCCACAGACCACTCATTAGTGCTTGTGTAACAGTCCAAAACATTTTATTTCTCCCGCTCAACAACTACCTGTGCATTGTTACAGTATGCATTTGTGCATTCCATAGACTTTGTAACCTCATCTGTGAGTGTCATGCCATTCCAGACAACGTCAATCTTCTTTGAATCAAGCTCCATAACCTTGTTGTCCCAGTCGATAACTACAAATTCAACATCCACGCCGAGCTTCTCACCGACAAGTCTAGCCATATCTGCATCAAAGCCAATCCATTTGTCATCCTTATCCTTGTAATCCATAGGCTCAAACTCTGTGATACCGACAATCATCTTGCCCTGTGACTTGATATAATCCACATCACTGTCGCTGTCAGACTGCTTGAACTCGCAAGGCTCCTGCTCAAGAAGTGAATCCTGTACTCCGTATTTCTTTGCAATCTCCTGCGAGCTGCCATCAGCATATGAATCTGCGAGTACACTGTTGATATATGAAGCAAGATCAGAACCCTTACGGCATCCGACACCATACTTCTCTGAGGTAAGCTCTGTTGTATGTACTAAATCAGGGTAGCTTGTGCCCTCTCCAATCATGGCTCCTGCCATTAAAAGGTCTATGATTGCCGCATCAGATGTACCTGATTTAACCTCCATAAGCGCATCAGCCTGTGATGAAACCGAATTGTAATTAAAGCCCTTTTCCTTTGCCACAGCCTCTCCTGCTGAGCCTGCCTCAACTGCGTAGGTCATGCCGTCGCCCTTTTCGCTTTTTTGTGTTCCTGCACCCTTGCTGCCACCACAGGCAGTCATTGAAAGTGCTAAAGTTGCTGTCAAAAGAAGTGCTAATCCTCTTCTCATGCTCATTTCCTCCATATGTTAAATAATCATTGTAATTATTCAAAATCATCCAATAACTACAACCTTTTAACATATTAGCAAATTATCACGCTAAAGTAAAGAGGAATTATCCACCAAATCAACAGTTATGTTCTTCCATTTTATACAAGCCCCAGACTTTTAATTATATAAAGCCAGAGAGTCAGCGTAAACGCACTGAGCAGTGTCGTGAGCATTATCGTGGTCGATGAGATAACGCCCTCATGCCCCATATTTCTTGCCATGACAAAGCAGCTTACTGTAGTAGCTGAGCCAAGCATCACAAGAATTGCAATAAGCTCACTGTCCCTGAACCCGAAGGCTACCGCAATAGGAAGAAATACTGCCACAAAGCCTACAAGCTTGATAAATGTGGCTGCAAATGCAGGCTTCGCCTTTGCTGATGCTTTTTTCAAATCAAAGGTGGCACCCATGGCCATAAGTCCCATAGGCGTTGCCATATTGCCAATGCTTGTCACTGCCTTTGCCGGTATTCCCGCAAACGGCAGACCAATAGCTGACCACAGAAGTCCTGCAACAATTCCTAAAATAATAGGATTGGTCACTATTCCCTTAAATGTCTTTTTGAGCACTGCCCTGTCTATGCCGTTTTGCCCCGGCTTGAAAAATGAAAGCACTATAACAGCCATCACGTTGTAAAGCGGTACGCTTCCTATAATCATGACGGGTGCCATGCCTGCGTTTCCATAAATGTTCTGGATAAAAGCAATTCCAAGCAGCGCAGCACTGCTTCTGTATGAGGCCTGTATAAACTCGCCCCGTATAGATTTATCCCTCCACAGACAGGAAACAAGTGTTGATATTGTAATGCTTATCAACGTAACCACAAAGCAGAATACTATAAATTTAATGTTCCAAACCCTTGAAAAATCAACTGACGCAAGATCACTAAACAGTAAAAAAGGTAAAGGTATCTTAAACACAAACTTATTCATCCTGTTTGCAAAGTCTTCGTCCAAAATCCCCACCTTGCGAAGAAAAAGTCCAAACACCATCATCAGAAAAATAGGTCCTGTGGCATTTAGACAAAACATTAAATTTTCCATCTCAAATTAAGCCTCCGTCATATCAGTAATCTGTAGTTTATAATTATACTATTTTGTACATTCCAGCTACCACAATAAGCTTTGAACTTAGATATGTCAACCTTTTATTGCACTGTAGATTATTTTAAAAAATTATGGTACACTTATCGCATATTTTATTTAGGAAGGAATTAAACGGTTTGAAAATTCTTATTTTATCCTGTGACACCGGCGAGGGACACAACAGTGCCGGTAAAGCTATAAAAGAAGCGGCAGAGCATAAAGGACATTCTGTGACAATGATAGATATGTTTCTCTTATCGGGTAAAGGAACATCGCACGCAGTATCAGGAGCATATATAGGCATTGTAAAGCATATTCCGTTTTTCTTCGGACTACTCTATAAGGTTGGCATGCTGATATCGAGTGATAAACGTAAATCCCCTGTCTATTTTGCCAATGCCCTGCTTTGTAAAAAGCTATCAGCATACATTGAATCAAACGGCTTTGATGCTGTCGTCACACCTCATCTGTACCCTGCTGAGACCCTGAGCTGCATGAAGCGAAAAAATCTGCTTCATATCCCTGCCGTAGCTGTAGGAACCGACTACACCTGTATCCCATTCTGGGAAGAGACAAATATGGATTATTATGTTATTCCACACGATGATCTGACCGATGAATTTGCAAAACGTGGTATTCCTGAAAACAAGCTGCTGCCATTAGGCATCCCGGTACGACAAGCCTTCTGTACAAGGACTGCTAAAGCTGCTGCAAGAACAAGATTACATCTGCCATCCGATGTGCCTATCTTTCTTGTGATGAGTGGCAGCATGGGTTTTGGCAAGCTTGCTGTCTTTGCCGCAGAGCTTGCAATAAGATGCCATAATAATGAGCATATTGTAATCATTTGCGGCAACAATACTAAAATAAAACGCATACTGCAAAATGAGTTTAAGTTCAACAAACGTGTACACGTAATAGGCTACACCAATCAGGTTTCACTTTTCATGGATGCCTGTGATGTAATCTATACAAAGCCCGGCGGCCTCACATCAACTGAGGCACTGGTAAAAAATATACCGATTGTACACACTGCTCCAATCCCCGGATGCGAGGCAGCAAATGTTGCATTTTTCAAAAAACGTCATCTGTCTGTCTCATCAAAGCGTCTGTCAAAGCAGATTGAGCTTGGGAAAATAATGATAGAAAATAAAGAACTAAATGCAGAAATGATACGTGCACAGCGCCGTGAGCGAAAGCCATATGCTGCCATACAGATTGTTGGTCTGCTTGAAGAACTAGCTCACACTGATACAACTGACTGACTATAAAACCATGTAACTATAAAACTATAAGGAAATTATCATGCAATATTTTTTATTTACACTCTTAGGCTTCGTACTCGGAAGCACTCTCTTTGCTTACTGGATACCAAAACTATTAAAAAACATTGATATCTGCACACTTCCCGATGACCACAATCCGGGTGTGAGCAACGCATTTATGTATGGTGGCTTTTTATGCGGAATACTATCACTCATATGTGAGCTTGCAAAAGGATTTATCCCGGTGTATATTGGTCAGAAATGCTTAGATATAAACTCACTTCTGTTTGTACCTGTTTTAGTTGCACCTGTCTTTGGACATGCATTTCCTTTTTTACAAAAACAAAAAGGCGGTAAAGCTATTACCGCCTCCTTCGGAGTCCTTTTGGGCCTGTTTCCGGAATTGCATCCGGCTGTCTATCTGGCATTTTTCTTTATATTCTTTTCAGTTGTAGTAATAATAAATCCACATTCGCTCAGATCTATTCTGACATTTGGTTTTTTTGCATTCAATGTCCTTTTGACTATAAAAACAGCCTCAATCCAGATTGGCTGCTTCATAATCGCAGGGATCGTGATATACAGACACCTGATAAAGCACAATAACGGACCGGTAAGGATAAGTATACTGCATCAGCGGTAATTATTGTATCTGCTTTTACTCATTGATTTTGCTTCTTACATAACTGTTTATTCTCATACATATAGGAATCAGCCCTATCAAATAATATTTGTATTGTACTCTCCTTATAATCCTCCGATATCGCCCATCCGCAAGCGTAATCAATTTGCAGTTCATTTCCGGTGTTGTTTAATTTATCTTTTTCCAGACATAAGCATTTCAGGATTTCATCAACCTCCGCTTTATCTGTGTCATAAATGACTACCATAAATTCATCGCCGCCATATCTTCCCACAAAATCTTTTTCAGGAAATACGCTGCGCAAAAGTCCGGCAAACTTTACTATCAGCCGGTCTCCTGCCGAATGCCCCATTGTATCATTAATAAACTTCAAATTATTTAAGTCAAAAATAATGCATGCCGTAGGTGAACTGATTATCTCATTATTGTTCAGAATTTCTTTACAGGCACTTCTATTAGGCAATCCTGTACGGGCATCAGTATATGCTCTTTGCTCTAACAGTTTATTTTGCCTTGCCATCTTCATTGCCATTATGGTCTGTACAATAATCAATATCACAAGACACAGCATATCAAGTGCTGACAAAAGCTCTATCGTGCGGATCTTTGTAGCAATCTTTTCTGAATAATTTTCCGCTGCAGACACAGTATCATCAGCCAGCTTAAAATAAGTCTCACTCATATTGACAATATCAGTATTTTCATATCCGCTGCTTCTTACAGCTTCAATTTCTTTTTTTATTTTATTCCAATAATCAATCTGGACCTGCAATTTATCCTGATATTCCTTGTCCTGAAGCTTTATCAGATCATAATTTCCATCCTGATATTTTAATCCGCTCAAAATATCATCCAAATATTTAATCAACTCATCATTTTGGGATCCTGTAATCTCCAATTTTACTTCACGCTGTGTTGCTCCACGTACCAGACCTGCGTAATTTATTACCCTTGCCGTTCCTTGCAGCCGGTTAATCTGTATCATCATAAAAATAACAAGAATAACCAATGCAAAGATGAGACAGCTTTGTATAATACCTATTATATTTCTGCTTTTTTTATTCTTTAACTTCATTTTCCGATTTATCCTTGCAATTCTAATGTTCCAACATAGTCTCCATTATTATATACAAATGGTCCAGCCTCTTTCTCTTCTCCGAAATACTCAGGTCTTAGTGAAAGAATACTTAATAGTTCATCCATATTATTCACCTTTGTTGCCTGATATGGCTGCTCAAATGCTATTTTTTCTACAAACAAATAATAGTCACTGTACTTTATTAATACACCTGTATGTCCCACGAACATAGCATCAGAATCCGGATCATATATTGCTATACTAATAAGTGAAATACAATTACTGTCTATTTGAAATCCATACTTTTTCCAGTTGTCAGAGAATGTTTTTTCAGGATGTTTATCATCCGTAATGCTCTTTTCTCCGTATAATGTAGTAAACATGTCTTTATTCTGCCTTATGATTTCATACCTGTCTACATTATCTATTGCTTCCGTATCAAACATTAAATATGTGCCACTATAGCTATCTTCCGTTGACTGTGCGTGAAGCAGTCCATCCAGCAAAAGAAAAGCTGTCATTCTGCAATCTGCATCTGAATAGTCATGCTTTTTCTCCCAGCCATCCATACATTTAACAGTATCTGCTTTCATTTTATATGCATCTGACCAGGTATCCTTCAGCTTTGCATTCTTCCCGGCAGAATCCGCAAAATCGGTCACCCATTCTTTAAAGGTATCTACATGCGATGCCCCGGCTGAACCAAGCTCATCGCACACCTCAGTAATGGTATTGCTTCCACCCATATATGTTGCAGTTGGCAGCTCCTGTTTTTTATTCGAATCCTGCTGTTTCGACTCCTCGGCAGTATCCGTGGTAATATTATCCTTGTTTATATTTTTATTACCACAACCGCCCAACAGCTCTGCACAAAGCATCATTCCAACTATTATTGCAATTAATTTCTTCTTCATGGTTATCATATCTCTTTCTGATTATTTGTACTGTCCTGTACTTTTTTAAAGTACATTACTATTTGTACTATGTAAATAGTATGCTGACAAAATTAAAGAAATATTAATCACTAAAACTTCCAACATGTCAAATGTTGATTGTGCCGTACGGTGTGCAGACTCACATATCTTCCGATAGCGGAACTTATCAGGATTATCCTCCTTTAACGCATCTTACACATGTTTTTTCGCCACTTACATCCAAATGCGAGACATTATATATGAAATATTGTATGATTAACTCACCAAAAAGGATAGTGTCAAATGACCTATGAAAAAACTGAGCAAAAGAAAAAGGCTCAGATGAACCTTGAAAACTGTAGATTTTTTAGGTTGTGGTAGCCCACCGCCACTCTTGACGGTACGAAAAAGAACTGCTGTAGGTTAATCACCGACGGCGAAGAACTCAAGAACAGTTAGAGTTTTTCCGTCGATTACAGCAGTGTAGCAGTTCTTTTTCGTGCCATCAAGGGCACGCCGCTTTGCGGTGGCTGGGATAATTACCTCTGGCTCTGAATCTAAGAACAGTTAGCGGCTTCGCCGTGTTGCAGGTTCAGAATCGTCTGTTGACCAAGGAAGATGAGAAGCTGCCATTTGCCCAGCATCGTGTCAGCCTGAGACAGCATTTCGACTTCATTTAAGACTTTATAGTTGTTGTGTTTATGTGGTCTTAGGAAGTTGTAATAAGCAACCCAGAGGGCGAGATCATAGTTGGCTCCATCGATGTTATCAAAGCCGTTGGTTTTACGATAGGAAGCTTTGTATGTACGGTTTAAGCGTTCAATCATCTGCTTGTAAGGTCTGAATTCTTTAGAAACCTCATCGTCATTGGTGAGTCCGATTACTTGTGTGATTTCAAACTTAAACTTATCACCGAATTCATGGAAGAACTGCTGGGCGGCAAGGGGATATGCACTGTAGCCATCTGCAATGAACTTAAAGTTCTTAGGCAGTTCTTTTAGATGCCGGAAGGCCATCCGCATTGCCAGAATGCATGGACCAACACCACGATTATCAGATACCTGATAGCCGATAACAGAGCGTTTGGCAGAATCCATGATAAACCAGATATAGGTTTTGATACCACGGATTTTGATGTATGTTTCATCGGCAGTAAATACATTGCCAGTTTTGTAATCGTAGTTGTCTACGAAAGGTTTTATGCAGGCAGAGGCGGTTTTACAATAGTTGGCAACTTGCTGGTGTGAGATGCTGATGCCGTGTATGTCCTTCAATGCCTGAGCGGTTTTACGAAGCGATAACCCAAGATTCACTTTGTAGGTAAGACAAAGAGACATGACATGCTGGTCATGTTTACTGAATTTTAGGGAAGAAGCATTCTTGGGAAGAGTGTTTAAATCCATGCGAAAGAAATCTATCTGGAATTCCCGGTAGATGTAATGGAGTTTATATTTGTTCTTGCCATAGTCCTCCTTAAGGTCTTTTTTATCAACCTTGTTTAGATTGTGGAGGTAGTAAGGACATTTTGGATTTACGCATTTGTGGACAACAAAGTGTTTGCGGTCTTTCTTATGAGCCAGCGAGTGATTGCAGTGCGGGCATTTGAGGGAGTAGGACTTTGAAAAACGGTTTTCTTCCGGAGAGAATGCGGTGGAGCATACTTTGCACAGAATCTGTCCTTTTGAACCATTATTCTTGTAGAGATAAGGCTTTGGAGCATTGCAACGTGGACAGGTACAGTTGTCATCAATATCACATTCAGAACGGCGGCTGACAGGTTTGATTTTCTTGCCATACTTCCATTCGAGGTAAGGAATGTAGTCTTTGTAATCCCATTTTTCGTAATAGATTATTTTTGGGAGCTTATCAATCTTGAATTTTTGATATTTGGGAGAATGGGAGTCATCGAAGACCCACTGCTTAAGGGGAATATATCTGCAGATAAAATTAAAAAGCCAGCAGATTTGTTTATGTTGGTATTGAATAAATAGAAGTAAATAAAGTATAATGTCCATGAGCATTGTCTCCTTGTTGATAATGGTGTTTGTGGTGAACTCATTATACTTCTTTTGGGAGGTCAATGCTCTTTTTATTTGCAAACCTTCAATAAATCAAGGTTTTAAAAGAATTTTAGAACAATAAAATGGGTAGTTTTTGACACTACCCCAAAAAGAAAGGAGGATTTTACATGAAAGTAAGTATTGAACTTTCCCCTGAATACAGCGAACCATATGCCATCATATATGCAGATAAAATCACTGACAACATCCAGCGTACCCTTGATATATTCGGTTCAAATGAAAGCCCCATTACAGCTTTTAAAAACGGAAATGATATTGTCATTTTACAGCCAAAAGAAATATACATGGTAAGGGTAGAAAACAAAGATACTATTATTTATGGCAAAGAACACCGCTACCGTTCCCGAAAAAGACTGTACGAAATGCAACAGCAGCTTGGTGCCGGATTTATGCAAATTTCAAAATCAACTTTGGTCAATCTGTCTTATATGAGCAATGTCGAGGCTGGTTTTAGCGGCACTCTTCTTTTGAAACTAAAAAACGGATGTAAGGATTACGTATCAAGAAAATATCTGCCTGAGTTTAAAAAATATCTGGGATTATAGGAGGACAAAAATGAGAGAAACTATGAAAAATTTGATTAAAAACACTATAACCAGCATTGGTATAGCATTAACCGTTTTCTGCGTTACAGGAATGGTATTTGACATCACCTATGACGGTAATTTCAGTTTAGATAATTATCAATTTTCCAAAATGGTTATCGGATGCATAATTGTAGGTCTGGGTTTTGGACTTCCGGCCATGATTTATCACAAAGACAATCTTCCAATGCCTTTTAAAATAATTATTCACATGGGAACAGGCTGTATTATTTATACAATCGTCGCATATACTGTCGGATGGATAGGAGGAACAAGTTCTATCCTTCACGGAATTATTGCAGCCATATTTCAAATAGCTTTGGCATTTATAATTTGGGGAGGCTTCATGCTTCACTATCGCAATGATGTCAGAAAAATGAATGAAAAAATCAAGGAATTATAGACTTGTTCGTACTGCGTGTCTGTGGAGTGATACTCTGCAATATCGAACTAAAAAACGAGGGCAAATCAAACCGATTTACATCGAATTTGATTTGCCCTGTAAATACCGTTTGTATTCTATATCTTTTCCGTTATTTGTGTGTATAAATATATGATACTGATTTATTTACTTTACGCAATACTTTTTCCATTACAAAGAGGAAGCCGGTACATGTGAAGTATCCCCGCCAGGTCTATGAAAAAATTTAATATGAGAATTTTTTTGTTTAATTGTGTGGATGGGTTGAATAGTTCGAAGAAATCGCTAAAAATATAATAGCTTTAAATATTAGCGGAAATATTTTTACTCATATCTCCACTTATATTTTGCGAAATTTTGTTATCTCTTTCCAGTTACACGGAAATCCCATATATTCAAAAAGATCATTCAACTTCAAATTTAAATTCTGCTTTTGATATCTGTCAAAAATATGCCATAATTGCTTTTTAAACAGTAAAAAATCAGTCTTTGGAAGTAGATAACGAAAAGTAATGACTACACTAAACAAGTCATTTTTACCATATATATATTTTGAACCGTTTTTAGAAATTCCTAATTTTTTATGTAACAATGTATCTGGAATGTCAATATATGTGTGATATGAAAACAACCTTTCGTTATGAGCACATACATTTCTGTACAGTGTTAATACCTTTAAATATTTTATCATTTCATTTTTCTTGATATTTCCAAAATCCTGACAAATTGCTCCTTGCATATTTTGAGGTAAGAATTCAAACATTTTGGATATCTGACCAAAAGTAAGGGTATTCATAATCACCCATAACGGAATATTATGATATTTGTTACGCTGATAAACAAGATATTCATGATCCTTATTTTTATTAGCCATCATATCTAGCATTTTGATTAATTTAGTAATTCCATTTTTATTTTTTGGAATATTGCCGTAATTATTGGAGTTAAGATATTCTTCTTGACGTTCTCCATGTTTTTTACAGAAATGATAAGAAATGGACGAACGCATTTTTCTTTCTACACGACATAAATATTTAAAGAATATTCCACGTAACTCTTCATCAAATTCATAAAGAGCAACTATATCTTCAAAACATGCTTCATTAATATATTTGCGGGTATGAATATCAATAAAAGGATGCTTGTATCCGCCAATTAGTGCATAGTAACTGATATTTTGCAAGGATTCTACCGCAAAGTCATCATCTGTAATAACTAGATCTTTTTCATTTTTCAGTTTTTCAACCTGTGCGGTATATGTAATAAACGGTTTGCTCATATGTACCTCGCTGCAAAATGTTCCAAATAAAAAAAGGAGAGGGGCCTCGGCACCCTCCCCCGATCGCAGGCTTCTCAAGTTTCTGCAATCTGATCACTAAAGATAATATAACTGATATAACTAAGAAAGTCAATCATAAATTATCTTTATTTAGATTGTATTCAATATGGTTATTTTTATGTACTATTCAAATACATTGTTTAATATTCCTTCATCGCTATATATGTACCTGTATTACTTTAATATCTTCCTTATCTGCTTATCCGTCGCCTCCGGATACATCTCATGCATATCTTAAAATCGCAGTTGCACAGATATGTCTGCATCATAAGATTCGTTATTGCACCATCAAATCCTTTTTCTCCATCCTTGGCAAATCCAGCTTGTTTTTTCAATTCATTGGAATAAATCTCTGAATCAGCATTATCCTCCATAAAATTGACCATTATCTTTTTATGCTTATTAGGAGCTTTCCCATCATCATATAATGCATCAAAATCATATTTTGTTCTGTGTTACAATAAAACTACTAAAAAATGGCTAAGTCTTTTTTCATTGCCTTGTAGCCAATTAATACTGTCCAAACATATGCACAGGTTTTTGGAATCATCAGCATGCCGATCATCGGAATTACATCAGCCAACAGTACAACCGGAATATAGAATGCAAAGCTCAGGACAATTGTCAGCCACATCCATCTAAAAGAGCTATCGTTATTTTCTTTTGCACTTTTATAGAATAAAACTATGATAATTAATCCCATCAGTGCAAACGGAATATTTCGGTAGATTCCCCATGAAAGCGGAGCATCTGCACTGAGCCAGGCATTCTGAGGCATCATACACAGAACAATTCTTAATCCTGCAAGACTATAAATAGCTGCTGTAGCTGCTTTATAGCCTTTAATCTGATAACGCTCACGCCATATATGATAGAGAACGACATAAAAAATAGTCATAGTGACAGAGGTTATCCACTTGCCTAACCCAAGCTGTACAGTAAAGTTCTCAAGACCTGTTGTACAAAGCGCTGTTGCACGAGGAACCAGATGAAATGCATCTCCACTTCCTAAAATAACTGCCATAATTCCAAACATGGTAAACTGACGGTTTCCTTTGCTTTTTCGAATCATTAAAATTCCGATTGTGATTACCGAAAACAAATATACGGTATCAAATAAAGTTTCTACAATTGCCTGCATAATAAAAATCCTTTCTACTAGATACATCTTTAAACGTATAAGTGAACATCGTTCATTTTGTTTCAAAAATTTTCCCACACTCTAATGTGGGAGAATTTTAATATAATGTTTTGTTAATCAACATCAAAATCGAAGACGGATCATAATCCTGACGAATCATTGATACCAATATTAAAGAAAATAATATATCTGCAAACTGTTTTTCCGTGAATTGTTCATCAAATACATCTGGACGAATCTTACGATCATTCTTTAATATATCGCATAATCCATTAAGAATATGCCCCCATGTCTGCAGCATTTTCTTCTTTCCATCCGTTTTTTCATCCTTCATAAATCCAAACGAATGCAGTGAAAAGAAGCCCGGAAATTGCTCATTTCCATATTGCAGTCTTTTATAAATCCATGAGATACAGGCAGCAACATCTTTAAAAACCTGCTCATCTTCAGGGTTAAAAAAGATTTCACGCCAAATACTCTCAATTGTATCCCCAAGCAGCTCGGCCTTGGATTCATAGTAATTGTAGATTGTCCCCGCCGAAACAGAACATCGGGATGCAACAGCTCGTATGCTTAAAGCAGTCCATCCGTTTTCTTTTATCAGTTCTCTGCTTGCAGCTAATATGTCTTCTTTTGAAGTTGCAAGATGGTTCACGAGTTCACTCCTCTCCAATGTAATGTCATTTAGTAATTTCATCAAATGAACAATGTTCATGTTAAAAATATACACCGTTCATTTTATTTTGTCAATAACTTTTTTAGGAAGCCCTGATACATTTATTTGAGTCCAATAAAAATGGTGTATGCCATACTCACTAAGTATAACATACACCATTAATATTTAATTATTTTCTATATTTATCATCACCTGACAACCATCATCCGTCCATACTTTAAGAACAGCCGGCTCTTTCGATTTGACATTCTTCCATCGAACTACTGCCAGAGCGCTTCCATCAAATGTTGTTACTGAATCAGAAAAATAGTCCTCCTCACTAGAAGGATTAGCTGTACCAAATCCTTCCAGCACACCATTTCCTACAACACTAGCATGAAGCAGTCTTTTTTCAGCTTCCTGTGAATTAATTGTGCCATTATCATCTACAAGCCATATCTTGATATATGCTATATTCCTCTCATTCTCAGTTACACGACACACTTTTAGCTTTGTTACTGATTTTGCTGTAGAAAGCTCATATTCACCCAGTTTCCTATCTTTCTGATATGCAACTGCCTTTAAAGTTCCCGGTTCATATGGCACTTCATAAGATGCTGTAAAATGATTTTCTCTTCCTGCCGGTTTTCTTCCAAGCGATTTATCATTCAGAAAAAGCTCTACTTCATCACCTGATGAATAAACATCCACATTTGCCGTTGTCCCTTCAAATTCCTTCCATGTCCAGCTACTGATGTTATCCTTAAACATCCATGCAGTTTTACCAGCTGTCTGTCCTGCGTGTTCAAGTCTCTCGACCGCAATATATGGTTTATCTGTCAGACCATACACTATTTCCCTAAAATAGCTGATTGGTCTTCGATTTCCAATCAAATCAATATCCCCGATATATCCCAATCTCTCAGGATAAATACTTGTGAAATTTGCATTTCCATCATAATGGAATATTCCTACACCAGCCTCGCCTATATAGTCGTAACCGGTCCATGTAAAGTCTCCAATTACGTGTGGATAAGTTTCAACAAGCTTCCAGAGATTTTCTATGTCAGCCGGATATGTTTCCGTACCGAGGACCGTTTTAGCAGGATGTAGTTCATGCTCCAGCTCATATCTTCCACTTAAATAGTTGAGTCCTGTTATATCGCAGCTTTGCGAACATTCTTCAAGTGCTTCTGAAACAAGCGGATGCTTTGCAAAAAACTCTCCTTTTTCACCTGACATCAGACTCATAAAACTGTTTAAGGCATTGCTTCCTCCTCCGCTTCCACTTCCATGTGAATCCATTCCAAATTTTTCTGCAACATCCCTCATAATAAAGCCAAGACGCCTGCCTGCACAGTTTAATCCATTCAATGCATTCGTTGTATATCTGGTATTATCGAGCTCATGGAATTTATTGCATAGCATTCTGTTTATCCAGGCTCCCTGCTTAGTTCCTGCTTCCTGTATCTCATTTCCAACTGAATAAATAACAACTGATGGATGATTATAGTCTTTTTCAACCATATGATTAATCCACTGATTATATTCATCTTCAAAAATATCGGAGAAATCATATGTATTTTTTTCCTTGTCCCACATATCCGTCAGCTCGTCCATAACCAGAATTCCAATATGATCACACGCATCAAGCATTGCTCTGCTCATTGGGTGATGTGCACTTCTTATAGCATTAAAGCCCGCTTCCTTCAATCTCTTGCAACGGTACCATTCTGCCTCCTTAAATGTCTCAGCACCTATCACGCCATTATCATGATGTATACAGGTTCCTCGCAGCTTAACTGCCTCACCATTTATCTGCAATCCATGTACAGGATCTAGCGCCAATACACGTATTCCAAAATTAGAAACTGCTTCATCACATATTTTATCATCAAACTTTGTCGTTATATGACACTCATATAACGCCGGCTGTTTTGGACTCCATTTCTTCGGATGTTCAATCGGTATTTGTACACGCACTGTCTGCATTTGCTCTGAGCGAAATATTACTCTTTGCGTATCTGATGCAGTTTTCTGTCCATCTTTTTTTATTTCAATCAGACATTCTGCCTCTAATCCATGTCCAATAATGTTTTTCAACTGCGCACACACCTCTAAAACCGCCATGTCATCATTCACTGACAATGTTGTAATACGCAGCTTATCATGTGAAATATATACATCTTTTCCGGTCCACAGATTGACATCTCTGTAAATTCCTGAGCCTGAATACCATCTGCTGTTAGGCTGTTTACTGTTATCGACATCTATTCTTATAATATTCTCATGCTCATAGCTTATCCATGGTTTTAAGTCAACCGAAAAACCCATATATCCATTACGATTCACTGCCGCTAGCGATCCATTAATCCAGACTCTTGCAATTCCATAAATTCCTTCAAATTCCAGAAATACATCTTGCTTTTTCCACTCATTTTGAGCCATAAATTTTTTTTCATATGTATACACACCTCCTGGATAAAATCCACTCTGTGCTCCGGAAGGACAGTCCTTATCTCTTTTTTCACGAATCATTGCATCGTGAGGAAGTGTAACTGCAACTGCATCACTGTTCCCGTAAAAGGCTTTTAATCTGTCAGCCTGATCAGCTTTTTCAAATGTCCAGTCCTCATTAAATTTCTGACACTGCATACTTCATTCCTCTTTCAATCTGTTAGTCTGCTTGTTCTGCTCTTTCCATGTCAATTCTCTTATTTTCCTTTTCCACCTTCATTAAACCAAGAAGAATAGTAATTACGACGCCAAGAATTACAGGGATTGTGATATACATACTGAAAATCATATTTGTAGCTGCTACGGTCTGAGTTGCAGCTTTTCCGGCATATCCTGCTGCATGCAATAGCCAGCCTACAGCCGCAGTACCAATTCCACCACCGACTTTTACTCCAAGTGATGAACAGCTAAACATCATTCCATCAATATGTACCCCTTTCGTACGATAGGTATATCCGCTGATTTCAGCAATCAGGGCATTTAATGTTCCCGACATTGTTCCGGCAAATGTTCCCTTAAGGAACATAAAAAGTAACATCATCGGTAAATTCTTCTGCATCGCAAAAATAATTAGAAATATTCCTAAGATATCACTGATTACATATCCCCAGAAATTAACCTTTTGCATGCTTCCGGTCTTCTTTACAAGAATCGGAGTAAAAATAAGTGCAATTATTACAGGGAACATCTTCATCATTGAGAACAATCCAAGTAATGAACCATTTCCAAGTACATGTTTCATAAAATAAATAGCTGAGCCTGTTGTAAGATTACTCATGAAATAATAAACAATATAAATTGCAACAATTAAAATATAGTATTTGTTACTTATAAGTAACTTCAAAGACTCAACAAAACCTATTTTGTCATCCTTCGGTTTTTGTGTATCCTCAACTGCTGCACTACCTTCTTCCGGTAACTCCTTAACACACAGGCAGCTTATTGTGTTGATACCAAGTCCGATTACACCACATATAACAGCAACCATACGCCATCCTGCAGCTCCACCGCCAAAGGCATCAACTACACCTGTTACTGCAAATCCCATTACAATATTTGTAGCAACTGCAAACATGAAACGTATTGATCCAAGCTGAACCCTTTCATTCTTGTTTCTGGTAATAAGGGCTGATAATGCTGAATATGCTATTCCGTTTGCTGTATAAAAGATAGCATTGAGTGCTGTATAAAATGCGAAGAAATACGCATATTGTGCAGTTTCACTCATTCCACCCGGAATTGAAAACAACAGCACCAGACAAAGTGATACGCCTATCTGTGCATACAGCATCCATGGTCTTGCCTTTCCAAGCTTTGACTTAGTGCGATCGATTAAATTTCCAAATATCACATCTGAAATTCCATCAAGAAATTTCGATACCAGCATTAAAGTTCCAATAATTCCTGTGTTAAGCCCCATTGTATCAGATAAATATAAAAGTACAAAGCTTGATACAAGTCCATAGCTGGTATTTGAAGCCATGTCTCCTGCTCCATACGCTATCTTCTGATACCATTTCAGATATTTCTTTTCTGCTTCCTGCATAATAAATGCAACCTCCTTTTTCCTGTTAACAATAATAGTTTGTATTGTATTTTTCATAAACGCTTATGTTTTGTATACTGTTACTTTAATAAATTATTGCTTACAATTCTATAACATATGTGATAAAATATCAGTTAGTTTTTATCATATTCGTGGATAAGGAGAAAAATATACCATTATGACCTCATCATATACTGTCAAAAACATCATAGAGCAGGATAATATAAACAGTACAATCAATTCATACATCAAAATACTTACACCAATACAGTTCACACTCGAAACGTGTAATATAGCTAACGATGACAAATATCTGAATTTTTTGATGACCTCACCACGTGAAAATACATTTTACAGCTTCAAAACAGAAAAGGAAATCAATCATTTTAATATGAGGCCTCCACATATTCATGATTTTTACGAACTTCTTATTGTATTGGATGGCGAAATCCATCAGCTGATTGAAAAGACTGATTTTGTGTTCCACAGTGGAAGCTGTTGCCTGATGAACCACAATATAGTACACAAAGAAATTTTTTCTTCCGATGCAACTCTTTTGTTTATCGGGATGTCAAAAGAGCTTGTCCAACAGCTTTCAGAAGATGAACCAAAAGTTTATTTTCCGGATATAGAAAGGCCCGGCCATAACCCTATTCTTAGGTTTCTTTCAGATAATCTCGATAATCCTGACACAAAGGAATATCTTGATTTTATGCCATCTCTAAATAACAAAGACTGGCACCATACTCTCCACGCCATAACTGACAATATACTTCGTGCCATTATGTATCCAAAGCTTGGTTCTACTTATGTCATAAAAGGAATGCTTTTAGAATTGTTTGATTATCTGTCCAATCCAGAACACTTTCATTTCACGCCCGTCCATGTAGAAGCAGACAATGATTTTCTTCTTTTCACACACATAAGTCACATTTTAGAGGACACCAATGGACGCATTACACGTTCTGAGCTTGAACAATTATTAAATTACAGTGGAAATTATTTAAACTCTATAGTTAAGAAATATACAAATTCATGCCTATTCGATTACAGTCAGACTTTCTGTATGAAAAGAGCGGCTGCTCTCCTGCTTGAAACGACCGCTTCTATATCTGAAATTATGGATGAACTGCATTTTACGAATACAACACATTTTTATAAGTGCTTCAAAGAACATTATCATATGACACCGAAGCAATATAGGATTTCGATGAAAATAAAACTTGTGCCATAGTTGCAAAATGTTCCTCATCCTGTATCCTTCAGCCAGATTTTTTGTGAATATTCAATTTTTTCAAAATCCATATAAGCATTCTTTAAAAGCATTTATTAATACTTAATCCTAAAATAATCCAAATACGCCTTATACTTGTCCTGCGCGGTCAGGCAGGTATCTGTCAGATATCCTTTTTCGTTGTCCCATTCCTTCAATCCACGATAATAGAACATTTTCAAATTATCCTCAATGATAAACGGAACAATATTGTATTTTAGACACTCTTTAAACATAGTCAATCTGCCCACACGACCGTTTCCGTCCTGGAACGGATGAATCCGTTCAAACTTCACATGAAAGTCCAGAATATCCTCAAAATTCTTTTCTTCTTTGGCATTGTATTCCGCCAGCAATGCCTTCATTTTATCGGCAACTTCTTCCGGAAGGGCTGTATCCATGCCACCGACTTCATTCGGAAGTTTCTTATAATCACCAACAGCAAACCAATCTTTTCTGGAATCGCTGGTGCCATTCTTCAAAATCAAGTGAAGTTCTTTGATGAATTTCTCCGTCAAAGCTGCTTTTGCATGATCAATAATCATGTCGATACAACGAAAGTGATTTGCCGTTTCAATCACATCATCCACATTCAGCACCTCTTTTTCTACGCCAATAGTATTGGTTTCAAAGATATATCTGGTTTGATCATGTGTCAGACGGCTTCCTTCCATATGGTTGGAGTTGTATGTCAAATCAATCTGTGTCTTATGGTATATTCCACCGGAATATTTACTTGCCTTTTGCTCTTTCAGAATATCCAACAGCGTAATCGGTTCTTCTTTTCTTTTGTTAATGCGCTCCGGTTTCTCTGCGTTTTCAGGAAGGTTCCATGTCTTACCTGTAAGAAATGCACCGTTCACACGCCCCTTAGCACAGTAATTTCTAACACTGCGCTCTGACATATTCCATTTTTTTGCTATTTCAGCAACTGAAAGATATCGCATCTATTATCCTCCGCCATAAATTATATTAAATAACCTTGTTAATCTATTATATAGTATACCACATTATCGGCAAAAACATCAGTATATTTTAATCTAAATTATTATATTTTTGCCGTTAAAAATCTATTTCTCAAGTCAGAAAGCCGGACTGTCAAGCGGCTGTTTCATATATTGCGGGATACAAGAAATCTGTTTTAATAGCGTTGACAAATGTGTAAAATGAAACGCTACATTGAATGCTGCGCAAAAGTCACCTCGAAAATCGTTCCCCCGGTCTTGCCTGATTTAATACAAATACTGCCATCATGTACTCTAACGATTTCACGGACAAGAGCAAGTCCGAGTCCTACGCCACCCAGCTCCCGGCTTCTGGATTTATCCACACGGAAGAATGGCTCGAACACTCTCTCCCTAAGCTCCTTTGGTATTCCGCTTCCCGTATCTTCTACAGACAGATAAACATGCTTGTTTCTCTGATATGCGGTTACTGTAACCTGTCCGAGCGGATGATTATATTTGATGGCATTCTCAACCAGATTGTATACAAGCCTGTAAATAAGGATATCACTGCCTATCATAGTGGCATCCTCACATTTTCCAATCAGCTTTATATTCTTTTCCACGGCAAGAGGCTCAAGGTCTGCCAAAACCTCTTCAACAATAGCATCCAATATAATTTTATCATCCCTTCCCACCGACTGAAGCTCACTCATGTCTAGAAGAGTCTTTACCATCCTGTTTAATTTATCATTTTGTTCCGTAACCATTTTTATGGTCTGCAAAGTGTCTGCATCATTTCCCGGGTGAGAGGCCGAATTATATAAATCAAGCTGTACCTGCATTAGCGCTAATGGAGTTCGCAGCTCATGTGCTGCATTTGCAGTAAACTGTCTCTGTATCTCAAATGCATCCGACAGACGCTCAAGCATCTTATTATAAGAAATACCCAGCTGGTTCAGTTCCTTAACATTGTTTTCCTCTATTCTTGAATCAGACAGATTCTGAGCCTGTACCTCTTCGATTTTATCTGAAAACTCTCTGATTGGTCTGAGTGCATGCCCGCTTATAAAATAAGTGACGACACCTCCCAAAAGCGCCAGCAAAACCGTGATTATCAGACTGTTTCTTTTATAGTCGGCCTTATTATTGTACACCTGAACCGAAAATTCATCCGCAAACTCATCCCACTTATCGTCCGGTATGCTGATATATATTTCATCTGATTTGTTTCCTTTTTCATCCCCCTGTGACTCTACCGCATCCTGCAGAGAATCGATGTAATGCACGCCATTTTTATAGACAAACATAGTCAGGCAGCCACATATAATAGCAATACACAATGTAGTAATGCACGTAAGTCTCCACTGTAGCGACATTCTTTTCATCTGTCAGACTCCTCCCGTATTTTATAGCCTTCACCTACCTTGTTCAAAATGGGATCATATCCCAGCTCCGCCTTAAGCTTTTTTCTAAGTGAAGACATATGTACCCTGATTGCTCCGCTAAAGCTGTCTGCCGTGGCATCCCACACATGCTCTATCAGCTCCTCCTGGCTCACCGGTCTGCCTATATTGATAAGTAAATATTCCAAAATACCATTCTCTTTTCTTGTCAGTGGGACCGGCTCTCCCTTTGCATATGCCTCACGCTTAATCGTATCAAACTTTATTTCTCCGCATTTAAGACATATATCATTCTGTACAAATTTCCTTCTTGTCAAACTTCTGATACGTGCCTCAAGCTCCTGCAGATGGAATGGTTTTTCCATGTAATCATTTGCTCCTGCATCCAGTCCCTCTACCTTATCAGCAATCTGACCTCTTGCAGATAATATCAAAACCTTAGTTTCATCATTGTATTTTCTAAGCTCCTTAAGAAGCTCCATGCCATCCATCCCCGGCAGATTCAAATCCAAAACTATCAGATCATAATTCTCCGACAGTATACATTCAAGAGCCTCTTTCCCATCATAACAGGTATCCACCTCATAACCGGCAGCATACAGACTCTTTGCAACCATATCACATATTTGTTTCTCATCCTCAACAATTAATAATCTCAAAATGTTCTCCTGCTTCTTAACAATAATTTTACAACCTATATTGTATAATACCAAAGTCAGCTGGTCAACAATACAACAAAAAAGGAGCAACATTATGTTGAAATACCAAAAAACATGTCAAATCATTCTGCTTATCCTTGGTGTATCCATGGTAAGCTATGGTGCAGTCAGAGGTGAGGCAGCTACCGTGCTTGGTAAAGCAATAAAACTATGTCTGGAGTGTGTCGGAATTGGATAAGAAAAAGAAATTACTATCAAAAAAGCTGGCAAAAATACGTGGATGGATACAGGCCGCAGCAACGCTGCTGACCAATATTCATATTCCGAATTTATTTAAGGGTAAAATATATCAGGGCAATGCAAAAACAGTATGCGTACCCGGATTAAACTGCTACTCCTGCCCTGCCGCGACAGGAGCCTGTCCAATAGGGGCATTTCAGGCAGTCGTCGGATCATCAAGATTTAAGTTTTCATACTACATAACCGGATTTTTTATTTTACTCGGTGTAACTCTCGGCAGATTTATATGTGGTTTTTTGTGCCCATTTGGATGGTTTCAGGATTTACTTCACAAAATACCCGGAAAGAAATTATCCACAGCCAAACTAAAGCCTCTTAGGTACCTAAAATATGTAATTCTTATTGTTTTCGTTATACTTCTTCCGATGCTTGTAACGAACTCTATAGGAATGGGAGACCCGTTCTTCTGCAAATATATCTGTCCTCAGGGTGTTTTAGAGGGTGCTATACCGTTATCTATTGGAAACGCTGCTATCCGTTCTGCGCTGGGAAAGCTTTTTTCTTTCAAGTGTATGATTTTAATTGCAGTGATTGTACTAAGTATCCTATTTTACAGGCCCTTCTGTAAATGGATTTGTCCGCTTGGAGCAATCTACTCGTTATTTAATAAGGTCAGCCTGCTCAAAATCACCGTTGATAGCAGCAAATGTGTCGGATGCGGTCAATGCTCAAAGGCCTGTAAGATGGATGTGGATGTGTGTAAGACACCGGATCACCCCGAGTGCATACGCTGCGGTGCCTGCATAAAGGCCTGTCCGAAGGACGCCATCTGCTACCGGTTTATGGGAAAATCATGTCAAAAAAATGACAACAGATAACTATTAAACATTTTACTATTATTTTTAAAGGAGAAATTACTCATGAAAAACAAATTATCATTTATTTCTATTTTTACACTCTGCATAGCATTATCACTTACAGCATGCGGTGGAAAGCAATCTTCCAACACAAATTCTAAGAACACTCAGACTGAAGCCGGCTCAGAAGCATCCGGCAAATCAGATTCCAAGCTTGATGATTTATATCAGCAGGAAAATCAGCTTTTTGCAGATCACGCTGATGCGTGGAACAAGGCATTTGGCATGATGAACAAAAGTGACGCCGATCCAAACGGAAATTATGCTGATTATCTTGCCGGTACCGTAGAATCAAACAAGGATTCATTCACAGACGATGAGCTTAAAACACTTAATGAGGATATTGAAACCATACGAAAAATCGAGGAACAGATAGCAGAGCTTGAAAACAAAAATAAATCATCAGACGATAACAAGAAGGACAGCTCTAAAGCCTCATCTGTATTCAGTGATTTTTCCGGTGAGGATTTTGATGGCAATAAGGTTGATGACAGCCTGTTTTCCGGTAATGCAGTAACAGTCGTCAATTTCTGGTTTACCGGCTGCAAACCATGTGTCGCTGAGTTATCCAAGCTTAACGAATTAAATGATGCTATCAAATCAATGGGCGGAGAAGTTGTTGGCATCAACACTGAGACCTTCGATGGCAATAAAACAGCTATCAAAGAGGCTGCCTCTGTTCTTGAAAGCCAGGGTGTCAAATATCGTAATCTGTCAATTGACTCCTCTAGCGCTGCCGGTAAATATGCCTCAGAAATCATGGCGTTTCCAACAACTATACTTGTTGACAGAAATGGCAATATTGTAGGCGAACCAATGCTCGGCGGAATCGATAACCAGGACAACTATGATGCCCTTATGAAGCAGATTCAGTCTGTAATTGATGCAGACAGCACAAATAAATAGTGGTCTACATATAAAAAAGCTCCTGTGCATTGCACAGAGAGCTTTTTAGTCAAATTTGTAATTTATTTCTATACTCGCTTGGTGTCAATCTATATTTTTCTTTAAAAACACGATTAAAGGTTCTAAGACTTCCAAAACCACTGTCCATCGAGATTTCTGTCAGGGTATCATCTGTAGTTTCAATTCTCTGACAGGCATACCCCAGACGCGCCTCATTCACATATTGATTAAAACTGCTGTGAAATGTCTTTGAAAACAATCTGGATAATGAAAATTTGCTCACGCCAAGGTCATGTGCCATTCCATCAAGTGATATACTCTTATTAAAATTGGCAGAAATATATGATACGGTACGATATATTATATCATCGCTGCCAATTTTGCTCTTTTCCACCAATTTCATCATCGGAATACATCTTGCTAGTATAATCTGCAAATAAGCTTGAACAACCCATATATCATTCTGCCCGGTATCTATTATGGATTCCACTGCTCTGTACACTTCATCCGGAATAACATCACTTTTTACAACAGGATATTGTGGAGCATTATTCCTCAGTACATTTTCAAATCTACCAAAAATCATTTGTGGAGCATTAATAAAAACCGCCTCATTGACTTCTGATGAAAACACCTGATAATGATGTATAACATCAGGAAATACTACTCCTATATCACCTGTTTCCATGTGATACAGCTCCTGTCCTACACCAAGCTCTAATGTTCCTTTCGTAACGCATACAATTTCCATTGCATTATGCAGATGTGGTGGCTGGTGCCGTGGCTTCCGCTTTACTGCAATAATCTCTTCATTTGTGTTTTCATACGTTAAATGCACTCAGATCATCTCTCCCATATTATACGATAATTATTCAATTCCTTTTTCTCTTCTAAGCTTTTCATTTGCAGCTTCTACATTCATCTTTGAAAGAAGAATTGTAATAAGAATCTCAAATACAAATGGTAACCATAAATACATTACCTGAAGCATAGTAATTGCAGATGCCGGCTGAGTCGCATTTGTACCTACATAACCACTGATTTCAAGCAGCCATCCTACAATAGCTGTTCCAATTCCACCACCAATTTTGATTCCAAGTGATGTGCATGAATACATAGTTCCATCTACTCTCTTTCCCTGAGTCAGGTAAGTATACTCAGAGCACTCGACAATTACTGCATTCATGTCTCCCTGCCAAGGTCCCTGTCCTAATGCTGCAACTGCAGTAAACAGCATCATCAGTGGAACGCTTCCCATGTATCCTGCTACAATCACAAGTGCTCTTGCTATCGTAGCCAGAATATATCCACGTTTATTAAGCTTATACATTCCTTTCCACTTTCCGACAAGAGTTGGTGTGAAAATAAGTGCTATTATAAGAGGAATATTTACAGCCCACGCAAATACACCAAACAGATTTTTATTCTTAAGAACCCATGTACAATAATAAATACCTGCACCAATCATAGCACTGTATAACTGCTGCAAAATATAAGTTCCACAAATCATCATATAGTACTTATTTTTAACAAGCAGCTTAAATGCCTGAACAAGACCATACTTCTTTTCTTCATCGTTCTCTATTCCGGAGTTAAGCTCCTCTTCCGGAAGCTCCTTAACCGACAATCCTGAAATCGTATTTACTACAAGGCCTATCAAAGCATAAATAATAGCTACGAATCTCCATGCAGCAGCACCTCCACCGCATACATCAACAAATGCAACTGTTATAGACTGAATTATAAGACTAGTTGAAAAGGCAAAAATAAAACGGTAAGAGCCCATCTGTACACGCTCTTTGCTGTTCTTTGTTACCAGTGAAGTAAGTGCAGAATATGCAATATTATTTGCTGTATAAAATACACCATTCAATAATGTATATGCTATAAAGAACCATGCATACTGAGCAGTCCTGCCCCAGCTTGTAGGAATTGCAAAAACTGCTACAAGTGTCAAAGCACAACCTATATAGCCATAAATCATCCATGGCCTTGCTTTTCCAAGCTTTGTATGTGTTTTATCAATAAGTGACCCAAAGAAAACATCTGTAAAACCATCAAATAATTTAGATGCTGCGATTAATGTTCCAACGATTCCTGATGCAAGTCCTATAGTATCTGTAAGATATACCATAACAAAGGATGTCAGGAATGCATATACTACATTTCCTGCAATATCACCGGAACCATAACCAATTTTGTTGTACCACTTTAAGTACGTCTTTTCTTCCATAAGAAACCTCCAATTTTCAACTTATTTTTTCTCTAACAGCTATACCAATTTTAAATACTTGTGCAATTTTTGTCTATAAACATAATAGGCTGTAATATGCACAAAATGATACTTTTCAAACACTACAGTTTCACAGCTATTTGACTCAATTCCATTTGAAACGTAATCAATACACAATATCATGCTCTAAACATTTTGTCCATAAATATAAATAGACAAAACATGCATAAAATGCTACAATACAAGCGGAGGTGTATAATGTATATTAACACGGGATATTTGAATCATTCACATAAAGATTTTAAAGATAAAAGCCGCCCTCTGATTGTAGGAAGCTGCGGAACCTATCGCCTGTCACAGCATCCTAAGATGCCTACATACAGGCCCAGAGGAAGACTGGATTACCAGATTATATACATATCATCCGGTCTTGTTCATTTCCACTTTGACAATCCTGAAAATGAGACAATCATTCCAGCAGGACATATAGTGTTATTTCGCCCAAAAGAGCTTCAAAAATATGAATTTTATGGTAAGGATAAGACTCAGATATATTGGCTTCACTTTACCGGAAGCGACGTAAAAAACACTTTAAGAAAATACGGATTTACAGACAATAAAAGAGTCTTTAATGTTGGAACATCTCTTGAATATGAACAGGTTTTCAAAAGGATTATTACAGAGCTTCAAAGATGTCAGGACAATTATGAGGAAATGCTCATGCTTTTGCTACGACACCTTTTGATTATATTTAACCGTAAAATAACAACTGAGCATGTAATCAGAAATGAATTCCTTGACAGCCAGATGGATACAGCAATTACATATTTCAATACAAACTACAACCGCTCTATTAACGTGGAGGAATATGCTTCATCAATTGGTATGAGCATAAGCTGGTTTATCAGGAGCTTTCGGAAATATACCGGTAATACACCAGTACAATTTCTCACAGCACTAAGGATGACAAACGCACAGGTGCTGCTTGAAACGACATCCTACTCTATAAACGAGATTGCAGGCATTGTCGGATACAATAATCCACTATACTTCAGTCGATTATTCCATAAACAAAAAGGCTGTTCTCCTTCTGAATACAGAGCCAGAAATACATAATAAAAAGACAAAAGCAATATTATAATGCCAATTTTTTCCTATACTTATCTTTTTAATGAATGACTAACAGATTGTAAAAGAATAATCCTTATCAGTCTCCGCACTGATACGATAATCCTCTTCCACATCAGTTCCCCAGCTGTCGATACCTCCAACACCTCTTACTGCGCCATATATGCATAAAACAGTTCTTCTTGCCGGTGGCAGTTCTTCATGGTGAAGAGCGTTTTCAATCTCAGATGCGGTATAAGGCAGACAAGAAAATGCAAATTTTTCATCATTCTTTTCAATGCGCAGTGTCTGTGACGAGCTATCTGTCCTGCTGTTATCAAGAGCCGTATGTCTTGTAATTTCAAGCCACTCTGTATCCATTCTCATACCACATTCCTGCGGAACAAGATATTGTGTAAGACTCAGATCACCTATCTCATAGACGCCTTCTTGTGCACCTGCTTTTCTGTCAGGATATGTTTCCCCGGAGAGTCCCTTATATAAATATTTGTCAGCCAATGTTGGCATAATAAATCTCATTCCAAATACAGGAAATTCAGGGAGCCCCTGTACTCCATTATAATGTACATCCACGCGAATCTTTCCGGACGCATCAACGCTATAGCTCACAAGAACAGTTGTCGCCGGAGTTGTTATGGTCTCGTATGTATATTTTACAATAATTTCATCAGCATAAACATCACCGCCATAGCTGTTATTATCAGGTGCATATGGGTTTTGCTCCTTGCCATCCATGATCACCTGTATTCCCTTACAGTCAATAAACATATCTGCCGAAAGCCAGCTTCCGCTTTTAATATGGAACTTGCTTCCCCTGTCATTATCTGTCAACGCTCTCCAGAAAGTAGGCTTTGGGCAACGATACAGCCACTCATATCCATTTTTAACGATAGATTCCAGTCCCCCCTGTGCATAAGAGAAAATATAATCAAAGCCTTCACCATGTACACCTAATGTATAGTCACCATAGACCACTCTTAATTTATCTGTATAAGCCATAGTAATACCTCACTTCCTGCATTGCCGGTTTTTCTTTCCTGTCAGCAAATACAATTCCATTTGCTGAGAATTCATAGTCTGCCGGTTTATCATCAAAATCTCCGCCATAGCGTAAAACATCTTTTCCTGTAACGGAATCTTTTACCATAATTGCCTGGTCAATAAAATCCCATATAAATCCGCCATGATACATATCGTATTTGTCAATCAGCTTCATATAAGAGCCAAGTCCACCCATTGAATTTCCCATATCATGCATGAATTCGCATAAAATATACGGTTTTTTCGGACTGTTATTCAAGTATTCCTCTACATCCTCCGGTTTTGCATACATTCTGGTCTCAAAATCAGAAATAGTATCCTCATATGCCCTATTATAATAAGAGCTTTCATAATGAACTAATCTTCCATCCTTCTTTTCGGCAAAATAAACGTTCATTGCCTCAATGTCGTCTCCTGCATAGGATTCATTTCCTAATGACCAGAAAAGGATAGATGTATGGTTTTTAAAAGTTTCGAAATTGTTTTTTGCACGCTCAAGCACTGCATCTCTCCACTGTGGAATAGATCCCGGTACATTGCATGACGGTTCGATTGCCCCTAGTTTTTGGAATGAGCCATGGCTCTCCAGATTTGTTTCTGCCATCACATAAATACCTGCATCGTCGCACATATAGTACCATGGTATCTGGTCAGGATAGTGACAGGTACGCACAGAATTAATATTGTTTCTTAACATACATGATATATCTGCCTTCATGTCTTCTATACCAATGCATCTTCCTGTTCTTGCATTCCACTCATGACGGTTTACTCCCGTGATAACAAGACGTTTTCCATTCAAATAGACTACTTTATCTATAATCTCTATTCTTCTGAAACCGATATCATAAGGAATTACCTCGGCCAGTGAACCATCCTCTGCTTTAAGCTCAACATAAGCATGATATAAATATGGATTATGATTGTCCCACAGCCTGACACTTTCCAAGTCAACACAAATCGTGCCTTCCAAATGGTTGTTTTCTTTATTTAACTGTAATGACTTCTCAACTAATATATTTTCTTCTCTGTCTTTTAAAATAAAGCCAGCAGTTACATTCTGACTGTCAGGAGCAGATACCTTCATGCTGACAGATACGCTTCCGCTTTCATTATCTTGATTTAACACAGGTTTGAACCATACATTCTCCAGATGAACATCCGGAATTGCCTTCAAAGTAACATTTCTGAAAATTCCAAAAAATCTGAAAAAGTCCTGATCCTCTAAAAATGCCGCCGTGCTCATCTTATGTACCTGCACTGCAAGAACATTTCCCTTTTCCTTAACATATGGTGTCAGATCAAACTCAGAAGGTGTGAAGCTGTCCTCTGCATAACCTATAAACTGACCATTAAGCCACAGATACATAGCCTCTTCTACACCTTCGAAGCAGATATGTATTCTTTTTCCACACATGTTCTTATCCAAATCAAAGTATTTGATATAAGAGCCTACCGGATTGTACTGTGCTTCTGAGAACATTCCTTCTTCTGCTCCGGTTGCCTCCATACTATATGCTCCTCTGTGGTACTCTTTTCCTTCCCACGGATACATAGTGTTGATGTAACGTATTTTATCATATCCAGCCAGTTCAATATGTCCGGGAACCATAATTTTATCGAATCCGGATGCATCAAATGTTTCCTTATAAAAATCAACAGGTCTTTCCATCACATTTTTGCTGTAAGCAAACTCCCATTGACCATTTAATGACTGTAATAATGGATTTTTTTCTTTTTTCATGTCTGAATAATCCAGATAATAGCAATGATCACTATGTGGTTCCAATTGATTTACCTTAAACACTTCCGGATTATCAAGCCATTTCATATCAGCGTTCATATTTTTCCTCACTTTCCAATTATTATATATAAAACCGAGAACAATAACTGCTTTGTTATATCTAAGATATAACAAAACCCTTGCAAAGAGCAATGTAATAAATTGTACAAATCATGCACTAAATGATACTGTTATAATTACTGTATTATAAAATGAGGGTCAAAAGGCATCATTGATGCTTGCATGCAATTTAAAAAGCTCCCGTGCATTGCACAGAGAGCTTTTTAGTCCGGTTAGTACAGACATATATTAACACGCGAATTATATGATGACACTTGCTTTCCCTTTTTTTCAAATCTTTGGATTCTTGTAATAACCTGATATTCCATCTGCAGCTTGTCCGATGAACAAGAGTATACATAAGGTTCAAAACCGGTATATTCATCATCCCCTTGCGTATAATTATTCCCATAATAAAAATTCTCTATTATATTTGTCTCAAAGGAAGAATCTATTTTTGATTCAGACTCTTTTGGATCACCCATAGAATAATCACTGCCATATGTCTTTGCATATAAATCTCTCATCACTGCAGCCTGTGCCTTGGGGCTATCCACATCTGCACAATAATATGTAATATAAAACGGTACTCCAAGCACCGCATCAACAGCGGCCAGCATTCTCGTATCTTCAAATGATATTATAAATACCCACGCCGACAATTCCTTGCTTATATCCGATGTTACAAAATAATCTGATATTGTGTTATCAATACTATCATCCAAAGCAACTGCTGCACCATATTGCCAAGGAGCTGCTTCATATGTCTGTTCTGTTTCGCTGTCTGTATCCTTTGAATAGTTACTTTCAAGGCTTTGGAGCATAACTATATCGTCTTCACCGAGCATCTGCATAATACCTGACTGCTTCTGCAGCTCACAGGCACCCTTCAGAAAAGTCTGAATAGCCGTATAAGCCTGTCCCACCGGAATCTCAGTATCCAACGGTTCCCTTTTCTCACTATATTTCCCATTCCACAGCTCATTTACATTATCCTGCATCAGAGACATCATCTTTGTAAGCCTCTCTTCAGCTGAAATAGAGTGGCTGTAGGGGCTTATATCTGCGTTGCTTATCGTAGTACTCGTTTTGGCAATTTTTGCTGCTTTAAGTGAAATCAGATAATTCGGTATCATATTTCCCGCACATACAACTGCCAGAATAATGCATATACACACTATTCCCTTGATTTTATCCGGTTTTTTATCAATACATTTGCGCACTGATAAATGCTTACTTCTCATCCAATGCCTCCGCTTTCATGTCAAAATACACCCTGGTTCCTTTACCTGACTCACTCTCATAATGGATTTTTGTATCATGCAGCTTAGCAATCCTTGATACAAGTGCAAGCCCAAGCCCTGCTCCATGCTCACTTCTTGATCGTGACTTGTCAACCATATAAAAAGCCTCTGTAATGCGCTCTATATCCTCAGGCGGTATTCCTCTTCCATTGTCCGAAACTGCAATACGATAAATACTGTGCGAAATAAGTCTGCCTGATACCTCTACCTTGCTGCCTCCTGATTTCACTGCATTGTCTATCAGATTAAGAAGCATGGTCTTAAACAGATCATATTCCAGCCACACCCATGCCTCATCCGCACTGTACACAATCTCTGTATTATGCTTTCTTGCTGCTTCACGTGCGGTTTCCACACAGTCTGCTATAATCTCAGATACTCTTGTCTCTTCAAGCCTGAAATCATTTTTATCAAGAGTGATAAGCTCCAGCAGCTTAAATGATAATGCTTCAAGCCTCATGCCCTCATTCAGTATGACTCCGGCAGCACTGTGCACCTCATCCTCGGACAGTTTTTTCTGATACAGGGTATCGGCATATCCTATAATTGATGTCATTGGGGTTTTGAGCTCATGTGCGAAGTTTGCAGTAAAATCCTCCTGCTTCTTTGCCGCCATCTGAAGTTCATAAACTTTGCTTTCAAGGTTTTTCGCAAGCTCGTTGAAAGCCTTTGCAAGCTCACCTATTTCATCCTTTGTCTTCACATCACTTCTTGCCGTGTAATCGCCATCTGCAAATTTTTTGGTGGTGGCTGTTAATCCGGCAAGAGGCTTTGTAATCATCCAAGAAAGTATCAATATGACCATCATACCAACAGCAAGTATAACAATGTAGTACACGCTGCATCTATACCTAAGCTCCTTTGACTCATCGAAAACCGGTGTAATATCACTTTCCGTTATCAGAATATACCTGTTATCATTCAGTTTAAAGCTGCTTTTGACATGGATATATCTGCTGCTTTGCTTTTCACCGGTATCTTTAGTATTCTCTTTTGACACTATACTGTATGTAAGCGTACCATCCTTTACCTTTATATCCTTTTGCTCATAATTACATGAATTGGCATATATCCTTTTTCCATCATCATCAGCAAGATACATTCCTCCTTCATCTCCAACAATGGATTTTGCCGACTGCGACATCATATCTGTAAGCTCCTTATCCACATCCTCACTCTTCATATTAAGGATTACCGTTTCAATCGAGTATTTTATCATCTGATGCTGTGAAAGTGCACTGTCCTGCTCCCTTTTCACTGCATGCTCCAGCGAATATGATAGAGTCACATATTCTATCATTCCAAGGGCAACAGCCAGTATCACTGTCATTCCAAGAAACATTTTATAGAAAAATTTCATCCGCGAACCTCCAGACGATAGCCAATCCTGAAAACTGTGACAATCTTTTCATTCCAGTCAAGCTTTTTCCTCAGTCTTTGTACATGTGAGTCCAGTGTCCTTGTCTCCCCGGTATACTCCTCCTGCCATACAAGTTCATAAAGCCTGCGCCTGCTGAGTGCAACATTCTTATTCTTCATAAGCTCATACAACAGATCAAATTCCTTTACTGTGAGCTCTACCTGCTCACCTGCCTTTATCACTGTACGTGATTTAGGATCTATAGCTACATCCTCTATTTCCAGACGCTCTGCCATGCGCTGAGTGCGCCTTAATACGGTTTCCACTCTCGCAAGCAGCTCCCCTATCTGAAATGGTTTGCATATGTAATCATCCGCGCCCATACGAAGCCCGCGTATCCTTTCATCCACCTGTCCCATAGCAGATATTATTATGACCGGAGTATCCCCAATTCTCCTGACATAGTCAAGCAATTCATAACCATTTATCTCAGGAAGCATAATATCAAGCAGCAGCAGATCATATCTGTTCTGCTCAATTTTGTCCGCCCCTTCCTTGCCATCAAACGCTCTTTCGCATTGATATCCCTCTGCCTTCAGGGTGTTGCATATTAAATTATTTATGTCGTTGTCATCTTCCACTATGAGAATACTGGTCATAAGCTGCTCCTCTTCTATGATTATGATAGAATTATTATAGCATAAAGATGTGTCATAGTTGTAAAAAACACCCTGTTATTTAACTCAATAATAGGATGTTTTACCGGCACTTATACAAATATATTCTCACACATACATACTCCAGACAGCTCTAATCTGAGATGATATATTTTTGAATAACCACCTTTTGCCACTTTTTTCAATGCTGTTTGGATCATTTATTGAAAATCCTTCATCATCATAGCCTGTTATAACCATAAAATGCCCTGTATCGGTAAAATCTCCCGGTCCTACATTTACCACAATAGGATGTCCTTCATCAAGCTCTGCTTTCATTCTGCTCTCATCCAGCGCCACTGCCTTTGCTTTTACGCCGTAGTGCATGCAGCCTTCACTTATAAGTGTCCATGAACTTCCCGATCCATCCACACTGTAACCGGCTTCCTTTGAATACTTTGCTACTGCAATAGGTGATGCCTCCCTATTGTGCGTCAGATAAACCACTACCATCGAAAGTGTAGTGGGACCGCATCCGCTTGCTGCAAAGAAATTGCCGCTATATTTTTCGTAGCCCCAGCGTTTATCCCACTGCACAAATAACGGAACACTATCCATAGACGCTTCTTCTGTCAAATCAATTGTGTGTTCCTTCACATGTTCCGCCGGATAATCAAACACAAACTCAAGTGCCTCTTCATTCTTCAAAGCAAGGTCCTTTAGCTGTTTTGGATATTGGGTACTGTTCATTATATCATCAAGCATCGACTGATTATTTTGTATCTTATTCTTTTCAGAGATTTTGCTATTTTCTATAACAGCATTATCATATGTATTATTTCCGGCTTCAACATCATATCTATTTGTCCTGCCATCACCGGATGTTATCATACGGATTCCAACAGCCACAAATACAGCCACAGCTATGATACTACAGGAAAATATGATAAAACGCAGTATCTTTCTGCGCCTGCATCTCCTTCGACGTAAACTTGCCCCATGTCTGCAACATTTGTTTTGTGTCATGTCCACTTTCTACCCTCCTGCTTCTTTGTAACTGATATTGTGTATCATTACTCTATCAAAAGCATTCGTTTATTATGTTGCATACTTGTGTCATAGTTGTAAAATATTCCAATATTAAATTGTATAAATAAACTGACCAATGACAGTATTGCAGGATATTTTAACCTGTCACTGTATTAAGCAACTTTTGACTATATATTCTGTTATTTTGGCAAGTAATAATTCTTTTCGTATTCTATAATGACATCGTAAACAGAAAGGAGATGAATTTCCATGAGAAATAAATTACACAATTTTATTAATAACTTACTTAGCTTTTATGCAAGCTTCTTTACTCACAGATTTTATCAAATGTAATGTGCATAGCATACATAAAATACCTGATGTCCCCCATATCCTTCCACTAAAGCTATGAGCTGCATTCCAGTTTTCTTCATCCTGCAATGTCCATACGATTCTGATTCCTATCGTATTGTTCTGCTTAATCTTTGGCAGGTAATTTCCTATAACAATAAACTTGTTCCATAATAGATTAATGCTATAAATAAATCCTCTGTTTCTGCTCTCTCAGCTTCACGAAATCCTTTTGCAAGAAGCGCTGTCTTTGCTATGTCCTTATCCGTAGTCTTGATTGCACCTCTTACATTTTCCTTTGCTTCTTTGACTATGCTCTTAGCAGTAGATTTGACCTGTTCTTTCACCTCAGATACCTGCGACTTTATCAGCTCACACTTGGTATAAAATTGCTCCTGTGCCTCTGATAATACCTTTTTAGCATTATTGGTAATGGGTAAAAAATAGCCATCTAGATTGTTAGTCCAAATGGCTTATGTAAAAAAAATATTATTTTCCATAAGGTAATCAGCCTCAATCATTGAATACATATTTGCCTTTTTATTGTATTTAAACACTGTATCATTACTATCTATCATTTGTTCAAGTAATGGCAAAAAATGTATTCTTTGCTCTATCTTTTTATAAAAATCAGATGATTCTATTTTCTAAATTGCAATTGTTCCATCTGCTATTTCATCAAATACTTTGCCTCTGTCTCTACTCAATTCAGGTCTATCAACAAGATATTGCAGTCCCATAAGATGAAAACAATCTTTTTTGTCAAATAAGATTCTTAATGTAACTGCAACACCTTTTCTGCCCAACACAAGCTCATATTCTGTCGATAATAGCGGAATAAAGGCATTTATACAATCTATAACATTTCTCATTACAGTTCTCCACTACTTCTTTAGATTAAGAAAGGCTCTGCAAAAGCAGAGCCCTTCTAACATTTTCTTTCGAGGATTAACCTCTAGCCAGATTGTGGTAAATGTTAAACCCTTATAAAGCTCATAAGGCACTGCTCTCTGGCACAACACCTTACTTTACCGCTTGGCAGACACTCAAGTTGCCTGTCTTTAATATTATATTACCTGTCATGTGAAAATATGTCAATCCAAAATTTTATGTTCTACAAAAATTCTGTAGACTTCTCGTAGACTTTGGCTTAGGATTAACACGTAAACTTGGTAGACATAAAAAATAAGAGAGCCTTCGGATTTCTCCAAAGACTCTCCAAAAAGCCTATAAAATCAAGCTTTCTATTTAGAATTTGCCCTCATCAGCAGCCTGCTGAACAGAAACAGTAATGCACGTATTTATCGCATCCACTGGCATTTTTGTTGCCTGTATGTTTCCTATTCATCAATTTTTATACCTATTCAGCACTCCTCACGGCTTATTTAGCATTCCTCTCCGGCATACACGAAACCTGTCTCTTCCCAAAACTTCATCGGGGAAATGTAGTAATCGTACTGGCTGCTCCCTTCTTTCTTAAAAGCAACTCCGAATTTCAGAAACCCAAGGATAATTCCCTGGCGTATAAACTGCTGATCCTTTTTCATTACTCTTGCCGCTACTGCCACAGGTACATTTTCACCAGTGAACTCCGGTACTTCCAAATATACTTTACTCTTATCCATTTGTCAACTAACTCCTTTCTTTCTGTGCTGCAGTCAGAGCATTCACAATATCCTCTGCCTTCTTTGGCCCGATGCCCTTCACGCCCAGGATAACTTCTCTCACTTCATTCTCGGTCAAACCTTCCGCATCTTTCATACCGTCCGCATGGCCTGCCTTGTATAAATTCTTGCAGAATGCATCCATCTGCTGATGATCCATTCTCTTAACATCCTTGTATGTTTTTCTGTTCAATGTGTACTGTTTCATCCTTCGCCCTCCTATACAAACGGTAGCTCGCTGTCGTCTCCTGCAGGCATAAATCCATCATTCCCCGACTGTGGTGCCGGTGCAGGCTGGTTGCTATATGTACCGCCGCTCTCGGCGTTTTTGCTCTCGGCAAATTCCTGGTCCTCTGCCACAACGTCTGTCGTATATATACGCTGGCCTTCTTTATTCGTGTAGCTTCCGGTCTGTATTCTGCCGGTCAGCACAATCTTTGTTCCTTTATGCAGGTATCTCTCAGCAAACTCTCCCGCCTTGCCGAACGCAACGCACTGGATGAAATCTGCTGAGTTTTCCTGGTTTTTCCCTCTTCTGTCAACCGCCAGGGTGTATCTCGCTACTGCCATAGCCTGCTCTCCCTGTGTATATCTGACTTCCGGATCGCGTGCGAGACGCCCCATCAAAATTACTTTATTCATTGTCCTACTCCTTTCTCAATTTCCTGTATTTTTAACACGTAGTATAACTTTCCTGGCTCAGCTCCCCATTCCGGCTTGCCTTTTCCAAAATGCAATGTGCATTTACAGATGATTTCCGGAGATTCTTTGGAATAACCATTTCTAAATACTATCGGCACCGGCCATGGCTTCCGGATTTCTTCCGGTGCCGCATCTCCATATATCATCTGCCCTCCAACCAGGATAAAGCCGAAAGCGTTCATAAATCTGCTGTCGTAGTACGGCTTGATTTCTCTGTACTCTTCTTTCTTTTCTCCGGAAGCGATCATATCAAACCACTTCTTCTTGATCGGCAATATCAGCATACCTTTTCACCTCTCCTCTTGGATGTCGGCTTCAATCTCCGAAAACTTCGTATAAATCCTATTCTCTGCATAGTAGATATTGTAGTCTTTCTGTCTGATATAGTGCCACAGTCCCTTGTTGTGCCCTGCTTTCAAAAAATCGTCGTTGTAATATTCTGTCTCGTATCTATCGTTTACCATTTGTCGGAAGCTGAGTTCATCTATCTGATCTGAGCAACGAACAAAATCCGAAATTCTGTTAATCTCTTCTCTTGAAAGTTTCTCTGTTGCTACAAACACGACCCTAACTATTTCCGCTCCGCGTCTCACTACATTCTCCAAATCTTCAACGGATTGCAGATGATACACAACTCTTTTGCAGAAATGGTACGGGAACTCCGACTCTGTATAGCTCGTGTGCATTTCCATTGGAATACCGGCTTTAATGCAGATACCCATAACCATACCGAGATACATCGGTACAAGCGGATTGTCACTGTACCGATAGAGCGGATCTCCGCCGCCGGAGATAGACACAATATTCGCTCCGGTCATTTTAATTGCATCTTCTAGTTTATCCAGGCCGCCTATCGTGGATTTAGGAACTTTGATTCCATTCTCTCGGACTATGCAATACGGGCACCTTCCATGGCACCCAAAGTTTGTTATTATGCTTAAATATTTATCCATATACGCTCTCCTTATTTTCCTGTTGTTCTGTCTCTTGCTGCAGACCGGAACATCATCAACAGCATTTCTGATACTGGCCTGCTTCTATCTTTCCTCTTTGCCTTCTTGATTGCTTTGAGGTCGTACCACTCACCCCGGTAGTTCATTCTATCCGGAACATACACGCCTATCTGGTATGGAATTTCTTTCTTGATCTGCTCGTACACTTCCTCCGGCATCACATAGTAATTGTAGTCTCCCAGGAAGTTGTGACCGTTCTTCGAGTGAAAATCCTCTACTGAGGACTTAACCTCATAGCAATAGAAGTCTCCCTTCTCTATGCCGGACACTGTATTGTTTACCGGCTTGAATTTCATAAAATCCACCCGCACTGCATTCATGGTGGCGTAGTCGAAAGTCACTTCCCTGGCCCAGTAAATTCTCGGATCATTGTCCGGGCAGATGTGCCGCTGGATTGAGAGCGACAACATCGCCGTGATTTCCGGTCTGCTATTCATCTTCCTGCACCTCCTCTGTTGGTATTCCTGCGTAATTCAACGCCTGCTCATATGTCATGCCGTGATTTTTTATCTGCAGGCAGCCCTCGCACATTCTCCTGTGCTTATCGTTATCAGATGTTCTCAACCGCTGCAATCTATTCGGCACAGGCTCTAGGTGACACCCGAAGCCACACACGCAACATCCGGTTCTCTGTTCTCCTGTAAAGTACCAGTTGCCTTTCTTGTCCTGGTATGGCGTTCCATACACGCTGCAGATCGGAATGCGCTGCTCTACCGCATACTGGATAACCTCATTCTTCGGCCAAAATCCCATAGGTTGGCTCTTTATTGTGTGACCGTCGTACACATTGCATCCCGTGTGGTTGTACTGGTTCTCTCTTCTGAAACTCTCGTCCTGTGTTATGCCGATAAATGGCTGTCTGCCTGTCTCCTTGACATACCTCTTGAACGGTTCTTTTTTTAGTGCCTCGCAGCAATACTCCGAAATGTCTGCAGGCATCCGTTCCGTGTCCGTCAAATACTGCCACTTCTTCGCCAGCATTCCGAATTTTCCTCTCTTATCTCCGTTGAGCAAGTAGTTTCTGTATTTCTCGCTAAGCTTTCCATGTCTCAGTTTCCTAATCTTTCCTGCTGTATCTTTGCTTGTAATCGGAAATCCTTTGTTTTCACATACCCACTTAAAACTATGCTTCGGCCGGATCACTACCAACTCAATATCGAGTTCCGGGAACTGCTCTTTGAGCCATTTCGTATATGTCTTAACAAACTCTCTGATTTCCGGAAATTCCGTCCCGGTGTCCGCAAACACCAAGGGAATTTTACCGGTCAATTTATACTTTCTGTACGCTTGGCACACTATGTACGCCAAGACTGTACTATCCAGTCCGCCGCTGAATGATATGTAAACCTCTCCGTACCAATAATTCCACCACTGATATACTCTTACCATAGAGAATGACGGCTTCATCTCATACGGCTGGTACTTCATGCTTTTGAAACTGTCCTTTGGAAATTTCAAATCTTCTTCCAGTAGGTACATCTCGTGTCTCCTTTCTATCTGCTGAGCATTTTCTCGATCAGCTGGTCGTATAACAGCTTATAGTCCGGACCACTCTTTGCTTCCCTCAGCTCGGCTTTGGTTCTGTCGAGTTCCGCCTGCAGATTATTCAAATGTTCTAATGTGTCCGTATCTAACTGCCCTGGCCCACACTTCATTCCTAACGAAACCGCCAGGGCAATGTCCAAATCCTGCACTTCACTTTCTGTCAGCTCTCCAATCCACTCTCCAATTCTTTCCTCCGAAACCGTGGAAATCTGCTCGCACAAGAGTGTTGATGGTCTAAGTGCTGACTCAATATATACATGAGTCGGAAGGTCAGTCTTTGGTTTGGTCGTCATATATACCACTTCGACCGTGTTGCTGTTCGCATTGTTCTTATCGTTTGATACTATAACTGCTGGGCGCCCCCCCCGCTGCTCGCTTCCCTCTTCTCTGTAATTGCTTCTGACGTAGTAAATCTGTCCTCTCTTCATGCTACTTTGCACCTTCTTTCTTTACATATAAATCGCTGGTTCCTTCGACCACGCCCTTCTCTTCGTCGTTAGGAAACTGGAAGCCGTACTGTTCCAGTATTCCGTAGAACGCCTTCACCTTCTCACCTTTGACCGTGTTGTATGTGTAATTCCACTCAACCAAATCTGCGTCAGCGACCATTGCGGATACCAGGCAGAGAAGTTTCTGCAGTACGCTGAGTCCCTGCATTTTCTTACGTGCTGCTTCTTTTTCTTCTTCCGGCGCATTGTAAACCTCGCATCCCACAAAGAACTCAATCAGCTTGTTATGACCTGTGAATGTCTCCCAATCCATCATCTGCTCGAAAAGGTCCGCTTCAACCTGCTTTTCGTCTGTGACTTTTTTTATTCTTCCGGATAAAATACCTTCAATGAACGCCTTCCTCGTATTGGCCGCTTCTTTCAGAATTGCCTTGATCTGTTTCTTATTCCGCATATTCTGCTTTTTGGCTTCCTCTTCCGGCGTAAGCACCTTCTTTTCCTTCTTTTTCTTACGGATCACGTACAATGTTCCATATCTTTCCAGGTAGAACATCGGCTCGCCATCGTCCTCGAACTTCATTGTCTTAGGCGGCTCCTTGTCGAGGCTGTAGTCCTTCATGCGTTCCCACTTATCCGTGTAAAACTCACTGTCCGCTTCCTTCGGAGCTTTCTTTAATCCCAGTTTCTTCATCATTGCCACGTACAACTTCATGTTTTCCTGGCGTTTCTGCTCCTTCTGAGCGTTGATTGCTCTTCTTGCCAAATCTCTCGAATCTGTGGAATCCTTCAAAATCTTGTCCCTGGTCTTTACGTCCTTGATCTTTTCCAGCTCGTACAAATCCGTAAGCGACAGCTGGTAGCCGTCCTGTCTCTCTTTCTCCATCAGCGTCTTGGAATCCAGTTTTGCGATATTCAAGCGGTGTCTGATTGTTTTCTTACTAAAGCCGGTCTTTTCAGCGATTGTGTCCTCTGTTTCTCCCAAGTCAAGCATCATCTGAAATCCCTGGGCCTGTTCCCAAATCGTCAGATCATTACGCTGCATATTTTCTTCCAGCATCGTTGACATCTGCTCTTTGTCTGTCATGCCTTCTACAACCCTGCAGGGTGCCTCTGTAACGCCTGCCAGCTTAGCCGCCGCACTTCGTCTGTGACCGATGATTGTGATGTATTCTCCCGGTTCTCCTTCTTTCGGAATTACCGTCAAATTCTGCATAATTCCATTCTTCTTAATGGACTCTGCCAGCTCTGTCAAATCTCCGAGATCTTTTCTCGGATTGTCCGGGTGTGGGTGGATATGCTCCAATCCAATAGTTACGATTCCTTTAACTTCCATTGCCTGTCCTCCTTAATCTCTTAGCCAATACCGCATATTGCGAATTTTATATTTTCCAACGCTCACATTTGCGAGCTTTTATGGTAAAAAAATTTACCCTACTTCCTTCTGCAGCAATCTCAGAAGCGGATGCCATGGTCTTGTGCCTCGAATACGGCCGATAATCTTCTTGATATTGCACTCTGTTTTGTCGATTTTCACGTACCCTTCATACTTTCCCTGGTTTCTTTCCGTAACCGGTCTGTCGTGGAATCCGTCCGTAATCATAAATCTGTCCTTCGCATCTGTCTCGTCCTTGAAAGCTACATAGTGCTTATTGCCATGTGCGTAGTACCCGACAATTACCATATCTCCTACCTCCCTTCGTATCTGTCGTGAATAGCAATCGGGTAGCTGATCCCGGTAATCTGTTTGAATCTGCTGTCCGATGTGTAAAGAATATTGCCGCCTGCCATATACCAACGTTTCCGGCAGTATGCAGGCTTACAGTCAACGTACTCCTGGCCCATAACCTCACGCTTTTCGATATACACGCACTGTCTGATGTCGTCCGGTTCAAAAGGACCTTTCTGTGTATCCAGGATATACAGCTCTCGTGCGTAGGAAGATATGCCGTTATTCGTGCAATCTCCCAAACTGCTACGGTACACCTCTGCGGTCAGACAACTTTCAATCTCATAGTTACTCTTCATCCAGTCAATCACTTCGTCCGGATATTTGCATCCGCTCCATAACTCGCCCATAAATACCAGCTCGTTGTCAAACTCCTGCACCATATATGTATCATCGTCCAGCTTTACTGCCTGCAACTGAATGTACTCCTTCGTTCTTTCGTCGCACGCAACTCTCTTTACGCATCCGTCAACCTTTCCATATCCTCTGATCTTGTGCGTTTCGATATAGCGATCCAGTTTCTTTTCTGCAAACCCTGCAGGAATGTCCTCTTCATTTACTGCTACATCTCCGCTTTCCAAAACAGCGTACTTATTTGAGATTTCGCACCATGTTCCTTCCAGGTGTAACACAAATCCTTCTTTCTCAATTCTCATGTTCTTCTGCCTCCTTTGCTGCTCTCACTTCTGCGATTCTCACATAGTCCGGGATATGAAAGCCATTTATGATATTCACCGCCTGCAGCTCTGTTAGATTGCACCTGGCCTGCAGTTCTTCCCGCAACTTTCTTCTTTCTTCAATGTCCTGCAGTCCGTTAGACGGCAGGAGCAACGCTCTGTCTCTGTATTCATTTGCTATGGCTCTTGTCAGAATTTCCACTAACTCACCCTTTCCACGTAATCAACGCATCCAGGACTGATTTTTTCATCCTTACAGAACTCCGACCAGCACTCCTGCAATTCTTTGAGGTTCTGAGCGTCAAACTGCGTCTCGTCTCCACCGTTGAAGCCAATGTTATAGGTTCCTCCTCCGGATTTAACTACTCCTTTGCTTGCCTCTCGTAATGTCACACTACATCACCCGCCTTTCTTAATGCGCACTTAGTACATACCGCACCGTCAAGGTGTGATGCCTTAACAACTCCTGCGTCCTCCGGTCTCTGCCAGCAGAGTGTCCCGCATTCCGGGCAACGTACCTTTTTCCAACCAGGTTTTCCCTCCGGTCCGTTTATTACCAGTGGCATGCACAACCAGCCACCTCGATCTGTAGCCTTTCTCGGTTCTAACTTCATGTTCACTCTGCCGCCTCCATTTCTTCCAGCTCTCTGATAACTCTCTCTACCGCATATTTTCCATTATTGTTGAGCTGTCTCTGCCATGCACCTACCGACGGTGCCCATCTGAACCCATTGCTTTTCAGAATATCTCTTACCTCCGGTTCCGGCTTTCCTTCAAAGAACAGCTGGATTCTCATAGCCTCCACATTCTCCTTGACCTTGAAAAACTTATTCTCGCTCTCCTGTGTTCCCTGGGACTTCGTTTTCTGCAGGCTCTTGATTCTTCCTTCCAATCTTCGGATATTGGCGTTGTTGTTCGCCAGCATATAGTCCGGAAAACCGATTCTTCCGCAGAAGTCCGGTTCTCTCAGCTGGGCGATCTGTTCGTCTGTATATCCCATGTCATGCAGCGTTGCATCGCCTTTTTCTTTGTCCTTCATACGGATTGCTTTGTTGGCCTGCTTCATTCTCTCCTGGTCCTCTCTCAATCCGTCAACCTTATCCTGCAGCTTCTCGATTGCGTTCTCATCATCAGACTTGATAACGTCCTTGCCATAAAAAATTGCCTCAATCTTTCCAAGGATTGCCTCAACCTCTTTATAGTCCTCATGGTTCTTATCCCATGCCGCTACCTGCTTTTCCTTCTTTTTGACCGGGAAGTTTCCTGCTCCGGAAATCATTACCGACGGACACATCATGCCGATCTGAATATCCTTGTTGATGTTCTGAGCCAGTCGTCTTGAATATCTCTCGCAGAGCTTCGACACTCTTTCTTCTTCGGTCGGTCTTGCCTCGATTACCTTCTCTGCCAGCTCGTATGCCTTATCGACCTGTGCCTTGTAACCAGCAGTCTTGCTCCCGGTCTTATACTCGCTGAATGACATCATATCGTTTGCCGTTTTTGCTCCGGCCTCATTGATGCTGAAATACACTCTTTCCATTACGCCACCTCCAAATACTCACCGATTTTCTCAATGTCCAGCTTTACTACCGGATATGTGCAGTAACCGCTTCTTACCATTCTGCCGGTAGCCTGCCCGAAACCATGTTGCTTGATAAGCTCCATCGCCCAAGGGCAATTATTCGTGTCGATCACTGTCTCGTCCTCTGCAAGTCCGCTTCCTGCAATGTATACCGTGATTCTTGCGATAGGTCCTTCCTCGTTGTTCCATATCTCGATTGCTCTGCTGTTATCTGCCTGGTATCTTGCCACCTGCAGGAAGCAATCTTTATACACCGCCCACTCTGTCCTAACCTCTAATAATGCCATATTACTTCGTCTCCTTTCCTGTGATGATATCGAATGCCTCTTTGAGGATTGCCAGTTTTCTTTCTGCCTCGGTCGCTCTCTTGAGTAATTCCTCAATTTCTCCTGCAGCCTTATTTCTCATCAATCCCATCTGAGCATTCATGCTATTAAGAGCCAGTCCATCATCTGAAATCTGCTTTTTAAGTTCATTAATCTTGGTGCAATACTGAGCATCCATTCTGTCGTAGTCATTCTTCTCTTTTGCAAGCTCTGCCTCGAGTTCCTCGATTCTTCTCGCACGGAGTCTCATCAGTCTCTGAATGCCACCTTGCTTTTTCCATGTCTTGCAGAACTCGTCTTTGTCGATGTCGCATCCCATGTACTCTGCTTCAATTTCTCTGTATTCTGCCTCAGTCGGCTCAAACCCTGTTCTCTCGATAAACTCTGATTTCATCATATCTGTTGTCCTCCTACGCCATCTCTAAAATTCTCTCTACGTCTGATCTTCTCTGACGCATCATCAACATTGCTGTCACTTTGTCAATCTGACCGGAAGTGAGGCTTACGATGAAATCTGCCACCTGGTTGTGCATCTTATACACTTCCTGGTACAATCTGTCTGCCTCAGCCTCGTAGCTGTTTGACTTTTCCATATCCAGGTGTTCTTCTTCCATCCAATACTCTGACTGGTTCTCGGCTTCTTCCATTTCAGCCTCTAAATCTCTTAACTTCTTCAATACTTCCTTCATACAAATACGCTCCTTTCAAATTTGCGAACTGTGTTTCACGTGAAACACTCATTTGCGAGTTGTACAGGTAAAAAATTTTACCTAGAACATTTTTTTCATTTCCTCAGCCTTCTCTTCGAGGCCGTTGCTTTCAAGAATCCAAAGGTCAAATCGAACTGCCTCGTCGGTAAGTTCGCAACCGCAGTCACTCAGACTGTAAAGCTCGTCGATGATTTCACCCACCATCCAGTTATTTCCTGCAGCTACCATAGCTGTTGCAATGCTCTGAACTTTTGCCTGGCAAAATCTCCATTCATCTGAATACAGGTCGCATTTCTCTCTTTCTTCCAGTGCTTCTCTATAATCTTCTCTGTTATACATAACCACTACCTCCGTGTGTTTTATTTGTTGTTTGATTATGTATATATTATACTTCGCAACTGCGTATTTGTCAATAGGTTTACTTCTAATTTGCGTATTTTATTAAAGTTTTTTTACAACAATCTCGTAACCTAGAGCTGTTACCATCTTTGAGAAGCTATCGTATCTCATGCTCTTAGCGTTTCGGTTGAGAGATTGGCTGATGTTCTGTCTCGTAATCCCCATTCTGTCCGCTAAATCCTGCTGGGTCATTTTCTCTTCGTCCAGGATGCAGCGGATCGTCTCCTCTGCATTCGCCGCTTTAATCTCCATCTATTTTCTCCTTTTCTTCTGTCTGACTGTTACTCTTGCCTTTGCAACCAGCACGCCGGTCTTTGTTCTTTCCGGATCAGCGAACCTTAACCGACTTCTGTTCATTTCCAGGTTTTCTTCATTGTCTATCAGTACCAGGTTCTCTATATTGCAGTTGTCCTTGTTTCCGTCCAGGAACGATACCATCTTACCTTCGGGAACTGGTCCGTTATGTTCTTCCCATACCGCCCTATGAACAAACTCGAACCTCTCCCGTTGTGGACCGGTTTCTTTAACCTTCCGGATAAGATAGCCGTCTGTCGTATGTGTGTACTCGCCTACTTCCATGTGGTTTGCCGGGACATCGCCTTTCTTAAACATCGTCGCCCTGCACTTCTCGTATTGCTCTTGGCTCATTGGCTTTCCCTTGTTGGCTGGAACGTGTCCTTTTTCAAACCTGCAGTCAACGCCGCTGATGATGTCGTGGTTCTTCTTGTATGCCTTGCACTGCTTCTCGCTGAACTCTATTCCAAAATGTGCTGACACCAGTTCTGCTATCTCCTTCGTCTTTCTCCCTGTCGCAATGCTCCGAATGTAACTTTCCATTCCTTCCGGATATTTGGAAGAGTACCCCTTCGGAAACCCGCCGTTAGTTCCGCTCTTTATGCCGTACCGGTTCTTCGCATTCTTTATCACTGCATCGGAAAACACCATTTCGTACTTCTTATCGAACCCCTGTTGATTTATCAGCTCTGTAACCTGTTTCGTGGTTCTGCCCGGAACATTCTCACGCAGCCAGGCGATCACTTCTTCGGGCCAGCCTCTCATTTATGGTTCGCCCCCCCCCGCATGAACTTCGAGCATTTCCGGAACTGCTTTCTGTCTTTCGTACCCATACTCGTCCATGTGCTTCATTGCTTTGTACTGCAACTCTCCATTTTTGATGATCTGCTCGCTGATGTCGCATATAGCGTCGGTTCTCTTTAACTCGCTTTCCAGCTCTTCTCCTGTCAGATCATCGTCTCCCAGCTTTTCCAGCTGAGCGAACAGGTGGTTATTCAAGTCTCCTAATGTATTCTTCATATTGCCATCTCCTTCCTTGCTTCGTCTACCGCCAACTCCATCGTTGTATTGAACGGCGTGTTGCAGTCCTCCATCTTATCGAATAATTCGACTGCCTTCTGCAGGAACTCTTCGCTGTCTACCAGTTCCTCGTACTTTTCTTCGTCCAGGTTTTCGCTTTCATACAGTCCTTGCAGATAATTCTTTACATCCTCAGTTCTGTCGCTTTCACTCATTGCTCTGCTGATCTCGCCCATAAGTGCCTCGTTGATTACTGCAGGCTCTTCCGTGATGTAGAACCTTGCGTTGCCGCTGATACCTCCGCTGATTTCGTACCTAGTGTCTGTATGCTCTTCCATCAGAATGCTACCTTCAATGCTCACATACTCCTTTGCCTGGGTGTCTGCTATCTGATCCAGTCTATCAATCAGCTGTTTCTCGTCACTGGAAATCGCAACCACAGTTACTCCAATATCGTCCGGGCATTCCCAGCATCCAGCTAATACAAATAAATTTACCGTTTTATTCATCCCTTGCCTCCTTCCAGTCGCTTGCAATCTCTACGACCGTTCTCTCCAAAATCTTGAACTTCTCCGGATCGATCCAGCTCGGTATCTCTCCGTTTCTTACTCTTTCCTGGTACCGGTTCAAACACAACTGCTTTACTGGTACTGGCCTGCCTATCTGAACAAACATACCTCTCTGCTTGTCCCAGGCAAATGCTCCGTACTCCACATTTTCAACTGCAGCTTTCATAACCTCTATTGCCGCATCCAGTGCTTCCAGTTCCATAGGACCAGGTGGCGCCTCTTCAATGTTCCGGATATTATGCAGGTACGTTTCCAGCACCGCCGCATTTTCTCTATATGTCATATCATCACCTACCATTCAATCGGATATCCGGTCAGATTTTCGCACTGCTCCAACTCTTCTGCGAACATTGATTCATATAACTCCTTCAATTCAGACTTGCCCCTAAAATTGGTGTCCTGCAGATTTATCCAAAAACTGAAATCCTGTTCCGGGTTCAGCCTTCCCAAGTTTCTTCTTAGCTCAAAGTCCGCCTCTGTCATCGGCTCTGCTGGCAAGCTGGCTATCTTTTCCTCTCTCGCCTTGGTAAGAATATATCTGCCTTCTTCAAACACCTGCCGGATGATGTTGTTCATTGTCAGTTCTATGCTTTCTTCTCGCATTCTACCTATCACTGCATACATATCGCATTCCGCATCATCTAATAGTCTCAAATCATCTATTCCACAGTCAAACACTGCTCTTACTAATTCTGTATTCATTCTGTATCCTCCTCTTCTTCCGGGTGCCAGTGATACTTGCAATCCGGATTTTCGCACCTACCGTTCCACATCGTACTGCCGCATTCTGGGCAGGTGGTCGCTTCGTATGGTCCTCCGCCTAACATCTGATCCGCTCCTTTCTACAAATACGAGCAGCCGTACCTCTTTCGGAAGGTCTCCCTGCCGCCCTTATGAATAATCTGCTTTACTTCGCCTTCTTCCCGATCCGCATCGATTATTCGTGCAAATTCGTCTGCCTTCTGCAGGGCGTATTCTTTTTCCCAGGCCAGCTGTCCGATAATCTTTGACATTCTTTCCGCCATCGGGTTTCCGTGTATTCTCATTAGGATTTCTCCCATATTGTGACAGTTGTTACATACCGGCACTTTCAATCCGTCCTTCTCGCTCAGCTCTCTACCGGCGGTACCGAACACCAAATGATGCTCAGCTTCCGACGGTCTGCCGCAGATGAAACAGATTTCCGGATAGTCTGTCACTATTCCTTTACCCACCGCTTACACCTACTTTCTGTTTCTAACTCCAACGATTACCAAGAACGCAAATACCACTAATGCTGCCATAGTCTCGCCTCCTAACCGTAAATTATTTCTCCAAACAAAGCGTACTGAATGATTGCGTCCGCAACCTCCGCATCTACCATACCGCAGTCAATATGTAATTCACGATCGATCACCTCGAAAATATCATTGTTCTTAGGCTGTTCTGCATACATTCTAATTCCCTGCAGGAGTTTCGCCTTTGTCAATTCATACGTCGCATCTTCCTCGTTATCGTGAATGAGGATTGAACCGCCTTTTGAGATAACATCGCTTGCAAAATCAAACTCTATCCCACACCTTGGTTCTACTTTATCAACCCAGTAAGTAATTCCACCTTCCAGTGCTGACACCATGATGTCGTCTATGTCCTCTTTAGATATAACAACCGTCGCAATAATCTGAACCCTGTCGTACTGCTCCTCTATCTCTTTTTTCTTAAAATGTGCGATCAGTTCTGCCATAACTCTGCCGGCTTTTCTAGCATTCCAGCTCTCGTTTGTTTTTCCTTCGCATAATCCCTTTGCGATTTCCAATGACTCCGTAATTTCTTTTGCGCTTCTCATACCTTCTCTCCGTCCTTTCTCGCTTGTTTTATTGCTTGCGCAACTCTTTCTTCATATCCAAACTTAAAATTCACACCTGCGTCTGTAAACGCTGTTAAAATGCTTTCCTGCACCGCCTTAACTGTCGCCCAGTCCGGTTCGTCGTCCTGCGTTCTGATACCGAACTGAACCATGTAGTCCTCGATCACGTGCCACAACTCATATTCCAGCTCATCCATACATCCGAGTGCCGATACATCCACGACCGCCGGTGCTGTTATTTTCTTTCCGTCTGCCAGTTCCAGGTCTACTGTGCCAATATCTTCTCCGAACTCACCGCCTTTCTTGTGGTGTGCCAGGATGTCGCCTGCAAAGTCATAGCCTCTGTCGATCATGGCCTCGCTGTTGTCATCGTACAGTCTGAAACATCCGGCCAGTTCGCCCTTCTCGTGTCTCTGCAGAACTTCTTCCCAGGTCAGCTTTTGCATTCCTAACCAGGTGTAGCCCATTATTCATCGCCTCCTTCATAATCTGCTCCGCAGTACGGACACTTCGTTACTCCGTAGCAGTTAAACATCTTCCCGCATTCTTTGCAGGTGTCCAGCTCCCCATTTCTCTGCCAAATCGTCCTGCTGGTTACACTCCTGCAGGATGCTGTTTCTCATGTACACCGTATCGGATAATTCCGGGATATAGCACGGATCATCCGGTCTGTGGTAAAACGCATCTTCATCTTTGAAGATATGTCCCTGTCCGTAGAACTCACGGACGATCTTCTCGCCTTCTCCATTTTCATCCGGCGGCGTGTAACTGCCAACCAGCACCGGGATGTTTACTTTCTGCAAGGCCTGCGACAGTTCCGATATCATACCGTCAATGGCTTCTGCATCCTTTACAAGCTCCCTTGTGGAAGGAACTCCACTCGTTCCGCTTCTCTTGGCTTCTATCCACATTTCAATATGCTCGTCGATGTCGAAATCTTCGTAGTAGGCTTCCAGGCTGTCCTTGAAACTATCTGCCTGGTTCTCTTCATCGAAATCAATCACCATTGAGAAATCTTCGCCCGCAGGTGACGACTGCCCGATTTCAACATAGGTTCTTCTACTGCCCGGCTCAATGTAGGCTTCCCAGTTCCACCCCATTTCTTCTGCCTTGTCGAGAAGCATTTTCAAGCCTCTCGATATGTCCTTGTATTCTTCCATGTCCTCATTCCTCCGCATCTGCGTAGTACGCATCGAATGCAATACCGGCATTTACCAGCTTATCTTCTAGGTAATTGCCGTAGCACCAGCCGTCTCCATCTTCCCAAAAACTGTCCCAGGCTTTCTCCAATACCTCTCTCGCCTTCTCTTCATCATCTTTGCTTACAACAAACACGCAATCCATCCAGTCATTTAACTGTGACTGCACTCTGATTACGCTTTCCTTTAATACTTCCACGCCAATATTCATTGTGCCTTCTCCTTTCTCAGATGTAATAGCAACTGAAATTCCAGTGATGCCCGAACTCATAGTACAGACCGTATCTCTCGAATATCTTGTCAAATTCTCTTCTCACCGAAGGAAGGATGCCGTAATACAACATCTCGCATACCGGACCTTCAAAGCTCATGCTGAGAATGTGGTCCGGATTCACGTACTCGAAATACGTTCTTGGGTCCTGGTTCTCTTCCTCGATCAGATGCTCTCTGTCGTTGTAGTAATACTTTCCGGTTACCGGATCATGCTGTGTGAACCGCTTTCCGTTGAAATAGATGTCTACATCCTGCCATAACCCATGCTCCAGCAGAAACTCTCTGATTTCCTTTGCCAGGTTCTCAATCTGCTCTGCCGTCAGCTTTGCCGTTGAACTCATGCAACCTCCTCCTTTCTTACTCTCTTCTTAACAAGTCTTGCTGGGTACTGAGGCTGATTCTCTCTGTACTCTTTCAGTCTCGCCCTTGCCTCTTCTCTTGTGAACTCTGTCAATGTGTACTCCCAGCCGTACCCGTAATTCAGCTGCAACTCCCAGGTGTCGATTGTCTTTCTCTCGTATGCCATCCTACGCAACCTCCTCTTTCTTCGGCTTTCTGCCACGTCTCTTCGGCTTTTCGACCGGCTTTTCTTCCTTGACCTCTTCTGTAGGTTCCTCGGCCACCTGCTCCTCAGCCTTCTCTTCGGCCGCCGGTTCTTCCTTGACTACCGGCTCTGCAGGAAGCACAACATCCAGCTTGTATCTCTTTGTAATGCTCTGAATCATCGTCGCTACCTCTGTGCTTACTTCCTGGATTTCGTCCTCGGTAAGTCCTTCTGTCAAGCTCTCTGTCTCGGTCCAATATCCTGCATTATCCAGGAAATGATTTAATACCTTCTTTGCTCTATCATGTTTTACGTCCCACTTCATATCGTTTACCTCTCTTCCTTTTCTCCGGCGGTCAATGCCAGTACCACTACTCCATTTATCAAAATTGCTACCAAATTCTTCGCTCTCATACCGTCGTATATGCCGACCATAAAGTTGATGAACAATACCGACTGCAGGAACTGTCTTAATTTCTTCATTGCCAAATCAGCCTCCTTTATGATAGACTTAACAGTTGAGAGGCGGTGTTGCTGCCTCCCGACCGTTAAGGGAACTACTTAATCAATCAAACCTAACCATTTCAGAATTGCCGTAATCACTGACACAATCATGATTACTATGGTGGAGATTATGCTGGCCTGCTTTTCTCTCTTCTGTAATTTAAGGTTTTCGATTTCAAGTAGTTCCTTTTCCTTTGTAGAAAAGTCTTTCTTCCTACCTTTCTTACCCAACTGGTAATTCCTCCTTCCTTAGGATTTAATCAAATTGTTTTGTTTGATTATGGTTATATTATAACTCGCAGTTGCGTATTTGTCAATAGATATACTTCTATTTTCCGAGTTTTTGCCAAATAATTTTCGCACTTGCGACAACTTCTGCAATTTCCGGATCATCGACACCAACTAGTGTATTGCTCTGCATTTTCATTTGCGAGGGTTGCAAACCCGCATGGTTGCTTGGTGTGTTGTAAGATTTCTTACATGATTTCTTCTATGGTTTCTACAAGGATTCTTTACTAGATATTAGAGATTAGATAATAGATATTAGAGATAGAATAATATATGCTCATTTGCGTACTCTCAAAAGCGTATTTTATCCACAAATGCGTGTGGATAATGTGGATAATTACACCTCTGAAAACATATAGAACTATGACTTCGTACACGGTTCAATACTGGCTTTTAGTCTTTAGGCATAGGATAGGTACTAAAATCGCCTATCGTGTCTCGGGAACTTTTCGTCAAAATACCCGGTCTTATTTTGGTTATTTTGTATATTGATTTTACCTGCGGTCTTGTTCCGCTTTTCTGCAATAAAAAAAGAGCCTACAACCCCTGCGGATCATAGGCTCTCTTACTTACTCTGCTGAGTTGATGAAATCCTGGCAGTCCAGTTCCCGGTATGCCTTTTCAAAGGTTTCCTTCGGACTCCATGATACATAACCATCCGGATATTTCACGGCGTACCCAGGTACTCCGTTCTTCTCCTTCGGCTCAGCTTTTACAATTTTCACGCCGATATAGTTTTTCATAATGCCACCGTTTCCTCCTGTTATTTTACTCTGATGGTGTCTCCTGCGATAATAAGGTTCGGATTCTCAATGCCATTGAGTTGAGCAATCACATTGACCGTAGTTTCATACTTCGCCGCAATACCGGAAAGCGTATCTCCGCTCTTAATGGTGTAATACTTTTTGTTTCCGGCGTTGATTACGTCCTGGACCTCCTGCCATCTACTGCCAAGAACAGTCCTTCTCACTTCATCGTCACCATACTTACCGGCCCACACCTCATCTACAAGTTCCTGCACGGATGCTTTGTCGATGTGATTGATTACATCCTGCACTTCATTGTATCTGCTACCGAGAGCTGCCTTTCTTGCGTCGCCCCCGCCGAACTCGTCCTTCATCGTTCTGTAAAGTAGGTCGAGTGTGCTGCCTTCCGGCTCTGAAATCTCCGGCTCCTTGGCTTCATCTCCTGTGCTGGCAGAGAATCCATTGAGACCTGCCTTCTTGATTTCTGTCTCAAAATCACGATAGCAAAAATCTTGATCCACAGTTCTTCCGCAGATCGTCTTATCGGCAATGTAGTTATACTCTCCTCCGTACTGCCAAATATCGTGACCTGTTACTGGCTCATTTGAAGAATATCTCGCCACCCAATGAGTGAACCTCTGCAGGCGATCATCGTCTACGTGCGCCTGGAAATGTGAATCAGATGTATATACTCCGACAAAATATCCAGCCTTCTCGCATCTGTCACAGAACGCAATCACAATATTCGTAAGGACATCTCTGCTGTTGTTCAGCATCTTACCTTCTACGTCGTAGTAGATAGGATATTCAAACTGCTTACCTGCAATAACTGACAGGAAATGGTCTGCCTCCTGCTCTGCCTCCGCAACAGACTTTGCATTGCCGTAATAGTATGCACCTACCGGAAGTCCGATAGCCTTACACTGTGCATAGTAATTTTCAAACTTGCTGTCCTTATACTTGCCATCGTCTGCACCTGCAGCCTTGATAATAGCAAATTTCACTCCTCTTTCATTCCTGGCCTGCTCAATGCTCATATCTCCCTGCCAGTGTGAAATATCAATACCAAAAAGTTTTTCCATAGAAAATTCCTCCTTAAATCAAAATAAGGGGCAGCTTTTCAGCCACCCCGATGTGATACCTTTTTCAGAACTTATGCTTTGATTAACTTTCCTTTTTTGAGAAGATTAACCATCTTGGTGTTCTGCGCTGCGGTATATGCGTAGTTTGTAATGCCATTTGCGGCTGCAATCTTGGCCCGGTGCGCCTTCGATGTGTCTTTTTCGCCCACTGCAGCAAGCGCCGTAATAATAGACCCCGATGTTCCTTCATACTTAGGATAATAAGTATTTCCGTGTCTCGGGTTTCCGGAAACAACAACTACCGTATGTCCTTTGGTCTTTGTGACGAGTACATCACCGTTGAACAATTCCGTCTTGGAAGTTACCGCAATCGCTTCCATAAACTGTCCGGTTGCCTTCAATGCCGATGCCTCAGAAGCCGTATTGAAATTTCCTGGATCAAAGCCAGCTTGGATGCAGCACGCTCTCACAAGTGAACTGCAGTCTGCCTCTGTCTTTACAGAAATTTTAGAGAGCTTTCCGACTCTTCTCAGCTGTTCGATCACATTGCTTCTATGTCCCTGGCAATATCCGATATTGTTGTTTCTGCATCCCTGCAGCATAGCTTCTGCGATGGCGTTTGCTACCGTGATGCTCTTCGGTCTCAGACAGTACCAGCCTTTTGAATGGACGTAATACGCCTGGGTTGATACCTCGTTTCCAGTCTGATCTCCCGGTTTTCCTCCGGAAATGTGACCGTTCTCGTCAATTCTCGCGCTTCCAACTACTAAACTCATGGTTCTTCCTCCTAACAAAAATAGGGCAGTCTTTCGACCGCCCTGTGCTTACGATATGTTCTCAGATTACTCCTCATCCTCACTGTTGGAGCCGATGTTGGCTGAGTCAGTCAAACCTTCACCGATGATGTACGCCACTACGGACGCTCCCGCCATAATGAGTGCTGTAACCTGTGTTGCCGTGTTGTCTGTGCCGCCAGTAGCCAGGATCATCATAGATACGAATGACGCTACCGCAGTCCATAACTTTCTGCTTGTAAGTTTTCTAACCCAATCAATTTTCTTCATGTTTCTTTACCTCCTGTTATAAAAATGAATTTTTTTCCATGCACTTCTGATAAACTTTGTCTATCTCGGCAATGGCATTTACCGCTTTGCTGTTCTTATATTCCGGATGCTCTGCGCAATAACGCTCGTAGTCCGAAACATCATCCAAAATCTGATTGAAGAACTCCTCGGAATGTTTGACATCCCTTCTCAACTCGTCGGCAAATCGCAGGATTCTTGTGCGGCATTCGTCCGCATCATCTTTATCCATACGCCTTTCGAGCTTGTTGTGCTTTTCTCCCAGGTCTTTTAACTCTTTCTGCACTGATTCCAACTTATCCATAACGTCCTTATTCATCGACTTTCCGATGGCTCTCATACCGTTTCCGATAATCTTTCCAACTGCAGACCACGGATTTACCTTGATGGGCGTAATCTGCACCAGTGTCAAGAACAGCAGTAGCGCTCCACCACTTGCGAGAATTTCATTCAAAGACATTGGCTCTTTTACCTCCTTCCCAAACGCACCGTAATTCCCACGGCACGTCCGTAATATCTGCCGCCTTTTCACCCAAAATGGCCTCTATTACTGCATAAAGAATGGCATCCGCGCGCGGGTCCTTATCGAACCGGTACAGATGCCATACCAACTGATTATGCAGATTGATTAGAAGGATTTCGTTTTCCTCTGTCTCTTCCCAGTGCAGGTCGTGTGCCGCTTTTTCCAATCTGTCATAGTCGTAAAACTCGGCATATGGGATTCTTTTATGCTGCATACATACCTGCCCTTCGCCTTACTCTGCCTTTAACATTTTATCAACGGATGCTCTCCACCTGGTCGGCACTTCGTCGATAGTCATGTTTCCGAGCTTAATCTGTGTGTAGTAAAATTTAGCCATTTACAATCACCTCCGCTAACTCAATAATTGCAGACTCCACGGCCTCCAAACGCTCGATGATGGTAGGCTCACCGGCTGCTTCTGCCTCTTTGTCAGCGGCATCTTCCTCGGTACCGCCTTCTCCGATGGTCCACCAGTACTCGAAGTTGTTGTTCACCTCTGTTTTGGTAACTGTGCCCTTGTGTCTGAGCTGCACCTCGTCGCATTCATAAACGATGGTTGAATCTCCACCCTCTTCCATAGGCTCCTTGGTGGTTTTCTTGATGTTCTTTCTCAGAATGATGTCCGTACCGCCATGAATAGGAAACACCTCGATCTTAGGCGGCTGCAATGAGTAACATTCTTTGTTCATACTTGACATACTCCTTTCTGCCGTAGCGTGATACGCTTTGTGCGGCAATCTTAAATAAATTCTGCATATTGTACTTAATGGAGCAACCCTGGCTGTTGCTGTACTTTGTCCACCCTTTGTACGCCATAATTCTGCAGGCTCGCCACCATGGGATATATCCTAAGCGTTCCAAATCGACGGCAGCTCTCAAAAACTGTCTCCGGATACGCTTAAACACCCTGCTTCTTATAATGGTGTACGTTCTTCGTACAACGAACCCCATCATATCTACGCCCTGCGTCCTTTTATGACTTCCGCCTTGTCTCATTCTGTGAAATTCTTTCTCTTCCTCGAATGATGAAATGTGGTATATCTGCCAGGCCGGCTTTACGTCCAATCCCAGCGTTGATTTACTCCATCTCGTAGCTTTTTTGAGCGCTTTCGTCAGCTGTGAGAAGTAGCCATAAACTGTAAAATCGTCTGCATAGCAAACGATAGCTTTTACCATTTTGGTCTGTACCCCTCTTCTTGACTGACTCAGGCTCAACAGGTATCTCAAAACATAGCTCATAACATAGTTAAAGAGCCACGACGGAAGATACCCGCCTATACAAAGATGCTCTCCTGGGTAATTTTCCATAAGAGCACCCAGGTACCAAATTAAAACTTTATTCTTGCCAATATCTCTTTTTAGCAAGTTCATAACACACTCTACCGTTACGGACGGATATGCCTTGTGAATATCACACTTGACCACATCCAGCCTTCCGGTAAACTTACGCCTTAAAATCCTTTCGATTTTCCGTTTGCCTGCCAGCTGCCCTCTTCCTGGAATGCTTCCGTATTGAATCGGCAGTAACTTCGCATGGAACAATTCCTCTAATGAGTAAACCGCTATGTATTCCATTATCTGCTGATCCGGATATTCCTGGCATATATTTCTGAGCTTGTGAGTCAATCCATCTTCTCGCTGGAACTGGCGAATTGGGCGCAATTTCAAATCTCTGTTTCTGATGCGCTGTGTTAATTCTTCTGCTATTGCATCCGTAGCTGTGTATATTTTTTGCTTTGTACCGTCAAGGAACTCTTGCGCAAGTTCCTGTTCGGTCACCAGGCCTGTGTTCAGAAGCAATCTCTGAAAATCTCTTCTTTTGTACTTCCCATCAAATGCCTTGCGAACTGCAGGTATATTAAATTCTGTGTTTTCCACATCTACCTTCGCAGGTTTGCAGTATGTTTTCATAATTGCTTTCCTTTCGTGTATATCATCTGGTTATTACCGGCGACGTTCGCTTTCGCTACTAGCCGCCGCTGGTTTCAAATAATTTTCGCACATAAGCGTGTGCTGTATGGTGCAATGAATGATATACTCTCTAACCAGTTGAACCGACAGAGCCGTTCCAGTTCGCATCGCCGACGGAATTGTTCGAGTTACGGCACGCGAGACCCGCATTGCCACCGTTGTTCAAGTTGCCCCAGCACCAACCGGCGCGGACCCCGGACGCGGCGGGATTGCAGTTGAAGCCAGCCTCTGTCACACCATACAACCCATTTTATTAACTCTTGCAACAGTTAATATCTTAGTGGGGCCTGCCGCCCCTCTTGCCTTACAGGCAATTCACCCTGCTTTACCCAGCCAGTCCAGGTGAACCGACAGAGCCGCACCAGTACGCACCGCCGACGGAATTGTCCGAGGGACGGCACGCGAGACCCGCAACGCCACCGTCGCGCAAGGCGCCCCAGCACCAACCGGCGCGGACCCCGGACGCGGCGGGATAGCAGTAGAAGCCAGCCTTACAGCCGACGCCGCTACCGCTTGCGTCGATACCAAGAGGCCACTCAACATCTGAAATGGCGGTATCTTCGATGTAAGTCCACTTTCCTGTTGTACCTTTCGGAATGACCATCGTTAAGGCTGTCAGCTTTTTGTAGTCCTCGGTAATTGCTGTTCCGCTTACTTTGGACTGATCTTCGCAAACAAAGCAGTCAAAGTTATAGTCTCCGTTTTCATCGGTGCTCCACTGCCATAATTCATCGCTAATGATTAAATATGAGCCGTTCATAAACTCGATTTTCTGCAGCATACCCGGCTCTTTTCCGTTGGTGTAATTGTACTTGCTTCCGTCAGTTCCAAGTACATCATCATTCCAACCGGACCAGTAAGGATCGGTGCTTAAATATGTGCTTCCGGCTGTTGTGTCGAATGTGGTACCACCGTTATCCACATAAACTGCAGAGTATGTGGTACCGCCGATTTCAACGTCCTTGATTGCAGTAATGAGCTTGTTTCTGCAGACGGAATAGTTGCTCGCAGTATTTCTATCTGTGCCACTCTGAATGCCGATCTGAACACTGCTTCCAACAAATAAATTTGCCGCCTGCTCGGGTGTCAAAAGGACTCTTTCAACGCCTTCCTCAGAATATGCAGCCGTGTACTGGTAGTTATAACTAGAGCAGCCTTCGATTGTTCCGGAGTTGCCTTTTCTTGCATATTTAAGACGCATCATACGGTCAAGGAACTTGATCGTCTTTCCGCTCGCTCCACTATACTGTGTTCCTCTGTCTCTCCATTTGGTAACACCTGCAGTATGAGAAGTCCAGTTTACCGGAGCTAAGCCGGTTCCGCAGGTGATTTTTCCACTTGCGCCGATTCCTGCGTAATACTTAGGTCTCGCTGCATACGCATAAACTCTACCGGTGCGATCTCTTCCTTCCGGCCATAATTCGTAACCGGTTGACTGGTGGCATTTCATTTTTAAGTAACGGTATCCGTCCTCGTCCCACTCTTTCGTGTAGGTATTTTTCTGTAATACCCAGCAAAGATGTTCGCCGGAGCGAACGTCTTTAATATCATCGATATGCTCAACATAGAAAATCTCGTGGCTTCCGTCTGTTTTCTTCTCTGCAGATACTTCCAGGCACCAAAACTGAGGAAGATGTGCAAAGTCATCCTGCCCCTGCGTCTTTGCAGTAGATGGAACGCATTTCAAGCCAACGCTGTCGTCCGTTAATTCTCCGATGGCTGTAGAGCTGGTTGCGAACAGTGGGAATGAGACACCATGCACTCTGTCGTCCTCGAGGACTCTGCCGAACCATCTTTCCAGCATTTCTACCTTTGTGAATTTGCTTGCGTCGTACTGTGATTTCCACCATTCGATGAAAAGATTGTCAACCTGCTCTTTGCTGGTACACTGTGCAACCATGTACTTATAGCAAAGGTCGGCTGCACCAGGGTTTGCACCACCTGCCACAGCCATTTTCTGCATTTCCATGAGAGCTTTCATCGTCGATTCTCTCGGAATATTGATTACATTGTCAGACATTTTTAACCCTCCTTGATGATAATATTTAAGCCGCCGTCCGATTCATCGAACGCCAGCTGCGCTTTAGCATTTTGAATTTTTGTGATGTCCCTGCGATTTGCAATAGTATTTTCAAATGCACACATAGGTCCTGCATTGATATTGCTCGCATGGTTCGAGTCTGTCGTTTCGGTAATCTTCATAGTGTCAGAGAATACCGCAGTCTCGCTTTTTACTGTGTAATCTTTCACGTTTTGCCTCCTTCCTGGCTTAGAAGATGTCGTCAAGCACGTATGTCTGTTCTACATCATCATCCTTGCCCTTCCTGGTAAAAGTCTTGATGCACACAATGTCGCCATTGGTGTCATACAATCCGATTTCGCTGATCTCTTTTCCAGCAAGTTCACTCTCTGCAAGGGTACATTCGTATCTGCAGGTTGTGTCATTCGGGAATGTGTAACCATCAATGGCTTTGCGGAACAATTCCTTATTGAGCTTAGACTGAGATTCCGTCGGCGCAATGACCGTACCGGAACTGCTTACACCGCCTTCGCCAAACACCATACCGATAATCTTCGGAAGCGTAATGGCTCCGGCACGTGCCTTAACCAGGTTCTCCCTAGCTTTCTTCGTGACCACCACGTTTTTGCTCTTTTCTGTACTCATTGGATATACTCCTTTCTATAGATTGAATTAAGGTTCTTCTTTCCGTCCAGCGCATTGCTGCCATCAAGAAACCAGTAATTCCTTGTTTTGGTAATGACCTGTGCCTCCACATCCATATCTTCTCTTTCGATTCCCATGTGATGCGTAACTGCAGCTTCAAGTCGTTTATTGCCGCCTCTGTGCTCCAACATAGCGTTGCCGTCGAGTAGCAGCTTTCCGTCCAAATAGACAGTGTTCCAAAAATCAGCCTCAAACTCCGAACGAATCGCCGCCCTGGCATCCGAACTTGACCGTAAGCCGTATGTACTTCTTACTTTCATTGAGTCTGTGACCTTGTTGTAGGCGCAGGCAACCATTGCAACGATTGCAACGCCCAGTTGATAGCCTCGTGTAACATCAAGCCTGTGTGAGCCGTCCAAATCCCACGAACCATCCAATAGGTGCGTATTCCAAAAAATGATGTCCGAGGCGATCCGGATTGCTCCTGCCTTGACATCATTTTCTGTTTTCTGTTCTGCTCTGAATTTTACCTTCTGCAGGTCTGCGTCTGTCGGGGTTGTAAATCCACCGAGCATATACTTAAAACCAAGCATCAGATTGTATCTCATATACGGATAGAGAAGGCTGGAACCGTCCAGCGGTTTTCTTCCATCCAGCAGATCGCTATACCAAAATGACTCTGCGATATGGAAGATTATCTTTTTCAGATTCATCTCCTCTAAGTTCCGATTGTCTGATACAATCTCGGTTCGGTCATTCATCGTAAACATCGTGTGTGACTGTTTCAGCTCATTCAGCATAGCTCTCGCTCGCTTTGATGCAAGTGTCCCTTCGCCCATAAAGTATGCTTTGAACACATTCGGGTGTGGCGCCACAAAACCATAATCTCCCGGATCGTTGATGTCTGCAATTCGTACATCAAATCCGGTAGCGGTTTTTAAGTACCCTTCCATCCGATACGGTGTCATCGGCGCCCGGTAGTCTCTCTTCCGGTAAATCAGCTGTCGCCTCTCCTCGTATGGAAGATTTTCTCGCACCGGCAGTCCCCACTTAATCTCGTGGTACATCAGTCCCCATGTGGCAGTTTCCGGAAACAGCTGGTTTAGAATATCCTCAGCTATTTCTCTTGCCGTGTCGTATTCCTGGCCCATGACCTCATACAGCCACTTTCCGACATAGGAATTGTCGTAAAAGCCATCTGAAACTGAGGCAATCATGTTCTTTGCACTCTCGCTGACCGGGAAATTCTCTAAATCAAACTTTTCCACATTCACACCCCCTAACTAAAATTAAGGGTACCGGTGTCCGGGTACTCCTCGCTTTTCAGAGTGATGTTCTGCATTTTCCCATTCATCGTGAATGTTTCAAAGTCCTCGACTCCTGCGATTGCAGAAATCAACGGTCTTACATCGTTGTACCTTAGAACTCCTTCGGTTTTCGCCTGTGCATAGACCGCTCTCACGGCTTCCGTAAAGTCTGCCTTAATTTGCTCGATGCCGGTTGTTTCATCGTAGCTGAGTCCTGCAATAACATAATTTACGGCAACCGTTGTGGCTGCCGCACAAGTCAGTTCTGCTGTTCCAGTAGGAAGCAATCTTGCTGACCTATCATTCGGAGAAACGATGTAGTTATACACATCCTGCACTAGCTTCGCATTGGCCGGTTTTCCGTTTCCGTCTACCAGCACCAGTTTCACTGTACCGGGACCGTTCCACGTAGAAATAACTATTGCATCTCCTGCTCCCGCCTGTTTCGCCCATCTCTTATAGTCCGTATCGTTCCCCAGGTATGTCATGCTGTTGTCGTACTCTGCAGCGATCCTGTCGTAAAAATCATCGTCTGTCTCTCTTTCAGTGCCGCCACGAATAGGCTCCGGATTGTTAATCTCGGTCACATTCTTATCGGGTACCATCATTAGCACGACCGTATTCGCCGCTACATTAGAACCTGTGCCTGCTTCAACCGCTGATACCGGTATAAGCACTGATCCTTCGCCTCCAACAACCACATCCTCTGTGGTGGCATACTCAATCGACGGGCCGGTTTCGGTTGCCGCCGTACAGAATACCGTTCCGGATAAAATCTCGGTTCCTTCTGCAGCTGTGATTTTCACATAGCCAAAAGCTGGTTCCGCTTCGTGTCTTGTGAGATGTACCTGGCGACCGTGAAGGTCTAACCATTCATCCCAGGCGTATTCCGGGAACGCAATCATCAATGCCCTTACGATATGGAAATTGATAATTTCGTCTTTTTCCAACGCTGCAGGCATCGTCATATCATACGGAAACCCACCCGGCATATCGTCGATGTCGTCCGGCAGGTTATTCATCATTCGCTCGTGAATTTCCTCTGCCGAGTTTCCTTCCAGGAACTCCGGTCTGTTAAATTCCGGCTGCATACTCTCCACCTCCTTTACAAGCTAATCTCTATTTCTTCATCCCAGTTGCTACCCTTTACCTTGAAGGTTACGTGCATCTGATCGCCTTCCCAGGTAAATTGAAAATCCCGGACATTTTCTGCCCGGGGATTTACCATAATTGCATCTGTGATTGTTCTTTCCACCATGGACTCAACAGTTTTTTCATCGTCGTTATCCATGGCACGCTCCATTTCGGTACCGATTGAATCGGGGTACGCCAAACAGCGGTACCGCTCTGTCTGTGCAATCTTAAAACACCAAATGGCGAAGGCTTCTTTGCCGTCGCATTCCTTAATCCGGTGCGCCCCATCTCTCACGAAGTCTCCCAGTTCCGTGTTCCACTTCATACTCCTTTTGTACTGAGTGTCGTACTGGCTGTCCTCCGAGATAAAATCCGGTACCTCAACAACCGGAAATAGTGGCTGTGACATTTGCCTCGCCTCCTTTATGATTTCTCAATCACATCAATTACGACTGCTTCGCTCTGAATCCAGGCAACCAGCACTCGATCTCCCGCTTTCACTGCGGGTATCGTTACACTGTGGCTATGAAGAGGAACGCCCGACGGCGATTTGCCAAGCCAGCTCTGTTCCGAGGTTGAAAGTGTCAATCCTGCAGCCAGTCTGCAGATCGTGTAGTCTCCCTTCGGGATCGGCACCGGGAATGTGTTCGTTTTCAAACTTCCGTTTGCCTGGATTTCTCCAAAATCTAAAGTCAGCGGAGACTCTGTTTTCTGCGAGGTTCTCTTATCTAACACCTGCGCCAGTTTCGCTGTCCCTGGGTGTCCGTCAAATTGATCCATCTGTATCACCTGCCTTTAATCAAAAGTTCCGTCGTCAACCCACCCATACACGTTGCTTCCACTGTCCGTATGGATCAGATGCCAAGGGTGTGCTTTCCCGGAACCGTTCTTAATCGTAATCTTTGCTTTTCCTGCCCTGGCGTTATAGCCTTTTGAGCCTGGGTAGCTGCTCACATAATGGGTTCCACCGTGGAAATTCACGATGTCGCCCACATTGTAATCTTTCTTTTTCTCGGAGCTTGCCTTTTCTTTCTTTGGCTCTGCAAGTTCCAAATCCATTGTCATGCTGTAGGTGTCTGCCGTGTGCTGGATGCCTTTCACGTAGTAATACGACTGAGCCAGCTCACTCATTACATACACCAGGTCGCCTTTTCGGACAAACGGAACATCCGGAGACTGTGCTTTAATCTCCTTTTTGATTTTTCCTTCGTCGTCCAAGATTTCCTGTGCTGCAGATTTTGCGTCCGCAAGGCTTTCATCTTTACCTCTCGTATAAATTCTCTGACGGATACCATACTTTGTCTCGCCGTTTACCGTGGCTTCAACACTGGTTCTTCCATCATCGTCTGCCTTCCCTACAACCTTGACCCTAGTAATCATATCTGCTGTGCTTATGCTCTGACTGAACATCTGCGTGTTATCTGTCCGGAATACATACACCGTCTTATTGCTTCCTCTCGGAATAACGGATGTCTTACCTTTCCTGGCCTGCACAAAGCACTGCTCTTCGCCTTTTTTTGCTGCATCGTCCAGCAAATTGATGATGATGTCTGACAGATACTTATTGTTCTCCACCGTTTTGCCGTGTGAAGCATTCGGGCCTTGATATGATCCCTGCGGTATCTCCCAATCATCAAGAATCCCTTCTATCGCCGACTTTGTGCCGGTTCCGGAAGGGAAATATCTGTTGTCCTGGCTCTTCTGCAGCTTGTAAAGCTCGTCGTAGCAGGTACATTTCAGCGTATGCCCTCCGCTCTTTTCGACCGGATTCCACGTTTCCACGTACCCTCGTGCTACTTCCTCGTCCTGGGAAGCACCGTCTGTTGCGAATACTCCGACCAGGCACCCCGGCTTGATTATCTTCGACAGGTAACCCTTGGATGTCTTATCATTCTTCGCCACAAATGAGGTTCTGACGGATAACTCGCCGTCGTTCTCTTCCCATCCGAGGTTTTCGATGTACTCCTTGATGTTGTACTGGTTCTTACTTTCGTCCATAACCACGACCCGGTACTGGATTTTCGCCAAATCAATCATAGCGTGCCTCCTATCCTGGGATTGTCAGAACTTCTCCTGGCCATATCCAGTGACCGTGATCTGAACTGCTTTTTCCGTGTTTCTTTGCTGTGGACTCTATCGTATCCTTGTTTGCATCGTAAATTGTCGTCCATTTGGTACCGCTTCCCAGTTTCTTTGAAGCGATGCCCCACAGCGTATCTCCGGAGACTACTGTATAATTGCCTCCGCTCGATGATGAACTGGCTCTCGGCTTCGTTTTCCTTACAAACGCCGCAATTTTCAGTTCATTTGTACTGTAGATTTTCAACGGTTTCTTCTGAACAAACGTAATGGAATACTCGACATTGCCATACGCTCCAACCGGTCTCGGCTGAAATGAAGAAATCGTAACATCCACGTTTATCCACGTTTCCGTTACGATCAATGTAAGCACTGTCTCATTCAACATATAGTCATTCAGAATTTTTACACACTCATTTGGACTTTTCCAGGCATTCGTCTTGACGATTGCCTCATTCTTCTTTGATGCTCCAAAAAATACACCGTCCCACGAAAACTCTGAAACATCCGTCCCCTTAGGTACCTTTACGGTACCCAGGGAGATGATGTCAAAACTTTGGTACTTGGCTGCATATTTGCCCTGCACCTTTTCGGGTAGAGCCGGGAACGTAAACTTTGAACCCTTTTCCACCGGAATTAGTTTAATATCCATTGCCTACGCTCCTTTCGTGCTTGTTACCGGCATATTGGCGAATACTTCGCTTAACTTGTCGGCGATGTTTCCGCCGAGTTCGTCTGCGATCTCGCCTAAGTGCCTTCTGATTACGGCAACAATATCTTCCTCGCTCTGACCTTCCTTCGCCTCGATTTGGAAATTCGGACTAACTGCAACATTCACACTGATCGGACCGGTCTGTGGCGTTGAGGTCGGAACCTCTGAACTTACCGGAGCAAATGTTTCTGCTGAGTTGTCCTCGTAATTACCTTCTGTGGTTTCGTTATAGCCATAGGATGCGTTTCTTGTCGCCTCAGTGAATAAATTATGGTCTGATACCATATCACTCAAATTTGAGCCTTCTATACGGCCGCCCTCTGCGTGCTTAGAAACGCCGAGTGCCTCGCCTGCCTGCTCGTACAATTCAAGTGCTCTTGTCCTTCGGCTTGGATTTGTCGGGATAACAAACTCGTCCCACCCTTCCTCTGCCAACCATGACAGCTGAGGACCGCCACCAACTCGACCACCCGCAGCGTGTTTCGCCGGTGTGGATGTCGTTGTTGGAATTGTCGGCAGCGTCAGCAGGTTGTACTTCGGTGTTACGTTTACCGTCGGACTGATGCTGAACGGACTTGCCGTTGCTGTATTGAGAGAGGTCTGCAAACTGGTTCTCAATCCTGCCGAGCCATTGGTAAGACTCGTTGACGCTCCTGTGTTGAGAGACGTTCCAAGGTTTGTACCGGCTGTCTGCCACTCTGACTGCAGTGTAGCAAAATACTCGTTCGAGATAGGACCGTAATTCTCCATGACCGTTGAAAAATCAAAATCGGCCATCTGATCCTGCATATACTGTTGCATAAATGTGCTGAGTGTTTCTTCACTGCCGCTGTTCTCCAGGGCATTGTGAAGCGCTTCCGAATAGGACGTCTTGACACTCTCGAAATACTCACCGTAGTAGTCCGACATCTTCTTTTTCAGATCCTCTGTATTCAAGCCGATTGACTCGCCTTCCGTCGGACCTGTGATGGACTCCATGAGTTCCGTCCAATCCTCGTTAGTCATTGAATCCCAGTCGATTGCTTCCTTGATTTCCTCTGCAGTCGGTACAGAATCTTTGAAATCCTGCATAATCTTCTCTTTGGTGCCATCCGGTACCGCAAGTGCCGTCTGCAAAATCTGAGTCGCAATGTCCGTCTGAACTGCCGTATCGAGATTGAGCTTGTCTAATCCCATCCAGCTTGCCACATCAGCTGCAGTCCAAGTCTGTACGTCCGGGTGTGCCAGCAACGCATTGTTCAAAGCTGTTTCCAGCTTCTCCTTTGTGCTTCCCTCAATCTCCGGCATATAGCCTTGAAGTGAGGAGTCCCACGCCTCTGCAATCGTTTCCAGGTTGAATGAAGATACTCTTGCGTTAATCTCATTCAGTTGGGCGTAGTAGCCATCGGTTGCCTCTTTTACGGCCGCATCGTACTCTTCCTGCGTGATAGCTCCATCTGCCAGCTGCAGGTTCAGATTTGTGAGCGTGAGCGTAAGTGCCTGCTCGTACTGATCCGACGCATTACTTACCTGTGTCTGCAGCTCTTCCTGCAAAGCATTGAAACTATCCATATCCAGCTCTGCGCCGGAATACTTAATCTTCAATGTGTCAAATTCCGCATCCGTCCTGGCCTGCGAAATCTTTCCTGTGATAGCAGAAATCTGATCCTGCAAGCTCTGAATTTCTGCAGACTCGTCAAGACTGATAACACTATCCTCTAAGGCAATATCCACTTTTCCACTGAGTTCTTTTCCCAAATCGTCCAGCTGTTTCTTCATGCTGCCGTAGTAGCTGTCGAGACCACTGGTATCTGCGTCGGTTCCAGTAAGCAGCTTCAAAGCGACTGTAGCCTCGTAATGGTTGTTGTCAATATAGGACTGGCTATCGCTGATGAAGTTTTCGATTGCGCTCTTGTAATCGTCCTTCTGCAGTTCGTCCAGTTTCATTCCTAAGCTGACTTTCCAGTTCTCCTTTTTCAAGGTTGATACTGATGATTGCAGGTCGCTAAGTGCCTGCTGTGTGTCGCCGGTTGCAGTTGTGAAGGTGTTCAGTCCGTCCGTCATATCACCGAATGTAATATCACTCGCAATACTCTTGACCTCTTCCAGGGATAACTTAACCTTTCCGAAAGCATTCTTTGCCACGTTTTCGCACTCTTCCTGGAACATAGCTGAAAACTGCTCCGCAGAAACCTCGCTATCGTTCATAGCATCCTGCAGCGCCTTATTCTGAAATCGCACATCTTCGATTGACAAACCGGTTGCCTGGAAAATTTTTTGAGCTTTCTCGGCTTCCTTCTGCATTTCTTCGACATTATCCTGGTACTCTTCTTTGACCTTATTGCCCTTGATCCATCCTGCGATACCTCCGACACCGGCACCGATTAAAGCACCGACCGCTGTACCAAGACCAGGAATTACAGAACCAAGTGCTGCACCGGCCGCCGCACCAGCTGCTACACCGCCTGCTTTCCAAGCGGCTGAACCACCGTAAGCGGCTTTCTCGTCCTTATTATCGGACTTGATAGATTTATACAAATCCATTGCACTACTTACGAGTGTTGCACCACCGGCAATCGCTCCTGCTCCTGCACCCATTCCGACTGCAGATAAAGCTCCTGCGCTTAGTGATGCTCCCCCGGCCAGGTTTCCTGCTCCGAGGTTGATTGCCAGCATTGCTGACTTTCCGAGAAGTCCGGTACCCATTGCGGACGAACCAAGCATCGCTGTCCCAAGTCCCATCTCTCCGGTTCCCGAACCTAATACCGTCTTTCCTGCTTTCCCCAGGCTGATTGCTCCCTTGCCAAGACTGATAAACGGACTGGCAATCTTACCGAGCAATACCGCTGAGAATACAGACGACAAATCTGCAGACTTACCGCCCGGAAGCAGTTTGCCCGCATTTGATACTAAATTACCGAGTCCATCCATCAACTTCGCAGACACGGCATCGAAATCAAATCCCTCTGAGAATCCTTTAGCGAACGACGCTCCGATGCTGGTTCCCTCGTCGAATGTTTCCGAGATGTCAATACCGAGCATTGTCATAACTCCGATCTTAATTCCGCTACCGATGCCTTTTCCGATGTCTCCGGCGAAATCAGCAAATTTTGACTTTCCTTTGGTGTCCCACCACTCCTTGAACGGATCAGCAATAAATTCATCCCAGCTCAGTTTCACCTTGCCGAGGAAATCTGCGTTTTTCCATTCTTCTGACTCTGTTAAGTCATGGAATTTCTTCTTCATGCGGTCCACCTTTGTATCTACCCAGTCCATCATTTCATCAAGACCGGATTCAACCGCTGGCATCTGATCGGTAAGCCAATCTGCCAGGCTTCTCACGTATGGAGATAACCTTTCACCAAATGAGATTTTCACTCCGTCTACTGCACTCTGCAGCAATGTGATAGAACCCTGCAGGTTGTCCATCATCGTTTCAGACATATTCGCTGCTGCTCCGTCTGCATTGTTGATGGCATCTGCCAACTTATTGTAGTCCTCTTCCGAGGCGTTCAAGATAGCAAGCAAGCCTTTCTGTGCCTGCGTTCCTGCGATTGTATTTGCCAGGTTTGACTTCTGCTCTGCCGTCATACCTGCCGTAGCCGTCCTTAACTCACCCATCACGTCAGATAAATCCCTGGCCTGTCCGTTGGAATCAAAAAAGCTGATGCCTAAGTCTTTCATAGCATCAGCCGCTCCATTGGTGTTCGTCGATAATCTCGTGAATATTGAGTTGAGTGCCGTACCGGCCATCGTTCCCTTAATTCCGGTATTTGCCATTAAGCCTGTCATAAGGGCAACATCTTCTATGGAGTAACTGAGCGACCCTGCCATAGAACCTGCATATTTGAAAGTCTCGCCCATTCCGGAGACTGTCGTGTTCGCATTTGATGCAGCCGCTGCCAATACATCTGAGAAGTGTCCGGCATCACCAGCTTTCATATTGAACGCCGTAAGCGCATCCGTAACAATATCGGATGTCGTTGCCAAATCTTCTCCGGAAGCTGCCGCCAAGCTGAGAATGCCTTCGATACCGTTCAGCATATCGTCGGTTTTCCATCCAGCCATTGCCATGTAGTTAAACGCCTGCGCTGACTCTTCGGCTGTGAATTTCGTGGTTGCACCCATTTCCTTCGCCTTATTCGTCAGTTTGACAAGCTCTGTGCTGGTGGCTCCGCTTATAGCCTGGACCTGTGACATTGCGGCCTCGAAGTCCTTGTATGTCTCTATCGTGTCTTTCAGACCGATACTGACTCCCAGGACCGCTCCGACTTGGAAGATCGGATTCTTCAACAGGTTTATGATCCCTCGAACCGGGGAGGTTATGAGGTCAATCGCTCGCATTGTAACGCTCCATGTTTTCCCTGCAAAACCCCTTAACCCATTACCCAGCGTAGAGAGTACCGGACTGATCCGTTCCTTCGCTTCAAGCAGGACTTCGTACTTTTCTTTCGCCCAACTTGCCAGGCTCTTTTCGGTTTTTTGAGCTTGCTTGTCAAACTTGGAAACTGTGTCGCTCGCTTTCTTGGCTGAACTATTCGCACTATTGGCCGCTCGTTCCATCTTCTCGAATTTCTTCGTAGCATTGGAGACTCCCGGATCGGTATTATCGACCGTCTCAATAGGAATTTCGATTCTAAGTGTTTCCGCCACCGTCATTACCTCCTTTCTGTGATTCTAGGGTTATCCGCATAGACGCAAGCATGAACGCCTGCACGCCTTTCGGTTTCTCGTAAAATTCATCGGGGGTTATTCCTGTCTTTTGGAATATGTGATGCAGCAAGCACATCTTGCCCCCCGCTTCAATTAGTTTTTTGCTACTTCCTCAATGTTGCTCTCGTAGCCGCTGAGGGTGTCGATCGCATCAATAATGCGGTCTTTCTCGCCAGCTTTAAGTGTGTACTCGATTACATCCAGGCCGGACATAATCTGAAATCCTTTGCTTTCAAGTGCCTGCCATACCTTCTTGTTGTCCCATAACTTCTCTCTATCCTCTGCGATAGTCGCCTTGTGGATGATTGCTGACTGGTACTTGATACGGTCTGTGTCCTCCGGCATCTTGATACCAAGCTGCTTATTACGAACATACTTTGTAAATTTCTTACGGCACTTGTCGTACTCCTCTGAGCCGAGAGGTCTGATAGAGAATGCAAAAGCGAGCTTGCCGTTTCTGACAATCTCAATCCTCTGTGTTTCCTCTTCATCGGAAGCGAAATCTGCAGCCGCAATCAGACCTGCGATGAAGTCCTCCTCATTCGCTCTGATTACCTGCTTTGTTTCCTCTTCGTTTGTCTCCACTGTGCTTACTGCAGGCTGAGTATTCTCCTCAGCTGTTGCCTCGCCTACTGTTACGCCTTTTACAAATTCTTTAGCCATTTGAATGTCCTCCAATTCTTTTTGATTAAATAAAGGGGAACCGCTCCGGCTCCCCTACTGGTTTCTTATGTGGTACCTCTTATCTGTCTACGCCGAGTAGTGACTGTAACTTAGGCGGTCTGTTGACAAAGAAGTTCCAGTTTCTCTTGATAACATCGCCGACAGTGACATTCTGAATGTCGATCTGTCCGGAAGGGATACACTCCTTGTAAACCACACGCTCCTCTGAACCATTACGTCCGAGAAGTGAACCCTGGAAGTTCCAGTGCGGCGGGATCTGAGTCTCTAATGCCTCCATGACCTCTACAAAGAACTGGTCGTCCTCCACTACGATCTGAGACATCGTGAGGCTGACAGCAAATGTGTTGGCTGTCTCGTGTTCCTGTGCGTCTCCAAGCACACTGTACTTGGCGTTGTTGTAGTTCACGTTAGATGTGAACGTATCAACTGTCGCAAGTAAAACGCCGTCCTCACTGTAGAACGCTCCATCCTTACCGGTACGTGCGTGTCTTGAGTCACCGGCGGCTCTCTCGTTTCTAATCATCGCTTTTTACCTCCTTCTACTCATTGGTGCTGAAACGGAAAATAAAGCTGAGGTAGATATGCTCCATAGAATCCTTGTCGATTACATCGATGTCGAACCATGCGGAGTCACCGTCTGCTGTGTAAGCGGAACTCTCGCTTACTGTGCAGGCTACCAGCTTGCCTTCCTCTCTCATTGCATCACCGACTGCCTGCAGCTGAGAAATTACAGTTGCCCGACCGTTGGTGTCGTTGTCTACCTTGCCTACCAGGTTGTCAGAAGTGGTATTGATACGTCTGATAAGCTCGAAACGAGTCTTAACACGGCGAATCTTTTTCCAGCCGTCGTCCTGGTTGTCCTTCGGCGTAATGAGGGTATTGATCGCATTATCAATCCACACCTGCTTAGCCTTGTTATAGCTGAGTACCAGGCAGCCTTTCTTCTCTGCGGCAATCATTTCAGTGTTTGTCAGCTTTTCCTTGATCTCGGAGAAGCCGCTGACTACTGTATGAGTGAGCGAAGAGTTTGCCGCTACTGCGCCGATCATACCAGCAATACGTGCTGCAGTCTGATAACCGTCGATCTCCGTACCCTGCTCATTCACATGGGCATTAAGGACGTAGTGCATCTTCTCGTCATTGAATGAAGCGGCGTGTGCTTCCCTTGTTTCCAGGTCTACCGTGTGTTTCTCGGCAACGACCGCCTGTGTAAGGGATGCCGCATCAAAAATACGATTGATGAAGCTCTGCAGAAGCAGATGTACCGAAGTGTCCTCGGTATCGACGCAGATTGTGTTAAACTCATACGCCTCTACCTGCTTAAACGCATTGGAGTAGTCCCCATTCGTTACCTGTGGATCAGTTCCCTTTGTAAACTGGGACTGAGACACGTTCTGTAATGTTACGGTGCCGGACTTGATAACCTCTGCCTTGAAATTCTTGGAAGACGCCAGCGCATCCACAAGGGCATTAGCTTCGTCTGTTCCGGCGGTAAATTCCACCTTCTCAAACTCTGTTGTACCAGCATAAAAAATGCACTCTTTGAGAGTGCTGTCTGAGAGCTTTTCACGGACTGTTACTACAAAGTCCTTTGCTCCGGGATATTTTGCTGTGATGCTTACTGCATCTGTGCTTTCGCTGTCCTGCAACTTGATACTGCCCTGAGTGCCGCCGTTACCGACTCTGCAGGCGATGATCGTCTTTGCGCCACCGGCGATTGCCTCTTTCATTGCGTCCGTAGTAAGTGCGGTACCGAATGTTCCTTCGTAGCCATCCTCTGCAGATAACTCGATTGCCTCGTTGAGAGGACCGAAATCTGCACGGAAGATTACTGCGGTAACACCATTCATAACGCCAGCAGCGGCATTTCCGCCTTTCTTCTGAATGTTGAAATAGGTACCGGGACGCACCTTAGTTTCGCCTAAAATGAATGTTCCTGCCATTTTTACTTAACCTCCTTCTGTAAGAACTTGCTTACAATTTCCTTTGCCTCTGATACTGTGTACTCGGCTTTGCCGTCAGTTTTCAGAGCGGCTACAACGCATTCCTGCATTGTGCCGAATACGCTTCTTGCGTTGCCTGCAAGCTCGCTTACTGTGTAAACGGACTCTGCAGGGGCCTTTTTCTCCGGCTTCTTTTCTGCCTTTGTTTCAGCAGGTGCCGGAGTTGCTGTTTCCTTAGCCATGTTTTACCTCCTTAACTGTAATTTCCATGAGCTGCCATAAGCACGTGAGGCTTAGCCTTGTACCTAAGCAATCCATAGTGACCTGTGATGAATACCTGGCCTTCCTTCAAGTAGTCAGATTTGTAATTCACCTGCAGTCTCTTGATGAACATAGGCGAATAGTCCAGCATAATTACCTCTCCGTCGAGTGACAAATGGTTGGCAATATCTGCGGCCATCTTCAATCTCACTGTGCTTTCCGGGCACAAAACATGGACGGCAATTCTACCGTCCATCCAAGCTACTGTATTCGTTTCTTCCTGCTTCTCAGATGAAATCAGTCTGCAGTAAACCACCGGCTGATCCGCTGAGGCTTCGGTTATCTCCTCCATCCGGTCATACCCCATCACCAGGCATTTCGGGTACAATTCCTTGATGTACTTATCAACCGCCATTACTGGGTCCGGGTCGGACGTTTCCATAGACGGATATTCCAGGATGTCAAATCTGACTTCACAGCCGATTACAACACCGGCTTTTCCTGCATCCTCGCCCATAGTGAACGCATCCGTTCTCGCCCAGGTAAAGCAGTACGGCGTACCGCCTTCCGGAAGAAGGATCACATCACGCAGGCATTCCTTCACGATAGGCGCTATGTCCTCCGGGAATACATCTGTTGTGTTCTGACAGAATATCGATACCGAAAGACTACCGGCACTGTTTCGTTCTTCGTTTGCCTGCAGGTCGTAGTTGTAAGTTACCATAGGGTACTGCGTTTCACCGCCCCACCCATCCTGTTCGTCGCCCGGTGCTTCCGGACTAAAAACAGCAGGCACACCGTTGTAGGTTGTAAGCCTCTCTGCGAGTGCTGCCGTACTGACGAACCTTTTCTGAATCAGTTCTTCCAGCTTCACTCTGTCGCTCCTTCCTCAGTGTCCTGCTTTTCGATGCCGTAGGTCTTGACCTCCGACATATCGTGTGAATATCGGATTTCCCACTGAGCGTCTACCGCTTCATCAATGGGAATCCGAAAGTGATTAGTTACATTGCCGATACCCGGATGATACTGGACGATCAGCTCCTTCTCGGTGGCTGATGTTACAAATCCGGCTTTACCTTCCGGCCATGTGCGATGCTTGCCATAGACCAAATCGCCCCTGGCAATCTCGCTCAAATCGAAGGTTGCTATCGGCTGTTCTACTACCAGTGCCATATATCATGCCTCCTTAGCCATACGGCTCCTTGTAAATTTTCTCAATTTCCGGGGTTGCCTTCTCCTTGATCTTGTCTACGAATGGTCTTGCTGCCATTTTCTTCGTTCCGTTTTCAAGGTAGCCAGCATACTTCTCTTGGCTTTCCAGCTCTGCAATGATTTGGACTCCGCCACCAGCGGTACTGCCTTCGCTCTTTACCTGGCCATTCCAGTGCATACGGAGATTTCCTGTACGTCTTGCCGGTGGTTCTCCTGGTGCCGAAGCTGTGTAGGTCGCTTTGCTGTGCGGCTTGCGATATGTTCGCCCGCTTCTCTGACCTTTTAGCACTTCCAGTTCTGCGTTTCTCATAGCATTCACTGCCCTAACGCCCCTGGCTACGACTTGCCGGTTGATTTTGGCTACCTGTCCTTTGACTGTTGCCCTTATGGCACTTCCTGCGCTCCCTGCTTTTCCATCGTTCCACAGTTTCACTTGACATCCTTCCTTTCCTCGGCGTAGTAGATTGTGGATATACCCAAGCTACCCACCTCGTCCAGGTCGATGATGTAAAACGTGCGATTTCCGAGTATGAGTTTATCGGACTTCTTTGCTTCCGGACTTCCCGCCTGCACAATCGTATGGGTGCAAACACGGTCTCTCGTTGAATGAGATTCCTTCTGTTCCTTCGTGGACTCGGCAAGACATCCTCTGATGATCTTTGAGCCGTCTCCTTTCGGGTCGTTTACTACCCTTCCGCTCGCTGTTACAACCTGCGTATTTGACTCGACAACAAAATCCTTGAATAAGTTTCCCGGCCTTAAATACATAAATCTCGCATTTATCATCCGTTCCACACCCTCTCGTTTTCGTGCATTCCGGTATGGAAGTAAGGCGGACCATCTACCCCATTTCCGAACCGTGGCACTGACACTGATTCTGCCTGGACCTCTTTTTTCAGCTTGTCGTAATCTTCTTTCCAAAGTTTCGCCCTGCCATTCATATCCAGGCTGAGAGGACCGGTCTTTGTGTTGACCTCATACGCAAAACGACGGCACAAACTTTCAAGAAGCATCAGCTTCGCACGCTTCCACTTATTCGGGTATGCGTCGATTGCTGCTTGTATCTCCTCGTCGGTCAATGCCGTCGTATCTGCCAGGCCCTCTACCATCGTGTCTCCAAGTTCAAACCTCATACGGTCTTTGCCAAACTCCGTGATGTTTCCCGGCTCATATGTGTATGCACCTTTTGACATTAGGTATCAGCTCCCTCCGTAATGCTGTCTGTGGTTGCGTTACCGCCTACGGATTCGTTTGAATTGCCGTCAGCGGAGAATAAAGTGTCGTGCTGTTTCTGAGCCGCTTTCTTGACTGTAACGCGTGTGTCTAAGGCGTGAAGCAAAATCAGAACGCTGTCGGACTGTACGTTGGCTACTGCCTTTGCACCATCGTCCGCATTCATCTGCAGTACATCGACCACAGACTGAATATCCTCTGCACTGCAGGAAACCGCCGTCACATTGTCACCCTCGCCCTTGACTGTCACGGTAAAACCAGCATTGTCGGAGTCGAACGGTTTAAGCTCTGCGACTGCGGACTGGATCATCTCGTCCACCTGCTCCTGCGTAAATCCTTTGCTTGCATTGGCGACTGCATCGGCCATCATCTTGTCTACCTGCTCCTGCGAATAAAGGGCACCGGACTGTTCCGGTACCCCTGCTTCGTCATTTGCGATTGAGATTACGCCGAGTTTTTCTTCCCTCTCGACATTTAACACAATGTCTGCCGGGATTTCATCCCCTGCGAAGAATTTTCTGCCGCCATAACTGCAGCGTTTCTTTGCAATCAATTTCATGGCGAACCTCCTTATACAGCGTCGCAACCGAAGAATGCGAGATCATCTGCGGTTTTCTTCATGTCGTATGCCATAAGACCCTCAACGAGCTCTGAATGTGTTCCCGGTGCGCCAGGATAATTCAGAATCGGAAGCAAAATTCCATTCTCCAGCATATCCCATGTGAAGATGTAACCTGCAGAAGGCTCCTCGACGGAAGGTGTGTCTGTCGCATATGCTAACAGGAATGAGTTCGGATCCCCGATATATCCCATATCTGCATTCTGTCCTAATCCAGCTTTGTTCTGAACAGTTCTGTCGAGGACAATTCTGTCAATTTCAAAGAGCTGTGCCAGTACGTTAAGATTTACTTTTGCCGGGTTAGGAGTAGAACCGCCGTATTTTACCCTCTCGAGGATTGCCGGGTGCTCTTTTAACGCATTGTAGACGTTTACACCCAATCCAAGTCTGTTAGGGGTGCGGCCGGTTTCCTCATTGATCTCAGTCATTTTGTTCTGGAAGAAAGCGATCGGGTCACTGTTTCCGTTGCTGAACTTGATAAACTGTCCGGATGTAACAGACACGGAATCGGTGCCTGTTGCCTCGTTTTTCCATACTCCTTTGCGCATGAAAGATTTTGAAAACTCTGCATCCTGGTGGATGTTTGCCTGTGTTGCAATCACCTTAGTTCTCTGCTGGCGTGGGTCTTTGGTGTGAGGTCCCTGTCTGCGGTTAAGGTCTGTCTGACGGATATTATCAATACCCATCATCATCTGATCTACGTGGCAGGCATAGTTCTCTGTATGCTCTGAGATTACTGCCGGGTCAACTGAACCGTATGCCGGTTTTCTATTCCAGTTATCACGTAACAAATCCTCTTTGTCAAATACATAGTAATTGTCAGAGGACAGCTGCACCGGGCAAACAGGAAACATATTCTTTGCAAAAGATGTTGTTTCCTGCTGATAGTAAGCCAGCGCCATTGTTGAAAGCGCTGTGTGCGGTCTAAATGCACCCTTTGCGATTTCTGCCTGGATGCTTTTCGTTGTTCTTTTCATTTACCATTTCCTCCTTCTTTATTTTGTGGCATTCTTCTGATACTTGGAAATCTGAACTCTAACATAGTCATTCTCAGCTGCATTGCTGAGCGCCACGCCGATCACATAATCTCCGTCAGCTGCCTTTGTTGCTTTTCCTGCGGTTGCAGTTACCTCTTCGCCCTTCTTGATGGCTCCGCCAGCAAGAATGTAGCCGATGTCCTTAATCTGAACATCTACCTGGTCGCCCTTTGCAACCTTTCCGGACTCTGCTCCGGAGATGTCGTTATAGCCTGCCTCAATAATTGCAATGCCTACGATAGGTGCTGTGCCGTCGGTTGCTACGACTACATCTCCATTCTCGTCATATTTGAGAATGAGGTTTCTCACATCGTCGATAGCAGCACCGGCCTGCTCTGCGATTGTCACAGACTGGTTAATCTGTGAGCCGTTGAAGTTTCTCTTTGCCATGGTCTTTTCCTCCTTCCTTAAAATCCTTCCTCAGCGTCGTATGCGTCCATAAGGTCCGGGTTATCTTCCCAAGCCTTAGCCAGCGCATCCGTATAGCTCATGGAAGGTTCTTTCTGCATATAGCTCTTGGCGATACCTTCGATCTTGCCCTCTGCATCACTTACGTGCACAGAGCCGTGGCCGGGCTTGCCTACCTCGGAAAAAACGCCGGACTTGTTGACCGCTTCCACGGTGGCATCAAGAACGGCGATCATATCGTTGTATGCAGTTCCACCGGTAGCTCTGAGAGATTTGAGCATAGGTACAAGCTCCTCTTTCTTCTTGCCGATGATTTCATACTTGCCTGCTGCGGCTTCAAGTTCTCTGTTCTCAGCATCCTCACGGAACTTTCTGAGTGCTTCGATTTCTGCCTTAACAGCAGGATTGAGTCCCTTGTAGATGTCCTCGCCATCTGCAGGTGTTTCCTGGTTCTGCTCAGGCTTCTCAACAGACTTTGTTACCGCAGGTTTTCCCTCCGGAGTCTGCTCTGTCTGAGCCGGGTCGTCTTCCACGCCGTATCTCTTCTCAATATCTTCGAGAATGAGAAGCTCAGCCTGGGTCATTTTGCTCTTGTCGATCTTCATATCTTCGTTGTCTCCTTTCGACTGTTTCTTTTTGCCCTGGTCCTTTTTGTCCTCTGTGTCTACCTCCGGATCGTCTCCTTCACCGGCAGGCTTTCCAGCGGCGGTCTGTGCCTTCTCGATGTTGTCATTCAGCCTTGCAGCCGCAGACTTCATCATTGCCAGGTCACTCTCCGTCACCTCGTCACTCTTTACGATGTTGATTACCTTTCCGCCGGACCAGTTGCTAATCGCTTCCTTCACTACTGCAGTGAACTCGTCAAGGCTCTCATTCATCGCTGTTGCTGCGCCGGTGCTATCCAGCTCCTCATCATTCAGAATCGAACAGAGGCTTGCCTGCAGTGCGTAGCATATATCCCAAATTTCATCAGCAATCTTTCTGTTCTTGATTTCATTGAAACGCTCGTTGAAACTAACAGAGTTGCCTTTCAGAACTTCCTCTACTGCACTGTCGATCTCTTCCTGGTTCATGCCGGCCTTTTTGCCGATGAAACCGAACAATCGGCTGACAAAACCATTCTTATCGCCATTCTCTCCTGTGGACTGCCCCTTTTCGCCTTTACTCTTTGTTAGCTTAATGTGAGCATCCGGATTTGCACCTTCATCTACAAAATCAACCTTGCTGATTCTGAGATTTTTTAACTTTGTTGCCACTTTGCTTCCTCCTTTCCGCAAGATTTATATTAAAAAAGACACCTTTGCGGTGCCTCTCCTAATAACGGAATGATGTTTCTGTTGCTGATAAACTCTTCTAACTGCTCTACTGTGGACTCTTGCAGGTTATTCAAACCGTAGCGGTCCATAAATTCGAGCAGGAAATCAGAAAAAGGCACCATATCGGATGCCTTGCTGATCTGTTTTATCAATTTGTTCTTTTTGCTTAGATTTGTCTCCATAATGTGAACTACCTATGCCCTTATTACACTCTCGTATGTGGAATTATAAGGTTAAGACTGCTGAAAAACTCAATACGCCCCATTTTTACAAGGTGTTTTCATCTTCTACTTCGACTCTCTCGGCTTCTCCTTCGATTGAGAACATCGGATATGTGCCGTCCTTAACCTTTTCCCATACATCCTCGTCGGTTACTTTGAAGCCGATCCACCAACCAATCGGAAGAGTGCCTGCCGGGATTCCCATTGCCTGCATTTTCTCTTCCGTGAATACCACGGATTCAACCAGGACTGCAGCTCCGCCTCTTTCGTGCATTTCTCCGCCTTCACGATAGAGTAATACATACTGGTATGCTGCGTTTTCCAGTTCTTCCGGCTCGATGATATCCTCCTGCCAGTCCTCAATCTCTTCTCCGTCAGCACGGATAGCCACATTCGCCCAGCCAAATGCCAGGTGCTTGTCGTCGTCGGACTTGGCAATCTTAAACCTGCCTTTAATCACATTGCTGGCAGGCTCTTTCTTCTGCGGTTCTGCAGACTTCTTGATGAAATCAGAGAACTTCTTCACTTTCTCACTTCCTTCCTCTCGGTGCAGCCACTTCGATATACTCGATAGCGCAGGCACATCTCGGGTGTGCAGGTGGTAACATATGTTGTCCTGCAAACAGAACCTTTCCTTTGAAATCAAAGTCGGAGTCCATATCTACCTCAGTACCTTCCAGCGCATTGCAGATGTCGCACACCGAATCGTCTCCGGATGTACTCCATCTCTTTACCATCGTTCCAAGATACCCTTCGCCCTGTGCCTGGCGTATGCCTTCATCGGCTCCACGGTTATAAGCAAAAGCACTCTCGGTCTGAGCGATTGTGAACGCCCTGGCCCGGTGCTGTTTCTCTGCATATTTCTGAGAAGCGTCCAATGCCTTCCGGCGGATGCTCTCAATCTTCATTCTCGGATGCTCTTTTCGCATCGTAGCCACGATATTGTCATAATACCTGGCGTTTGCTCTTGCGTCACCCTCTGTCAGACCGATGCATGGACGAATGAGCCTTGCCAGTTCATCTACTGTATGGCTCTCTCTCATTTTCTTTTCCAGGAGTGCCGCTATTGCGTCCTTCTGTTCTTCTGTGCATCGGGTAACAAACTCAGCTCCTCTTTCACCGATCCAGTCGAGAACGCCAGGTGTCTGAGTGTCAAACTCAAAAGCGAGACCGTCCAGGATTGGTTGCCCGGTTGGTCCCGCTGCCATTGCCTGCGTCCACATTGACTGTAATCTCTCGGCAACAAGCACTGAGTAATCCTGTTGCCAAGCCTCTAATGTCTCTTTGCTGAGGCTTCCGTCCGCTACTGCCTTTCGGAGTTCCTGGTACGTGATGGCATCCTGCTGATCCTGCCAAAACCCGCATAGGATTTCAACCGGTTCGTCACATTCGTTCTGCAGGTACTCTTCAAGTCTGCGTAGGACTTCTTGACTGCCCGGTGTCTTTGCCTTGCGTATTCGCTTTGGCCGTATGAACCTTATTGCCATTTGCACCGCTCCTTCCTAATCGCCTTTTAGCGGCTTCCGCCACATTGTCGGGGATTTCTTCGCCTTCGTCGTTTCCATCGCTTCCTGCGGCTGTCTCAGGCTCCGGTGGCTGGTTCTGCTCCGCCTGTTGCTTACGCCGCTGGTCTACTGTTCTGTCGTCCGTTGTCCTCTCCGGCAGGTGTCCGACCTGGCGAATGTAATCTTCCAGTCCGTCGTCCGGTACTAAGATTCCGATGCCAGTCATATCCTTGATGAATGCCGCGACCTTCGTTACGTCCACATCTGCAATGTCGCCGTGGGACATCTTTGGGTACTCCGTGATGCCTGCAAAATGTTCACCGTTAATATCGATCAACGGCGGGATGCCCTGGCTGTTGAATGTCTCGCAGATCATGTCTAGGAATGCACCGATTGCCATAGCGAACAACTCCGTCTTATCGGAACTCAACGCCCAGGAACCGGTCTCTGAATGCCCTAAGAAAATAAAATCCGCCAGTACCGTCATTGCAATTCGGGTATCGTAGCGGTTGATGATCGCATTCGTGTCAAACTGTCGGGTGCCGCCGGAACTTAACAGCTCCAACTCATATCCTGCCGGAAGTACCACACCTTCCATCTCGTCTCGGCGAATACTCTTTACCATATTTTCCAACGCAATTCGTGTCTGCTTGTTGTCCTCAATATCATCGTTCCAAAGGTCTAACCCTTCCGGTCCGTGCATTACCGGGAGTCCTGCAAGGTCTCTTTCAATGCCGATTCCTTCAATCTCCTGGATTCTTCTCTTGAAGTACCAGGATCGGTAAGCATTTCTCAAAATGCTTCGTCCTTCCGGGTTGTTCTTCCTGCTCTTTGTACGGAACAGCAAAGCCTTACTCATTGGTATCGTGTAGGTACCAAAGTCCGGAGGCGGCATCTGAGTCATTCCCAGCAGATTGTCCTCGTTGTCGTATTCCCATCTGTAGAGCGTTTCCTGCGCTCTGATAGGTAACTTCTTCCATCCAATCAAACCATCCGTGTACTTACTCTTCGTGGTTGGGTTCTTCGTATTTCCCATACGGCGCTTATACACGATCTCGTGGAAGCTCCAACCGTAAGTGAGGAAAGATAAGATTTCCGAAATTGTGTCCGTCCAGGTGTCCTGCATATCGTGCATACAGCTTTCTACGAACTCTGCAGCCTCTTTGTCCTTTGCGGTGTCGCCTCCCGGCTCTACATTCCAGTCGCACTGTCTTACCAGCATCTCGATAGCGAAGAGGATCGCACCTACCACATCGTCATTCTCAGACATTTCACGGTAGACCTCTATTCCTCGTGTGCCTCTCAGTTCGTGAAGGAACTCCTCATAGATTGTTCCTCCGTAGCGTCGCTGACCTATGCGACCGATTTCTTTGTTAGCCATCTGTTCTCACCTCACTTATTCCAATAACTGCTCTTGCCTAACTGGCTATCCTTAGGCGGTGCTGAGTATGTAGCACCACTCTCCAACTCTGTAAATGCCGACGAACTTGCATCCACCATATCCTTGAATTTCGACTGTGGGAAGTTCTCGCACTCGTTGAAATACTCTTCATTCCACGGTGCAATCAGCACATCAACATTGCCCTTATCCATGCCTTCGAGCCCTAACCACTGTGCCGAGAACGGTTCTGCTCTCGTCACCTTGTCTCCGGACTCTTGAATGCACTTAACAGTAAAACCGGCCAAGAGCTTCATAAAACTCTGTGCCTGGTCTTTACCTGCCTGGCCTGGGTCTTGCGGAAGTCTTGTTGCTACCCTTCCGTATTTCGCCCTGTCGGCTATGCAGGTCTGCTTTATAATTTCTCTCACATCGGACGAACTCAACCGGCGATTGATAACGTCGGCCACAATGTACCGTCCGTTTCTTCTCTTTCCGATCAGCACGCCTGCTGTGTATGCCGGGTCTCCCTTTTCATCCTCAGATGTTGCCGCAAGGTCCCAGCCTCTCGCCCACTTGATAACATCGGGCGGTATCTCTTCCAGCATATTTACCTTTACTCGCTTGAACATCAAACCTGCGGCGGCTTTAATCTTCCAGTTGCCATGCAGTAGTCGCTCTCTCTGCACAAGAGTCATCGCCTGCAGGTTGGCTAAATACCCTGGGTCATTCTTCATCAGAATTTTGTTATCATGCAGCGTACTCGCAATGAACGTCACGCTCTTAGGCATCGTCTCAGCCTGTTCCGGCTTGACACCGTTCTCGATAGCTCCCTGCACTGCCTCTTCCCTGCTGTCAAACCAGGTAACGACCTCATTCAGCCGCACCATCCAGCGGATCACTCCCGACCGTTCCGGTATTGGGTAGCCGGTCTCTTGGTTTATCCACCAGGAAATGAACTCAGCAACCCAAGAGTCTGCGTCCGGGTTGCAGGTGGCTCGTACATACGGCTTTACACCGGAATCTGTACGGTTTCGAGACAGCATATAAAAGAACTGGTACTCGCTAAAGTGCGTCAGCTCGTCAAATCCTATCATCGTGAGCTGTGAGCCCTGCCAGTCGTCGCAATCTTCATCACGTCCGAGGTGGGCGAAATTGACCGATGCGCCTCTTTTGAAAGTCCAGTGTAGTTTTGGTGTCTTTAACGGCCGGGAACCTTTCACGTAGCGGTAAATCTTTCGTGAACTATCCCATAAGCCTCCTGGAGATGTTACCTGCGTGTAGTCACGTCGGAAGATAGTTGCGTTGTAGTCCGGATTGTTCATGTACCGAAGCGGCTCTAACAGCAGTCCAAAGGTTTTTCCTCCGCCTGCAGCGCCTCCATAAATGCAAATATCCGCAGAGGTCGCTAAAAACATTTCCTGCGGTCCTTTCTGCGGAGCTAATACGATTTTCTCTTTCATCAATCGTCCCTCCCATTATCCGGAAGGTAAATCTGAACCTCCGCATCATTGTCGCTGGTCTGATCCACATAGTCCTGTGGTCTATCCTGCCAGCGGTCTCTCTGCCGGTTCTTCAACCAAAATATCTGAGCCGTGACATCCGGCGGTACGTGCTTCTTGGTCTTTTCAATCTTGACCGGTTTCACATTGCCGTCCTTGTCATACTCAATGATTTTCTTCTCTTCCTCGTACTCATAGCCGGTAGCCCTCTCGTAGAGACTCCTTATTACCTTCGCATCTGATACGCCTTTACCTTCTCCAAGCGCCTTGCCGAATGATTCGTGTTCCTTGGCCCATCGCATAATGGTTCGTTCGGAGACTCCCATGGCAAGGGCGATCTCTTCATTGGTGGCACCCATTGCAGCCAAAGACCACGCCCAGTTATCGTGGTAAGGGGCATTGTATTTTGACTTAGCTGCCATACATTAACTACCTGCCACTGAGGTAGTCAGCACATAGGTACTCGATCAGTTGCCACCTGTTCTTACTCGTGATTGTCCCTTCCTTCTCAGCTTTCTTGATTGCCTGCTGAATAACGGAAGCGGACTCACCCGGTACCGCATTACTGCCAAACAGTTTAGCGAGGTAGGTCCATTCTCCTTCCTCTGTGAAACCGCAGTCGTCCATCTTCTGAGCGGCGTTCTCAATCATGGAGTGGATAGCCGCACCGACGTTTCGGATGTCCGTAAACTTCTGATATTTGCTAAGTGTCTCCACAAATCCCTTGCACTGCTCGTAGGATGCCACGCCCACAATGTCCGGAGCCTTTGATTCCAGGTCTTTAACCAGTGCGTCCATATCCTTTACCTGGTGCGGAAGGAATGTAAACGTCACATTCTTAAAATCAAACTGAACCGCAGGACTCAGCATCTTGTCGTACTGTTCCAGCGGTTCTTCCATGATCTCCTTGCCGACGAATGACTCAATCATATCGTCCACATCGTCTATCATCTTCACGATTTCTCTCAACGTACTGTCGTCGTCGAAACCGGAAATTGCATTGTGTGCCAGCTGCTTTGCCGCAATCTTGCTTCGTGAGAGACCGGACACATCGACAATAGCGATGATTTCCTTCATCTCTGCAGCACGTGCGCTCTTTACTCTGTGGTGGCCGCTGATGATTTCCAGCTTGCCATCCACCAAAACAAAAAGAGGCAGGCTTTCCAGCTGTCCTCGCTTCTTGATATTAGCGGTCAACTGATCCTGCATCTCGTTTTTCATTATCCTGGCGTTGATGTCCTGCTCCTTAACCTTATCCAGCGGAACCTTGGCGATCACCAAGCCGGAACCCATATCATAGATTACTTCGCATCCTTCGATTTGCTGGATGCCTTTGCTCTGTTCTTCTGCCATTCGTTTTCCCTCCTTAGCCATTCTTGAAGCGTCTGCTGTTCGGTTCTTCCCTCTACTAGTTCAGCCTCATACGTGAGCTTGTAGCCGTTCTTCTTGTCCTCAACCCTGTTTACCAGTTTCATGATGCCTCGTACCTCTTTGTTCTCCGGGTACCTGGTAAGCATTGCGGTGCGCATCTTTGTGACCTTCTCCTGTTCGATATTGTCCAGGAGTGTATCTACAAAATCTCTGTTCTGCGCCAGCATATAACACAGCCTGCCGAGGCGGTATGTCTTGTGTGGCACCTTCATCACGTACCAAACGAATACGCTGTCTGCCGCCATCTTCGAGATGCCGAATACCCCAGCCACATAGCCATCAATCAGCAATGCCCTGTTGAACGTCGCCGATGAACCGACAAAATTGTGAGTCCATAACTCTCTGTAATACTGAGCCTCTGCTGACTTAATCGGGATAACCTGTACCCTGCTATCTTCCCGGATCACATAATCTCTCGGAAGCATACTGCAGTCTAACGGCTGTAACTTACTCTCTGCCGGGCGCTTTATCTTCTTGCCGTTTGCCAGGGCGGTTGCCTCTACCTCCCGGTTCGTAGTGATGTAAGCATTCAAATCTGCTCTCGTGCCGGAGCGAGCATATATCGTATATCCTACCGCTTCGCCCGCTCTCTTCTCCTGGTAACAGATAACCAACGCCTTTGCATCCATGCAGAGGTCGTAGAACTGCTGGTGCCCTGTCTCCGGATCAAACAGTTCATACGGCGGTTCCTTCCAGGTCATCTTGCCCTGTGTGTCGTAGAACTTCTCATATCCGGAGAAGTAGGTCGGTGGGTTTGCAATAACCAAAGCGTGCGGATCGTCCAGCACCTCTTTCAGATGCTCCCACATATCCAATGGTCTGTAGCTCATGCCACCTAGCAGATTCTTGATTACCTCTATCTGCCGATTGATACTCTCGATGTGTTCCTCTCGTCTGAGGCGTAGGTCTGTGAGTATCTGATAGAAATAATCATTGCCCGCATTCTTCGAGGTTCTGAGGTACAGCTGCGCATACAATGCCGTTGCCGGGTCAAGAAGCTCTTCGTCACTAAAGCCTTGTGCATGGATTTCCAGTGGCTCTAATGACTGGCCGGTAATCGCATATCCGAGGACTGTTGACATCATATTGACGTCGCTGGTCTCGATCTGCTCCGGCCTAAACCCATTCTGTACTGCCAGGTTCGCCATTGCAAAGGTACCGGCACACGGCTCAACGAACCTTGTATATCCGGACTTTGCTGCAGTCTCTATCAGAGTAACAAGAAACTTCTGCTCCGACGGACCTAAGCACCCCAGGAACATTGCTCCCGGATCCATAAAAAATGCCATATCCTTGTCTCCTTCCCTAAAAATTGTTCAATATATACAAAAAGCCGAGGCGGTTCCCTGGTACTGACCCGGGGATTTTTGATACCTGCCTCAGCATATTGCACAAAAAAGACCTCAGACCCGAAGGACACTGAGGTACGTTCCGTGATAACAAATAAGGCACCGTACCCTTTCGGATGCGATGCCGTTGTTTTTGGACCGGAACCCTGCGATGAACAGGACCTTAACTATGGAATAGCCACGTGCTACTTACACCAGTTCCGGATGTTATGATTAAATCCCTGCCAAACCAAACAAACTCAGCTGCTCGTAACCAGGTTCTTCCTTCCTGGCTTCGACTGCCTTCTTGACAGGTTCCTTGCCTTCTTTCTTGACTGCAGACTTCTTGACCTTCGGCTCTGACGGATCGTATAACTCCTCAATCAGTTCTCCGGTCTGTTCCGCCCACCACTCAGCGAATACGGTTCTGTGACACCAGTCTCCTGGAACTCTCACATCTTCGTAGCAGAGAAGCACAAGTTCTTTCCCTTCTGCTCTTGCCTCCGTATTCATCTTCTCGACCATATCAATAATTCTGTCGGTGCCGATACCTTCCAACTTCTCGTAATATGCAGGCTTGAATCTGTCAAGCTCCATATTCAGCATATAGCCTTTCGGTGCCAGTGAGTAGCACTGCTTCCTCAGCGTGTATCCCAGCGGAAACTTCGGTGTTCCGATGCTTATTCCTACCGGGTAATACTTGCCACTCTGTAATTCCTTGTTGCTATACCTGCTAATCCAAATTGCCATCTCAATCACTCCTTTTATGCTGGTTGTTTATAGTTTTATTATACTATACAGACCTGCCTAAGTACACTGAAATAGCCTTATTTAACCGATTGTTCATATTTCCTCTTCGGCTAACTGGCAGGGATTTCGCCCTGCCGTGCCTGCCGTTGGGAAGAAATACAACTGGCTATTTTTAGGGGTGACATTTGGGTTATCGGCTAATTAGCATATTACCACTTGGTAATTCTTTATGCAACCTACTCATTTTCTACCAGGTTGTTTTACAGCCACAGGGAGCGTTTAGAAATCCGCACCCAGTAAGTAAATAGCCACAATGCCACATGCTATTCCTATGTCCTTGTAGACGGTCTTATCGCTTATGTTTTCTACTTCCGAAATCTCCTGCACCGTATAAGGCTTTTCGTCCAGGTACATCATGCTTAACTCTCTATAACGGCGTTTCGCCTCTTCGCTTCCGCTCTTTTCGCACTCCTCACGGTACATTTCGGTCGCTTTTTCTATCCGGAACACGCAGTATAAATCCTCTTCACGCTTGCGCTCCGTATCTTTGATTGTCCTCTCGGACTTTCCTGCTATCTCTCTTGTGTTTCCCATAAGGTCCTCAATGAACTTCCATCTCAGTTCTGCCTGCTCCTCCGGAGTGAACTGCTCTCCATCCGATAATGTCGCCTTGATTCTTCTGTACGAGCTGAGCAGTTTCTTTGTCTTTCTGACTTTGCTATCTTCCTTCTTTCTCCTACGCTCTTCCTTCTTCTGCTCTTCCTTGTATGCCCTTACACCTTCCTTGGCACCGATAGCAGCTATTTGGTTGATCTGTTCCTGCGTTAGTGGGAAGATTGCTTCGCCCTTTGCCTTCTCCTTATTCTCCGTTGCCATAATGTCGCCTCCTTGACTTTGCTCGCATTTGCGAGTATAATATTCTCAGTCACGAGTCGTTCCTATCAAAGGGGCGGCTTTTCTTTTTCTCAACGGTTTCTTGCCTTGCAGGTGGCAAAGTGTGATATGTAGCCAAAGCCTTCTGCGCTCTCGGATGATACCTTATCAGCACATACGACCTCGCCTTCCGGCGTAACTATCTTCTCCTTTGCCTTCACTCCTGCTCCTGGCCTGCGGTAGCTGATCATCGTTGGGTCTACCGGCATATTCTTTCCAGCCTTTGTCTTAACCCACATAATATGACACCCGCAGTTCCTGCAAGTCCCGAACGGATCATGGGACCTCATGGGATTTTATCACTCCTTTCTTACATCACATTCCATTATTGCTCTCCTATATTCCAAACACTATCAAAGCTACTATTCCCGCTATAAACATGATCGGTGCCAGGACGATAAACAGTACTGCTCCTACCATTCCTATAAACTCGCCTACCCTTGTTTCGTCGCAGGTATCTATACCACCACATATGAAATACTGGCCTTCGCCCGTTTCCGGATCAATTACTCTATCGCAACACTTTCCATTGCATCCATACATTTGTTGCCGCCTCTTTACCGCTTCCTCTTCGGTCTCTTTGTGCCTTCGCACCTATTTCACCCCCCCCCGCTCAATTTTCTTCAATTCTTCAATGCTGATGATTCTGCAGTCCGGGAGCATGATGTTCGCATCTTCCAAGTTGACTGCAGTACCTTCAATTCTCATTTTTGGATAGCTCACCAGCACCGAGCATTCCTGCGCTATTCTATATGCGTTATCTGAGATAATCTTCCGGACTCTCTTCTGATCTGCTACTGAGGTTCGCTTACCGTTGACCGGTATCTTCCGGAACTCAGCCTGCATCTCAGTCTCTCCTTTGTATATCCGCTCATACACGTATAAGAAACCTCTTGCCATATCGCTTATCCTTTCTCTTCGTCCGCTACAATCTTTGCCTTTTCTCCGGTATCTTTAATCTCAAGCATCACGCCAGGCTTCAAATATGCGATTGCTACCGGATGCCCGAAGAAATCCTTTGCAGCTCTTCTCAGCTTTTTCTCATACTTTGCCATCTTCTTTGCAGCATGCGCTCTTACCCATTCTCTCGCAAATTTCATCTGTTCCATATCACTCTCCGGTGTATTCATTCTGCCTCCTTACTTTCTGTTCGGTTTCTTAATTCTTTCAATCTCCTGCAGGGAAGGTTTGCCTACGCACTTCTCCATACCAGCCGCCAGTTCCTTTGCTCCTGGGTTGTTCTTCTCGACTTCATCTGCCAGGTGGCGCAGGACTAAAACTATCAGTCCCGCGTCGTTCTTGGCGTATGGAGATATGCTGTCGATAACCCTCTCTGAGTAATACTGCAGACCGTGACTCACCAGGTTCATTGCCTGCTTGGTCTTGCCCTTTGCAATCAATTCATTGCCTCTGTCCACATAACTGCTCACTCTTGGTTTCATCAGTCCCATATCTACTCCTCCGGATCTTCGTAATCGTAACCTTCTGTGTCTGCATCTCCCAGGATGTCGTCTGTAATATCCTCCGGCTCTTCCTCGTTAGGTTCCTCGGCCGGTGTATCTCCCGGCTCTCCGTTGTTCTCTTCTGACGGCGTTTCTTCTGCAGGTTGGGTATCTGTTTTCTCGGTCTCCGCAGGCTTCTCTTCATCTGCCGGTCCAGGTAACGCCGGTCTTACATCTGCATCGATGTATGTACCGTCGATAATATCCTCGTTTCCTTCACCTTCCTGCTTCTGACCTTGCATGAAGTCTGAATCAAAAATCGTTCTCTGCTGGGTGTTCGCAATCGGCTGTAATACATAACAACCAGTCTCTTCATCCATAACCATCTCCATCTCGTTATTGAGATTTCCACCTTTCTCGTCGGTAATCTTTACTGCAGATGTGACTTTGTGCTTGAACTGCGGCTTGCTAATCTCCCTGGACTCTCCCTTGATATTCGGGTCATAGTTCGGGATAAACTCCTTTACCATGGTAACGTCAATCTTAATTGTCATACTTCCTTCGTTGGACTGCTTCTCAATCATGTTTCCAAGAAGTCTCTGCAGAACAAAATTCATATCGTGCTTCATATTCTCGAAGGTATTGCTGTCGAAATCCAATTTCTTGTCAAAATCATTCATCACTTACTCTCCTTTGCAATCTTGCCGTATTTGATATTGTTCTCATTCATAAAAGCAATCAGTTTCCCCAGCTGCTCCTTAGTTCCGTCTGCAAAGAAACGTACTCTGTACTTCTTTTCCTGCTCAGGTTCTTCTTTTGGCGCAAACGGATCAACCACCTGCGCTGCTGGTTCCGCCTGCGTTTCTCCGGCTACTGCCTGGGCGAATGCCGATTTTTCAATAGACTCAATCACCTTACCCATTTCGGACTGAGGTTCTGTCTGTTCGACTTCTGCGGCGGCTTCCTGTGCTTTCTTAGCTTCTGCCGCTTTACGCTCCTCTTCTTCTGCCTCGCGCTTTGCCTGCTCCTCAGCTTCCTTCTGCTTGCGGATTTCTTCCTGGCGTTTTCTCTCGGCCTCTTCCTCAGCCTTACGACGCTTGTCTGCTTCCAGTTTTTCTTCCAAGTCTGCCAGTCTCTTGTTCTCTGCCAGTGCCTTGCTGAGGTCCAGGGTCTTGATATACACATCCTTCGCATTCAACTTATACTTACTATCCAGGATGTCGATAATCTCCAAATCTGTCTTAACCGTGTCGATCTTGTCCACAATTTCCTTCTGTGCGGTTGCCAGCTTATATGTCTGATTAAGGTAACGGCTGTCGAAAATCTTTTCAAACGGCAATACCTCGGCCAAATCTCCGATATTTTCATCGTAGGTAGCCTTGATAGCCTCTTTCTTTTCTTCCTTCTGTTTTTCCTCGAACGCCTTTACCTGCTGGTCGATCAGTGCGACCGGCTCATTGATAAGTGCCGTGATTTCATTTAACTCTGCCTCGAACACTGCATAAGGTTTATTGATGATGTTCTTTACCTGCTTTCTTCTCTCCTCAATAGCCTTAATGAGCTTGTTCAGCTCTGCCCTGTCATTCTTCGCTGCCTTAATGTTTTCCTCGGTGTAAACCACATTCTCGTAACCGGCGATCTTGGCTCTTACTGCAGCCTCCAACTCTTCCTTGTTCCACTGAATGCGTCTGAGAAAACCATCCTCTGTCGGGTTAATCAGTCTGAACTCCATTTTCCCTGCCGGTACTACCGCTGTCTCAACAACTTCTGCTTCCACTGTTTCAGTTTTCTTTCTTCCTGCCATTGTCTACCTCCTAAATTTGATCCGGTCCTACGACCTTTATCATCACATCAATCCTCGGCGTTTCTGAGTAAAACTTCCTTACCTGTGCATCCACAACTGCCGAATCATCGTGGTACGCTACCAGGTTTAGACTGTCGCAAACAATCTTGCCGATATTATCCCAGTCCGGCTTCTTGGTTGGTCTGATCCTGTGTTCCAACATTTCCCTGCGTTTCTTCTTGCTGGTAGACTTCGGAATTTCGTAATATGCAATTATCCTTACATCCAGCATTGCCCCTTCCGGAAACATCTTTCCTTTGGCTGCTTCGTTATAAAACAGCTTCACCAGGTTTTCATAACTGGTGGTCTCTTTCGGGGTGTACGTCTTAACATACGCCCCAGCTCTTGAAAACTTCGGTCTCTGTTTCCCGAATGGCTGTCCTGGTATTGTGAAACGAATCTGCTTCATATCTTCATCCACTTTCTGCCTCCTATGCCTTGTCGCCAATCTCGGCCGACATCTTATCCGTCACCTTCTTGGCTGTCACCTTCGTTTTTCCGCTTGTTGCTTTGTAGAGTTCTGCCTTATCTGTGCCTTCCTCCACATACACCTTCAAGTAGTAATCTAACTGCTTTCCGGTCTCTGTCTTTTTTCTCTTTCCTGGCCCGACGGTATAACCGTTCTCGTGCAGGATTGCCGTAACCGTCTTGCGATCTTCCAGCTTTTCAATGCTGATTTCTGCCACCTTAATCAATCCCATGCTGTCATTCCTCCATTAAATTCTTCATGGCATCGAACCTCTTCGACGCCGCCTTTTCTCTCCAACTTCTGCCTGCAAACCTTACCGGAAAACACATCTCAAATATTCTGTCATAGATACGTCTGTATCGGATGTCCTCTGACTCCTGCATATCCTTCAATGTCATATTCGTAGTGAGGATCAACGGCTTTCCGGATAAATACCTGCTGTCGATGATGTTGTACACCTTCTCTAACGCATAATCGGTACTTCTCTCTGCTCCCAGGTCGTCGATAATCAACAGCTTTGCCGCATTCAGTCCCGCCATTATTCTTTCTTCCTCGTCGGGGTTGCCCTGGATGTTCTGCAGTATCTTCACGAATGATGTCATAACCACCGGGATCATCTGATTCAGCAACTCATTCGCAATGCAGGCGGCCGTGTAACTCTTCCCGGTTCCGACCGTCCCCCAAAACAACAACCCTTGGCGTTTCTCGTACATTTCGTCAAACCTTTTCACATAATTGCCTGCGAGGTTGTAGATTTTCTGATTGTCTCCGTCCACCTGGTATCCGTCCAGCCTTGCCGCTTTCAGCTTGGCGTCCATAAGGCTGCTGGCTTTCAATCTTTCCAAACGCTGCATTTCCTGTCTCTTCTTTTCTTCCTCTTCCTTGCGTTTGTTCTCCTCAACCTTGCACTTACAGATACATGGAACAATTATCTCCCTGCCGCCGGTAAAATCCGACGCTGGCAACCTGGTCTGCTTTTTGGTTCTGCAGACTCCGCAGTAAAGCAGTCCGTCTTTGCCGATGTAGTCGCCCTCATTCTGCTCTGTCTCGAATGCTTCTGCAGGTAAAACCTTCTGCAAATCCAAATTCATCGTCACTCACTCCTTCCGAACGGATTCTCGTTGTCGTCGTACTCTGCTTCGCTCTGTACCGGCTTGTCCTTTGGCAGATAGTCCAGGAACGGCGTTGACTCTCCTAAGAATGTCTTGCCATGCTTTATGTACATTGTCTCTGTTCTCTGCTTCTTACACTGTGCCGCATAGTTCTTTACCGCTTCATACAACTGCTCGTGGGAGAAGCCATCTTCCAGGCGGGCCTTATACTTCTTGTATGCCTGCCCTTTATCAACCTTCCTCGGGTATGCCTCCCACAGTTCCTCGAAATCCGTGGTGTAATTACCAATCGCCTTATTTGACTTCCGTTCTGCAGGCAGTACCGGTTCTTTCGGCTCCGGAAGTTCCGGCGTTTCTGTGTTTTCTCCTGCCAGTGCTTCCTTCTCAGCCTTCATGCGGTTGTAATATTCTCTCTGCCTGTCAGCCTCACTGGACGACTGGCCGATGAAGTTCTGAATATCCATCATGTAGATTGCTCCGTTATCGAGCATCTCGATTAAATCCAGCTTCTTGAATACATCCAATGCTTTCTCGACGGTGCCTACCTGGTGCCCTGTCAAAGTTGCCAGGATTTCCGGCGTGTACGGAATCACATTTCTATACATCAACCTGCCGGAATTGCTCAGGCTTTTCAGATAGAGTTTCAGCAGGATATTACTGTATAAATATCCGTCCTTCATGCTCTCTAAAATCTTCATCTCGTCCGTGTCGAAAAAGTCCTCTTTCAGCTTTAGGTAGTAATACTTTCTGTTGTCTGCCATTCAGTCACCGCCTATCTCCTTAAATGCCTGCTGTTAAGTCCATAATCGAGATCGGCTTCTTTAAGACTCTGTTGTGTCTGCAGCAATCGCACAATTCGCATCTGTCCGGCTCAACCTCTCCATTCTTAACTCTGAGGATTCTCGGCATATTCATCTCTACCATGTGCAATGCCTCCTGCAGATAGTTGTCTGTTACGTGGATAATACGGATGTCCGGCTCTGTCTGCTTCGTTGCTCCCGCAATAAAGAATGGCAACTTCTCGCCGGTATTCTGTCTCACGATTTCCTGGTAGACCGCCCCCTGGATGTCGTAACCCCAGTAACGGACAAAATCGAGGTAGCCGATGTCTTTTACCCACTTCAAATCCGTAATGGATGCCATGACCTTCAAATCAACGATAGCCACTCCCGGAATGTATGAGTCCATCTTGATCTTCCACTTCGCCCCGAACAGTTCTCCTGTCATAATGACCTGCTTCTGACCGCTCATATACTTCATGAAGTATTCGTCTCGCTCGATACGGGCGATGATCTCCTCTGCCTGCTTGAAGTTTGCCTTTAACTCTCCCTTCTGAGTGAAGATTTCCGGATTGTCCTTCTTGAACTGATCCAGGCTTCCCTCAAAATAACTGTCTACATAGCTTCCTACCAGCAGTGCTGTACTCTTTTCATCCTCCCAGCGTCCGTTCAGTTTCTCCATTCCGTAGAACTCGCAAGGCATCTTGCCGTAGGTTCCGGCAAAATCCTTATATCCCGATACGCTCATGTACTCCTTGTTAGCCTCCTGGCTGTAATAATTTTCTGATGTCAGCTGCATTCTTCTTCCTCCTATTCAACCTCTTCCAAATCTAAGCCGCCGATCTGCTGTTCCTCTTCTTTCTGCTCGATATTACCGAACGGGTCCTGTGCCTCTACGATGTCTGGCTGGTTGTCACCGTAACTTCCTTCGCCGTCCTCGTCGTAAACTTTCTGATCGTCCTGGATTGCTCTCTGCATATCCACTGACAAAATACCCCACTTGCTTAGGAGCATCTTGATAACCGTCTTTAATGCCATTGCCTCAAAATCTGTCGTCCACTTACTGCCCTTCTTGTTATTTTCCAGGTCGTATCTGTACGCTGTCGAATACTTGCGGGCATGGTTCTCAACCTCTGCCGTTGTCATAAACAGTTCTTTTCTGAAACCTGTCAATAACTTAAACCAGGCATAATAGCCAGCGATGTTCTCCGATTTTCCTTCGGCTCTCTGCGTACACTTCGAGAAGTCCGTCACAAACTCAACCTCTCCGGTAATCGGATTGTATGAAACCAGCTCGTCCTTATAGACAACCGAGCAGTTCATCTTTTCATAATATCCGGAGCGGATCGCCAGCTGGATAAATCCCTTATACATCATCTGAAACTGTGCTTCCGGATGTTTCTCCCACTGTCTCGTCTGCGGATTGTACTTATTGTTGTTGTAAGGCACGATTGCCGCAAACCCTAAATTGCTGTCAATCGGCAAATCGTAGGTTGCTGCTACAAACGCTGCGCTCATGATCGTTGTTGCCGGGCATTTCTTTAACTGTGCTGATCCAGCAACCACATTCGTAATGGATGCTAAAAACTGCGGTGCTTTCTGCCCTAAGACTTCCGTAAATTTCTTCTTTACTGCGTCCTGGGAAATCATGCTCTTAACCTGCGCTGCTACACTTAACTGCGTTCCCTGCTGTGTTGCCACTGCATTCTGTTCTGCCATACTACCTTTCCTCCTTTTCTGCTTCCGTGAGGCTTTCGCCACACAACTTTAATATTTCTTCTGCGCTCATATCATCCACGCATTCTTCACAAATCTTCCCTTCCGGAGAATCCCAAAACTTATCTCCTACCAGGATTCCGTACCCGCATTTCACGCATTCGTGAACCGGTACCGGCTCCGGTGCGTTCGGGCATCTTGGATGGCATGGGTTCATACCGCATTCTGCACACATATTCCTTCTGCCTCCAATCTTCTCAAAAACGTCGTAGCGTTTACCGAGCATCTGAACAGATAGTTCTTAACCTCGTCCTTGAATAGCAGCGGCAGGTATTCCTCTCTGTTCTCGATCTTGCTTATATCCATCTTCCGGTTGCACAACCATAAGATTTGCTCAGCCTCTTCATCTGAGATGTGAATTTCTTTCTCTCTGTACTCGTCTACGATTTTCTGCAACTCTTCGCTCATAGGCTTTCTCCTCTCTCCATTCTTCGATGAAGTCCGGCAGGTACATTCTCGCCTCATTTACGAAATATCCGACGATCAACACCACTGGTAAGACCAGCCACTCACCGCCGTAGGCTTTATAGCCTCTCTCAATGTACGCTGCTTCAACCGATACTTTTGTGAGGACCAGTCCCAGGCTTACCCAAAACCAATACAGTCTCACAAATCTTCTGACTTTCTTTCTAAATCTTCTCATACCGCCTGTTCCTTTCACTTATAGAAGTAATGTTTGCCGTACTTGAAAAGAAATTCCAAATTCTCGCTGTGCCACTTACTGTCGCTCTTGCTCTCAAAATACAAAGCATCCTGGCTTTCGTTCCAATGGTCTACCTGGATCAGCTTCAATGCTTCGTAGCACTCCTCGTCCGGCTCTACTGCGTCGTATCTTCCGTTTGCTACTGGACTGAACTGGTTCTTCTGAAAAATGACTTCCTCGATTGTGTCCGGGAACTCATTGCTCCAAACTCTGTTGAGGACCACCAGCATGACCAGTGCCTTTCCTTTCACGCCTTCGCTCTCAGCTTCGGCCATTGCTATCTTGCATAGCAGGTAAGAATCGTCCTTGTCCCAATCCATACTTGCAATCAACGGTTCTTCTGTCTCAACTGCCTTTGCTGTCTCCGTTGGCTGTGTTGTCTCTTCGACCTCCGGCATATACGTCGTCTCTGCCACTTCCTCTGTGGCTATGTAGACCGGCCGGCTTTTTTCTTTCTCCTGCCCGAGCGTTTCTGAAATGCCACTTACTGCAAAACAGGCAGCTCCGACCATCGTTGCCATTCTTGCCGCAAACAATATTCTTCGCTTACTTGCTTTCTTCAATTCTGAACTCCTTTCCGGCGTTGCTCCGGCTTACTTGCCGTTCAAATACTTCTCTCCGACAATTTTCATTTCGCTTATTACCTCTGCCATCTTTTCGAGCTGCCCGATGATTTTTTCCAAGGCTGGCAATTCATCCTTTGTGATTTTTCCATCTGCAGTTATCTCGATCAGACTGTCTCGCATATTCTTCAATGAATCCTCATTGAAGTTCTGTAAAAGCCTTAATGCAATTCCTTCTAAACTTTTCTCTTCGGTTGCCAGTGGTAGGAATCCGTGTACCGGGCATTCTCGCATACAGTACCCAGTAATCAATTCCGGGGCGTTGTAGAGGTCAGCCATAAGCACCACCTTGTCCACCGGGACAACCTTCGTATTGCCAAGCTCGTAATCTGCCAATGTTGAAACCGATATCCCCAACAGTTCTGCAGCTCCTTCACGGCTCCATAGCCTCTCGTTGTACGTTGCCGCCTTTTTTCTGGCCTGGAAATACATATTTGTGTTCTCGTTTGTAGGGCCTCTTCCCATTTCTTGTTACCTACCCTTCCGCTATAATTTACTTATCAGCTGGAACAGCGACCAGGTTGATTCCTAGCAGGTTATTCACCCCGCTTACGATTGCTTCGTTCATCATCTTGCCGTTAATTACCAGTGACAGCCGATCCCTGGAGACATCCAGCTGCTTCGCCAGCTCATTGACGGTCATGCTCTGTTTTACCAGTTCCACCTTCACTGTCTGACACCATTCATCGGACGGTGTTTCGGTTCTCTCCGGCAGTCCTTCCGTTCCAAGCACTTCGTTGATCTTCTCAGCGATTACCTTGTAACTCGAATTGGAATATCTGCCGTTGACTACCTGGGAAACAGTAGCATTGCTGTAGCCGATTTTTTCGGCCAGCTGCTTCAATGTCATATCGTGGTCGATTACTGCTTTTTTAACAGCTTTGCCCCACTGTGATGTTTCCTGCTTCATGCTTGCGTTTCACTCCTTTCTCGCATTTGTGTAAAAACTATTTATCTTTTCTGATTTGCGTGCTATAATGTAAGTAAACCTCTTTACAAACTCGCAAACAGACGCACGAAATACAAGCACAATCTCTCGGCTCGCAACTTTGAGTTGTTTTGTATTTCATGTATTTATTATAGCACGTATCTGCGAGTTTGTAAATGTTTTTGCTCTTATTTGCGTATTATTTTTACCACGGAGGTTGCCTATGGAAATCATCGAAAGAATCACTGAAACCCTTGAAAAAACGGACAAAAAGGCTACTGATCTGTGCGACCGCCTCGGCATTCGGACATCTACGATGTCTACCTGGAAAACTCGCAATAGCGACCCACCAGCGAAATACATCAAACCGATTGCAGACTTCCTTGGCGTGTCAGTTCATTACCTATTGACCGGCGAAGAGGCTCCTGCCCGCAAGCTCACCACTGCAGAAGAGGACGAGCTTCTCGAACTGTACCGGGCATTGCCACAGAACAAACAATTTGAGTTTATCGGGGAACTCAAGGGATTTCTGAAAGCCTATACAGAGTCTCAGAAATACCTCGACAAAGAAAAAAGATTATCAGTTTAGAATGGTACCGACTTTACGGCCGGTACTGAGGAGATGTGCCTATGAATAACAAATACTTTGAGCTGGCACGCAATGAGGAGAGGTCCGGGAACGATGCCGCTGCATTGCTTCTTTATCTCTCCTCTTTTTGTGACAGCTGCAATCACGGCACCAGGAACCGCTCCTACGGTGTCGTAGCAAAGATCCGGCACCTGCAGCACCGGCTTATGCTCACTGACCTGCAGTTGTTCGGATTGGTTCACTCATACGGTCCGCTTACGGACTCTGAGTGCAAGAAACTTTTAGACTGTTCCATACGTGGTACCGGTATCTCCGGTTACGCCTATGGATATTAACAAATTCTCAGAGCGTCTTTCGCATTGTATGCAGGAACACCATTTGAACGGTAACGACCTTGCCGCTCTTTCCGGTGTGACTGCCGCTACAATCTCACGCTACCTCAATGGACTGCGAACACCGACCGTCGATAATGTCGTGCTACTGGCTGATGCCCTCGATGTGTCCGTAGATTACCTTCTTGGACGGCATAATGTCCCGGACGATAAAATGCTCGTGTCCTTGTATTCCATCGCTTCCAGCGACGATAAGCGTGTCCTATGGACGCTCCTGGAAAGATACGGAGGAAACCATGGAACAACTAAACGGCAATGAACCATTTACCCTGCATGGTTCCGGTACTTCTATCATGCTGCAGGATTTTTGGCGTTGGGCGTATTCTGATCTGCTCAACAATACCCACCGTGGAGTGCTTGCCGAATTTCTCGTACACTCTGCCTTGGAAACAAAAGACGTCGCACGTGCCGACTGGCTACCGTTCGACCTTACTTCTCCTTCCGGTCTCCGGATCGAGGTCAAGTCGTCTGCCTATCTGCAGGCGTGGACTCTGGAAGATGTGTTCTCGCAGATTAGCTTCGACATTGCAAAGAAATTTGCCTGGGATGGAGCTACCTACGCCTCTATGGCTATGCGTAACAGTGATTTGTATGTGTTCTGCGTCTTTACCGCTCGTACACGTGATGTTTCAATTCTTGATCTCGACTACTGGGACTTTTATGTTCTACCCACCTCGGTTCTTAATGAGAAGGTGCCGGAGCAGAAAACAATCACGCTCTCTTCTCTCCTTAAACTCGAACCAGCAAAAACGGATTTCGCTGGCCTGCCTGCGGCTGTGGAATCAGTAAGGTTGTCAAATGAAACTACCTAACGGCTACGGCAGCGTGACAAAACTTTCCGGAAACCGTCGTAAGCCTTACCTGGCCCGTGTTACTCTAGGCTGGATCACGGACGAACAGACCGGAAAGACCGTGCAAAACCGTGTTCCTCTTGGAACATTCAAGACTAAGAAGGAAGCTCTGCAGGCACTCGCTGAGTACGGAGCTAATCCTTACGATATACAAAATGCCGCTATGACCCTGGCGGAACTCTACGACAAATGGACTGCAGCTTACTTCCCTACCCTGGAAAGTGAATCATCCTGCCGTACCATCAAGTCAGCATGGAGCTACTGCCACGCCATTGCCGGAATGCGTGTTAAGGACCTGCGTGCCCGCCACATCAAGGGCATAATGGAAGATGGCTACATCATTCCTTCACGTGGAGCCAATAAGGGCGAAAAGGTGCTTGCGTCTGCAGGCACAAAATCCCGGATCAAGTCTATGTTTAATTTAATGCTGGACTATGCGCTCGAATATGAGCTTGTTGATAAGAACTACTCCCGCACATTTGAACTGTCGGACGACATCATCAAAGAAAAGGAAGAAGCAAAACGTGGCCACATCATCTTCCAGGACTCAGAGATGCAGACGCTTTGGGAAAACGTCGGCAAAATCCGGTTCGTGGACTGGGTTCTCATACAGTGCTACATGGGATGGCGACCGCAAGAACTCGCCATACTGGAACTAGAGGACGTGCATCTTGAAGAACGCTATATTGTCGGTGGTATGAAAACACAGGCCGGGCGACACCGTATGGTGCCTATCCACCCGAAAATATTTGACCTGGTTAAGAAAAACTACGACTATGCCCTTGAACTTGGAAGCCACCGGCTCTTTAATGATCCGGATTCTCCAAAGGGCGGCATGGCAATCACCTACGACAAATATGCCGGCCGTTTCGATAAAGTGATCACCGCTCTCAAACTCAGAGACGATCATCGGCCGCACGACCCTCGAATGACATTCATCACCATGGCAAAGAAAGCCGAGGTTGACGAATACACCATCAAAAAACTTGTCGGTCACAGAATCACCGACATAACAGAGGCGGCTTATACAGACCGTGACTTAGAATGGCTCAGAGCCGAACTGGAAAAGATACCGTAACCCTCGTGGTTGCGGTATTTCCGCATTCTGCAGGTAACTGAAAAAGTGTTACCTTCTCCATGTTTCCTACTTGTTACCTACCGGTTTCCTACTTTCCCATTTTCACCACTTTTTACACCATCTCACACCCAATTTCATTTTTCCACTTCCAGGCACCAAAAAAGTACCGCAATCGCTGTGATTACGGTACTTCCTGGGTTTAACGTCTTTTCAATTTGTAAAGTCTATTTAGAACTTTCCAGCCTCGGCTGCTTCCTCGATGGAAACGGCAACTGCTACTGTAGCACCAACCATTGGGTTATTACCCATTCCGATAAGTCCCATCATCTCAACGTGAGCCGGAACTGATGAAGATCCTGCGAACTGTGCATCTGAATGCATACGTCCCATTGTATCTGTCATACCGTAAGAAGCTGGTCCTGCTGCCATGTTGTCTGGGTGAAGTGTACGTCCTGTACCACCGCCTGATGCTACTGAGAAGTACTTCTTGCCCTGCTCGATACACTCTTTCTTGTATGTACCTGCTACCGGATGCTGGAAACGAGTTGGGTTTGTAGAGTTTCCTGTGATAGAAACACCAACGTTCTCGTGATGCATGATTGCAACACCTTCCTGAACATCATCTGCACCGTAACACTTAACTGTTGCACGGAGTCCGTCTGAGTATGCATGCTCAGATACGATGTTGAGCTTAGCTGCCTTGTAGTCATACTGTGTCTCTACGAATGTGAATCCGTTGATACGTGAGATGATCTGTGCAGCGTCTTTTCCAAGTCCGTTAAGGATAACACGCAGTGGTTTCTGACGAACCTTGTTTGCCTTCTCAGCGATTCCGATAGCACCCTCAGCAGCTGCGAATGACTCGTGACCTGCTAAGAAACAGAAGCACTCTGTCTCCTCCTCGAGGAGCATCTTTCCAAGGTTACCATGTCCTAAACCTACCTTACGGTGATCAGCAACTGATCCAGGGATACAGAATGCCTGAAGTCCCTCTCCGATTGCTGCTGCAGCGTCTGCTGCTCTTCTACATCCTTTTTTGATTGCGATTGCTGCACCAACTGTGTATGCCCAGCAAGCGTTCTCGAAACAGATTGGCTGGATTTTCTTTACCTGATCGTAAACATCAAGTCCAGCGTCCTTTGTAATCTTTTCAGCTTCTTCGATTGAGCTGATACCATAGCTGTTAAGTACAGCATTGATCTGGTCTATTCTTCTTTCATATGCTTCAAATAATGCCATTGTCGTTCTCCTTTCCTCTTATTCCTGTCTTGGATCGATGATCCTAACAGCACCCTGCTCTGGAGTTACACGACCGTATGATCCTGAAGCTTTCTCCCAAGCTGTGTTAGCGTCATCACCCTTTTTGATAAAATCTGTCATTTTTCCAAGAGAAACGAACTGGTATCCAATTACTTCATCGTTCTTGTCAAGAGCGATTCCTGTTACATAGCCCTCAGCCATCTCAAGGTAACGAACTCCCTTTGCCTTTGTTGCGTACATTGTACCAACCTGTGAGCGAAGTCCCTTTCCTAAATCCTCAAGTCCTGCTCCAACAGCAAGTCCATCATCAGAGAATGCAGACTGTGTACGACCGTAAACGATCTGTAAGAATAACTCTCTCATAGCTGTATTGATGGCATCACAAACTAAGTCTGTGTTTAATGCCTCAAGAATTGTCTTACCCTGTAAGATTTCTGCTGCCATAGCTGCAGAGTGTGTCATTCCTGAGCATCCGATAGTCTCAACTAATGCCTCTTCAATTACTCCATTCTTTACATTGAGTGAGAGCTTGCAGGCACCCTGCTGTGGTGCACACCAGCCTACACCGTGTGTAAATCCTGAAATGTCCTCAATTTTCTTAGAATGAACCCATTTTCCTTCTTCTGGGATAGGAGCTGGCTCATGTTTTGCGCCCTTAGCTACAGGACACATGTTTTCAACTTCCTTAGTGTAAATCATCTTAAGACTCCTTTCGTTATGGTTTTAACATACCCGATTTATTCTCTCATATTTTTTGTAATAAGTCTAGAGTATCATCGACAAAAAACAACAAAAATACAATATTTTTTCAAACAACATTACTATTTTTTAAGAACTACGTTGTCCTTGTCCTTGAAAATGTGGTTTGCAGGGATGACTCCGCGTACTCTTGAAAGCGGATAAATGTTTGAATTTCTTCCTATTACTGTTCCCGGATTGAGCACTGAGTTGCAGCCCACCTCCACATGGTCACCGAGCATAGCGCCGAATTTCTTGCGACCGGTTTCAATCTCCTCTTTTGTATCGTAAACATCCTTTACGACTACAAGAGTCTTGTCACTCTTTACATTTGATGTAATAGAGCCTGCGCCCATATGTGATTTGTAGCCAAGAATTGAATCTCCTACATAGTTGTAGTGTGGCACCTGTACTGAATTGAAGATGATTACATTTTTAAGCTCTGTGGAGTTACCTACTACTGAGCCCTTTCCTACGATTGCACTGCCACGGATAAAAGCACACTGTCTGATTTCTGCATCCTCGCAGATGATGAGTGGACCGTGCAGATATGCGCTGTCAAATACTGTTGCGCTCTTTGCTACCCAGATATCCTCGCCTCTTTTCTCATAGATTTCAGGGTCAAGTGTTGGTCCGAGCTCCTTGATGAAATCACTTATTCCGGCAAGTGCCTCCCATGGATAAGTGAACTGTGATAAATACTCCTTTGCGATTGTTTCATCCAGATTATAGAGGTTTGTTATTTTTGCGTTTTCCATTTTTCTATGTCCTTTCTTTTAATTATGTGAAAATTATTGACTATTGTTTTAACTGTCATTTTAATATTTAAACTTAAATATAAATATTAAACATAAATATAAGTATTAAACATAAATATAAAAATTCATATTAATTATAGATTTAATAATTAATTATAGGCAAAGCTACTCACCGAACAGCTCATGCGCCGCCGCAAGTGCCGCCTCCGACACATCATCTGCCTGTACACTATCAGCTGCCATATCAAATCCTGCCAGAAATTCCTCTGGGATTCCCATCTCATTCAGGGTTGTCTCATCCGGCGCATCATCTGCCGTGCTCTGTACTTCAGCATTGTTATGTGCATCAGTATTGCTCTGTGTATCAGCATTGTTATATGCATCAGCATTGCTCTGTGCATCGGCATTGTTATGTGCATCAGCATTGTTATGTACTTCAGCCGTGCTCTGCACTTCTTCCTCGCCGGGGTTATCGAAATCAAATGATATCTGGTCATTTTCAAACTTAAGACATGTATCGAATACATTTCCCGCCTTGGAGGTGAAGCCTGTGACCTTCTTTTTAGTCTTTCCTGTGGTAAACAGCTCCGTGAGAATTTCCTCTGAAAGCTCCACCTTTGCCACAGTATGCCAAACATTGAAGCCGCACTCACACTCATATTTCCACTGTGTCTTTTTGAGAGGTCTGCCACACTTTGGACAGAGTACATTTGTCTCGATTGGCTTAGGCTTTTCGGGGAAATCAAAGGCTATATCTCCGTCTTCTGTGAGCTTTAGCGGTGCGTCAAACTTCATGCCTGTCTTTGAGACAAATCCTGATATAACTTCTGTCTTTTTCTTTGTCAAAAGTTCCTTAAGGACTGATTCCTTTATTTTGACGCTTGCGACCTTGCCCACCATAAAGCGGCAGCTCTCAGGATCATCACGCCTGTTGTTCTCGCATACAAAGCCAAATGGCGCCACCTGGATTTTGCCTCCGCACTTCGGACATACTACATCCTTCACTGTCTTTGGCTCTACATGGTCAAAATCAAACTGGACAGAGAGCTTTTTGTTTTCATCCTCCTTAAGCACCAGGCACGCATCGAAGCGTTTCCCGCTTTTGGATTTAAAGCCTCGTATGGTCTCGGTCTTTTTATCATTAAGAAGCTGCTTTAAGTTTGCGGCTGTGATTGTCTTTCCCGCAATCTGTCCCACCGAAAAGCGGCAGCTTCCCGGCTCATCACCCTTGTAGTTCACACAGCCATAGCCAAACGATGTCTTTTTTATCTGACCACCACAAAGCGGACAGACGACATCCTTTATGATTTCGTCCTCCACATTGTCAAAGTCAAATGCTACGACGGTGTGCATTTTCTCACTTCCCTCTGTGACCGGCTCCTTCTTTAAAACGAGGCATGCGTTGAAGCGCTTTCCCGATTTTGATTTAAAGCCCTTTATCGTCTCTGTTCTGCCGTTTGCCATGAGCTCTAAAAACTGTACCTGTGACAGCTGCTTGTCTGCTATCCTTCCAACGAAGAAATGGCAGCCATCCTCTGTCTGTCTGTTATAGTTTGCACATCGGTAGCCGTATGGCGACACATATATATCGCCTCCACAGTCCGGGCATACAATGCCCTCGACCTTTTGCGGCTTTACATTTTCAAAATCAAAGGTGGCTGATACCTTGTTCGTCTGTTCATCCTTGTTGAGCTTTAAGCATGCATCAAAGCGTTTGCCGCTCTTCGACTTAAAACCACGGATTGTGTCGGTGATTCCTTCTTCAATCAGCTTTTTGACCTGTTCCTCCGGAATATCAAGTCCTGCCACCTGTCCGATATTAAAATTACATCCTGATTTATCATTTTTGTAATTGGCGCAGCCATAGCCAAACGGTGTGGTCACTATCTCGCCACCGCAAACAGGGCACTTGACACCTATCTTTCGTCTGGCCGCCGCACCTCTGGCATTTTTGCCTGCAAAGCTGCTGATGCGGTCTGCAATCTCAGGGCGCAGATTCTGCTCAATCATCTTTTCTGTCTCTTTGCGGATAAAGCTCTCAAGCTTTCCCCTGTATTCCCAGAAATCCACCGTGCCCCTTGTAATTCCGTCCAGTCCCTTTTCCCAGTTGGCTGTCATCTTTGGATTAAGAAGTGCCGGAACTGTCATGTATACGACCTCAAACACCATCTCGCCAAGGCTTTCGGGTGTGAGTATCTGTGTCTTTTTGTTAAGATTCAGATATCCTATACGGACAAGCTTCTGGATTATCTCCGCTCTCGTTGCTGAGGTGCCTATTCCTGAGCCCTTTATCTGCTCACGAAGCTCCTCGTCCTCGATAAGCTGTCCTGCATTTTCCATGGCAAGCACCATGGAGCCTGATGTATAGCGCTTTGGCGGAGATGTCTTACCAAACTTGATATTATAGCCTTGGCATGCTATCTCATCACCCGCCTTTAGCTTATCGGCAAGCTCAAGCATCACCTTGGGATTTACGACTATCTCATCATTGCTGCCGTTTGCTGTGCTGTTTTCATCTGTACTATCTGCAGTTTCACTGTTTTTACCAAGTATTCGTGCGTTTGATTCCTCAAACGACTTCTTTTTCGGCGGATTCGCCACCTGTAAATAGCCCTCGCTCTTTAGTACCTTTGATGATGCAAAAAAACTTTCCTTATCCACATCTACGACAAGCTTCACATTCTCATACTCTGCCGGTGGATAAAAAATACTAAGGAAACGCCTGACAATCAGCTCAAATACTGCTCTTTGAAGCGATGTAAGCCCCGAAAGCTCTGTAAGCTGACCTGTCGGAATGATAGCATAGTGGTCTGTTACCTTGCTGTCATCCGTGTACTGCGTATCAGCTATGTTGGTATATAGCCTCTTTTGCATAATATGCTCCACAAAGTCTGCTGTCGGTTCAAAACCTTTAAGCCTGCCTATGTTTTTTCCAATCTCCTTTGCCACAGCGCTTGAAAGCACCCTGGCATCTGTTCTAGGATAGGTTGTGAGCTTTTTTTCATACAGATCCTGAGCCACCTGTAATGTCTCATCAGGGCTGATTTTAAACTTCTTTGAGCACTCTGCCTGCAACTCCGCCAGGTTGAAAAGAAGCGGTGCTCTTTTTTTAGTAATATTCTTAACTATAGATTTAATTTTTGCCTGTTTGCCGTTTAATTCTTCAATTAAAGCGAGTGCATCTTTTTCCTCTTTGAAGCCGTTTTCCTTGTATAAAAGCGGTGATTCAAAGTACCTTGAGCCTTCTACAGCCTTCCACTCTGCCTCTACACCGGCATCCGTAAACCTGCCGATTACCCTGTAAAACGGAGTCTCCTTAAAGTTTCTGATTTCACGCTCACGGATTACTACCATTCCAAGCACACAGGTCATCACTCGTCCGACCGCGATTGCCGTGTACGAGCGTGTACCCGCTGCATCGTTTAGCAGATTGCCGTATTTGACCGACATGACACGCGAAAAGTTGATGCCCATCGCATAGTCTTCGATGGTACGCATGATGCCGCTCTTTCCGAGGTTTGCATACGCACTCATCGGCTTTGCCTCTTTTATGCCTCTTAGGATTTCCTCCTCAGTCTGCGAATCTATCCAGACTCGAAGCTCCTCCATGCCTTCCCTGACACCACCAAAGTTTCTGATATTCTCCTCAATAGTCTGTCCTTCTTTTCCGGCATCACCTGCCCAGTAAACTCTGTCAATGTCCTCTCTCTGCAAAAGAGCGTGCACAATATTGTACTGCTTGCGCACGCTGTCTATCACATCATATTTGTATTCCTTTGGCAGAAACGGCAGATCCTCAAGACGCCATTTCTTGTATTTCATGTCGTAGGACTCAGGGTAGACCAGCCCGACCAGATGTCCCACGCACCATGAAATCACATATTCTCCATTTTCTATATAACCGTCATTACGTCCGCTCACCCGCAGCACCTTCGCAAATTCCTGTGCCACAGATGGCTTCTCTGTTATTATCAGTGATTTTCCCATAAGCTCCTCTATAATTCATTCATGTTGATGAGCTTGAATCTAGGGTCTCTGACTACATAGCTTTGCAGTGCAGGTTCAAAATCCGTTGCCGAAAACAGATAATAGTCATCAGATGTAAGCCTTGCCTGATCCATAGCCATAGCCATATTCTCGCACATATCCATGGTCATCATTGGCTTGTCCCAGTTGCAGAAGCCGATGATACTCCTTCTATCCTCGCTCTGAGCCACGATGTCTATGCGGCCTGTCTTTCCAATCCATGTACCCACACGCTTTATGGTAAACGGAAGCTGTCCCATCTGATTTAATATAAGCAGATACTCTGTGCAGACCTCCCTGAAATATCTCTCAAGATACGCATCAAGCTCTTTTTCTATATATGTATCATAAAACTCTTCCGGTGAAAGCAGATACAGATTAGACATATTCGGATAGACAAACTTAAACCAGAAATTAACAAATGTGTCTTTTATCTGATATACTCCCTTCTTTGCATTTTCCCATCCGCCGGTCTCAAATGAAACTACTTTTTCCACGATATTGAAGGTGGCAAGATTTTTTAAATATACGCTGATTTTGGCACGCGAAAATCCTGTCGCATGGAAAATATCATTGAGCTTGTTCTCACCTCTTGCGATTGCTGCAAGTATTGTGCTATATGCAGAAAGCTCTCGAAGCTCTGAGGATATAACAGCATCCGCCTCACCATACAGTGCTCCCGATGGTGTCAATACGAGCCTGCATATATTTTCCTTAAAGGATTTAGCTGCATCCCACTTATCCAGATATGCCGGAACTCCACCGATTGCTCCGTAAATCCTCACGATTTCCGCGACCGGAAGACTTTCAAAATGTCTTACAACCTCAAGGAAATTGAGCGATTCAAGCTTCATTTCGGCTCCCTTAAACTGCTCTGATGCCTCCTGTGTTGCCCAGACTGTAGATGATGTGGCAAGTATTATAAGTACAGGTCCCGGATACAGCTTGTGCTTTTTAAGCTTTGCAACTGCTTCCATAAATGATGTATCCCTCTTTGCCACAAACTGTGCCTCATCGATTATCACGACAAGCTTGGAAGGGTCACCTGATTTGATTCTCGCGAAGTACTCCTCATATGTCTGTCTGCTCAGGCTCACCTTGTACTGACGGCTTATCTCCTCCCCCATCATCTCAAGCTGATGCTCTGGCGATGCCTGTCTGCATCTGTAGTAAAAGAATTTCTTTCCGTCACAAAATTCCTTTATGAGCTCCTCCTTTTGACAGCCTCTCCTTCCGTAGAGCACTACGAGCTGGTTACCCGACTCTTTATAGAGCTGCTCAAGTTTCTCTAAATCTGTGTGTTTTGCTTTCATAATATTCCTCCAAAATAATCAACTGGAAATATTATATCACAATTTAACACATATACAAATAGATTTTAATTATTATTTCCGAGCTCCTATTGTAGCTTTCACTTTATTTCTGACAAACATATAGCAGATAGCCTGCATGATGATTGTCGCTATCCATGAACCGGGATATGATATAAACAGGAAAAACAGCGACCTGTGGCTTGGAAACAGACCATATATCCAGATGATTCTGACTCCGACTGTTCCTATTATAGAAAGTATCATAGGTACAGTTGAGTATCCCATTCCTCTTAGTGCTCCCGGAAAAAGGTCCATGATTCCACACAGGAAATATGGGATTGTTGTAATCGAAATAATCTCAAGTCCTGATTTAATTACCTCGCTATTACTTGTATATATGCCAAGTATCTGTGTTCCAAATATGTATGAAGCACTTCCCATCACAAGTGCTACCGCTGTCGTGAGGAACAGACAGTCTATCAGTACCCTGTCCATTCTCTTTTGTTTTCCTACCGCATAGTTCTGGCTCGTGAAGCTCATGCAGGCCTGTGTGATTGAGTTGACAGATACATACAAAAAGCCAAGTATATTGTTTGCCGCCGTATATCCAGCCATTGCTATTGAGCCAAAGGAATTGACTGATGACTGAAGCATGGCATTTGAGATATTTATGACTGTGCTCTGTATGCCGGCCGGAATTCCCACCTGAAATATCTGAAGCATATATTCCTTATCAATCGCAAGCTTATTAAAGCAGAGCTTATAGCTGGTATCTGCTTTGCTCAAACAATATAATACAAGTACGCTGGAAACAAACTGCGAAACAATCGTACCGATTGCAACACCTGCAACATCCAGTTTGCACACTATTACAAAAAACAGATTGAGCAGTGCATTGATACAGCCTGAAATAATCAAAAAGATAAGAGGTCTCTTTGTATCGCCGACAGCACGCAAAATCGCCGCACCATAGTTATAAAGCATAAAAAACGGCATACCGCAAAAATAAATCCTCATATAAATAGTGGAAAGACCTATGACATCATCCGGTGTACCCATGATTTCCAGCGCACCCCTTGCAAAAATAACACCGACCACACCCATCACAATACCACTTATGAGCGCAATCATAATAGCGGTGTGCACCGTCTTAGACATCTCCTCATCCTTGCCTGCCGCATAAAATCGGGCAGCGAGCACATTCGCACCAAGCGATATACCCATAAACAGATTGACAAACACATTGATAAGTGCCGTAGTCGAGCCAACAGCCGCAAGTGATTTGCTGCCACTAAACTGTCCCACGACAATAATATCCACCGCATTGAATGCCAGCTGTAAAATACCCGAAATCATAAGCGGCAACGCAAATGAAATAAGCTTATCCATTATTGAACCGTTCACCATATCAATTTCATACTTATTATTCTTCACTTATATCTACCTCTTAAATATATTCTACTCAGATTATCTATTTTACCACGATAAAATATAAATTCAAGCGTAACTATTTAAAACAACTGAGAATAAAAAAGCCCAAAAAAGAGAGCCTCTTTTAAGAGGCTCGACTTTTGCATAATAATTAATTCACAGAGTGAGGATTTTCCGTTCAATACACTGCCTTCACCGGAGAGTACACAGTATGTTCCGAAGAAAAAATATGAACTGCCACGGGTTTCCAACAGGTCAAATGACAGTTTAGACTTGCAAACTGCCATAACCTATCCGTAAATAATCCCGTGGCTGACTTCATATTTTTTCTGAGGAATACTACTGTGTGCTACACCGGTGCCCACAGCCCACAAACGGAAAATCCGCCCTCCTTAATAAATTTTCCAGCAAATTGCTAAATCTACTTCTTTGTGATGTAACCCTGTGCCTTAAGAAGCTCTGCACAAAGCACTGCTCCACCGGCTGCACCACGTACTGTGTTGTGTGAGAGTCCGACGAACTTCCAGTCATAAACTGTATCCTCTCTGAGACGTCCGACATTGATTCCCATACCATGCTCATAATCCACATCAAGTGCGACCTGAGGACGATTATCCTCTTCACAGTATCTGATGAACTGCTTTGGTGCGCTTGGAAGCCCAAGCTCCTGTGGTACTCCGCTGAACTTCTCGAGTGCCTCAATGAGCTGCTCCTTTGTAGGGTTCTTTTTGAACTTGACAAATACAGCTGCTGTATGACCGTTTAATACAGGAACACGGATACACTGGCATGTGATAACCGGTGACTCTGCAGGAACAATCTGTTTCTTCTCATCATCCACATATCCCCAGAGACGAAGTGGCTCTTTCTCAGATTTCTCTTCCTCTCCACCGATGAATGGAATGATGTTTCCAACCATCTCAGGCCAGTCCTTGAATGTCTTTCCGGCACCTGAGATTGCCTGATATGTTGTAGCAACAACCTCATATGGCTCAAACTCTTTCCATGCTGTAAGAACCGGAGCATATGACTGGATTGAGCAGTTTGGCTTTACTGCTACGAAACCTCTCTTTGTACCGAGACGCTCCTTCTGATATTTGATAACCTCCATGTGCTGTGGGTTGATTTCAGGTACAACCATTGGCACATCAGGTGTCCATCTGTGGGCACTATTGTTTGAAACTACAGGAGTCTCTGTCTTTGCGTAGTCCTCCTCGATCTTCTTGATCTCGTCCTTTGACATATCAACGGCTGAGAATACGAAGTCAACCTGTGAAGCAACCTCTTCTACCTCATTGACGTTCTTTACGATAATTTTCTTAACTGCCTCAGGCATTGGTGTGTCCATTTTCCATCTATCACCAACGGCGTCCTCGTATGTCTTGCCTGCACTTCTTGGGCTGGCTGCAATTGTTGTTACCTCAAACCATGGATGATTCTCTAAAAGAGAAATAAATCTCTGTCCTACCATTCCTGTTCCACCGAGGATACCTACTTTAAGCTTTTCACTCATTACTCTAATCTCCCTATCTTCTAGAATTTCTTCGACCATGTCATACACTATACTTTGACATTAAAATCAGGTTTTGTCCGTCTGTCGCGTACAACTGTCTTTATAGGAAATATATTACTTGAAACTCTAATGAAAAACAAGGAAAAAACTATATTAAATTAATAATTTTTATCCCTGTTTTTTATAAAATATGCACAAAAACTATACTTCATTCTGCCAATTTGACTTCATATACTCGTCGTAAACGGCAATTACCTTGTCCATTGATGTCTTTGATGGTGCTCCAACTGTACACCTTGTGCTGACACAGGTCTCCATTGAAATGGCATCAAATACATCCTCCTCAAATACCGGAGAGATAGCCTTGAGCTCGTCGATGCTCATATCGTCGATTGCAATACCCTTGTCGATGCAGTAAAGCACTATTCTTCCTACAATACCGTGTGCATCTCTAAACGGTACACCCTTTTTAACGAGATAATCAGCTGCATCTGTGGCATTTGTAAAGCCATTGTTTGCACTCTTTCTCATCACGTCCTTGTTAAACTTCATTGTATCAATCATTCCCGTAAAAAGTGCGATACATCCCTTTGCAGTGTCGAATGCATCAAATGCCAGCTCCTTATCCTCCTGCATATCCTTGTTGTACGCAAGCGGAATACCCTTCATGGTGGTAAGAAGCGACATGAGTGCACCGTATACACGGCCTGTCTTTCCTCTGACAAGCTCTGCTATATCAGGATTTTTCTTCTGTGGCATGATTGAGCTTCCTGTGCTGTACGCATCGTCAATCTCAACAAACTGGTACTCGTTTGAATTCCATATGATAATTTCCTCAGAAAAACGTGACAGATGCATCATGATAGTTGAAAGAGCCGATAAAAACTCAATCAGATAATCCCTGTCTGACACACCGTCCATACTGTTAAGTGTCGGTCCGTAAAAATCCAGAAGCTGTGCTGTATAGTCCCTATCAAGCGGATATGTAGTGCCTGCAAGTGCTCCTGAGCCAAGCGGACAATAGTTCATTCTCTTATATATATCGCACAGTCTTGATCTGTCTCTCTTAAACATCTCAAAATATGCGCCCATATGGTGAGCCAGAGTGATCGGCTGAGCCTTCTGCAGATGTGTAAAGCCCGGCATGATAGTCTGTGTGTTTTCCTTCATAATCTTAAGGATAACAGCTAAAAGCTCCTTAAGCTCATCATCAGTCTCCTTCACTGTCTTTCTGGTGAAAAGACGCATGTCAAGAGCTACCTGGTCGTTTCTGCTTCGGCCTGTGTGAAGCTTCTTTCCTGTGTCACCAAGCCTGTCTATGAGTGTAGCCTCAACGAAGCTGTGGATATCCTCATACTTCGAGCTGATTTCAAGCTCCCCTGACTCTACCTCCTTAAGTATCTGCTTTAGGCAAGCCACTATATCGTTGCTCTCTGCCTGTGAGATGATGCCCTGCTTTCCAAGCATCGTGACATGGGCGATGCTGCCCTCTATATCCTCTTTATAAAACTTCTGATCAAATGAAATGGACGCATTGAAATTGTAAACGAGCTGATCTGTCTCCTTTGTGAAACGTCCTCCCCATAACTGTGCCATGAGATTCCTCCTTGATTATTAAATGATGATTTATTTTCATGTATCACAATGTATTGTATAAAAATAAGATGTAATACCGCCGCCTGCTCTAAACAGCCGCTTTACTGTGCTAAATTATATAATAATTTTTGTTGTCACGCAACCACATTTTCACCCACGTGCTGCAATCTCTCTGTCACGCTGCTCCTTAGAAAATACACAGCCGCAGTAGTACTGCCTGTACATATCATACTGCTTTGATATCTCCGTGGACTTTTTATAGCCCTCTTTCTTCTTAAAATCAGAGAAAAGATATCGCACTCCATATTGGCTCTCTAAGTCTTTTCCTATCTCATTGAGCTTTTCGGCATTCTTCAACGGGCTGATGGAAAGTGTCGTAGTAAAAAAATCAAAGCCATGCTCCCTTGCATACTGTGCACTCTCCTCAAGACGCAGCCTGTAGCACTTAAAGCACCTCTCCCCGCCCTCAGGCACAGCCTCCATGCCGCGTGCCATATCGTAAAAGCGCTTGGTGTCGTACACACCCTCCACAAAGTCAACCTGATTTTTCACCGGAAACTCATCTATAAAGCGCTTCTGCTCCTGTGCTCTCATGTGATATTCCTCTGGCGGGTAAATATTTGGATTGTAATAAAATACCGTCACCTTAAAATACTCCGAGAGCGTCTGTATGCAGTATGTGCTGCACGGCCCACAGCAGCTATGAAGCAAAAGCCGTGGAGTGCAGTTATTGTCCATGCAATTTTCTTTTATTAAATCTTCCATTAATTTTTGATAATTTATTTTGTTTGCCATATTATATTATTTCTTTCTCAAAATTCAAAAATTTTTGACATATCCCAAAATATTATTTCAGATAACTATTCTGCATATTTACTATTCTGATTAATTACTATTTCCGATATAAGCTGCATAATACGAACAAGGGCCGGAAGTCTCCTCCCGGCCCGGCTCATACTAATCCTCTTCTTCATATCCGAACATTAGTCTAAAAATCTTTTTTCCTGTTTCAGTCTTGAATATGCGCTTATATGCCTTGTCGATTGCACGGTTTCCCGCATCATCCTCATACAGATTTACGAGGAAATCAGCCTCAACGAGTATCTGATAATCAAGACCATCTATATTGTCATATGTGTGATGGTGACCTATGAGAAAACAAATTCTTTCAACTATGTAATTCTCAAAGCCAAGCTGTGAGAGCATCTTCTGGGCGATTATCGGTCCCTCCTGCTCCTGAAGCTTTCCATCGCACCTGCCATACTTCTCCTCCGCCACACGTATACCGATATCGTGTGTGTAAGCCGCTGCCTCAAGTATAAAGAGCGAGGCATCATCAAGCTCCTCTCCTATACCGATAAGCCTTGCATAGCTGTGCACCTTGGTGAAATGCTGGATTCTCTTTGGATCGCCATCATAGTAGGCAATCATATCCATAAACAAGTCGTCTAACTGTTGTTTACTATAACTGTCACTATCCATTTAATATATTTTTCTCCTGATAATATGTTAATTAGTCTCATTGCCGGCTTTACACCGACAATGATAACATACTACAAAGCGATCATTTTTTCAATATTTTTACACAAATATTTCTTATTTTTTGAAATCATTGTGTTGTTTGTCGCACTGTTATGTGGGAACAGTAACATCACTACTTTGCATCACGGAAAAATCCCCTGAATGCGAATTCTGACAAAGGCTTCTTGTAAAGCAGCTCTCCTATCAATATCTCAAGCGCTCCACCTGCAAAAATAGCAATATAGCCTAGCAATGCCACCACCGGGAGTCCAAGCTTAAAAACAGCATTAGAAACCGGCACAAACGCTGCTCCTGAAAACACAGTAAAAACGCCCATAAACAAAACCATGAATACGATAAAGCCAAGTACATAATACTTATAGCATATGCTTGTGTACAGATATACTGTCAACAGCTCAACATCGAGCGTAAAAAGTGTGAAGATAAGCTGTTTCTTATCTGCTACGGAATTCTGTATCAGAATGACTCTTTCTATTACCAAAAATGTGAAAACAACAAGATTGATTACCGTGCTTGACATCACCGGAATGTATATCTGCAGCTTCTTTTTCAGTGATGTGGACTGGATAAGCTCTGACACATCCATCGACATGATGAGCTGAAATGTAAACATCCCGCACATCATAAAGTATACACCACCTATGATGGAAGTTCCCTTGCTCATTATATCGGATGCAATTCCGATTACTGCAAAGAATACAAACATGATCACATTCAACTTCAGTTTGTAGCCATATCTCAATAATTTAAATCCTAATTTAATATCTTTCAGCATAATATTTCTCCTTTTCAAATATACTTCCAATTTAAAATGCCTCTACACATCAACATATGATCTGCGGATACGCACCATCATATGATAATATGTCGCTGCTATCACTCCTACAAGCACCACTGCTAACACAGGTGCGATAAACCAAATTTTTGCGCCATAAATCAAAACAGCTATACTACCTGCAATTGCCGGGAAGATAACTATAAGCGCCAGCAGATAAATATACATTCCCAGATCCATGTATCTGAATATATTTAATGAGCCAACCGAAACAATTGAAGATATCATAATAATGTCAAATATCGACCAGATATTAACTCCAAATTTAATAAATGGTATTGAAGCAATGAGTATTGTAATTCCAATACGCAGCGGTCTTACAAGTATATCCACAAGAACTGCATTCTCAAAGTATCTTACTCCGTTAAAACCTGTCTTTAAAAAATGCATGCCAAATGCATTCTTCTTGCACATACAGCCAAAGCAGAAATAGTCCTGCACCACCTCGCACATCATATAAAAATCATAAACAATTACTATAACTCCTATCCATGCCCAGATTGTTTTCGAACAGGCAATTAGCATTGATGTAAAAATTGCTAAAAACGGAATCAGTATATTTGTTATAAGACGATACTTGAGATTAGTCATAACACGGTAATCCCTGATGTATGTTAGAACTTCATTCTTTGCTTTGTTATCTTTTTTATTAATTGTTCTTTCAGTATCATGTTCCTGTGAAACCATTTTTTCATTCATACTTCCTGACTTACTTTCCATAACACCTTACCTCTCACTAGCGCATCACAATCTTTGTGTTATTTTTCATGACCGCAACGCTTATCTGGTAAAGTGTCGGAATCTCCTTTGTCACATTAAGTCCTGCGAGCTTATCTATATTTTCCGCCAAGCATATGCCCTCAAAGCCGTACGGATTTTTGGTCATTGAATAAAGTACCTTACCGGCAGCCTCTGTATCTGCTGCATCTCCTTTAATCAGGATATATTTTTCCTTCAAATCCTCAACAAAGCCCTGCTCCACAATCTGTCCGTTTTCCATTATAATGGCATAATCGGTGATATTTTCCATATCTGAGATATTGTGCGTAGAGAAAAATACGCTGCGCTTACCGTTGCCCTCATGGATATACTCGCCAATCATCTGACATAGCTTATCTCTCATCAGCGGATCAAGCGGCGATGCCGGCTCATCCAGCAAAAGAAGGTCTGTCTTTCGCGCCATGACTCCTGCCAGCATGAGCTTCATCTTCATACCATCCGAAAATGAGCTGTTGGCTTTCTTCATATCAATGCTGCCATGTGAAAATATTGCAAGCTCCTCACAATATCTGTGAAAATCATCTGCGGAAAAATCATCAAACATCAGCTTGCTGATTTCCTCGATATCTTTAACTGTCCACTGCGGCAGATAGTATTTGCCGGGGCCGGTATAGCCTATGCGGTTTTTAATATCTCCCGAGTTTTCCCTCTGTTTGTCGGAATACTGTCCAAAGTATGTGATTTCACCTTTATAGTCAAGCCTGATTCCTGCCAGGATATTTAAAAGTGTTGTCTTTCCTGCTCCGTTTTCTCCGATTAAAGCTGTGGCAAAGCCCTGCGGTATTGCGAAATTCTCCACATCCAGTGTAAAATTTTTAAGTTCCTTTGTGATTTTTGCTGCCTCAATTGCATTCTTTGTTGTCATTTTCATTCCTCCTGACTCGTTTCATATCTTTATTTATCCACCTCAAGCAACGCCTCAAGCATTCCCTTAAGCTCGTCGTTCGAGATTCCGGCTACCTCAGCCGCGGCTATCGCGTCTGTCAGCGATTCCTCCACCTTGCGCAGATGCTGTTCCTTTATCATCTCACTGTCCTGTGCATTGACATAAAAGCCCTTGCCCTGCGCCGCTGTGATAAGCCCCTCATCTGCAAGCTGCTCATAAGCCTTCATCGTGGTTATCACACTGATTTTCAGGTCCTTTGCCAGCCCTCTTATCGACGGAAGGAACTCCCCCTGCTCATACCTGCCGGCCAAAATATCTGTCTTGAAGCTGTCCGCTATCTGCTGATAGATGGGCACTCCTGAATTTTGCATCAGCTTCATATGCTACCTCCGTACTGTATTTATCAACTGTTTATGTGTTATATATACACTATATACATCATGGTGTCAATACCTTTCTGAAATTACTCTCTTAAAATTTCAACTCAAAATTTTGATTTGACATACACTCTTATATCTGATACTATAATATAGCTTGCCGATATGGCTCAGTAGGTAGAGCGACGCACTCGTAATGCGTAGGCCACCGGTTCGATCCCGGTTATCGGCTTCATACATAAAAAACACCTCATTCAAAACTGAATGAGGTGTTTTTTATAGATTTATTTTTTTCCCATTTTTCTCAATTTATCTTTTGCTCTATCTATTGTCTTTGTATGATCCGCAATAGGTTTCTCTGATTTGCTTAACATTTTCTCCGCTTTTTTTCCTGATATAACCATAATAGGACTTTGTGAATTATTGTACATAGTTTTTCCTCCTAATCCAAATCAGTCAATATTGATTCTACATCTCTAAACATAAACTTACAATCTCCGGCATAATCAGAATGTAATGCCCTTACATCAGATAATGTAGGAATTACCGCTTCTGCATCATCCTCCATAGTTTCAAACCCCATATTTCTATATGCATTAATTACTTTATCATTATTATATGCATGAAGAATTAAATAGAAAAAATTAACTTCTGATACAAGAACTGCAATTACAGTGCTGATATATTCTTTAAATACGTAATTTCCTATTCCGCTGTTACTATATCCATCCTCCTTTACCAACTTCAAGTACACATCATTCAATGCAAAATGTTCCAATTCAATACACGAAATGATTTTTTCAACGTCTTTTTCTTTAGTATGCTCAGGATCAGTTTTTTCATATGGCTTAAGTATCATACATGTAGTAATCAATGTAAAATATGCGACAATAATATTTTTACTATCATCCCAAACTATATAAGGCTTTATCCGTCCATTATAATCTCTTGTCAAAAAATATTCTAAAGCCGGCACACGTTCACATTTAAAATTACTCATCATTCGATATGCTTTTTCTTTTCCTATTTCATTGGCAAATTCATCAATAAATGCAAATCTAATATTCTCTTTAAACCCCATTTTCATAACACCCCATACGTAAAATATAATTTATACATTTATTATAACCGTACCATATAAAAGAAGCAACAAAAATTCCCCTTGACATTTATAAAAAATATATTAAAATTATCTCGTTGGTTTATTTTTAGTAAACAAAAAATCTATTATTAAACCTACAGTAAATATAACATAAAATGTATTAGAAAAGGAAGTAAACATGGATATCGGACATCGTATGAAGGAGCTTCGTATCCAGTACGGACTTACCCAGCAGGAGCTTGCTGACAGAGCTGAGCTGACGAAGGGATTTATCTCCCAGCTTGAGCGAAATCAGAATTCACCGTCAGTCGGCACCCTGCTTGATATCATCCAGTGCCTGGGTATGACACCGGCTGAGTTTTTTACAGATTCGGAACCTGAGCAGATTGTATACAAGGCAAACGACTATTTCGAGAAAATTGACGAGGAAAAAAACAGCAAGGTGGAATGGATCATTCCAAACGCACAGACCCGCTCCATGGAGCCTGTCAGGCTCACTCTTCATCCGGGTGGCAGTTCTGAAATATATCTGCCTCAGGAGTGTGAGGAGTTTGGATATGTGATAAAGGGCACCGTGAAGCTTTGCTATGGTGGCAAAGTGCACACCGTAAAGGCCGGTGAGTCCTTTTATTTTAAAGCCGGTAAGAAGCATTTTATTGAAAATAAGTCTTCAAAGGATGCCATGCTCATATGGGTCAGCAATCCTCCAAGCTTCTGACGCTTACCCTGCAGAAGCTCTTTTATAGGTCTGTAATTACTGCCGGCCACATTTTTAGTGTGTACAGCAGCAAATTATAAACATACAGGTCCTACCAGTACTATAATTACATGAGAAAGGTTTACACCATGGGAAAGAAATTAATTGATTTTATCGATATCACAAAGTCATACAACGGCAATGTTGTACTCGACGATTTAAATCTATACATCAGGGAGAATGAGTTTCTGACGCTGCTTGGACCATCAGGCTGCGGAAAGACCACCACACTTCGCATGCTCGGTGGCTTTGAGACACCGGACAAGGGAAAAATCATGTTTAATTCAAAGGACATCACAAATGTGCCTGCAAACGAGAGAAATCTGAACACTGTTTTCCAGAAATACTCTCTTTTCCCTCATATGACAATAGCTGAAAACATCGCGTTTGGTCTTAAAATAAAGAAAAAAAGCAAGGCTTACATTGATGACAAAATAAAGTATGCATTAAAGCTCGTCAATCTCGACGGCTTTGAAAACCGCTCTGTGGATTCTCTTAGCGGAGGCCAGCAGCAGCGTATCGCTATTGCAAGAGCTATTGTAAACGAACCTAAGGTACTGCTGTTAGACGAGCCGCTTGGCGCTCTCGACTTAAAGCTGCGCCAGAGCATGCAGTATGAGCTTATCCGCTTCAAAAATGAGCTCGGTATCACCTTCGTCTACGTCACACACGACCAGGAGGAAGCGCTTACAATGTCTGACACCATCGTAGTCATGAATCAGGGCTATATCCAGCAGATTGGCACACCAGAGGACATTTACAATGAGCCTGAAAATGCCTTTGTCGCTGACTTTATCGGGCACAGTAATATCATCGACGGTGTTATGATAAAGGATAAGCTTGTCGAGATACTCGGTGTAAAGATGCCTTGTGTGGACGAGGGCTTTGGTGAGAACACGCCTGTCGATATAGTCATCCGCCCGGAGGATGTGGAGCTGGTGCCTGCGGAGGACGGCTACATGCAGGGCGATGTCGTATCAAATATCTTCAAGGGAGTGCACTATGAGCTTGAGGTAAAGGCTAACGGCTACGACTGGATGGTGCACACCACCAAATATGTAGATGTCGGCAGTCATGTGGGTATCAAGGTGATTCCATTTAATATCCAGGTAATGCACAAGCCTGAGTCCTCAGATGAAAAGGCGGTGGAGATAGATGTCTAAAATAAAGAAACAGCTGCTCGCAGGGCCGTACCTCATATGGATTATCGGATTTATCATACTTCCGCTTTTCATGATTGTGTACTATGCATTTAAAGGCTCTGACGGAGGCTTCACATTTGAATATGTGGCTGCAATAGCACAGCACACCAATATCAAGGCACTGCTTTTATCCCTACGGCTTGGAATCATATGCACCATAATATGCCTGGTGCTGTCCTATCCGCTTGCGATGATTTTAAACGGCTTAAAGATTAAAAACCAAAGCTTTGTGGTATTTGTTTTCATGCTTCCTATGTGGATGAACTTTATGCTTCGAATACTCGCATGGAAGCAGCTTTTGTCCAAAAACGGTGTCATCAACTCGATACTCACCACTCTCGGACTGCCGGGCTTCAACATCATGAATACCTCCGGAGCAGTCGTGCTTGGCATGGTCTATGACTTTCTGCCATTCATGCTGCTGCCTATATACAACTCCATGACCAGAATCAAAAACGACTGGATTGAGGCGGCTCTTGACCTCGGTGCAAACAAAGTCACAATACTTTTCAAGATTATACTGCCACTTACAGTTTCCGGTGTCATAAGCGGAATCGTAATGGTTTTCGTGCCATCACTCACATCCTTTGCCATCTCACAGATACTCGGTGGCGGCAAGGTCCTGCTCATCGGAAATATCATAGAACAGGATTTCGTCCATGGCTCGCAGTGGGGCGCAGGAAGCGGTCTCTCACTCGTGCTCATGGTATTCGTATTAATCAGCATGGCACTCGTCAATCTGTTTGATAAGGAAGGAGACCAGAGCGCATTATGGTAAAAAAAATAGCATCAAGGGTATATATGGGACTGATTTTTTTGTTTCTGTATCTGCCTATCGTTGTATTAATAGTACTCTCCTTCAACAACTCCAAATCCAAGGTTAAATGGGGAGGCTTCACGCTCGACTGGTACATAAAGTGCTTTCAGAGTGAGCGGATTATGTCGGCATTTTCTACAACACTGCAGATTACGCTGCTTGCAGCTGTGATTTCTACAATAATAGGAACTCTCGCAGCCATGGGTATAAGCGCCATGAAGAAACGTAACCAGACAATCTATCTGGGCGCTACAAACATCCCGATGCTCAATGCAGATATCGTGACCGGTATCTCAATGATGCTTTTGTTTGTAAAATTCATGAATCTGGGCTTTGTGACAGTGCTTATCGCACACATCACGTTCAATATCCCTTATGTGATACTCAATGTGCTTCCAAAGCTCAAGCAGACCAACAAATACACCTATGAGGCCGCACTTGACCTGGGTGCATCACCTCTATATGCATTTTTCAAGGTCACATGGCCTGAAATAAGCCCCGGAGTGTTCTCCGGCTTTATGATGGCGGTCACAATGTCACTCGATGACTTCTCCATCACCTACTTTACGAAGGGTGCCGGAGTAAACACACTCTCAACCATGCTCTACACAGAGCTGAAAAAGGGTGTAAAGCCGGAGCTGTATGCTCTGTCAACCATACTTTTCTTCACAGTGCTGCTGCTTTTGGTTGTGGTAAACATCAACTCAAACCAGATACCTGTCAGCGCCTCAAAGAAGCCTGCAAGGGCTAAAAAGCTGCGCATCGTAAAGCGTAGTGTGAGCATCGCAATTGTTGCAGTACTCGTAATCGGCTGCTTTTCGGTATTTACGATAAGCGCCGGAAGCACGAACAATGACAATGCCATAACAGTGCTAAACTACGGTAAATACATCGATGAATCAGTAATCGACAGCTTCGAGCAGGAAACCGGAATCACCATTAAATACGAGGAATACGAGGAGCCTGAGGAGATGTACACAAAGTACAAGTCCGGTGCCATCGATTACGATGTCATCTGCACCTCTGACTACATCATCGAGAAGCTCATAAGTGAGGGTGAGGTCAACAAGATAGACTACAGCTCAATGCCAAACTATCAAAATGTAAATCAGGATATAATCGACATGTCCGCATCCTTTGACCCGACACATGAGTATACTGTGCCTTATTTCTACGGCACACTCGGCATACTATACAATAAAAAGATGGCCGATGCATCAGACCTAAATACCTGGGACTGCCTGTGGAACGGCAAATACAAGGACAACATGATTATGATTAATTCTGTCCGTGATGCCTTTACTCCCGCCCTTCGCACACTTGGCTACTCGATAAACGAGACAGACACAGCAAAGCTTGATGAAGCATTTGATATACTGAACAAACAAAGCAGTGATGTGCTCGCCTACTACGTGGATGAAACCTGTGATGAGATGGTTGCTGAAAATGCGGCAATCGCAGTGTGCTACTCCGGTGAGGCAGCTGCCGCCATGGCTGAAAATGACAACCTGGACTATATCGTACCAAAAGAGGGCTCAAACCTCTGGATTGACTCATGGTTTATTCCAAAGACATGCAAGAATAAAGAGGGCGCGCAGGAATTTTTGAACTATATCTGCAGTGATGAGCCGGCACAGCTCAACTTTGAATATGTATACTATGCATCACCTATCCAGTCTGTCATCGAAAACCAGGATGCAGAAACGAAGGAAAATGAGGCTATTAATCCGCCTTCCGATATGCTCAAAAACTGTGAAGTATACAGAGCTTTAAATGATGATGACGCAACACTTTACAACACACTGTGGCAGAGGCTCAAATCGGATTAAAAATGGATTGCGCAGCTATATTTTGTATGATGTCACAAAAATGAAGTCTAAAAATTGTACAAAAATACATATTGCAAACTTCAACAAACAATGATAGAGTAAAACCCACGAAGCGCCCTGCTTCGTGGGTTTTACTTTTCCACGAGATCCGATATTTTTATGCTCCGCAAGGAGATTCATGAAATACACGGAGTTTTTACATACTATAGAAACAGAAATAACCGCAAGACTTGACAATAATTTCAAGCTTACCATACATCCTGTCAAAAAGAACAACGGGATGATCTACGACGGATTGGTGATTATCAATCCCAAATTCAATATAGCACCGACTATTTATCTCAATCCTTACTACCATTGGTATCTTGATGGTGTATCCATTGATTCTATTCTCGATGCAATTTTATCCACCTACAATGATTTCAAGCCAACTGAAGATTTTGACATAAGCTTCTGTGATGATTTTTCCAAGGTAAAGGAGAAAATAATTTTCCAGCTCATAAGCTACGACAAAAACCAAAAGCAGCTAAAGGACGTGCCCTATATCAAATATCTGGATTTTGCCATCATATTTGAAGTATATGTAGGAGCGCAACTGCCTGAATTTGGCACCATTACAGTCACAGATGCCCTTCTGTCACGCTGGGGCATAGATACAGAAACACTAATCCGCGCCTCAATGCAAAATACCCCAAGGATACTTCCATGCTCAATAATCAACATGGCAGAGTTTCTTGCCAAAAAATGTCCGGGCTATGCCAATCAGATGCGCGCAGTCTGTGATTTTGACAGCCTGCCTATGTATATCCTTACAAACAGCAGGCAGACAAACGGTGCATCCGCCATACTCTACCCGGGTGTGCTAAGCTCGCTGGCAAAAAAGCTCGGCGGCAATATGCTGCTCATACCAAGCAGTATCCATGAATTTCTGGTAATGCCGCTGGATAGCGATATAGATGTCTGCAACCTAAGCGAATTCATTTGTGAGGTAAACTCTACAGAGGTACGCGACGAGGAAGTACTCGGCGAGAGGTACTACATATACGATAGTAAAACAGACACTGTCTACTGATAATCATATAACCCGATAACACAAAATACCGGATATCATATCATAGATATGTATCCGGTATTTTACTTTCTAAGAACATATTTGGAAATTCATGAAAATTATTGGCCTGTTATTTGCAGAACGATGTACTAGTTGCCAAGCAGCATGTCGTAAAGCTTCTCATACTCTTTCGCAGATGCCTTCCATGAGAAGTCATGCCTCATGGCGCGCTGCATCATCTCCTGCCATCTGTCCTTATGGTTTTCAAACACATCAAGAGCATATTTGATGACATGCAGCATATCATGCGCATTATAATTGGCAAAGGAAAAGCCATCGCCCGTATTCTCGTACTCATTGTACGGCACTACAGTGTCCTTAAGACCACCGGTCTCCCTGACTATAGGCAGCGTACCATATCGCATAGACATGAGCTGGCTCAAGCCGCACGGCTCAAAAAGAGACGGCATGAGAAATGCGTCACAGCCTGCATATATCTCATGTGCATTTTCCTCTGAGTAACCGATATATACTCCAAGCTTCTGCGGATACCTGCCATGGAAATAATTAAACATCTCCTCGTACTGCTGCTCTCCTGTGCCCTGCACTATAAACTGTACATTCATGGTGGAAAGCATCTCCTCCATCACATATGCCACCAGATCAAAGCCCTTCTGCTTTGTCAGACGCGAAACTATTCCAATCAGCATGACATCCTTATCCACAGCCAGACCATACTTCTCCTGCAGCTGACGCTTATTAACGACCTTTCCACTCAATTCCCTTACAGAAAAATGCTTATCCAGATATGTATCCTTCATAGGATTAAAGACATCATAATCTATACCGTTTACAATGCCTCTCAAATGCCTGCGCCGCTCAAGCATCAGGCCATCCAGGCCCTCTCCGCCCTCAGGTGTACAGATTTCATCTGCATATGTCGGACTGACAGTCGTAATCTCATCTGCATATACTATGCCGCCCTTTAAATAATTAGCCTCACCATAGAACTCCAGCTCCCCTGAATTAAAAATATGCTCCGGAAGTCCTGTAACATCAGCCACCTCTTTAATCTTCCATCGCCCTTGAAACTTCATATTGTGAATGGTAAAGACTGTCTTGATACCGGCATAGAAATTGTCTGAGCCGTATACTGTCTTTAGAAAAACCGGCAAGAGTCCTGTCTGCCAGTCATTACAATGTATCACATCCGGGGCAAAATCTATAACCGGCAAAGCCTCAAGCACCGCCTTTGAAAAGAAAGCAAACTTCTCCACATCCTCGTATATATTGTTGTATGGCTTATCTCCTGCAAAGTAAAACTCATTGTCGACAAAATAATATGTCACACCATCATACTGCGATGTAAAAATCCCCACATACTGCCTGCGCCAGTTGAGATTGACATAAAAATGACAGACGAACTTAAGCTGTGGCAGTAATTTATCATCCATACATTTGTACTTCGGAAGTATAACTCTCACGTCATATCTGTCCTTGTCAAAATATTTCGGTAAAGATCCCACTACGTCAGCTAGTCCACCTGTCTTCATATAAGGTATTGCCTCTGATGCGGCCATTAATATTTTCATTTTGTCCATGCTGAAACCTCCCCCAGATTACAGTTATTTAAACAACGATTAATCTGATAAAAAATATAGTATACACCCTGAAACCAATAGAATGTATACTATATTATATCACGCGAGAGTACATTTTGCCTAGTAAATTTATCAAAACGTGGTTTTATTTGTCTATAATGACGATTTTTACATCCCTAGACGTATTTTGTCTGTAATCAGGGCAATAAACTCCGAATTGGTAGGCTTGCCCTTACCATAGTTTACAGTGTATCCAAACATGGAGTCTATCGTATCCATCCTGCCTCTGCTCCATGCCACCTCGATAGCATGCCTTATGGCTCTCTCCACCCTGCTTGAGGTAGTCTTGTACTTCTTTGCAATAGTGGGATACAAAAGCTTTGTGATAGAGCTAAGCATTTCCATATCCTCAACGCACATCACTATCGCAGTCCTAAGATACTGATATCCCTTTATATGAGCCGGAACACCTATCTCATGAATGATATCCGTCACCTGTGTCTCAAGGGATTTTTTCTCCATATATGTATCATCAAGTGGCTCAGTGTCACCGGATGCTCTCTTTACATACACAAGTACCACATCAGAACCGGCATTACCGTTTATCATGTTGTATGCTTCATCACTACTTCTTGCTGTTCCTAAAAACTCCATGCCCTTTAATAAACTCTGCATGTTTTTCTTTTCGTCTGCTACTGCGACATTTAAAGTGCTCATCAAACTCTCCTATGCCGCCAATTACTGTCATGTCAAAACAAATTGTATGCTTTTATGATAACACATTTTGTCGAATTTTGTCGAGAGCGTATTTTTTTTTAATTTTATGTAACCATTCAGCCCACGCATATTCGCAAAACTGCACGATACCCGTGCTTTCTCTATTCTTCAAACTGAGAGTTATACAGCTCTGCGTAAAATCCGTTCTTTGCAAGAAGCTCATCGTGTGTACCCTGCTCGATAATGTCTCCGTCCTTCATGACAAGAATCATATCGGCATTCTTGATAGTAGACAGCCTGTGGGCGATGACAAAGCTTGTTCTGCCCTTCATCAGATTGTCGAGTGCCTTCTGGATACGGATTTCTGTACGTGTATCGACAGAGGATGTGGCCTCATCAAGGATAAGGATTGGATTGTCTGCAAGAATGGCTCTTGCTATTGTCAAAAGCTGCTTTTGTCCCTGTGACACATTGGATGCATCCTCGTTGAGCTCCATATCGTAGCCACCCGGCAATGTCTGGATAAAGTGATGCGCATGTGCTGCCTTTGCTGCCGCGATGACCTCCTCATCTGTGGCATCCAGACGGCCGTAGCGGATATTTTCCATAATGGTGCCCTTAAAGAGCCATGTGTCCTGCAATACCATGCCGAATGCATCTCGCAGATCGGCTCTGTTGTAATCCCTGATATCATGTCCGTCTACAAGAATGGCACCTGAGCTTACATCATAAAATCTCATAAGAAGCTTGACCATGGTAGTCTTTCCCGCTCCTGTCGGTCCAACGATAGCAACCTGCTGTCCCGGCTTTACCTTTGCAGAAAAATCATTGATGATGATCTGGTCAGGATTATAACCAAAGTGTACATGCGAAAACTCTACACTTCCCTCGATATGGTCTGGCTTTACAGGATTTTCCACTGTTATATCCTCTTCCTCCTCATCGAGGAACTCAAATACACGCTCAGATGCAGCCGCCATCGACTGAAGCTGGTTTGCCACCTGCGCTATCTGCTGGATTGGCTGTGTGAAATTCTTCACATACTGTATAAATGCCTGGATATCACCGATTGTGATGACATTCTTTATGGCAAGTATACCACCTGAGATGGCTACTCCCGCATATCCTAAGTTTCCTACAAACTGCATGATAGGCATCATAAGTCCTGAAAGGAACTGTGATTTCCATGCGGATTTGTAGAGCACATTGTTGGCCTCCTTAAAGGTCTTTACAGTCTCTGCCTCTTTATTATATGCCTTTATGACGAGGTGGCCTCCGTACACCTCCTCGACCTGTCCGTTTATGTGTCCCAGATACTCCTGCTGCTGTCTGAAGTATTTCTGTGAATGCTTTATGACAAACGAAATAAGTATCATCGAAACTGGCAGGATAACGAGTGAAATCAGCGTCATGAGCGGTGAAATAGACAGCATCATGACCAGTGTACCGACCAAAGTGGCAACAGATGTAATAATCTGTGTGATACTCTGGTTCAAGCTCTGTCCGAGTGTGTCCACATCGTTTGTGATACGCGAAAGTACCTCACCATATGTCCTTGACTCGAAATACTTCATCGGCATACGGTTGATTTTGCTCGTGATGTCCTTACGCATCCTGTAGCAGGTCTTCTGCGTGATGCCTGTCATGATAAGTCCCTGGGCAAACATAAAGATGGCACTCACCACATATAAAGCCAGCGTAAACAAAAGAACCTTTGCAATATAATCAAAATCTATGCCGCCTGTTCCTGCAATCTTGTTCATGAGTCCCTCGGCAAGCGCAGTGGTGGCTTTACCCATGACCTTCGGTCCTGCAACGGAGAAGACAGTCGAAACTGCTGCAAAAATCATAACTGCAATGATAGCAGCCCAGTATCTGCCGAGATACTTTATGAGTTTCTTTGTAGAGCCCTTGAAATCCCTGGCCTTTTCTGTGACCATTCCGGGGCCACGTCCCATTGGCCCTCTTGGCCTCTTAGGAGGCATCTTAAACTGTTCGTTATTATTCTCACTCATCTTACATGCCCTCCTTTTTGTTATCATCAATTCCAAGTTCCCTGGCTGAAAGCTGTGACTGTGCAATCTGCATATATACATCGCAATTTTTAAGAAGCTCCTCGTGGGTGCCTTTTCCTACGATTTTACCGTCATCGAGCACGAGAATCTGGTCAGCATGAATAATCGTGCTGATACGCTGTGCCACGATAATAACGGAAGCACTCTCTGTAACCTCTGCTAAGGCTGCACGCAGACGCGCGTCAGTCTTCATATCGAGTGCTGAAAAGCTGTCATCAAACACATAAATATGAGGGTCCTTTGCGATAGCTCTTGCTATGGCAAGCCTCTGCTTCTGACCACCTGACACGTTTGAGCCGCCCTGTGCGATTGAGCTTTCATACCTGTCATTCTTTGTCTCGATAAACTCAGAAGCCTGTGCGATATCCGCAGCCTTTTTTATCTGCTCATCACTCGCGTCTGCTTTACCAAAGCGCAGGTTTGAGGCGATGGTTCCCGAGAAAAGAATACCTTTCTGCGGAACAAAGCCTATTGACTCGCGAAGCTCGCTTAGTGTGTAGTCTCTGATATCGTGTCCATCAAGCTCTATTGAGCCTCCAGTCACGTCATAGAAACGCGGAATCAGGTTTACAAGTGTAGACTTTCCACAGCCGGTACTTCCGATGATAGCTGTGGTTTTGCCCGGCTCCGCCACAAAATCAATGTCTGAAAGCACATCCTCCTTTGCTCCCGGATATCTGAAATCCACATGGTTGAAACGGATAACACCTCTGTGATCAGCCTCAGTAACAGGCTCTTTTGGATCATTTACAGTGCTGTTTGTCTTTATAACCTCATCGATACGCTCTGCCGCAACACCAGCTCTCGGAAGCATGATGGACATGGCTGAAAGCATGAGGAATGACATAACAATCATCATGGCATATGTAATAAACGCAGTCATGGTACCTACCTGCATAGAACCCTTGTCTATTCTGCCTGCTGCAACCCACACGATACCAAGTGTGATGCAGTACATGATCATGGACATACCCGGCATCATAAAGGTCATGACACGGTTTGTAAACAGCTGTGTGCGTGTAAGCTCACGGTTAGCCTCATCAAACCTCTTTTCCTCCTCCTTTTCACGGCCGAAAGCCCTGATAACGGAAAGACCTGTAAGAATCTCACGAGAAACAAGGTTTACCTTGTCTACAAGACTCTGCATAATCTTGAACTTTGGCATCGCAATGCCAACCAGTGTGAAAATAAAAACCATGATAGCAGCAACCGCAATTGCAATCACCCACTCCATGCCGGATTTGGTCTGCGCCACCTTGATGATACCACCGATACCAACGATTGGCGCGTAAAGCACCATACGAAGCATCATAGTAGTAACCATCTGAATCTGCTGTATATCATTCGTGCTTCTAGTAATCAGTGATGCCGTAGAGAATTTGTTAATCTCGGCATCTGAAAAACCTACAACCTTTGAAAAGGTCTTCTCCCTCAAATCCCTGCCGACAGCGGCACCGACCTTTGAAGCCGCAAAACCTACAACACATGCTGCTATAAGCATAATAGCTGCAAAGGCTGCCATCTTGGCGCCTGCCTTCCACAGATAAGCAACCTGATTGGCATCCACGTCGATTCCTGCATTCTCATCACACTTTGTCGCAAAAGTTACACCCATGGACTTTAAAGTAGCTGAACCCACCGCATCGATTTTTTCCTGCACCTTGCTTCTTATCTGCTTTATCATGTTATCATCGAGCGCTACTCCCTGCGGGATAGCCGATGCATCCACATCCATCTGCTCACCCGACTGAAAAGCCTGATATGCCATGACAAGAGGAACCAAAAGCTCCTCATCCAGCTTATCAAGTGTGTCCGAATCAGCTGTCAGCTTGTATTTTGCCACACCGTCATCAGATTTTGAAGCATCCTCTGCCTCATAACAGTCCGTAAATTTTTCTTTCTCGTCAGACAGCATAAATGTCTGTGCCATCTGATAATCCTCCGATGTAATCTCCTTTGGCAGGATATGCTCAATGCCATGATCCTGGATACCAACATCAATGATGTCAGATGTGTACGCAGGCAAAGCCAGATCACAGTAAGCCTGAGCAATGAGAAAAACAAATATTAATATGATCCATCGCCAGTATGGAATCAGGTTTTTGAAAATTTTACTCATAAACGTTTCCTTTCTTTCCGGTTAATTATCCCCCATACACGAATGCAAAAATATCCGCAATCGTGCGCATACTATCTATTTTATCAATAAGCGCGGATAATTCAATAAAGAAAGTATAAAGAAACAGTAAAAAAACAGAGACTATATAAATGGTTTATATAAGTCTCTGTTTGATAAATTGTGCTTAAACGAAAAGTATGTGATAGCCAGGAGCCTTTGAAAACTAATCCAAATCAGCAAGACCTACACGCTGTATCTGGAAGGTCTTGTATGCCTTTGCTGTTGTAGTTTCTTTATCACCACCGCTCACCTGTGACTGGTAAATCTTACTATATCCTACGGCATAAATCTTTATAGAATTAGCTCCCTCCGGTAAAGCACTCAATGGTACCTTTACCTTATATGTCTTGTTATTTTCAAAGAAGTCCCTTGGATCCTTATTTAATTGACTGTTTTCTTTACTGTTATTTATCTGTTCATTTTCTGTTCCATCATTATTCAGTGTATAGATATCCCAGTCCACCTTCTTTAAGTAAATCTTATCATTTCCGGTGCCAATCGTTTCATCTTTTGGATTTTTTTGCGGATCCTCGATATAAAAGTCCAAATAAACAACAGTTTTTTCATCAATCTGATTTCGCACAAGGTTTGAATCCTTTACCGTAAAATAAACATCCTGCGTACTGTCTGCACCATCTAGTCTGGCATCCGCTTTATTAGCTGCTTCTTCTTCAATGGCATCATCAATAGTTGCATATAATGTAGTTATGTCATTTGAATCAGTATCTGCATTCTCTTTAAGATAAATTGACGGCTCATGAACTGATGCACTATATGCAGCAATCATAGTGTTTATATAAAGTTTCAATTCATCATCATTATTTGAGAAATCGGAATGTCCTACACCTGAGTATGTTACATTTCCCATTGTGTAAATATAATAATTATTTCTTACATCCTTTGGAGACTGCTCATAAATTCCATGGTTTGACAAGGTATACCATACAACAATATCACTCTCACCATCACCATCAGCATCCTGATTCATATCCAGCTGGTAGTACTGCTTATGAGTGGTAGCTATATTTATTTCGTCAGCAATCTTAAAAGGATATGTGGTAATCTGTCCTGAATTAACCTTGACTGCCTTATTAGTCTTAGCTTCAACATCATTACCATCTAGCCCTGAATACAGCCTGTACTCGCCATGATCGTTACCATTATCTTTCCACTGATACTGATTTAAATCTGCATAAGTAAATCCCTGATTCTGTCTGACAATAACTGAATTATCAGATTTTGGCTCATATGCAATATCAGTATTATTCTTTTTGGCAGTCTGTACAGCTTTATCAAAATCCTCATCAGTACTCTTTAATGTATTGCCCTTCTTTAAATACTCATTTGACAGGATTCCATATCTGTCCAGTCCGACAGTATCACGAATTATAGAGTTAAACTTATATCCCCAGACATTATTCTCTCGCGTATCATTTTTATTATTACAAAATGATGTTGTATCATGAGCAAACAATACCGGTTTTCCTGACTGGATATATGCTTTTATTTTATCGAGATGATTATTTGTATTATCAATATCATAACAATCACCAAATCCAATCACAAGCATATCGTATGTCTGCAGCTTATCACATACCTCATCCATTTTAGGTACGTTGTCATAACGAACTGTTTCTATATCCAGGTCAAAATCCTTCACTTGACTAAGTAATTTATGAAACTTTGTATTGCTATCATTCTTCTGCGTCTGCATATCAAAATTTCCCCTAAAGTCCTCATTATGCTCCAACTTTGAATTAATCTGAAGAATCTTGACTTTTGTAGGACTGCCTTTTGAATTTTTGACATACACATATCCGGATTTCTGATCATATCTGTAGCTATTTGTAGCCTGACTCACACGAAGCTGCCAAGGCATAACTCCTACAAATCCATTCGGCAAATCATAAACCAGTTTATAATTATAATTGCCTGCATTCAGACTATACATATATTTACCATCATCACCCATTACCGGATTCACAATAGTACCATCACAATATAGTTTTATTTTATTTGCAGCTATTCCTTCATTGGTCGTCGAAAACTTACCATCAGAATTTGAATCCAAGAACAGCTGTGCATTAAAACTCGCTTTAGAATCCGCACCACCTGCATTGTTTATTGAAAATTCCAATGTAATCTGATTATTACTAATCTCAACATAATCTGTATCTTTTACTTTTTCCTGCTCCTTGAGTAATATTTCAGGTTTTTCAGTAGTCAGGTAGGTAACAAGGTCAGCTGTCTCATTTGACTGTTTTTTTAAATTTCCCTTGCTGTCCACTTTAAGAACATTGTCTTTATCTTTTGCATAACATAAAAGAGTAAAAACATTTGAACAGTTGTCTATATACTCCTCATTAATTCCTCTGCCATAAACAGTAGAGAAAAAGCCATCTGAAAAGACGACAGGAAAGCCCGCCTTTATATAATCCTCCAATTCTGAAACCTTCTGCTTAGTAATATCATTGCCTGAGCCTCTGTATGTGTTTGGAGCAGTTAAATAATCAGCATTATTTCCATTATTTCTTAATGTAAGGTTAGTATTAAGCTTCGTTCCATCATTTATATAATCAGTATCCAGCAATCCCGCATGACCATTTTTGAGCATATTATATCCCCAATAGTTTACATAATCATTTGGATTTATAACAACAATGTCACCAACATTTGAGTATTTAAGCCCATCCATTTTCCAATCATTATATACTGTATGACCATCTCTATAATTCAGATTATCGGCTACAAGTCCCATATATATCATATCATAATTATTGAGATCCTCTATTCTTCCAATAAATTCTGCACTCGTAACCCTTGTTATTGTAACCTTTTTTTGCTCCGGACACCTTGTTCCAAGCCACTTTTTAAGCTTATCATAATTTAAAGCGTCAGACTCATTTTTTACAGTTCCGGGCTCTATATCCAGTATGTTCAGACTATCTGTCGGATTTATAATGTCTCTTTTATCGGCATACGATATGATATAGCTTAAAACTATCGCCTTTGAAATCTCCTTGTCATAGTATGCATACTCGTCCTTTCCAAGAGTATCATTTTCTTTTTTCCTGCTTGTATTCTCTGAGTTGATATACTCTGCTATCTCGTCAAAATTCTCATTTTTAGCTGCTTCGACAAATTGAGTTTCATCTTCATTTGCAATAAATGCAGAAGCAAAATCATCTCTTAAAACAAATGGCACATCCGTACTAGGATTATAGTTTCGTGGAATGACATATTCGTTGCCAATTACAAAACCTTTTGTATGGGTTTTACTGTCAACTTTATAATACTTTATGTCATTATTCCAATTAATAAAATTACCAGCTGAGTCCTTAGTAAAATTCAGCGAGCTGAAATTGTTACAGCTCAAAAGACCTGCAAGCTTTTTAATATTACTTGAGTAGTCTGCACTTGAAGAAGCCCACACAATACCATTATCCACTATAACAGGCATCATTATACCACTCTGGTGTACACGCTGGACTATCTGCTTTACCTTGTCCCATGAAATGTCATTATCAGTATTATATTTTGCAGCATCGTCTCCTAAATCCTTTGAAAGGACGGACTTTGAGCCGGAAAGATAGAGTAAATCAATTGTTGACACATCTATCTGCTCAAGCTCCTTGGGTGTGACCGTTTTTACATTGAAGGTCATATTGGCAGTCTTATCAGCATCGCCTGTCTTGCCCTCCTGGTTAAATACACCTGTTCTGAACCAGTTATTGTTCTTGAAACCACCCTTATAATATATGCGTGTGGTATTTACAGGATAATCAAGCGAGCCGTTTTTATCAGCCTCCATTATATAGTCACCTTTTCCCTTACCCACATAGGTATATGTCTGGCTGTCCTTAACTATATCAAAATATCCGTCTGTATCAGTGAGGATTACCCTGCCTGTGTTACCATCATTATTCTCTGTAGCAGAATCAGCTATTGAAGCGTCATCTGAAATATCATCTGCGCCGGTCTTACCTGCCGGCTGATTGTCCTGTGTGCCATCATCTATCTTCTCGTATGGATTCTGTGAGTCAAGCACTGCTCCATACTCGCCGGTCTCATCGTAATTAAACTCAATAGGTACCTTAGTATCCACCTCGTAGTAGGTCTCGTCATCAGTGATTTTACCTGCAGGCACATACTCCATCTCAACCGTACAGTATGTATACTTCTCATAATCCGGCTTACTGCCATCAGGCAGACTTGCCATCCGGTCAGCTCTTGCAACAAATTCATATGGTGATGTGATATCTGAATTGTCTTTTCTGTAAATATATGCCTTTGGGTCATATTTTGCTATGTTTTGCATGCCCTCAGCAGAACCAATGGCATATGCGCTCTTTATAGAATAAACCACATGCTTGTCTGATGTGTCATCTGCTGTGCCTGTATCTGTCGTATTGTCTGTGCTGCTATCGATATTACCATCTGTACCGCTGTCTGTATTTCCATCAGCTTTCTGTGAATTATCAGTCTCTACCAGATACTTGGTATTTGTCATGCCATCCGGCAATTCGACTGCAGTAAATGCAACACTGTAGTAGCCTCTTTTTCCGGGTGCCTTAATTTGATTGCCATTTTCAGTCTCTGTATTAGAGCCATCTGCGGTACTTCCTGTACTGCCTGTATTACCGGTACTGCCTGTATTACCGGTACTACCTGTATCCACAGATTCAGAGCCATCTTCTGTCTCATCCTCGCCCTGCATGAAAACATAATGGTCAACATTCTGTCTGTAATGACCTGTAGGCAGTCCATCTTCATTTACAGCAAGCTGGTAATCAGTGTTGAACTTGTAGTCACCCTTCTCCTGCTTTGTCATCTTGTAGCCTTCGGTGCCCTGATTTATTTTATCCATATCCACAAGGGCAAGCTCACTCCAGTCATTGCCCTGATTGACATAACTTTCCTCATACGGCTCATAGTAAAGGGGCTTTGTGTTGTCCTTTTCCTCTGTAGTAATAGGCGCAAGCTTTTCTTTCAGGCTTTTCATATAAGCAGCCCTATTCGTTGCACCTTTTCCCTCTGTGTCAGACATCTTTGACAGTGTACCAAACCAATTGTCAGGCTCCTGACCATCAATCAGATAGCCAATGGATGCCATTTTCTTGTCAGGCACCACCTCCACTATATTGAAGGGCTTGTCCTTGCCATGTGAGCTGACTATATCAGATATTCCATTGAACGCTACATTTGCATCGACCTTTGTTAGGCTGTCATTCAGCACAAAAGCTGCCACAACGAGACATCCTGTAAGTGTGAGCGATATTGGAACCACTATTTTTTTTCTTAATTTGCTCATTGCGATTGCTCCTTTGTAAAAAACTACTTTGTTTAATAATATGTGTAAAACGTAATTGTATTTGACTTAAATCCCGACTCTTCCTCAAGTCCAAGCCAGACGCTGATATTTAATTTTTCTCCGACAAAAAAATTTTTTCCGAGAGTGATATGCATTTTTTCATTTTGATTACCATCTACAATATGATAATTAAGATAGTTCCTATATTTAGGATCATCTTCATGACCTTCTGCTCCGGTTTCTCCGGCAATCTCCTTTGAACTAAACTTAAATATTCCATCAGGCTCACCATTGCCATCAGGACCATAAATCAGCTTACCATCATCGCCCATTTTAAAGGATATATCTCCCTTGTACTCGGTTGCACCCGTTGAGCTGACACTTTCTACCTCCATATGCCATACAAAATCCTTAATCTGATATTTGCCATTTAATGAAGATTTTTTTAACTCCCCTTCATCAATAAACAATTGATGCGTCTGTCCTAAATCGAAATGCTTATCTGCATCACAATGCAGAATATTGATTGGATGTGCTATGTTTACAGTTACCTTTGCCGTCAATGACGGATCGTCTATGGATGTTACGGTGATGACTAATTGATCTGTAGTTTCATCGCTCATCAGTTGTACATCATATACATCACCATTAGCATTAAAGTTTCCACCATTTTTGTTTCCTGAATGATCCCATGTTACGTTTTTTGAATCATACTTTCCACCAAGTATCTTATCAGTAAACTTTAAATTATTATTCGTTTTCTTCATCTCATAGTATACTGTTCCGTTGGTTACATCCTTGCCTTTGTAATATATCCTTATTCCTTTAGGTTCTGCCGGTGCCACATACTCCACATCTGCCCCAGTCGGCACCTTATTGCGCATAGTGAAGTTCTGTTTTGATGTATACTTCTTGTCCCCTGCCTTAAAGTCCACGACAATTCCGACAGAATTCTTGCTTTCTGCCTCGCTTAAATCAGGTGTAAAGCCTGTGACATTTTCTGCCATAAGAGATTCCTTGCCCTGACCATCCGCCTTCACCGCACCAGTTGCAGGATCCAGTGTATCCTTTCGCAGATAGATTTTGTGCTCTGACGGTCTGTATATGATATTGTATGTACAATCCTTGTTGTAAATAATCAGCTTGCTGTCGGATGATGTTTCCTCAGATGATGCTTCTTCGGATGACGCTTCTTCCGCTGATGCAGTTGCAATATAACCGGCCTCAGGGGCTGCCGATGCCACCTCCACCGGCGCTGCCACTGTAGCAGGCTCATACTTAACGCCCTTTTGCGCATCAATTATCAGGTCTCCTATCTGATTCATCGTAAGCTGTGCCTCATACTGTAAATCTACGTCCTTTGAAGCGTATTTATACTGCTTCGTGCTCGTACCGATAAAGCCCACAACAGCCAGACCCAGTATTCCCATTATCGCCATGACAATGACAAGCTCAACAAGTGTAAAGCCACTGTTTTTCATATTATTTGATTTGTTCATGCGCCTTAAAAGTTTCATGGTTCATCTTCCTCTCCGATTTCATCATACAACCTTATAACAGCCTTGCGTCAAAATAAAATATTCATCATTAAACTATGTAAATTACTCACATACCACCTTGCCGGTCTCCTTGTATATCGTGATAACCTTCTCTGTGCTGTTTTTTTGAATCCAGATACGGCTGCAGCACTTACCATTGGCATCAGGCTTCTGTGCACCTGAGCTTCTGTCAAACTGAAGCATTATACTGCCTGAACTGTTCAATTGTGTCTTATCACTATAATCATCCTTCATGGAATAATATACATCAATCCTGCTCTTTCCGATTTTGCTCGGAGCAGATACTGTACCATTTATGGTTGTCTTATAATAGTAGGCACCATCTGATGCATCCTTATATATCTCAAGAACTGCGCTGTCCTTTCCCATCGTGGTAACTCTTGTTTTGTTAATTATCGATTCAATATTTCTGGCACACTGCTTCACCTCAACACCCATGACCGAACGAATGGATATGGTTGCCGCACCTATAAGTACGACAGATATCGCTATCACTACTATAAGCTCTACCAGAGAGAAACCGCCATTATTCTTTTTTTCTGTTACAGACATATTGGATTCCTCCCTTGTATATATCGTCAAAATTTGCCAAATATAAATATTTCGCAGCTGTTTTGCGCCTTAAAAGCCGCTTGTTTTCTACTCCTTGGTCCAGTTCTGGTATGTAATGAGCGTAGCATAATCTATTTTTGTATCTGCCTCTTTCTTATTTGAAAAAGAAGAAACATTACCCAGATAGTTGGCACCGTCCATGAACACATCATACAGGTGCAGTGCATCGTCTGCATCACTTACCTTTTCAAGAAGCAATGCCTTAAATAGCTCCTGAGTACCATTATCAATCTCGCACTGGTCTTTGTTTACAATTATCCTGCCCTTTGCAACTATGGTACCTGTAAAGTCAGCATTCAGTGTCACATCTCCCGTAGCAACAATTATATCCACATTGTGTGATTTGTCATTTGCATCATAGCTGTAGTCGCCGTTTTTGACAATTGCCTGGTATTTTTTTCCCTGATACTCAGTCTCAAATATATGTTTATTACCGGAATTTGGCACTATTTTCAGCAAATTGGTATTGTTAACTATATTTGTAAAAAGCGAAACACTTGCTGCATTTGTCGGTAAATCCGCATAATTTGTCAAAAGCTTTGAGTTTAGTGCAGTATATGTGCGCTGTAAAGCATCCGACTGTGCATCCATGTCCACACCATCAGCTATGCCCTTCAAAAGGCTTAAATTGCTGCCATCGTAGATGCTGTAATTGCCGGCAGTATAGATGCTTGCAGCCTCATTTACCTGTATGCTGTCAGTATAAAACTTAGTGTATCTCTTGAGCTTGTCACTGTCTGCACCAAAATAGTCACTGTAATACTCAGCAGCCTTGTTCGTTGGCAGATTGACATAATAGTATACAAGTCCATCATCACTATTATCAGTAGAAGGAACAAAGACCTTCTTTATACAGTTGTCGATTGTCTTTGACTCCGGCAGATATGCTGAGAGAGCCTTACCTGTCTTTGTGCTGACCACATTAGCATTAACTTCAGTATACTTTGTCTGATCCTGTCCTGTTGCCGTGATATCCTTGTACTCCTTATAGGAGAGTGGATTCTTGTTGTAAAGCGATTTGGCATCCGCACCATCTCCACTTGTGCCTATGCACTCAGGCGGCACAAGATATGCTATCTGGTCACCCTTTACAGAGATTGACTCACCCATGGCCACATTGCTGTTTTGTGTACCCACACTACTTGAGTTTACAATAGCCTGTGTATTGATATATGCGGTTCCTGCCAACATAAGCTCCCTGATATTTGACATATCAAGAGATGCCTTCCTGCCGTTTATGATAATAGCAGAGCTATCGCCTGCGACAGGATTTTCCTTGTCAGCGCCTCCATTGCCAAAGCCGACGTACTTCGCATTGTTATTCTTATTATTCTTTCCAAGTGTGACATTTGAGCCTGTACCCTTTAAGGTCATGTCATCTGCCACATATGTCATGCCATCTAAATTGACTGTTGCACCATTTACATTTATATTGCTTGTCCACAGCTGACACTGTGAATCAACAGAAAGTGTACTGTTATTGTGTACACCCGCCATGTTCTTTTTTATCGTAGCAGTATCTTTTCCGGCAAAGTCTCCCACCTCTATATCGCCCTCTGCAATCATATAGCTGGTATCCTTTACATCAAGTGTAGCATTGTTTGGAATGGTAACACTCGTAGTAGAAGTTCCTGTACCTGCCGCATTTTCACAGCCAGCGTAGAGATTACCGGATAGATTTACTTTATTAAGTCCTGATATAATATCCAGTCCTTCATTTCCAACAAGAGAATATGTAAAAAGCTCCGGAACTCCTCCCGATGCTGTAAAGCTCATGGATGGAACTCCCAGAGAAATGTCTGTCTCTATTATTGATTTAAATCCCTTTTCATCGGTATACTCTACCCTGATGCCATTAATGACTGCGCGGCTGTTGTATACCTTGAGCAGTCCATTTCCATTTTCATCGGCATTTACCGCCTTGACCACAGCGTGTGGCTTTGAGTTTTCGTCTGTGAGCTTACTATCCACATAGTCTTTAAGCTTTTCAGTTTTATAGTGCATACCGGTATTGTCAGACTCAAGACTTCCCTTTAAGCTCTTTAAATACTCCTGCGCAAATATACTCTGTCTGCCGGCCTCATTTATGCTGCTGTCAGAGTAATTCTCCATAACCTTTGTATATCCTGCTGAGTAAGCCTTGGAAATATCTCCCTGCAGACCGGTACATATCTGATCCAGCACTCCCTCTGCCGAGTAAAAGTTATCTGTATTTTTTTCGTCCGTCACCTTCATCTGGAGGTTCATAAGCGCTATCCACAGCACAGTCACAGCTAAAACAGCCACTATAGCCATTGCAACTACAACCATCACAAAGGAAGCACCACGGTTATCGTTACGCTTCATAATTAATACCCCATGCTTCCGGTCATCGTAACAACCGGGTCTTTATCCTTAAATATATCATCCAGTGAAGCCTTGCTCTCGTATACAGCCACCTTCACATCATACAGCCTTTCAGATGCATTGCTTTTTGTCAGATTCTTTATATCGACAATTGCCTTTACATCATTCTGAATTACATTGTTATTAAAGCCATATATAGCTTGATCGGGCTGTAGTGGATTATCCGGTGCTCCCATATTTACATTCAGATTGGTGGCTATATGAGTATAAGCATGACCTGTACGATTTCCCGGCTCACTTACCTTCACATATGCCTTATATGTACTCTCCTTCGTGCTCAACTCTGACTGATCCGATATAGTCTTTTGCTTTACAATGTTTACCGTGCAGTCCAGCTTGTCCTTATTATTGATTATAATGACATCGTTGCAGGTATTGTAAAGTGTTCCTGTAGATGTGTACCATGGATTGTAAAACAGATAGACATTCCTTAGATTATGGTTCACAGTATCTGAAGAATTATCATAAATCACCATGGTATAATCATCCTTCAGTGCACTATTCGGATCCGGAAAAGTCTTTCTTACTCCATTCTTATTGATAGAATATGAATACGACACCGTAACCTTGGTAGCCTTATTACTCGAAGCTCCATACTTTTCTATATCTATGGTGATAGTTCTTTTGATATCCTGCTGAGTGATGCCGCCTACACCAGGCATATTATTAAATGCATATATAATATTTGTAGCAGAATACTTGTCTGCACTCATGCAGTCAAAATTTGCATCCATGGCCGACATATCCGCTACCTCGTCCATGTTGTACTTTTTAACCTTATTGTCCGACTCTGCGTCCGATTTTGCATCCACTGTCACAAGAGCATTGTATTTCTTTGTGCCTGACTGCACACCAGACATATAGAAATAATACTTGTGCGCATCCGACTCCCTGAAATTCCAAAGCGATGTATCGCTTATTTTGGCTGATGCATCAGTCTTGTGGATACAGCTAGTGATGATATCGTCCTTGTTTACAATCTCAGCACTGATATCCTCAAGCCTCTTTACATTATCAAACTTACCCGACTTCTTAAGAAGCTCACATGCACTGCTTCCATCTGATATATTAAAACCGTCCGCCACATCAAAGCCCTCCGACGGATAGTTAAACTGATATGCCAGTGTCTTCATGGAGTTCTTTTCAATACCCTCCATAATGTTTGTCGCCAGATGTGTAGCATTCATCTCGTTTTTAGCCTTTACATTGGTCTTTGTAGCTGTGACAAATGCATTCAAAAAAGGAAGCACGATTATTGCGAGAATAGCAATCGACACAATAATCTCCACAAGTGTTACTCCTCGATCATCGTTTTTTAGCTTTCTCAAATCTGCTTCCTCCCCTCTTGTATTTTGTTATCTCATAACTCAATAATCTAACATTTGATATTTATCACTTACGGTCTCAATAACCCGCTAATCTAATAACCTAATATTATAATAATCAGTTAGTTTGTTGTACCAAACAGATTATTTGTACCATGTGGTACTGCAGGTATGTATGGTGCCTCATATGGCTTATCAAGTCCATACAGGAAATATGAATCCACAAGCATCTCACCTGTCAGCTTGCCTGTCGAATCATCAAAGCTCACGTTGAGCGTGCTGATAGTTTTCTTCTGTGATGAACCAATCACCTCTCCAAGCATAGCCTTAAGCCCATGATACTCTGTCTTGAATGCCATAACTGTGCTGACATCATAAAGCTGATAACCTGTAACCGTAGACTTTGCAGAGCCTGTTGATGTACTGCCATCAGCTGCACTGCCGTCGCCTGTCTGTGACTGAGAGCTGTTGCCATCAGCGGTCTGAGAGCTCTGCGAACTGTCTGCATTACTGCTATCCGTGGTACTGCTGTCTGAACTGCTTCCTGACGAAGAATCTGTACCGGCTTCACCCGTCGGATTATTCACATCAATAGCTGTCGGTGAGCCGACTGTAAGCTCTGTAATATTTGTATTGGTAGATTTCTCGATAGCAACCGCATCCATGATGCCGTTTTCTATCTGTAAATATGAAGGGAAATTGTCATATACCTGCTGCATGGCATCAGACATATCCTTTGTCTTCTTTGTGTAGTCATCCGCCTTTGCCGCAAGTGCTGAAAGCTGATTGTACTGTGATTTCAGGTTCATATTTTCGCTCTTGAGCGAATCCCTCTTATTGGACTGCGGCATAAAAATCAAAAAATATGTCAGTGCTAAAATGGCAACACCCGCTAATATAATAAGTAACTTTTTATCTCTCGTTGACATCCTAACACCCCCTACTGATTTGTACTGTCTGTATCTGATGATGAATTACTATCCGTCTGTGCCTGTGATGACGCATCTTTTGATGTATCATCTGGCTCACTGCCCGTGCCATCCGCCGATTCAGAAGCAGCACTGTCGTCTGCCTTTACATATGTGCAATCTACTGTGAACTGAACCTTTGAAGCACCGGTCTCATCAACCTCCTCTGTGATGGTTGACACATTGGATACCATGATACTCTCAAATGTACGAAGCTGTGCAATCACATCAGCTGCTATATCCTTGCTGCCTGTCTTTATGGTCATCGAAACACCATCAGTCGTAACAGACATGTTCACAAGCTTGGCCTCTGACGGAAGCTTCTGCTCCAGCTCATCCACGAAGCCAGTTATCTCATCATTCTTGTTGGATGAGGCACTCTCAAGAAGCTTGGTCCAGTCATAGTCCTTCTTGGTCTGGTTGTACACATCATATATATTCTGTGCATATGACAAATCAGAAACACGAGCTTTAAGTGTCATATTGTCTGAAGTTAAAACAAGATTTGAAAAAATACTGTATGCCGTGATACCAACTGCAACTACCACACACAATCCAAAAATGAGAAGCTGCACCGCAAAAGAAACAGGCTTTTCTGCTTCCTCCCCTGCCGGTACGGGAAGAGGCTTCCCATCAGGACCGACAGGTGGTTTTCCCTGCATACCTGCCTGTGCACCGCCGGGTGTCATAGCACCTGCAGCTGTTCCTGCCATAATCGGAGCACCGATTCCCTTGTTTTTCTTACTGTCAAGTATATCAAGCGGGCTCAGTGAACATCCGACACAGTTGAAATACTCTGCCAGCTTTGCCTCTGCGAGGTTTATGCTCTTTGCCACATGTATGCCGTCAAACTGCTGGAGCGGAACCACCTTGACATTGAGCTCATTGGTCAAAAGCTTTGAAAGTCCGCTGAAATCAGCACCTAAGCCTATGAGGAAAATTCTCTCAATAGGAGTATCTGAGTTTCTCGACTGATAGTAGTCTATTACTCGTCCAAGACTGCTTATCAGATTGGAAAGTGCATATGAAACATTCAGACGAAGCTTCTTAAAACGCTCCGAATCAATCTCATGCCCCATAGGATCCATTACACTGCCTGCAGGCTCATCCGGCACTGTACCATCAGGCTTTATTGCAAGGCAGGTCTTTCTGCGTGCCACATCAACTGCATCGGTAAATGACAGATACTCTCCAAAAAGCTCACTATCCTGAATCGCCTCAATAGCATCAGCAAGTCCATGGTTGACATTGCGCTGCAGCTTTACCATGCTTCCATCCATTACAGTCAGTGTGGTAGAAACCTCATCCACCTTGACAGTCACCTTCACATCTCCGGGAATCTCTCTTCTCATGAGCTGCTTGATGGCATTTCCACTATAGTCAAGTGCTACAAGCTGCAGCCTGCAATCAGCTGCAAGAGCACCATACGACAAAATAAGATCATTAGGCACAGCAATAACCGAAAGACGTAATTTCTTTTCTTCCGGTCTGTCAATCTTCTCTATAATCTGATGTACCAGCTTGTACTGGCTCAAATCCACCGGAAAATAATCCGATGCATTCATTGCAATCATTTCCTTAAGCTGTTTTTCCTTAACAAGCGGAAGCTCAATATCTCTGCTTGCTATACGCGCTGAATTTAAAACAAAAACAGCTTTTTTGGTGGAAATCTTCTTTTCCTTCAGCTTACTGTATAAGATAGAACGAAACATCCCATCCGGCTGTACCACTCCATCATCAATCATCCCCGGTGGTGTCGGAAAGCCGAACATATTGTAAATCTTGGGATTTTTTGCTTTGTAATCAATCTCAACTACTCTGGTAAGGTTCTCCCCTATTTCAATACCGAGTACCCTATTTGCCATAACCTAGTCCTCCGTGTTTATCTTTGTTTTACACTGTATACATCTGTAAAACATTCGTAACTGTTCAGTTACAAACATTCTATATATATATTTCGGCATATCTGTGTTTTCTCTGCTTTTGTCTCACTGCTTGTCGTACTACCTGTTTTATATTAAGTACGCTATATTATAACACGTTTTTCAAAAGCCTGCGAGTGTCAAATATGCCGATATCATTTTCTCACCCCATAGCATCGAAATAAATATTCCGGCTGCCAAGTACGGTCCCATCGCAAGCCTGTTGCCTGCGTTTGTTACTTTCATACGAATCAGATGTATCACGGAACCGATGATGCATCCTAAGAAAAATGCTAATGTAATATTCTGCCAGCCTATCGCAAGACCTGCACATGCCATGAGCTTGACGTCTCCGCCACCTATGGCTCTTCCTCCACTTACAAGAAGAAGGATTTCAAGAAATAAACTGACACAAAAGAATCCTATCACATATTCAGACCAATTATCATGGTCTAAAAACACATGCAGGATTCCAAGCACCAGTATAAATATATTGATTCCTAATGGAATTTCATATGTTCTCCAGTCTATAACACTCAGAACTATGAGTGCAGATGTAAGAAAGCAGTAGATGATACTCGTAAGTTCAAGTCCATTTACTGCAAATACTACTATGTATAATATACCGTTTAACGCCTCAATAATAGGGTATTGAGGTGATATCGGTTCTTTGCACTTGCGGCATCTGCCACGAAGAAACAGCCAGCTGAAAACCGGCACCATATCGTACCACGCGAGCTGATACCCGCATCTCATGCAGTGGGACCTTTCGGTCACCACTGTCTCATGCTGCGGTATGCGGTAGATACAGACATTTAGGAAGCTGCCTATAACTATACCGAATGCAAATATTAAGATGTAGATGGGTATCAGTTCTGTGGTCATGGTTGGTAGTCCTTTTATTTAACCTTCATTCTTTATGAATTTACCAGCATCATTTTCATCAACTTTATAGTAAGCATCATCACCACCCGCTATTGTATATGAAACACTTCCGTTTGATGGAGTATATGTGATTGTAATTGAAGTCCAGTTTTTACCCTTCAATTTAGCACCAGTCAATCCCGAATCAACGATTGCCGCATCACTAGCTCCAGTGGTAATACCTGTACCCTCAATCACAATTTCAACATCAGCAGTCTGATCCTCTTTATCAGAGTAATATGCTTTTAATGAGGATGCAATACTATCGCAGTTCTGAATATCTGTAGCTTCTCTTGACTTTTCAACATACTTCATAAGCTGTGGAGCAAGTACACCTACGAGCACTGCCATGATGGCGATTACAACAATAAGCTCTACGAGAGAGAAACCTTTGTTGTTCTTCTGTTTCTTTCCTAACTTTTTAAATACATTCTTTACCATAGTTCTTTTCTCCTTTTCATTATAACATGGTTTTTTGTGCAAAGAGCTGTGCCCTATCAGCATCTCTTTGGTTTGTATGCGCTCATTGTACCATAAATCAAAGCATAATGCAAGTTATTTTCTAGTACAATAGTATCATTACTGTATAATTTTTTTCGCCTTTTTTAGCAATTTTAACCAAATTTTAACCGTTTTATTGCATTTAAATCATATTTTTTCAAAAAAATTATATTTCAGGCTATATTTTGGCACAGTGTGAGGGGCTTCATTCCATGTGCCCGGCTTGTGCACGCTCTCTCTCGTGAGCGAATAGCGGAGCTGCCTAGATACTGTTGAATTATGCACACGATACACAGAAATGAGCTGCCACCGGGATGTAATATATATCATTGCTGTTCAAACGCAAGCTTGACACCACGCTGTCAAGCTATGCGCCAATGCGTCAACTATTGTCAGATTACAGCCCCTGCCTCGTAGAGGCACTTTTAATGGGCTGTAATCGTTACTGGTCACACTGTGGGGTGAGCAGTAATGCTCAAGGAGAACCGCGCCACGGACGGCGCGTTTCGACGGTTTCGTCGAGTATCGTAAATCTTTAAGGCATAATTCCTACAGTATCTTGGCTGCGTAGCGTAGCTCACGTGAGAGAGTGTTCACAAGCCATGGCTCATGGGATGAAGCCCCGTCCTACTGCCAATGCCTGCAATTATCTCAACAAAAGAAGAAGCAGCCTCCGGGCTCTCGCCCAAAGATTGCTTCCTCTAATTTACATTTCACTACAATATTAGCTCACAAGCCATTTTTTTACAGTTTCCTCATCAAAATCCACGCATTCAGCTATATCTTCTATTGAGTGACCTTTTTTCTGAAGTTTTAAAGCCGTTACTTTTGCCTGACGAATTCTGCCTTCTTCTCTGCCTAATTCTCTACCTTCTTCTCTGCCTAATTCTCTGCCTTCTTCTCGGCCTTCATTTTTCTGCTCTTCCCATGCCTTGCACATATCAATCACCTCTTCTTTCTCATCTATGTCTATATCCGTTCCTGCAAACAGGTTGATTGCCTCAACTGTCTCTCTGTCTACATTGCTAAACTTCTCGTCATTCTGCAGCACTTCCTGCATTTTTTCCTTATCATACGCATTCTGCAGTACCTCGAAAAGCTGCCTGATTGAGGTTCTGAATCCTGTAAAGTCGGTTATCTCCCTCGGTGCCAGCAGATTAATCCTGTAATCCGGTATGAATGGCAGAAGCTCCTCGTCCACATCACCAAACATATCTGACAGCCTCCTTGGTCCATCCCATTCCTTTGTCCCGAGATACACTGTAATCGTAATTACTGGAATCAACTTATCCTCTTTCGTAAATCCCGAGAGAAATTCATCAGAAGTTGCGATATCCTTTTCCCTGCGGTGCTTTTTGGCTGTTTCCTTTACCTGATTGCCATATGCCATGACATCATAAAACATGTTTTTTACCGGAATGGAATAGTGTATATCCGACTGATTTTCTACTCCTATCAGTACCACATATGATTTGCCGGTATATTTGATGCTGGCATTTTTGAAAATATCCCTCAGCTTCTGCACCGCTATGATCTTTTTGTCAAGCCCCAGTGCGGTCAGCACCTCTGTCGTGTCCCTTTCCTTAAGGTTTTCCGGCAGTATGACCTCTCTTCCTCCATACAGTATATTGTTGCACAGGTCAGCAAACCTGGCATTGTCAGCAAAGTATTCCTTTGCCACTGAGTCTTTTGCGCTCAATCCTTCTCCTCCTGTTCTCTTGTGTGAGCAGGAAAATTTGGTGCCAATGATGGTACAGTGGTACAGTTTATGAAGTATACATGTGCAGTCCTTCTTTATGTTATCTATATGTTATCTATATGTTATCTATATGTTTTCTATATGTTTACATTATGATTATCACACTGTATACAGTTCATCCGCATTTTGACTACATTTTCTGCATTCTGTCTACATACGGCATTTCAATTTTCCTGCTGTTAATGGGTAATTAAATCATTGAAAACTTCCATGTCCTTTGTAGAATGATGCGAAGTGGTCTGCCCTCTTCAAAGTGGTGTGCACCTGAAAAACTGTTATGTGGTGCCGCTTACAGAAATATAATGCTTTGAGTTGATTGTAGCATAGCGGTAGTTCTTTGTCATCATAATTTTTCCTTTTTCATACTTATATTTTCATTCTGCCACAGCGCAAGGGGCTTTATCACGTGAGACCAGCTGGGGCACGCTCTCTCTCGTGAGCGAATAGCGAAGCTGCTTAGATACTGTTGAATTATGCACACGATACACAGAAATGCCCTGCCACGGATGGCAGGGCAAGGAGAACCGCGCCATGGACGGCGCGTTTCGACGGTTTCGTCGAGTATCGTAAATCTTTAAGGCATAATTCCTACAGTATCTTGGCTGCGTAGCGTAGCTCACGAGAGAGTGTGTGCACAAGCCATGGCTCATGGGATGAAGCCCCGTCCTACTGCCAGTACCTACAGCTGCTATGCCAGCTTCTTATTTTTCTCGAGAAGCTCATAGATTTTCTCGACATCATAATCCGGCTTCATAGACAATGCCGCTTCGTAAATTGGAGCGATAACCTCCTCTTTTTCTTCCAGGTCATCTGCTATTTCCGCCACGCTCTTGTCCTTTTGCAGCTTTTTTACAATCAGAGAAATTATCTTTTGTCTTTCTCCTAATTCTCTGCCTTCTTCTCGGCCTTCATTTTTCTGCTCTTCCCATGCCTTACACATATCAATCACCTCTTCTTTCTCATCTATATCTATATCCGTTCCTGCAAACAGGTTGATTGCCTCGACTGTCTCTCTGTCCACCTTGCTAAATTTTTCATCGTTCTGCAGCACTTCCTGCATTTTTTCCTTATCATAAGCATTCTGTAATACCTCGAAAAGCTGCCTGATTGAGGTTCTGAATCCTGTAAAGTCGGTTATCTCCCTCGGAGCCAGCAGATTAATCCTGTAATCCGGTATGAATGGCAGAAGCTCTTCATCCACATCACCAAACATATCTTACAGCCTCCTTGGTCCATCCCATTCCTTTGTTCCGAGATACACTGTAATCGTAATTACTGGAATCAGCTTATCCTCTTTCGTAAATTCTCTCTTTAAACTGATTGTAGCAGAGCTATGATGTTTTGTCATTATATTTTTTGCCACAGCGTAAGGGGCTTCATCCCCCTGAGACCGGCTAGGGCACGCTCTCTCTCGTGAGCGAATAGTGGAGCTGCTTAGATACTGTCGAATTATGCACACGATACACAGAAATGAACTGCCACTGGGATGTAATATATCGTTGCTGTTCAAACGCAAGCTTGACACCACGCTGTCAAGCTATGCGCCAATAAGTCAACTATTGTCAGATTACAGCCCCTGCCTCGTAGAGGCAATTTTAATGGGCTGTAATCGTTACTGGTCACACTGTGGTGTGAGCAGTAATGCTCAAGGAGAACCGCGCCACGGACGGCGCGTTTCGACAGTTTCGTCAAGCATAGTAAACCTATAAAGCATAATTCCTACAGTATCTTGGCAGTGCAGCGTAGCTCAAGCGAGAGAGTGTGCACCAGCCGTTCTCATGGGATGAAGCCCCGTCCTACTGTCAGTCCCCTCAGACAAAGAGGAAGCAGCCTCCGCGCTTTCGCTCAAAGACTGCCTCCTATCGATCTTTTTTCAACTACAGCTGCTATGCCAGCTTCTTATTTTTCTCGAGAAGCTCATAGATTTTCTCAACGTCATAATCCGGCTTCATGGACAATGCTGCTTCGTAAATTGGAGCGATAACCTCCTCTTTTTCTTCCAGGTCATCTGCTATTTCTGCCACGCTCTTGTCCTTTTGCAGCTTTTTTACAACCTGTGAGATTATCTTTTGTCGTTCTCCGATTTCCTTACCCTCTTCTGTTGCAACCTCTTCCCAGTAATCACTCACATTACACATCTCGCTCATCCTCCCTTCGAGTTCCATGCTCATTTTAAGTCCATAATCTTCTTCAAGTATCTTCTTTTTCTCGATAAACTCTGACTTTGAGAACAGCTCTTCCAGCATTCCTATGAGTTTATTCTTAGACTGCTTTTTATTTTTTGTTGCTCTCGTCCGGACATTTATCAGTGCACCATTTAATTTGTCAATCTGTGGTATTTGGTCCTATGTCAATATTTAGTACAAGTTAAAATGAGAAACTTTTCCCATTTTAACCCGCCAGAAGCTCAGCCTCAGTGTGTGTTCTTTTATACAATCGTTCGAATTCATTTGGTGACATATAGTTACAATGGCTATGAATTCGTTTCGTATTGTAGAAAGCTTCCAGATATTCGAAAATCAAGCAGTATGCCTGCTTGTAATCGTGAATTTTAAAGCGGTTGAGCCATTCACGTTTGATAATCGAATGGAAGGATTCAATGCAGGCATTATCCCACGGAAATGCTTTCTTTGAGTAACTACGCTGCATATTTTCTGTTACTTTTTTATATTCCGTCGCAACGTACTGACTGCCACGATCAGAGTGAATGATCAATGGCTGATCGATATTTCGGCGAGCTTTGGCTTTGTTTATTGTATCAATCACGCAGGATACTTCCAGTGTTTTTGAAAGTGTCCATGCTATGATTTTTCTGGAAAATAAATCCATAATACTGGTCAGATAGACAAATCCGTCTATTGTCCAGATGTAGGTGATATCCGAACACCAGACGGCATTCGGGCGGTCAGGATTAAACTGCTCATCGAGGATATTTTGTAATTCAGTGCTGAAATCAGAATCTTTTGTGGTAATTGTCCATGGCTTGCTCCACTGGGCACGGATTCCCATTTGACGCATGTATGTACCAACAGTTCTTTCCGAAATGACTTCACCAGTTTTTCGAAGTTCTACAGTGATTTTCGGAGCACCGTAGTTCTGCTTGGAATCATCATAAATATCCTGTATTTTTGCTTTTACAGCTTTACGATGTTTTTCTGTATCAGAAGGTACGTGGTGGAGCCATGCAAGATATCCTGAGCGAGAGACACCTAAAAATTTCAACATTCCGGAGACGGAAACCCGGCGTCCAGCCTTTTGGGCAGCTTCCGTCTTCTCAGTTACTTCGAGATAAATGGCTTCCGTCATTTTCCCAGAATGTTGATTGCTTTTTTTAACACATCAAGTGCATCTTGGGCATCACGTAATTCACGTCTGAGACGGGCAATTTCCTTCTGCTCATCAGATGCATAATTACCAGAACCACGAACAGGAATATCACCTGATTCCCGGAAGTCTTTCAGCCATTTTGTTAATGTGCTGTATCCGATGCCAAGATTTTCTGCACATCCACGTACTCCGAGATCTTTGTGATCCTGATAGTACTGGACTGCATCAAGTTTAAATTGTTTGTCATGTTGCTTTGCCATATGAGATCCTCCTTCAGCATGCCTCTATTGTATCATGCTTATGTGTATTTGGAATTTCTCATTTTGGCTTGTACTATTTATATTCTAGCACCAATTTTCTTTATTTTACCATAAATCAGGCTGGATTTCATCCCAAATTCGATTATTGAATCCTCTGATTTTTTCGTATCCATACATATCCATATAGTATATACGGATTTTAAATCATCATAATTTGAATTTACAAACTCCGTTTCCTTCTGCTCTGATATCATTCTGCCCATGTAATAGGCAATCCTGTTTTCCAGCCGGTAGCCCAGCTTTGATTTTTTGCTGCTCTTCTGAGCTTCAATATTGATGATAAATTCTCTTCTTTTTCCATTATAATACAATGGAAATTTGATGTCGTAAATAATTTTTCCATCATCCTCATCAACTGACTCATTATTTACGTTCTGGATTTTAACTCCAAGCCTTTCCGGAAATCTGAGCATTACTGTCGGCTCACCAATGCACGGAATTATTTTCTCGGCTTCCATTTCCTTAAATTCTGGCACGAGCGCCTGAACTATATAGGCTGCTATCTGCGGATCTGCCAGAATACACTTCACGTAGTCATCACTGGTTGCCTTGTCCTGCTCTATAGAGCTGAGAGTTCTGGACAAATTTGTCTTCACTTTTCTGTATATCATACACTTCTCCTGTTTTCCACATGAAATCTGCATACACATCATTTTTTATAGCCCCATTTTTTGTGCATACATAATTTCAAATGATAATAACCCTTTATATTCCTCAAATAAATGCCCGCCACGCATAGAAACGAATAGACTGGTACTTTAGCTGATATTTATTTTTAACACACAATCGGATTTGTTGCTGACACAGCATGATAAATCAACGGGTAAAGAACATACCCGAACCATGTATTCGAATTGTAGCCTATTGTATAACAGTTGTCAATGTATTTTTTTGCCACCGCGTAAGGGGCTTCATCCCATGAGCCCCGTCCTACTGCCAATGTCTCTTTACCAAAAAAGCAGCCTTTGAGCTTCACACTCAAAGTCTGCTTCTTTTTTATTTTATAAGCTGTCCATAGCCTGATACATGGAAAGCATAGGAGCCATAACGGCTGCCACAAGCACACCAACAATAAGTGCCAAAACAAGGATAATCATAGGCTCAATAGCTGCCATAACTGTCTGGGTAGCCAACTCAACTTCCTCATCATAGTAGTCTGCCAGTCGGGTAAGCATGCCTTCCAAGTCACCGGTCTCCTCACCGATTTTGGTCATGTGTGAAACCATAGGTGGAAACAATCCACACGCAGTAATTGGCTCAGACAGCGGAACACCCTTACTTACCTCTTCCCTTGCATTTTTCAGGGCTTTTTTGTAAAGCGCATTCTTCATGGTGTCAGCAGTGATGCCAAGGGCTTCAATCATCGGAAGTCCAGAGTACACAAGTGTGGAAAGTGTACGCGCATAGTTACTGGCCGCTGTCTTGATGTTTAGCTTTCCGAAAACCGGAACCTTTCTTGCGAGATTACCAAAGAACATCTGGCCGCTGTCAGTCTGCTTATAAAGCTTGATGGCTATAACAATTGCTGCTATGACAGCAATCACAATATACCAGTATCCGGTGACAAAATCACTCATCGCAACAACTGCCTTTGTGATGCCCGGCAGCTCTGTTCCCAGGTCATTGAACATCTCCGAGTAGCTTGGGATGACCTTTACAAGCATTACAATAACAACCGCAATAGCCACAATCACAACGATAATCGGATAAACTGCCGCTTTTTTTATCATGCCGTTAAGCTTTGCTGATTTCTCGAAGTGTGCAGACATTCTGTCAAAAGCTACATCAATCTTGCCGGATGCTTCGCCTGCCGCAACCATGCTCACCATGATGTCAGGGAAAACATTCGGGTATTTTTTGAGACCATCCGAGAGAGTCTCACCTTTTTGAATCTCGGCATGAACACCTCTGATAGCTTTCGCCATGACTTTGTTCTCAGTCTGATCGGATAGCATATCCAGCGTATCAAGAATCGTAACACCGGCATTGACCATACTGGTGAACTGGCGGCAGAATACCGATAGGTCTCTCGGCTTTACCTTTCCTCCTACACTGAATGAGATTTCCTTGGTCAGTGCTGTTGCCTTGGTGAGGCTTATGACCATGTTTCCATCCATCTTAAGCTTATTTTTTGCCTCTGCTTCTGACTCGGCTACTATATTTCCTTTTCTTTCTTTTCCGCTCTGGTCTATAATCCGATATGTCCAGTCAGCCACTTTCTTCTCCTCCTTATACCTATTCTGTGCAACCTCCAGATAAATTAAATCATAATTTATTAAGACTCCACAACATTATACCATAACAGTAAAATACATATGATTATACCATCAATAGTAAAGGTGTACACGGCTAGCCATGCTTACCGGATCATGTGCATATGCAACTGCAGTCTCCGGCGCTATAAGGCCCTGGCTGTAATACTGTAAAATACAGTCATCCATCATCATCATACCCTCTCTCTTTGATGTCTGTATGATAGATGGAATCTGAAATGCTTTTGCCTCACGAATTAAGTTTCTGATGGCATTGTTTGCAAGGAGCACCTCAAATGCTGCAATTCGTCCGCCATTTACCATTGGAAGCAGATGCTGTGCAACAATTCCCTCTAAAACTCCTGAGAGCTGCACTCGTATCTGTTGCTGCTGGTGTGGTGGAAAAACGTCAATCATACGGTCAATTGCATCTGATGAACTGTTAGTATGCAGTGTAGAAAATACAAGATGTCCTGTCTCCGCCGCTGTAATAGCTGTAGATATAGTTTCAAGATCTCGCATCTCTCCTACAAGTATTACATCCGGATCCTGTCGCAGTGCAGCTCTCAGGGCTGCAGCATATGAGAGTGTATCCTTTCCAACCTCTCGCTGTTCCACTATAGAGCGGCGCCTTGAGTGCAGGTACTCAATAGGATCTTCAAGCGTGATTATATTTTTGGAATCTCTTGATGCAATGACATCTATAAGACTTGCCAATGTGGTCGACTTACCACTTCCTGTAGCTCCTGTCACGAGGACAAGTCCTCTCATCTTTGTGGTAAGATTGACAACCGACTGTGGTATGCCAAGCTGCTGCGGTGTAGGCACATCATATGAGAGAATACGAAGTGCTGCTGCATATGAACCTCTCTGCCTGAACACATTGGCTCTGACTCTTGAAAAGCCCTCCACCGAAAAAGCAAAATCAAGCTCTCCCTTCTCCTTTAGCTCATCTTTAAGCTCCTGCGGAACAATTGGAGAAAGCAGGTTGTCCGTCTCAACATTGGTAAGAACCTGATTTCCCTGCGGTACAAGCTTTCCGTCAATTCTAAGCATAACCGGATTTCCCGGTACGATATGTATATCCGATGAGTTCTGTTGCTGCGCTGCTTTTAAAATGTCTACTATCTGCATTTTCTTTTCCCCCTTAGTTTTCAAACGTGGTCTTTAACATTTCCTGGAATGAAGTAACTCCTTCGAGTACAAGCTTCTCTGCACTCTGTCTAAGTGTATGCATGCCCTCATCACATGCAGCCTTGTTTATATCCTCTATATCAACACCTTTTGAAATAAGTGACTTTAGCTTTGGTGTTATGGTCATTATCTCATATATACCGATTCGTCCCTTGTAGCCTGTATTGGCACATTTTTCACAGCCACATGGCTCATAAATCTTTACCGGACGGAACGCCGGTATATTCATAAAGGCCTTTTCCTCCTCTGTCAGCAGATGCTCTCTCTTACATTCCGGACAAAGTCTTCTTACAAGTCGCTGTGCAATGATTCCCTTTACCGAATCCGCAAGCAGATAACTTTCAACTCCCATGTCCTCCAGTCGTGAAATAGTACTTGCCGAGCTGTTGGTATGCAGTGTGCTGACCACAAGATGTCCTGTGATTGACGCCTGTACTGCAATCTGTGCTGTCTCCTGATCTCGAATCTCACCAATCATAATGATGTCCGGATCCTGTCGCAGAATGGAACGAAGTGCTGATGCAAATGTCAGGTCAGCTTTATTATTTACCTGTACCTGGTTTATTCCATCTATATTGGCCTCGACCGGATCCTCAACTGTGATGATATTTACATCCTCCTTGTTGAGCTCTGAAAGTGCCGTGTAAAGCGTGGTTGACTTACCACTTCCTGTAGGTCCTGTAACAAGGATGATACCGTTTGTATTCATCAGTATATGATCAAATGCCTTAAGCTCTTCGTCTGAAAATCCCAGCTCCTTTTTATCTCTTGTAAGTGCCTTTTTCTGCGCAAGTCGCATAACGCATTTCTCACCGAATACTGTCGGAAGGATTGATACTCGGATATCATACTCTATCTTGTCTATCTCCATAGTGATACGGCCGTCCTGCGGCTTACGTTTCTCGGAAATATCCATACCACCTATAATTTTAAGTCGTGTAATAATTGCAGAAAGCAGATGTATACTATATGCTGCCTTCTCATAAAGCGCACCATCTATTCTGTATCGCACCCTGACTTTATTTTCCAGTGCCTCTATATGTATATCTGAGGCCCTGAGTCTGGCTGCCTGCTCAATGATAGAGTTGACAAGTAAAACTACCGGCGAATTGTTGACATCCTTGCTGGTAGCTTCCTCAGCCTCGGCATTTTTCTGCTCACGCTCTTTTCTCTCCCTCGCATACTCCTGAGCCGCTTTCATAGCCTCTGTATCACCGTAATATTTGTCAAGCGTCAAAAGTATGTCTCTGCCTGTCGCTACTGCAGGCTCAGCCTGTAGATTGGTAACAATTGAAAAATCATCAAGCGCAACCATATCCATAGGATCAGCCATGGCCACATGCACTACATTGGCATTATTCTTGTCAAATGCATATGGTATCATAACATGCTTTCTAAGCACTGTCTCACTGACAAGGTTTTGCACCTCCTCAGGTATGTTGATTGCGCTCACATTAACAAGCTCCAGTCCCAGCTGCTGCGACAATGCCTTTGCTATCTCAAGCTCATTGGTGAACCCAAGCTCAATGAGTGTTTCTCCTATCTTCTTATGCTTTTCTTTGGCTATAGGCAGAGCCTTTTCCAGCTGCTCCTGAGTAATTACATTTTCATTTATAAGCATATCACCGATACGCTTTTTCTCTCGTCTAAAAGCCATAATGGCTCCCCCTCTTTCATCATTTAGTAAAATACTACCATTATGATGGCTGTATTTCAAGGGTATTTATATAAAATATACAATAAATTTATTTCAAAACTAAAAAGTAACGATTCCGAGTGCCTGCAGCAACAGTATAAGCAGGAATGCCGGTGCAATAAATTTAACCATGATTATATAAAGCCCTTTTCTGGTGAATTTGCTGCCTCCGCGTGTCACCTCATCTATTATTACCTTTGGACTTACTATCCAACCGATAAGGATACATGTGGCAAGTGCAACGATTGGCATAAGCACATTGTTGCTTACATAATCCATGATATCAAGTATCTGTCCGACTGTGCCGTTTGGAAGCTTAACCTCCATATAGAGCTTATTGTAGCCAAGGCAGACTATTATCTCTGCAATCAGACCGTATACCGTGACTAAAATTGCGCTTTTTCTGCGGCTCCAGTGAAATCTGTCTATAAGACTCGATACAATAGCCTCCATAATTGATACAGACGATGTGACTGCTGCGAATGCAACTATCATGAAGAATATCAGTCCAACAATATCTCCTGCTATTCCCATTTCATTAAATACCTTTGGCAGTGATATAAACATAAGCCCCGGTCCTGCTGACATGCCGTCACGACCCATAAATACATATACTGCCGGAATGATCATAAGGCCTGCAAGGAATGCAACAAGAGTATCAAAAATCTCGATCTGGTTGATTGAGCCCATGAGCTTTGATTCCTTCTTGACATACGAACCATATGCAACCATGATTCCCATAGCCACACTGATTGAGTAGAACAGCTGACCGAGTGCATCAACAAATACTGTGACAAGCTTTTGCATTGTAAGCCCCTTGAAGTCAGGAACCACATATATCTTAAGACCCTCAAGACCACTTCTTGCTGCGCCTGATGCATCCTTATAATTGAGCGTCAGTGAGAAAATACCGATTGCAAAAATAAGCACAACAAGGATAGGCATGAGCACCTTGCTGAAGCGCTCGATACCTTTATTGACTCCGCCAATGACAACTGCTGCTGTTATAAGCAGATAAACCACTCCAAATATGATTGGTGCCCACTGGCCTGTGATAAAGCCTGTGAAATATCCATCCGCAACCGCATTTTTACCGCTTCCTGTAATGAAAAGTGTAAAATATTTTAAAACCCATCCACCTATAGTACAGTAGTAAGGCAGAATAATAGCCGGTACTATACACGCAAGCACACCGATAAACTTGCCCTTTGGATTGATAAGACCATACGCGGTGAGCGGTCCCTGTCCGGTCTTACGTCCTATTGCAATCTCAGTGGTAAGCAATGCAAAGCCAAAGGTCAGAACAAGTATCAGATACACCAGCAGAAAAAGTCCTCCTCCGTCCTTTGCTGCCAGATACGGAAACCTCCATATATTTCCAAGTCCTACCGCACTGCCGGCTGCCGCAAGAACGAACCCAATGTTGCCGGAAAAAGTGCTTCTTGATTTTTCTTTCATTTTCTACTGTCTCCTTAATATATTATATAATTTAATTTCGATTTAATATGGACATTGTTTCCATTTACAAATCTAATATACCTATTATAATCATCTAGAGTACTTTTTGCAACGGTTGATATTTTTTATTCGCATTTGCAGTGTGGTGGCACATAGCAGGTGTCACCAAACGTAACGCAAATTCACCACAGCGTAAGGAACGTAAGCCCCGGGTACCGCGGGCGCACACGTACTCCCGCCGGAGCGCATAGCGAAGTGGCTTAGATACTGTAGAAATTATGCCCACAAATCGAGTAGGAGGCGGTGACTAACCGCCGTCCTCTCACAGCACCGTACGTACCGTTCGGTATACGGCGCTTTCAATAGTTGACGTGCACAGACTGATAGGCTGTGGCTAAATCGTAAAAGCCACTGTTTATCAGTCTTTCTTTATTCAGCGCCCAAATCACAGCTTTGTTATTGCTGATATACCAATACTTTCTGCGACTGTTTGCTATTGTTGACGCATAGTGTTCTGGGATTCCAAGTTTGACTAGATTTTTATATTTCGTTCTAGGTTTCTTCCACTGTTTCCATATACACATGCGTATTCTGTGATAGAGCCATCCGTTGATGTCATCTATGTTGCTCTTCATACTTGCAATTCCGTAGTAGTTAAGCCATCCCCTTGCATATACTTTGATTTTCTCAAGGCTTGGCTTGATTGACTGACATCGCTTACGGGAAGATAACTCCTTCAGTCTGGACTTAAACTTCTTCCATGACTTCGGATGAACTCGGACATATATGCCTTTTCCGTTCCTTCCCAATGCAAAGCCAAGGAATTTAAAATTTCGGATTGCAAACACGCTGACTGTACGGCTCTTTTCTCGGTTGACTGTAAGTTTCAGCCTCTCCTCAAGATATTTTGTACTGCTTTCCAAGAGTCTCTCTGATGCTCGCTTGCTCTTTGCAAGAAGCACGATGTCATCTGCATATCTTATGCATGGAACACCTCTTTTCAGGTATTCCTGGTCGAACTCATTGAGGTAGATGTTTGCCAGCAATGGTGATAGATTTCCACCTTGTGGTGAGCCTTCCTCTGTGTCAATGACCACTCCGTTTTCCATTACACCGCTTTTCAGATAGCGCTTTATCAACTGTACTACACGTTCATCTTTTACATTCTTTCGTAGAAGATTGATGAGAATTTCGTGATTAAGAGTATCGAAGTACTTTGACAAGTCAAGGACTACAGCGAATGTATAGCCTTGTTCTGCATACTCCTTAACCTTAAGTATTGCATCTTTTGCACTTCTGTTCGGACGATAGCCATAGCTACCATCTGCAAACAGCGGTTCATAGATTGGCACTAACTGTTGGGTTATTGCCTGTTGAAGTGTACGGTCTATCACTGTTGGTATGCCAAGCTTTCGCACACCACCATCTGGTTTGGGAATTTCAACTCGTCTTACTGGAGACGGAGTATACTTTCCACGATAAATGCGGTCAGTTATCTCTTGTTGATGTTCCTTTAGATATGGAAGAGCCTCTTCAATGGTCATGCCATCAATTCCCGGCGCTCCCTTGTTTGCCTTAACTCTCTTATACGCTCTGTTAAAGTTGTCTTTATACAGTATCGTTTCCAAAAGTCTCGGCTGTGCACTGTCTCTTTCTTTCCATATCCGATTGAATGACCTGGACGCTTTCACATACCCTTCATGTTCCGCATTATCTCTTTGCGAACAGCCATTGTTTTCAATGTTTTCTGCCATAGACGGTCATTCCTCCTTTCTCGGTCATACTCAAGACTCCTACTGATTCGGTCCTTCACCTCTCGGCTACTATGACCTCTGCTGACTTCTATGCGTTCAGCATTGCTTTATACAATGGTTACCTCTTTCAAGGCATACCGCACAGACCTCCCTAGGTACCACACGTTTCTTCCTCTCCATCCATCTGCCTCATTTATCATGCATTATTCCGTGTAGTTATTGGGCTTTAACATGGGTTGCTGTCTTACCCACATGCATGACCTCATATGAGATTTCTGTTCGTCAGACCAGAGATTTGCCCGTGAGTTGGTATATTCCTCACATCCAGCTTCCTTCAGATTCCATCTCACGATGGACACCCTTGCCTTCGGCTATATCCTTCCCACTACCGGGCGGATTCGGGACTTTAACCCGTTAGAAACGTGCGCCGCTAGGCGCACAACGCAGAAATACCCAGCCATGGACGGCTGGGTAAGGCGTTATGCGCCACGGACGGCGCATAAAAGCCGGTTTCGTCAAGCATAGAAACCCATCAAGCATAATTTCGTACAGTATCTTAGCCACGCAGCGTAGCGACGGCAGGAGTACGTGTGCGCCCGTGGTACCCGGGGCTTGCGTTCCGTACTATTATATAAACGTCCTAAATAAGGTTTTTAATGCCTTCTGTTAAACGCTTTGCAACTCTCACATTGTTCATAGTGTAAAGATGAATTCCCTCCACATCATTAGCTAAAAGCTCAATTATCTGACTCTCGCAGTAAGACATTCCGGCATCAAAAAGTGCCGCCTTGTTGTCTCCGTATCTGTGCACAATCTTCTGGAACTTTTCCGGGAACTTTGCTCCGCACATTGTGACCATTCTCTGAATCTGAGCCGCATTGATACAAGGCATGATGCCCGGGATAACCGGCACATTGATACCTGCAAGCCTGCAGTCCTCAGCAAAATTGAAGAAGGTATCATTGTCAAAGAAGAGCTGCGATAAAAGAAGCTCTGCACCGGCATCAACCTTTTTCTTAAGATTCTTAATATCATCTACCTTATCAGCTGCCTCCGGATGGATGTCCGGGTAGCACGCACCTGCGATACAGAACTGATCACCTGTGGTGTCCTTTATGTATTTAATCAAATCGCTTGCATGGAGAAAATCCTCCTTTGCAGGCACGTTCGGATTTCTGTCTCCTCTTAAAGCGAGGATATTCTCAATGCCCTCATATGAAAGCTGTCTGGTGAACTCATCTATCTCAGCCTTGTTATAGCACAGACATGTAAGGTGCACTACAGGCTCCACATTGTACTGGTTCTTGATTTTCTTCGCAATCTCGATAGTCTTGTTATTGTTTGAGCTGCCGCCTGCGCCAAATGTCACGCTGATGTACTCAGGATGACAATCACAGAGTATCTCAAGCATCTCGTCTATATTTTTGAAGTCCTCCTCTTTCTTTGGTGGAAATATCTCAAAGGAGAGCGACTGTGGTTTGTTTGTATGTATCTGTGTAATCTTCATGTTATCCTCCGGTATATATGGTTATTCAATAATTTGTAATTTTTATATTCCATATATTACTGTAGTTTTTTGTCATTGTAAAATATATTTTTCTTTTAGTTTGTCATAAATAAAATCTATATCAAAACTTGCTGAGCATTTGATTTTTTTATATGAGGTGATATAATGGGCGAAGCAAATCAAAAAGAGGTTTCACAATGAAAAAAATAGATTTTGATAATGATTCAATAAAGAAAAATATATTGCAGGCTGCTCTGCCCATGCTGGCAGCCCAGATTCTAAGCCTGTTGTACAATATAGTAGACCGCATATACATTGCCCGCATACCGGATATGGGAACCACTGCACTCGGTGCTGTGGGGCTTTGCTTTCCTATTATAATGCTGACAATCGCTTTCTCCAATCTCTTTGGAAGCGGTGGTGCTCCGCTTTTTTCAATAAAAAGAGGCATGAGTGATGACAGAGCCGCCAATACTATAATGAATACGAGCTTTACAATGGTCTGCACATTCGCAGTCGTTTTTACAGCTTTGTGCATGATTTTTGCAAAGCCTCTTTTAATCGTGTTTGGCGCATCTGAAAATGCTCTCAAATACGCTCTGCCATACCTGCTCATTTATTTGATAGGAACACTCCCATCCATGATTTCAACCGGCATGAATCCCTTTATCAACGCTCAGGGCTACTCCACTACCGGCATGCTGTCTGTTGCAATCGGAGCCGTTGCCAATCTGGTTTTAGACCCGCTTTTTATATTTGGATTTAATTTCGGTATCAAAGGAGCAGCTATTGCTACGGTCATCTCACAAATACTGTCTGCTCTCTATGTGCTTCACTTTCTTAGGAAAAAGGCTGAGCTTAAGGTGCGCCTTATGACACTCTCTGAATTCAGTGAAAACACGCGCTATGCAAAGGACATCATAAGCCTTGGAACCTCAGGCTGTGTCATGCAGCTCACAAACAGCCTGGTATCTATATGCTGCAACAATGTGCTTTCAGTGACCGGTGGCGATTTGTACATATCGGTAATGACCATCGTATCAAGCATCAGGCAGATGGTCGAGACTCCAATTTATGCAATTGTGGAGGGTTCATCTCCTGTTTTAAGCTACAACTATGGCGCCAAAAGGCCGGCCCGGGTGAGAAAATCTATTTTCACTATGGGACTGCTCGTGCTTCTATATACAGCTGTCATGTGGAGTGTGATTATACTTGCCCCTCATGCCCTGATTGCAATTTTCAGTTCCGATTCCACCCTTATGGATGATGCGGTGAAGGCTTTGAATATCTACTTTGCGGCATTCATATTTATGGATCTGCAGTACATCGGACAGACCACCTTTAAATCACTGAACAAAAAGAAGCGGGCTATATTTTTCTCCCTGCTTCGCAAGGTGTTCATCGTTGTACCGCTGACATATATTCTGCCTTACTCCTTTGGTATGGGAACCGACGGTGTGTTTATGGCAGAGCCTGTATCAAACGTGATTGGCGGAAGCATCTGCTTTGTAACCATGCTTGGCACTGTGCTACCTGAGCTTCGCAGAATGGAGCAGTAATTACAGCATCTCATCAATGCAGATGCCGTAGCCTCCGGTCGGATCATCGACAAACACATGGGTGACTGCTCCTATTATTTTACCATCCTGTATGATAGGGCTTCCGGATGTGCCCTGCACTATGCCACCGGAGAGCTCTATCAGCCTGTCGTCTGTCACCTTAAGCTCCATTCCCTTGTTTGTATCTGTCGCTTTTTTATCTATATTTGTTATTTCCAGATTATATTTTTCAAGTTTTCCTGATATTTCCGATATCATCTGTGCACTGCCTGTGTGTATCTCATCCTTGCCGGCAACCGGATAATACGTATCCTCTGCGGCATATTCCGACAATTCATCGCTGTCAAGCTGTCCGTAAATTCCCAGATTACTATTGCAGTCAAGTGTGCCTATATGGCTTTTTTTGCCAAAATATACCACTCCGCCTATCTCGCCCGGCGCGCCGGCTTTTCCCTTTTTGATTTTGGTAAGCTTCATGCTGTACAAATCACCACTGTTTGCATACAAGAGATTTCCGCTTTGCGTTCCGTCTCCTATTCCATGCCCCAGCGCTCCAAAACGGCCGTCCTTTGTATAATAAGTGATAGTACCGATTCCTGCCAGATCGTCCTTCACCCATATTCCCATATAGTATCTGCCATCATCCATCCTGACAGGCGTGATATCCGCTGACATTTTCTCACCGCCTCGAAGAAATTTAATGTTTACGGTACTTTTATCTTCATTACTTTCATCTTCATGCTTTTCATCATATTCCTTCATGATATCATTCACAGCTTCAGAAAGCTCCTCCTTGTCTGCAACAGTGCGCCCATTGACAGATAGGATATAATCCCCGCACTGCACCTTTTTATCTGCAGGATTGACTTTTTTGCCATCCTCGTCTGTCACCTCCGTCGTATTCACTACAAGCACTCCCTCTGTCTGCTCATATATACCGGTCAGCCTGCCACAAGCATATACGCCCTCAACACTTATTCCATCACTTATTTTATCTGTCTCTTTATAATCTCTGTCAGTAGCTCTGTGAGTTGATGCTGTATCTGCTGTCTGTCCTATGTCTTGTTCGGTTCCGCCGTTTCCACCGTTTCCGCCGTTTTCACCATTTTCACCATTCTCGCCCGAATCAGCCAATACACTGGCCGCCTGTCCGGGAAGCCCTGTCGCATATCTTCCATATCCGGCCTTTGATTCATTTAAAAAACTTCCTAATACACTTTCATCAAATGCCTTATCTACCCTGCTGCACCACTTATCATCACTGCTTAGTGCAAACATAGCTATCACTGCTGCAGCCAGCGTGACACTCACAAATTTTCCAAAAAACTTCCGCATACTATTACCTCCATTTGGATTAGTATGCTCCTGTCATTTTTCTTTTATTCTTTTAATATCTTATTATCTCATTTTAACTATTCCAAATTATTTTGAGCAAAAGCCGGTATAGTTTGACAGTTTAGGTGTTTTCCTATATAATTTCGATATATTTATATGTTTATTATAAATTTCACATATAATTCCCACGTTGTCCGTTACAAATAAATACTGTAATAGCTTTATAATTCTTAAATCACCATTTAATAAAGGAGGGATTCCATGAATACATACCTGCTCATCACATCTATAGTAATCTTCTTATGTATCCTGCTAAATCGTGTCTCCAACCGCATAGGCATTCCGGCACTTTTAGCCTTTATCGTGCTCGGCATGCTTTTTGGCTCTGACGGAATAATGAAGATAGATTTCGACAATTACGCGTTCGCTGAACAGATATGCTCTACCGCGCTGATTTTTATCATGTTCTATGGCGGCTTTGGCACCAACTGGCAGCGTGCAAAGGCTGTTGCCGTTAAGTCTGTACTTTTGTCCACCATCGGTGTTATTATCACATGCTTTCTCACAGGGCTGTTCTGTCACTTTGCCCTTAATATGATCTGGGAAATAAGCTTTCTCCTCGGTGCGCTGATTTCATCAACTGATGCGGCGAGCGTTTTCTCCATACTGCGTTCGAAAAAGCTGAATCTGAAATACAATACCGCCTCTCTTCTTGAAGTGGAAAGCGGTAGTAATGACCCATGTGCCTATATGCTCACAGTTGCTTTTATAGCCATATCCCAGGGCAGCGCAAGCCCTGGAAATATTGCCATACTCATAGTAAAGCAGCTTGCCTTCGGCATAATCTTCGGCGTCCTGATTGCAAAGCTTTCCATCATGCTCCTTCGATATATACGCTTCAAAAGCGCGGGGTTTGATGCGATTTTCATGGTGGGAATAGCTATAATATCATATGCCCTGCCTGCTTACTTTGACGGAAACGGCTTCTTAAGCGCCTATATAGTCGGCATTATACTCGGCAACACAGAAATAGAAAATAAAAAGAATCTGGTGAATTTCTTTGATGGCATAACAGGACTCATGCAGATGCTTATTTTCTTTCTGCTTGGTCTGCTTTCTTTCCCATCAAAGCTGCCACACGTCATAGTACCGGCACTTTTAATATTTATGTGGCTGACCTTTGTGGCAAGACCTCTTTCTGTCGCACTTGTGCTCACACCATTTCGCAGCAAAATAAAACAGCAGCTGCTTGTCTCATGGTCCGGCTTAAGAGGAGCCGCATCCATAGTGTTTTCCATCATGGCATATACCGCCACCAATGATGACCTCGACACCTTCCACATAATATTTATGATAGTACTCTTTTCAATACTGCTTCAGGGCTCAATGCTCCCATGGATATCGCGAAAGCTTGATATGCTCGATAAAACAGCCGATGTAATGAAGACCTTCAATGATTACTCCGAGGAAGCAGACATCCAGTTCATACAGCTTACCATACCGGAAAATCATCTGTGGTGTGGCCACAAGCTAAAGGACCTGACGCTGCCTCCTGAGACACTGATTGTGCTTATACGAAGAGGTGAGCAGAATATAATACCGGACGGTGAAACAATAATTCTGCAAAATGATGTGCTCGTGCTTAGTGCCATCACACCTGATGAGGTGCATGGTATAAAACTGGTGGAAAAAATAATAGAAAAAGACAGCAGATATAACAATAAACTGCTGTCTGAAATATCAAAAAAACACAATGAGATTATAATAATGATCCAAAGAAATGGGCAGGTAATCATCCCAAACGGAAACGTACGGCTGACCACCGGTGATATACTGGTAATCAACCGCGCCGTAAACTGATAATGTCAGATTTTTTTCTCCATGGCAAGTGCTTTCATCTCGCGTGCGCTCTCCATCACGGTATCTGTGATTTTTGCACCGCCGAGCATTCTGGCAAGTTCAGCCACGCTGTCATTGTCAGTTAGTCTTCGAATCCTTGAAACCGTGGATTTGTTCTCGACTGCTTTTTCAATAAGGAAATGTGCATCTGCCATAGCTGCTATCTGTGGCAGATGTGTGATACATATAATCTGATGGTTGCGGCCAAGCTCATTCATCTTCTCAGAGACCATCTGAGCTGTACGTCCACTGATTCCAGAATCAATCTCATCGAAAATAAGCGACTCAATGTGGTCATTTTCTGCCATGATTGTCTTGATGCCAAGCATAATACGCGACAGCTCTCCTCCCGATGCTACCTTGCCGAGCGGTTTAAGCGGCTCTCCGGGGTTCGTTGATATGAGAAACTCCGGCGCATCGATGCCGTTTGCCGTATAGTCCGGCAATCTGTCAAACTGCATATCAAACTGTACATCAAGGAAATTCAAATCATTAAGTGCTGATTTAATTTCCGACACAAGCTTTACAGCACTCTTTTGTCTGATTTCTGATACCTCATCCGATATCTGTGCCAGCTCCTTTTCCTTTTTCGCAAGCTGCTGCTCTAATTTCTGTAAATAAGAATCATAATCGTTCAGGACACTGATACGCTCCCTCTTTTCATTGAGTGCTATCAGTATATCATCAATTGAGTTGCCGTATTTGCTCTTTAGATGATTTATCTCATCCAGACGCTTTTGTGTCTCATAGAAGGTCTCCTCGTCAAACTCAGCCTGTGATATATATCCTGATATCTCGTGATTAAAATCAGAAAGCAGACTGTCTATCTCTGACAGCTGACTCTCCAGAGCTTCCACATCCTCATCATAGCCTGATACCTGTGACAGCTCTCTTACCGCCCTGCCAATAAGCTCTGAGGCACTCTCCATCTCGCCTCCTGTGGCAGAATATGCAGCATTTACACCCTCCATGATTTTCTTTCCGTTTGAAAACTTCCTAAACTGCGCCTCAAGCTCCTCATCCTCACCCGGCACAAGGGAAGCATCTTCTATCTCCTTCACCTCGTACTCAAGGAATGACAGCTCACGGCTTCTTTCTTCATTGTCGATATTTGACTTTTCATACTCATCCTTAAGTGCCCTATATGCTTTGTATGTGACTGAAAGCTGCTGCTTTTTATCTCCAAGCGGCTGCTTTGCGTACTCATCAAGTATATCAAGGTGTTTTTTCTTTGATAAAAGTGACTGGTGCTCATGCTGACCGTGGATATCTATGAGATATGAGGCTATTTCCTTCATTCGTGAAACAGACACGGCCTCACCGTTTACCCTGCCAACTGCGCGCGACTGTGTGATTTTACGGCTTAAAATCACGCATCCGTCCTCAACCTCCACATCAAGCTCCCTTAAAGCCTCTATAATCTTTGGGTCCTCAACTGAAAAAATAAGCTCCACAAAAGCAGGCTTTTCATTGTCTCTTAGCATCTCCTTTTGCACTTTTTCACCAAGCGCCAGATTGATAGAGCCTATGATGATTGATTTTCCGGCTCCGGTCTCTCCCGACAGTATATTTAGTCCGTCGGAAAACTCAACCTCACACTCATCTATGAGTGCCAGATTCTTTACATGTAGATTTTGTAACATATTTTCTCCTTCCTCTCCCAGGCATGACGATATATGTTATTTTCTGTTACAATTCAGCTATAATCTGATATTCATGTAACATTATTCCACAATTCTGCGGATTTTTTTCATCACCGCATATGTATCATCAACAGTCCGGATTGCACACATGATTGTGTCATCTCCTGCAATCGAACCGACGATTTCTCTCATCTTCATGGCATCTATTGCAGCACAGACAGCGCTTGCCATTCCCGATACAGTCTTTATAACGAGGATATTCTGTGCCATATCCATTGACAAAAAGCCCTCTCTGAGTACTCTTTCGTATTTCTTTGAGAGATTCTCAGGTGCATCCGTTATCACGGCGTACTTCTGTCTGCCGCCTGCGGTAGGAATCTTTGTGAGCTTAAGCTCCCTGATATCCCTGGATACTGTGGCCTGAGTCACGCAAAAACCATCTTTTTCAAGAAGCGCAGACAGCTCATCCTGCGTCTCTACCTCATTCTTTTGGATTATCTCAATTATCTTGGATTGTCTGTTTGTTTTCATGTCCTGCCACCTCATAAATATTATTTGTAACTATTCATTATAACAATCCTTATCTATGTTATGAATAATTTCCCATCTTTTTGCGGAGTATCTCCAAAAAGCTTCTCTGGTGAAGCTTGCAAATCTTTGTATGATTGGCTGCCCTTGAAATAACAAAACGGTCTCCCACAGCCAGCTCTGCCGTGGTGTCGCCATCATAGCTGACACACGCCAGCTCATCGTTTTGCTCCCTGCGGCTTAGAATCTCTATCTCTATCTCATCATCGCCTGAAAGCACAATGCTCTTTGACGTAAGATTGTGAGCATTGTTCGGTGTGAGCAGTATCATATCGCCCTTCGGATCCACAATCGGACCTCCCGCCGACATACTGTAGCCTGTAGAGCCTGTTGGAGTCGCAACAATGATGCCGTCGGCATGGTAATTGTTTAAAAACTCACCGTTTACATACACATTGAGGCTTAATATCTGCAAATTGCCCTTTCTATGGATGACTATATCATTTAATGCAACTCTCGAGGTCTCACTGCCTCTTTTATGTCCTATGAGCATAATACGGTCCTCTGTCATGTATTTATCAGCCATGAGCGAATCAATAGCGTCAAATACCGTAGCTTCCTCCACCTCACACAGATAGCCGAGTGTGCCAAGATTTACTCCCATAAGCGGAATCTCAAGTGTCTCCACCCTTGTGGCTGCACGAATCAGTGTACCATCTCCGCCGAGCACAAGAATACACTGCGTATCCTGTGGTATATCCTCAAGCTCAAACTCGTTATCGGATATAGCCTCGACATTGCTCATAAGCCCCTTTGCCGTGCCGCCCTTTTGCTCTATGTATGCCACTATTTTATTTGTAAGTGCAAAATCCCTGTCCTTATAGGCATTTGCTATCACAACAAAATGTTTCATAGTCTATTTCCTGTCCAGCTCTCCATGCGCGGCCTCGACCACACTATGAATATCCACTGATTCCTCCTTTATAGGATCATCTGTCTTTTTGATATGTACGAGGTACTCTATATTGCCCTCCGGCCCCTTGATTGGCGAATACTCAAGGTCTAACACGCTAAATCCATTTGAAAGTGCAAAGGATATGATATTGTTCACTACCTCCTCATGCACGCTCTTGTCACGGACCACGCCCTTTTTACCTACCTTTTCCCTGCCTGCCTCAAACTGTGGCTTGATAAGACAAACCATCTCTCCACCGTCCTTTAACAGTGCTCTTGCAGGACCTAACACCTTGGTAAGTGATATGAATGACACATCAACCGATGCAAAATCCAGCTCATCATCTATGTCATTGGGCGTCACATACCTGATATTGGTCTTTTCCATGCACACCACGCGCTCATCCTGACGCAGCTTCCATGCAAACTGGCCATATCCGACATCCACGGCATACACCTTTTTAGCACCATTTTGAAGCATACAGTCTGTAAAACCGCCTGTTGAAGCACCTATATCCATGCACACCTTGCCATCCATCGTGATATCAAAGTGCTTCATAGCCTTTTCAAGCTTTAGACCTCCACGGCTCACATACTGCAGTGTCTTTCCATGAATCTCAATATTGCAGTCATCAGGAAATGTGCTTCCTGCCTTATCCTCACGGTTGTTATTTACAAAAACATTGCCCTCCATAATCATGGTCTTTGCTTTTTCCCGTGATGGTGCAAGGCCTCTGTTTACAAGTAATACGTCTAATCTTTCTTTCATACTGTATGTTACCTCTATCTATAATGCTGCTATTATACGCTTAGCCACCGATTCGGCATCCACATGCAGCTCATTTTTGAGCACCTCGACATTGCCATGCTCCACATAGCAGTCAGGAAGTGCAACTGTCAACACCTCAAGAGCTATGCCGTTAGTCTTGACATACTCCGTCACATGCTCACCAAAACCGCCGCTTTGCACGTTTTCCTCCATAGTCACAAGCAGGCTGTGTTCAGACGGCAGTTCCTTAATTGCTTTCTTATCAAAAGGCATTGCAAAACGCGCATTGATAAGTGTAGCAGAGATTCCCTCTGCCTCAAGCAGCTTTACTACATCAACGGCAGTCTTTACCATACTGCCGAGTGCCATGATAGCCACCGTGCTTCCTTTTCTGATTAGCTCACTCTTTGCAAGCTCTATCGGCTGTCTGATTTCCTTAAGGCCGTCATAGGCTGCCCCTCTTGGATATCTGAGTGCAATCGGACCGTCATATGTCACTGCAAACTTCATCATATCAGACAGCTCCCACTTATTCTTCGGAGCCATGATTGTCATATTCGGGATGACCGACAGATATGATATGTCAAATATTCCCTGATGTGTCTCTCCGTCACTGCCTACAAGCCCTGCCCTGTCGATTGCAAAGATGACATGCAGATTCTGTATGCACACATCGTGAAGTATCTGGTCAAACGCCCTTTGTAAAAATGACGAGTACACCGCAAATACCGGGATAAGTCCTGCCTTTGCAAGCCCTGCCGCAAAGGTCGTGGCATGTGCCTCGGCTATTCCCACATCAAAAAATCTATCCGGGAAATTGCGGTGGAATCTGCGAAGCCCTGTTCCATCCGCCATGGCAGCCGTTATCGCAACTACCTTTGGGTTTCTCTCGCCCAGCTTCTTCATGACTGTTGAGAAAACATCTGTGTAATTGGCCTTCGTGCGCTTATTCTTTGGAAGCCCTGTCTCTATAACAAACGGCTCTGCACCGTGAAATCTGGAAGGATAACGCTCAGCCGGGCCATAGCCTGCTCCTTTTTTCGTGAGCACATGCACAAGCACCGGACCATCCACACGCTTTGCCTCATCAAACACACGGCACATTTCCTTTATATCACTGCCATCCACAGGTCCCAAATAGATGATGCCCATCTCCTCAAAGAACATACCCGGAATAAAAAGCTGCTTTATGCTGCTCTTTGTATTCCTGATATGCTTTACCATACGCTCTCCGTAGATTGGTATATGGTTTAGGGAATTCATAACATTATTCTTTAAATCCCTGTATGCATCCGCTGTGCGAAAGCCTGAAAGATACTGGCTGATGCCCCCGACGTTCTCTGAAATCGACATATTGTTGTCGTTTAACACTATAATAAAATTGCCTTTAACGCTTGAAGCGTTGTTGAGCGCCTCATATGCCATGCCTCCGGTCAGCGCACCGTCTCCTATTACAGAAACCACGTGGTAGTCTTCTCCTGTTACCTGTCTGGCTGTCGCAAGCCCAAGTCCCGCTGAGATGGATGTGGAGCTGTGTCCTGTATTAAAGCAGTCACAGTCGCTCTCATCCGCCTTTGGGAAGCCACTCATGCCTCCATACTGTCTGAGCGATGAAAATCCATCCTTTCTGCCGGTGAGTATCTTGTGTGTGTACGACTGATGCCCTACATCCCACACTATCTTATCCTTCGGCAGATTAAAGCACAGATGCAGCGCCATGGTAAGCTCCACAACTCCGAGGTTTGATGCCAGATGACCTCCTGTCACCGATATGCTCTCTATAAGAAACTGCCTGATTTCCTCCTTTAACAGCTCAAGCTCCTCAGGTGTCAGTTTTTTTATATCATTTTCCTTTTGTATCTTTTCTAAAACCATCTTATTTCTCCCGATGGATCAAATATTCAAATAGCTCCTTAAGAAATGCATCGTCGTATCCCAAATCATCAAGCTGCTCCTCTGCCTCCTTGGAGATGCGCTCCACATCAGAAACCACTTTATCCAATCCCTCAAATGTGACATATGTCGCTTTATTATTTTTCTCGTCACTGCCTACCGGCTTTCCAAGCACCTCAAGTGTACTTGTGACATCAAGCACATCATCCTGTATCTGAAACGCAAGCCCCAGCTTTGCCGCTATCTGCTCAACGCGTGATACCTCATCAGACGACGCCCCTGCAAGGATTGCACCTATCATCATCGAGCTCTCTATAAGTGCGCCTGTCTTAAGCCTGTAGATAAAGTCAAGCTTTTCCCTTGTGATAGAACAGTCATCGGATTTCTCGCTTTCCACATCAACCACCTGTCCTCCGACCATGCCATACACGCCTGCTTTTTTTGCAAGCACCGCAAATGCCCTTGCCACACGCGTATCAGCCACTTCCATGTCAAAAGCCTTTGCTGCGGTCTCATATGCCAGGTTTAAAAGTGCATCACCTGCAAGAATGCCCATAGCCTCACCGTACACAGCATGTGTGGTCTTCTTTCCACGCCTGTACTCATCATTGTCCATGGCAGGCAGGTCATCATGCACCAGCGAGTAGGTGTGTATCATCTCGATTGCCGCCATAAATGGCTCAATCACTGCACTGCTTCCGCCAAACATATGGTAAGTCTCTTCCATGAGGATAGGGCGAAGCCTCTTTCCACCGGCTCTCACACTATAGTTCATGGCCTCAAAAATAATCCTCTGCTGTCCCTCCTCAACGGGAAGAAACTTCTCAAGCACGTTATTTATATGCTCTACCTTTTGCTGCAGCTCTTCCATGAATTGTGACTTATTTAAATTCCCATTTAAGCTCATCAGAATTCCTCCAGTTGTCCGTCGCTGTTTAGCACAAGCATGGCCTTTTCCATGCCCTGTACCATATCATTGGCACTCTTTACCTCATCAAGCCCCTTCTTGTAGAGCTCAAAGGCCTCATCCAGGGATACATCCGCATCCTCCATCCTCGCCACTATCTGCTCTAAGTGTGCAAAGCGTTCCTCGAGTGTCAGTGTTTTTTCATTTTCTTTGCTCATCGTTAATAACCTCCGAAACTACGGCCCTTGCATGACCGTCTATCAGATATATATTTATGTCATCGCCTGCATTGATATCGGATACACTGTGCAGTGCCCCCTTCTTTTCCACCTCGACATACGCATAGCCCTGTGCCAGCTTTTTGGCCGGTGAATATGCATCCAGTGTACCTGAAAGCAGTGCCAGACGCTGTCTGCAATCCGAAAGCCTCTGCTTCATAATCCTTTCAAGTGCATCCTCGATATCTGCCAGACGCCTTTTATTCTCATTTAGTTTATTCTGTGGACTAAGGAAATTAAGTCTTGTTTTAATATGTGACAGCTTTTCCCTGAAAAAATCAATCCGTCCTGTCAGATTTCTGTCCATCCTGCGGCACAGATTGTCAAGGCGCTCTAACGTCTGTCTGTAGTCACTGACTGCAAGCTCTGCAGCCGCTGAAGGTGTGGGTGCTCTCCTGTCTGACACAAAATCCGCTATCGTCCAGTCGGTCTCATGACCTACTGCCGAGATGATTGGCGTGCGGCAGTCAAATATGGCTCTCGCCACAATCTCCTCATTAAAGGCCCATAAATCCTCTATGGAGCCTCCGCCTCTGCCGACTATTATCACATCAAGATTCATCGCATCCAATGTCTGTATGCCCTTCACTATGCTATTAGCCGCACCCTCTCCCTGCACAAGTGCCGGATAAAGTATGACCTGTACATATGGATTTCTGCGCGATGATACATTCCTTATATCCTGCACGGCCGCGCCTGTCGGTGCTGTAACCACACCAATACGTCCGGCATACTGCGGAATGGGCTGCTTGTACTCTGCCGCAAACATGCCCATCTCCTCAAGCTCATGCTTTAGCTGCTCGAATTTGAGATACAGATTGCCCTCTCCGTCAAGCTCTATCTTTTTGGCATAAAGCTGATATGCGCCGGTCTTCTCATACACCTCAACGGAACCTGTCACAATAACCTGGTCCCCCTCCTTCATGTGGAAAGAAAGTCCTGCCGCCCTGCTGCCCGCAAACATGATAGCGTTCATGGCTGCTCCCGCGTCCTTTATTGTGAAATAAATATGACCGCTCGTGTGATACTTGCAGTTGCTCACCTCTCCCTTTATGCTCACCTGTCTGAGCATAAAATCCTGAGCGAACATATTTTTAATATAGCTATTTACTTGCGCTACCGAATATATATTTCTATTTGCCATGTTTAATGCTCTATATCGCTGTTCCTCTTAAGCTATGCAAACTTTGCAAGCACTCCGTTTACAAATGCACCTGACTCATCTGCACCATACTTCTTTGCAAGCTCAACAGCCTCATTTATTGAAACCTTTGTAGGAATATCGTCCTCAAACTTTATCTCATAAACTGCCAATCTGATAATTGCCAGATCAACCTTTGCCATACGATTGGTCTTCCAGCCTGTAGACTTCTCATCGATGAGTGCATCAAGCTCTGCCATATGCTCAATAATCGCACTGCATTTTTCATCAATATACTGTCTTTCCTCGTCTGTAGGATTTGTAAGCTCATCATTTAAAAGCTCCATCTGCTCTGCAAGCTCAGACTTGTCATGAAACTCAACCCTGAAAAGCATCTTAAAAACGTTTTCTCTTATCTTGCTTCTTGTCATTTAAATTCCTCTCGTGAATAGTATTTTATATAAATTAAGGATGTCTGTACGACATCCTTAATTATACTACATTTGTGATCATTTAAAAAGAACTATTTAATTCTCTCCCATATCAACACTTGCTATACGAACATTGATAGTAGCCACAGAAAGCCCTGTCATTGTCTCAATTGCAGACTTAACCTTCTCCTGTACCTTTGTAGAAACCTCAGGGATGCTGTATCCATAAGCAATATTGAGTGCTACATCAACCACTACCTCATTGTCTGCTATCTCAATCTGAATTCCCTTTGAGAGATTCTTCATACCGAGCCTGCTGACAATCTCGTTTGTGATATTGCCTGCCATGGAGCTTACTCCCTCAACCTCAGTAGCAGCAAGACCTGCTATGATAGCTACAACCTCATCTGCTACCTTGATCTCGCCAGACTCATCTGATTTGATATTTATTGTGTTTCTATTCTCTGCCATGTCCATGTTCCTCCTTAACCGGCTATACGGTCTGTCCCTTTGCCACGTAAACCTGGAATGAGTCATTTCCCGTAAGTGATCTATTTCTTGATACGCGAACATTCTTGTCTGTGATCACGTACTCCAGATTGGCGCCATCCTCAATCACCGTATCCTGTAGCAGGATGCAGTTCTTGACCTTTGCATTCTTTCCTATCTTGACGCCTCTTGATAGGATGCTGTTCTCCACGGTACCCTCGATGACACAGCCATCAGCAACCATGACATTCTTGGCTTTTGAGCCATTTATGTATCTTGTAGGATTATCATCCCTGATCTTTGTATAGATAGAATTGCCACTCTTAAACAATGCTTTCCTGTTATCCTCATCAAGGAGCTTCATATTCTCCTCGAAATAGCTCTTCATATCTGTAATCTGTGAAGCATAGCCTGTGTACTCATATGCCTGGATATTGAGTGAATCAGTGTTTGTAGCCATCAGATCCCTTGTAAAATAAGAATAACCATGTACAAAAGCGTCATCCACTATTCTAATGAGCTTCTCCTTCTCCATGATATAGATATTCATGCCAAAGTTTACCTTGCCCATATCCCTGTCATTGATATATATCTTTTTGATACGTCCATCATCTATATCAAATGTATAGTACATCTCATCATTGTTGCCGTTTGGTCTTAAGAATACCTTCGGTACCTCCTGCTTGCGGTACATTGCAGTGATATCAGCCCCTGTGTTCTTATGTGCCTCAATCAGCTCCCTGAAATCAAAATTGAATACATAGTTGGCATCAGCCATGATAACATACTTCTGAGTGCACTTTCTCAGATAGCCCTTAAGGCTTTCGATTGCCTCAACACGGCCCTCATACACCTTAATCTGCTTCTGTGCATAAGGCGGAACTATATTGATACCACCATTTTTTCTTGCAAGATCAAACTCCTGACCTGAGCCCAGGTGATCCATCAGAGAGTGATAGTTCTTCTTAACTATGAGAGATATATTGTCGATTCCGCTATGTACCATGCTTGAAATCAGGAAATCACAGAGTCTGTAACGACCTGCAAACGGAATGGAAGCCATAAGTCTCTCGGATACCATCTCAGGAATGAGGGCATCGTAGCTGTTTGCAAAAATAACGGCCAAAGCCTCTTCGTTGTTCATGTTTAGCATTGTTCCTGGCCCTCCTCAACATCATTATATACCATCGCCTTTGGTCCTATAACCGCTCTGTCGCCAATTGTAACTCCCGGTGCAATTGTAGCAACATCACCTGTCACGTCCTCCGCCGGCTTTTCTCCAATAACTGCATCACAGCCTACTGTAACACCCTCTGCAACTATACAGTGTGTAACCTTAGCGCCTCTTTTTATCACAGTATCACCCATGACAACTGCATCCTCTACCACAGCGCCCTCTTCTACGACGACACCGCCAAAAAGAATTGAATGCTTTACTGTGCCCTTCACTACACAGCCATCGGTAATCATAGAGTCTGTAACCTCTGCGCTGTTGCTGATGAAATGTCCTGTATGACCGCTGTTACGGCTGTATATCTTCCAGTTCTCATCGAATAAGTTGATACCGCTGTGCTCAGGATCAAGCACCTCCATGTTTGCCTCCCAGAGTGCAGGTATTGTTCCTACATCCTTCCAGTATCCATTAAAGTGGTATGCATACATCCTACGGCCATCCCTCAAAAGATTTGGAATGATATTGTTACCGAAATCATTCTCTGAATCCGGATCATTTTCATCCTCGATAAGATACTTCTTAAGTATATCCCAATTGAAGATATAAATACCCATGGATGCAAGATTAGACTTAGGATTCTTTGGCTTCTCCTGAAACTCTGTGATCTTGTCGTCATCATCTGCTACCATGAGACCGAAACGTGATGCATCCTCCCATGGAACCTCCATAACCGCTACAGAAAACTCAGCATTTTTCTCCTTATGGAACTTAAGGAAATCGCTGTAATCCTGCTTACAAATCTGATCTCCTGAAAGTATGATAACATACTCAGGATCATATCTCTCGATAAATGCAATATTCTGATAAATCGCATTGGCTGTTCCCTTGTACCAGTCTGAGCCTGAAGCCTTCTGATACGGTGGCAGTACATGCACTCCTCCATATAATCTATCAAGATCCCATGGCTGTCCATTTCCTATGTACTCATTCAGCACAAACGGCTGGTACTGTGTCAATATACCAACTGTATCTATACCTGAATTAACACAATTAGAAAGCGGAAAATCAATAATTCTGTATTTGCCTCCAAACGGAACTGCCGGCTTTGCAAGTTTCTGCGTCAGTGCATAAAGTCTGGAGCCCTGACCACCGGCAAGAAGCATCGCAACTAGCTCTTTTGCCATATTAAAATCCCCTTATTTAATTTTATTAAATTTTTGTTAGCTTTTGCAATTATTTTGGTTTTTTATAATGGTTTATAGTTATATTTTACCACACTTTGGCATTTATGCAATTCAAAATTAACTAAAAAATACTATAATTTTTGTCATTATTTTCCAATTATCTCGCGGTTGTTTATGAACTCGTACGGCACTTCCTGGTACACATAATAATTAAGCCAGTTGGAATAAAGTATATTGCCGTGCGACCGCCACTGTAAAAGCGGCTTTTGTGTATCATCATTATCCGGATAGTAATTCACCGGCATATCTATATCAAGCCCCTTTTTCTTATCCCTCTCGTACTCATTGTGAAGAGTATATCTGTCATACTCAGGATGTCCCATCACAAAAATCTTTTTACCGTCCTGATCCATCAGAAGGAATACTCCGGCATCATCCGACTCCGCAAGTATGGTAAGCTCAGGATGCTTTAATATATCCTCCTTTAAGACCTCGGTATGCCTTGAGTGTGGTGCGTAAAACACGTCATCGAAGCCTCTGACAAGTGGGATTTTTCTGTTCTTTACACGGTGCGCATACACACCAAATTTCTTCTTTGGAAGCACACGCTTTGGTATGCCGTAGTGATAATATAATCCTGCCTGTGCACCCCAGCACAGATGAAGTGTGGAGAAAGCATGTGTCTTGCTCCACTCCATTATACTGCATATCTCATCCCAGTAGTCTACCTCCTCGTATTCCATAAGTTCAACCGGTGCCCCTGTGATTATCATGCCATCAAAGTATCTGTCCTTTATATCATCAAAGGTCTCGTAAAATTTGTTCAGATGACTGAGTGATGTGTGAGTGGCCTCGTGAGTAGATGTGGTCACAAACGTTACATTGACCTGTATAGGGGTATTTGACAGCGAGCGCAGTATCTGAAGCTCTGTGTCCTCCTTTAATGGCATGAGATTTACAATCGCAATCTCCAGCTGTCTGATGTTCTGATGTGATGCCCTGTTTTCGTCCATCACAAATATATTTTCTCTCTCAAGTATTTCCTTTACAGGTAAATCATTTTGTGTCTTTATAGGCATTTTATAACCTCTTTTCTAACGCCCAAACATCTCTATAAATGTATCCTCCGAGATGATAGGTATTCCTAATTCTTTTGCTTTTTTATTTTTTGATGAAGTAGATTCAGTGTCGTTGTTTACCAGATAGTCTGTCTTTTTTGACACGCTTCCTGTCACCTTGCCGCCCTGTGACTCCACATAGGCCTTAAACTCGCTTCTGTTGGCAAAATCATGTACATCGCCTGTGATAACAAAGGTCTTGCCGTTTAAGCTTCCCTCAGACATATCCTTTATATCGACCTTTTCTATGTCAAGCTCCTTAATCAGTGCTTCAAACATCGTACTGTTTTGGGGATTTGCATACCATTCAAGTATGGAGCCTGACTTTTCCTGGCCTATACCGTCTATATCCACAAAATCTGTGGCATTTCTCATTCTGTCCGCGAAGCCATCAAAGCCTATTGCGTTGACAATCTTCTTGCCTGCATCGGTACCTATAAGAGGTATACAGAGTGCAAATATCAGATTGACCGGGTGAACATGTCTGCTTTTTTCGATGGCAGTCTGCATATTCATGCATGATTTTTCTCCAAAGCCTTCCATGCTGCTTATCTTATCAAAATGCTCGGGCAGATGGTATATGTCAGGGAACTGTTTTATGAATCCCTCATTTATAAATTTTAGCATTGTCTGTACCGAAAGTCCATCTATATCCATTCCGCTTTTGCTGACAAATCTTGAAAACTTTTTAACATTCTTGGCTGTACAGTCAGGATTTGTACAATGCAGCGTCTTCACACCGCTGTTTTTACTCACAAATATGCGTGTCGGATGATGACACACCGGACATTCCTTCGGTATCTCAACTTCTCCCACCGCATCCTTTACAGCTATGCATTTCGGAATAATCTTGTTGGCTTTTATCACGGAAAGTGTACACTCTTTTCCCACTCCAAGCCTTTCTATTTCAGTCAGATTGCAAAGCGAAGCTCTCGAAACCGTCGTACCCTCTATCTGCACCGGCTCAAAAACAGCCACCGGCGATATTGTCGAAACCGCACACGACCATTCAATATAGCGAAGTCTCGTATCTACTGCCTCATCCTGCCACTTGAAAGCAAAGCCGGCTCTCGTAGCATGATGCCCTGTGACGCTTCCGCCTGCAGCGTAGGCAGTGTCATCATAGCATATGACAAGTCCGTCCACAGGCACATCCATCCTGCCACTCTCGACATCCCTTGTCCAGCGTTTTACAGCCTCATCAAGGCCTGCCGCATCTGTTGCCTCCCTTTTGACAACATTGAATTTCATATCACTAAGATAGCTCATTCTATCTCCCCATGATATGATATCATCATCTATATGCACGAGTGTAAACGCATAAAACACTACATGTCTGCGCTTCACTTCTTCCACATCATCGAGATTTAATGTACCGGATGCAAGGTTCCTTGGATTGGCATATTTCTCATCATCGTCCTCGATTGTATCATTTAACAGCTTAAAATCCGTGTAGGAAATTGTCGCTTCCCCTCTTACAACCATATGTCCCTTGTATGGTATCTCCTTTGGGAAGCCGCTTATGGCATCCTGCAAAAAGGTGATGTTACTTCCTACAGTTCCATTTCCTCTCGTCAGTATTTTCACAAGCCTGCCACCGTCATATGTGAGCACGAGTGTCAGTCCGTCAAGCTTCCATGAAAGCCAGATTGGCATATCACCTGCCCATTTCTTAAGCTCCTCAATGCTCTTTGTCTTGGCAAGTGAAAGTGCCGGATACTCATGCGGCTCACGATTTCCAGCCTCTGCCTCATAGCCTGCATTCTGTGTCGGACTGTCATGGCGGATATATCCTGTCTCTTTTTCAAGCTGTGTAAGCTCATCAAACATTGCATCCCACTCGTAGTTTGGCATTATTTCATCTGCGCCGTTGTAGTAAGCTTTTGACGCGCGGTTAAGACTTTCAACAAGCTCATCTATCTTATCTTTTATTTTGTTATTCTCCATGCTGTAATAATCCCCTGTCTGCTTTACTTTGCTCTTCTATCCTGATATTTCTTATCCGTATGTTTCTTATCCGTATATTTCTTATCAGAATGATCCTTATTCGTATCAGGTATAACCGGCTGATTCGAGGAATCCGCAATCAGTCTTTTGAGCCCCTTGTATTCAAGTGGTGTCACCGCCCTGTACTTTCCTCTTGGCAGGTCACCAAGCTCAATATTCATGATTCTCACTCTCTCAAGCTTAACCACACGGTAGCCAAAGTATTCACACATCCGTCTTATCTGTCTGTTGTAGCCCTGTGTCAGAATAATCTTAAACTGCTTTGAGGACAGCTTTTTCACATGGCACTTTCTGGTTGTCACACCAAGCTCTACAAGCGGTACACCTCCTGCGAGCCCTCTTATGAAGCTGTCAGATATTGTTTTGTTTACTGTGACAATATACTCTTTTTCGTGTCTGTTGCCGGAGCGCATCATCTTATTTACTATCTCGCCATTGTTGGTCAGAAGTAAAAGTCCCTCTGAATCCTTATCCAGCCTGCCAATTGGATAAATGCGCTTTGGGTAATTAAGATAATCTATCACGTTGTTTTTTTCCCTTTTTTCTGCTGTGCAGACTATGCCGGCCGGCTTATTGAGGGCAATCAGTATCATCTCTTCTTCCTTTGATACTACCTGTCCATTATATGTGACAGTCTGTCCCTTTAGAACTCTGTCACCTGTCTTTGCTGTCACGCCGTCTATTCCTACTTTGCCGGCTTCTATCTGCCTGTCTGCCTCACGCCTTGAGCACACGCCCGCTTCACTGAGGAATTTATTTATTCTTACACCATTTTCTTCCATACCATATCCTCTTTTTAGATTGCTTTATCCGATATACATAAACCAAACAGCAGCCTTTTCTACTCTTTACAGCAGCCATTTGCCATGTAGATTAAAACACGGAGACCTTTAAGCCTCCGTGTTGCTTCCTATGATTGTATGCACATCTGTTACTTTGTATTGCTTTTACTGTCCTACTGTCTGGAGATTCTCTGTCTTGATATAAGCTCTGCCATTTGTTCCGGCGCTGTAGGATACTATAGTCCAGTCGCCCTCTGTGCCATATGCTGTAAGTGTTACCTGTTCCTTTAAGAGACCAAGCTCCTTTGCATCTGTGCTTGCACCGTCACGCACCTTTACAACATCCTTTGTCACTACCTGATACTCAGCCGGTGCCTGTGGCTGCTCAGCTGTCTGCTGATTGGCTGCATTTGTATCCGTGGTCTGTTGGTCTGTGGTCTGTCCTGCGTTAGCATCCGTGGTCTGCTGGTCTGTGGTCTGTCCGGCATTTGCATCTGTAGTCTGCTGGTCTGCAGTCTGGCCCGCATTTGCATCCGTGGTCTGCTGGTCACCACTTTGTGATGCATCATCTGCCTGCTGTGTATCTGCCTCTGTAGTCTGTGTGTCTGCATCAGACTTCTTTAAATTGGCAATGCCTGACGATGTGTACCACTGCTTTATAGCACCTGTGAGTGTTGTCTCAAGCATAGTCTTTAAATTGGCATCAGAACCGACCGCCTGCTCATATGCCTTTTGTACCTCCTCATGCAGGTCTGCAAACTCAGATGAAGCAGTATACTTAGAAATAAGCTCCATAATATCGTCATCGAGTTCATTCTCGCAGTATGTTCTGTTGAAATTACTGTATACATTGTTTATAAAGAGCTTTCCGTCCTTACCTGTCTCTATATAAAAGAAGTCAAGTGTAGGTGCCTGTGTATCAACTCCCGTAAACTTTATGCTGTTTTTAACAGACACAAAGTATGTTCCCTTTTTCAAGCCATTCTTGGTGTAAGGTGTGATGTCATTGACTGACTCATAGTACTGGCTGACAACACCAATATAGCTCTTCTCGTTGTCGCTCATAGGTGTCGCAAGCTTGCCAAGGGTATCAAGGTCATCACCCACGTATGCCTTGTAATAATCAGCAAGTAATGTGCTGATATCGTCCTTGGCGTCATTTGTGTAATCCTTTTCAAACTCAAAATCCTTCACCGAAATCTCTGTCTGTGATCCGGCTTCAGTATTGGATTGTCTGTCATTATTGCCTCCTGCGACAACTACTATAAGTATAAGTATGAGTCCTACAAGTACACCTGCCACTCCAACGTATTTTTTATTTTCTGCACAAAATTGCTTTATATTATCCAATGTTTCCTTGTTAAAAAAGTCCTTCATATGGTTCCTCCATTAACCCAACATATCAAAATCAAAGTATGTGACCGACGCGAATCGAACGCGCACTCGCCGGAGTCGGAGTCCGGAATTTTATCCATTAAACTACGGTCACAAAAAAAGTTACCAACTATTTATATCACATCTTTTACTTTTTTTCAATGTTACTTTTTTCTTATTATATTCTTTTAGTGTTTTATTATAACTTTTTATGCATACTATTATAATTGATAAAAATTTGACAATATATTTCATTTATCTTATTATTTAACTGTTTGGGCATTATATATTGGAAATTTTTTCCGATATGCCATAAAAATATACCATTTTAATTAATACAATTACTATTTATATAAGGAGCAGTATTATGAGTTTCACATTTTTAAACCAGCTTCCAACTCCTGCACAGATTAAGGAGGAATATCCTCTGTCAAAGGAGCTTACCGAGCTTAAAGCGAAGCGCGATGCAATGATTTCAGATGTTATCTGCGGAAAAGATGATAGATTTCTCGTCATTATCGGACCTTGTTCAGCCGACAACGAGGATTCAGTCTGTGACTATGTCAGCCGTCTGACAAAGATTCAGGAGGATGTAAAGGACCGCGTAATCATCATCCCTCGTGTATATACAAACAAGCCAAGAACAACCGGCGAGGGCTACAAGGGAATTGCCTCACAGCCTGACCCTGAGAAGGCTCCTGACATGGTTGAGGGTCTTATCGCCATGAGAAAAATGCACATCCGTGCCATCGCAGAGAGTGGACTCACCTGTGCAGATGAGATGCTTTACCCTGAGAACTGGGGCTATGTTGAGGATCTTCTCTCATATGTGGCAATCGGTGCTCGTTCTGTTGAGGATCAACAGCATCGTCTCACCGTCAGCGGCTTCGATGTGGCCAGCGGCATGAAAAACCCTACAAGCGGTGATTTTTCCGTCATGCTCAATTCTGTTTACGCAGCACAGCACCCACATCATTTTGTTTACAGAGGCTATGAGGTTGAGACATCAGGAAATCCTCTGACTCACGTTGTTTTAAGAGGTGCTGTCAGCAAGCATGGCAACACTACAACAAACTACCATTACGAGGACTTAATCCGTCTGCACGAAATGTACGACAAGATGGACGTTGTCAACCAGGCGGCTATCATCGATACTAACCATTCCAACTCCGGAAAGAAGTTCAAGGAGCAGATTCGTATCGCCAAGGAAGTTATGCACAACAGACAGCTTTCCTCTGATATCAAATCACTTGTCAAGGGTCTTATGATTGAGAGCTATATCGAGGAGGGCAGCCAGAAGATTGGTGAGCATGTCTACGGAAAATCCATCACCGATCCATGTCTAGGATGGGAGGATTCAAAGAAGCTTATCTACGACATTGCAGAAATGAATTCTTAAACCACAAATTATACATACATTTTTTTACAAAACACAAGCCACAGGAGTATATATCCTGTGGCTTGCATTATTTTGTCGGTTTATTATTTAATCATATTACTATAAGCAAGAACTGCACTGACTGTTTTGGAATCCTGGATTTTTCCGGCATAAATCATGTCGCACAGCTCCTTTAGAGTGTATATTTCTACATCGATTGACTCGGCATCATCCAGATGCTGCTCGCCCTTTTTCAGGTTTTTAGCAAGATAGACATCTACTTCTTCGTCGCAAAAGGCAACTGTTGTGCGAAGTGAAAGTAAAAACGAGATATCATCAGAGCTGTAGCCCGTCTCCTCCTTAAGCTCCCTTTCTGCACACAGTCTGGTATCTTCTCCCACAAAGTCTCTGCAGCCGGCCGGAATCTCTATTGTCTCCCTCTCGAGAGCATTTCTATACTGACGCACCATGATTATCCTGCCGTCATCAAGCACCGGAAGCACTGCCGCAGCGCCCTTTCTGTGTGAAACAAAATCCCATTCCTCAGTCTTACCGTTTGCAAACTGCATTGTATCCTTGTATATATCGAGTATTGAGCCCTTATATACAAGCTCTCTTTTTTGCCGTTTCATTTCATCAATCATTTTTCCTGTTTACCTTCTAAATAATATAAATTCAGAGTTACCGTTTTGATTAGAAATCCACCTCTGTGTCATAATAGCAGCATTTGAGAAGCTTCTCCATCTCCTCCTGGCTTGGCTGGCGAGGATTTGAGCCTGTACAAGCATCAAGGATAGCATTTGCAGCAATCTCAGGAAGTCTCTCAAGGAATACCTCCTCCGGTACAAAGCCCTGCTCTGTTGGATAGCTGTCTGCTCCGTAATTCTTGATGCAGTGTGGGATATTCAGATCATCATTCATGCCACGTAAGTATTTGATAAGAAGCTCAACCTTCTCATCAAGTGTCTCTCCCCCCAGTTTCATGAAATCTGCTATTACGCCATAGCGTTCCTTCGCTGCCTCATCCTTTGCATTAAAAGCAATAACCTTTGGCAGATACATGGCATTGGCTGCTCCGTGGATGATATGTGCACCATAATCAGCAAAAGCTGCGCCTGTCTTGTGTGCCATGGAATGAACTATTCCAAGTAGTGCGTTGGAGAATGCCATTCCTGCCAGACACTGCGCATTGTGCATCGCATCTCTCTTTGCCATATCACCATTGTATGAATCAATCAGGTCATGCTGTATCATCTCTATTGCATGGAGTGCAAGCGGATCTGTAAAGTCACTGTTGGCTGTTGATACATATGCCTCGATGGCATGTGTCATGGCATCCATTCCTGTGTGTGCAACAAGCTTCTGTGGCATTGTCTCTGCAAGCTCAGGGTCTACGATTGCAACATCAGGTGTAATCTCAAAGTCTGCGATTGGATACTTGATACCCTTCTCATAATCTGTGATGATTGAGAACGCAGTAACCTCAGTTGCTGTACCTGATGTGGATGAAATAGCACAGAAATGTGCCTTCTTTCTAAGCTTTGGAATACCAAATACCTTGCACATATCCTCGAATGTGATATCCGGATACTCGTACTTAATCCACATAGCCTTAGCTGCATCTATAGGTGATCCACCACCAATTGCTACAATCCAGTCCGGTTCAAACTCAGCCATGGCAGCCGCACCTTTCATGACTGTCTCAACTGACGGATCCGGCTCAATTCCCTCAAAAAGCTTTACCTCCATGCCTGCTTCCTTCAAATAAGCCTCGGCTTTGTCTAAAAAGCCAAATCTCTTCATTGAGCCTCCGCCCACACAGATAATAGCCTTCTTTCCCTCAAAGCTCTTTAATGCCTCAAGCGCACCTTTTCCGTGATATAAATCTCTTGGTAATGTAAATCTCTGCATTGTAAAACCCTCCATATGATATTTTTTATATAGTTTCTCCCTTGTAATATTTATAAATATTGCAGCCATCAAATACTTAATAGTTGCTAAATATTACACTTACCATTTTATAACATTTTACTAATTTTGTCACGTACCATTATCTATTTTTGTGAATACAGGATATCTTATACATATATTTTTATGCAATATATACAATTATCTTCAGTAGTAATGAACAGTTACCGATAATTTATTTCATACCATAAGCACTACATTGTAAAAATCGGCTGCATTTACGTTTTTATTTTTTACAAAAAAGAAAAGGCTTCATTAAGAAGCCTTTCCAAATGTACATGTTATTATGTCAAACCGACAATACGCTAATGCTCTACTTTGCGTAATCCACTATACGTGACTCACGTATTACATTAACCTTTATCTGACCCGGATACTCTAACTCAGACTCAATCTGCTTAGATATGTCTCTAGCCATGATAACCATGTCGGCGTCGCTGACCTGCTCAGGAACTACCATAATACGAATCTCTCTACCTGCCTGAATAGCAAAAGATTTCTCTACCCCTTTATAACCATTTGTAATGTCCTCTAACTGCTGAAGACGATTTGAATATGTCTCCAAAGTCTCTCTTCTTGCACCCGGACGTGCCGCACTGATCGTATCAGCTGCCTGCACGAGACATGCAATAAGTGACTCCGGTTCAACATCACCGTGATGTGATTCTACTGCATTAATCACAAGTGGTGACTCTTTGTATTTCTTACATAATTCGGCACCGAGCTGGATATGTGAACCCTCCATCTCGTGATCTACTGCCTTACCTATATCATGTAATAAGCCTGCACGCTTTGCCATTCTGACATCCTCACCAATTTCAGCAGCCAGTAAGCCAGTCAGCTGTGCAACCTCGATAGAATGCTTTAACGCATTCTGACCGTAGCTTGTTCTAAACTTCATCTTTCCAAGAAGACGCACAAGCTCCGGGTGAATACCATGTATGCCCACCTCAAGTGTGGCAGCCTCACCCTCTTCACGAATCATATTATCGACTTCTTTCTGAGCCTTCTCAACCATCTCCTCTATACGGGCCGGATGGATTCTTCCGTCAACAATAAGCTTCTCAAGAGCTATTCTTGCAACCTCTCTTCTAATTGGATCAAAGCTTGACAAGATAACTGCCTCAGGTGTGTCATCTATAATCAGATCTACACCTGTCATAGTCTCGAGAGTACGGATATTACGTCCCTCTCTTCCTATGATACGTCCCTTCATCTCATCATTCGGAAGCGATACTACTGAAATAGTAGTCTCAGACACATGGTCTGCTGCACATTTCTGAATAGCTGTAACCACGTAATCCTTAGCCTTACGGTTTGCCTCTTCCTTTGCTTTGTTTTCCATTTCCTTAATCATTTTTGCAGTATCAAGTTTTACATCTTCTTCAATGGTCTTTAAGAGATATTCTTTAGCTTGCTCGGAGGTTAATCCAGAGATTCTTTCAAGTTCCTGTAAACGCTGCTCGTTAAGCTTTGATATTTCAATCTTCTGCTTCTTGAGTTCCTCTTCCTTAACTGCAAATCCGGCTTCACGCTTCTCGATAGCTTCGAGCTTCTTGTCGACATTTTCTTCCTTCTGAACGATACGACGCTCATTACGGGAAATCTCGTTTCTACGCTCTTTGATTTCCTTATCCAGATCATTCTTAGCCTTTATAGACTCTTCCTTGATCTCAAGCATAGACTCGCGCTTCTTTTCCTCCGCAGTCTTTACAGCCTCATCAATGATTCCTCTTGCCTTCTCCTCAGCATTTCCTATCTTGGAGTTAGCAGATTTCTTCTCGTATGAAGCGGCTGCAAACCATACAATCAATGCAGTAATAATAATAGAAACTACAGCAGTAATGATATACGGTAGCATTACAGGAGCACCTCCTTTATTAAATTTTCATTGTATTTCACAAATTACAACAATTAAATTCTATACTTTTTGGTGCAAATTGTCAAGGTAATTGTGACCTCATTGCAGAAAGAATCTGGCTGCTCTTAAAGCCCCTGCGCATAAGAAACTGGTATATCCTGCGAAACTCCTTTTCATCACAGTTATCAGGATCATAGTGTTTCTTTTCAAGCAGCTTTGCTATATGTTTCTCTTCATCAGCAGTGTATTCGCTGTCTATGGCACAATTTATATCATATCTGCCTATGCCCTTTGTCATAAGCTTCTGCTCCAGCTGCCTGCGGCTTAAGCTGTCCTGATGATACCTGACATATGTGGAAGCAAATCTGTAATCATCAAGATAATGAAAGCTCTTGACATAATCTATCGCTGCATCCACACAGCAATCCGGATATCCGCCCTGTGTGAGCTTTTCCCTGAGCTTTCTTTCACTCCTGTCCATCTGTTCTAGCAGATGCAGCGCTCTCTTTTTGGCTCTCTTTCCTACCACCTCAGTTATCAGCTTTTCGTAATCCGCTTCACTGATAAAGGCTCCCTCCATAATAGAGTACCGCACGGCCTCTGTACGATACAACACACATGTCGTACCATTATCAAAGGTCGTGCGGTATTTGCCTTTACCAATATTCTCATATCCGGTAATCTCTATCATATATAACCCTGCTCACTTATTATTCTTCTGCTTCAGGCTTTTCAGAGTCTTCCTGTACTGCAGCATCTTCGTCCTCAGGCTGTGTAAAGTAAAAATCCCTTACCTTTGCCTCAAGCATATCAAAAAATGCCGGATTCTCATGAATATAAGTCTTTGCATTCTCACGACCCTGTCCTATCTTGTCTCCCTCGTACGCGTACCATGCACCGGATTTGTTGACAATGCCTGCATTTACTGCAAGATCAAGCACATCTCCTTCTCTTGAGATACCCTGTCCAAACATGATATCAAACTCTGCCTCCCTGAAAGGAGGAGCTATTTTATTCTTAACAACCTTTACGCGGACATGGTTGCCGACTATCTCACCGCCCTGCTTGAGTGACTCAGTTCTTCTGACATCAAGACGCACTGATGAATAGAACTTTAATGCCCTTCCACCTGTGGTAGTCTCAGGATTTCCAAACATCACACCTACCTTCTCACGAAGCTGATTGATGAATATAACGATACAATTTGACTTACTGATAACTGCCGTGAGCTTACGGAGCGCCTGGCTCATAAGTCTCGCCTGAAGACCCACATGGGAATCACCCATATCTCCGTCAATCTCGGCCTTTGGTACGAGTGCCGCTACTGAATCGACAACCACGATATCCACAGCGCCGGAACGTACCATGGTCTCTGTTATCTCAAGTGCCTGCTCACCGCAGTCCGGCTGTGAAATATAGAGATTGTCAATATCAACACCTATATTTCTGGCATATACAGGGTCAAGCGCATGCTCTGCATCTATAAAGCCTGCGATGCCGCCTCGCTTCTGTACCTCTGCAACACAGTGGAGTGCAACCGTTGTCTTACCTGATGACTCCGGTCCGTACACCTCAATAATCCTGCCCTTTGGAAGTCCTCCGAGTCCTAATGCAATATCAAGGCTTAATGAGCCTGTAGGTACTGTCTCTACATTCATATTGGCTGAATTGTCACCAAGCTTCATGACAGAGCCCTTTCCGTATTGTTTCTCAATCTGCGCAATGGCAGCGTCTAATGCTTTTAATTTATCTTCCTTTGCCATAATAATCTCCTATCCTCTCGCGAACAAACGTTCGTTCTGCTATTATAATAATACACTTCTATTCAATTGTCAACAAATAAATTGGAATAATTACAGAATCATATAGCTGCCCGTGCTGCTGTTTGCGCCTCACGCTATACTCTAAAACAGCTATAGCTAAAATACTCAAAAATATACAAATAAAACATAATTAAAAAGACAGTTGCTTTCACAACTGTCTTCATTATACACATAATCTCTCACTAACGTCAAGTCCAAATTCAACCTTGGAATCCTTACCTAGTTTCTTCCAAACTCAGTAAGCACAAGTCCGTCATTTCTATCGAGTGTCATGCCGATGCTCCACTCATTGATGAACAGAAGAAGCGGATTTCCCTTCATGTCGACAACCTTCTTCATGTCGCTTGTTCCGTTAATTGTATCTACATTGACCTCATCCTTGTTCTCAATCCATCTGATATGCTCATATGGCAGATTCTCTAGTCTGATCTGCACATTGTACTCATTTTCAAGTCTGAATTTAAGCACGTCAAACTGAAGCACACCGACCACGCCGACTATGATCTCTTCCATGCCGCCCTTGTACTCCTGGAACATCTGGATAGCACCCTCCTGCGCTATCTGTGTGACGCCCTTTACAAACTGCTTTCTCTTCATGGAATCAACAAGTGATACCCTCGCAAAATGCTCAGGTGCAAATGTCGGGATGCCCTCAAACTCAAATTTATCCTTTGCTGTCGTGAGTGTATCTCCTATAGAGTATACGCCCGGGTCAAACACACCTATGATGTCGCCCGCATATGCCTTGTCCACTATTTTTCTCTCATCTGCCATCATCTGCTGCGGCTGTGAAAGCTTTAGGCTCTTGCCTCCCTGCACATGGTATACCTCCATGCCGGCTGTAAACTGTCCGGAGCAGATTCGCATAAATGCTATTCTGTCCCTGTGATTTTTATTCATGTTGGCCTGAATTTTGAATACAAATGCAGAAAAATCCTCTGAAAAAGGATCAATCATTCCGATGTCAGATTGTCTTGCTGTCGGTGCATATGTCATCTTAAGGAAATGCTGTAAAAATGTCTCAACACCAAAGTTTGTAAGAGCAGAGCCGAAAAATACAGGTGAAAGTTCTCCCTTTGTGACAAGATCCATATCAAAATCGGCACTGGCGCCATCCAGCAGCTCAATCTCATCCATGAGCTGACTTTTAAATTCCTCTCCTATCTCATCGGAAAGAGCCGGATCATCTATATGGATGATCTTCTCAGAGCCCTCCTTTGTACCCTTTAAGGTATCTGCAAAGGTCATGACCTCCTTGCTGTTTCTGTCATACACGCCCTTAAACTGCTTTCCTGAGCCTATCGGCCAGTTGATAGGACATGTCGCGATGCCCAGCTCTTTTTCGATGTCATCGAGAAGCTCAAACGTATCGTTGGCATCACGGTCCATCTTGTTTATGAATGTAAAAATCGGGATATGTCTCATGACACAGACCTTAAAGAGCTTTCTGGTCTGTGCCTCAACACCCTTGCTCGCATCAATTACCATGACGGCCGAATCGGCTGCCATGAGTGTACGGTATGTGTCCTCTGAGAAATCCTGGTGTCCCGGTGTATCAAGGATATTGATGCAATATCCGTCATAATTAAACTGTAATACAGATGAAGTAACCGAAATACCTCTCTGCTTTTCTATCTCCATCCAGTCCGAAACAGCATGCTTTGCCGTAGCCTTTCCCTTTACCGAACCGGCCTGGTTTATTGCCCCTCCGTACAAAAGAAACTTCTCTGTCAGAGTAGTCTTTCCTGCATCCGGATGGGAAATTATTGCAAATGTTCTTCTTTTTTCTATTTCCTGTCTTAAGTTATCCACTGATATTTCCTCCAAACAAAATCAGAGTATAGTATAGCTTAAAACGGTTCCCATTTCAAGACACTAAAAATTTATGTATCAGTCCATCGTCGATATGACAATATTTGATGCCCCGATATTTGTCTTGCGCTTGATAATGTCCTCTATCTGAGCTCTCTTCTCATCAGTCACATCGTCCTTTCCCACAATCACATCACAGCATTCATCACTGAGACTTACCACAGCATTCTTAAAGCCCTTTGCCTCCAGCATCATCTGGGCATCCTCCTCCATCTGTGCATTTTCTGTCAGCTTCACCATGGCATCGACCGCGCTCTTCTTCTCGGCCTCTGACACTCCTGCATCATCGATAATCTTCTGCAGAGCCTCCTTGTTCTTTGAGCGCACCTGCTCGCGTCCCAGCTTCACCTGTGCCACACACTCCTCGCTCTCTGTGGATGCACTTGTCAGTACCGTTTCGCCGGCATTTAATATTTCCTCTGTCGAGTCTGTCTCAAGCGCAACCTCATCTGATGCCTGTGTATCCTCACATTCCTTAGACTCCTTTGTATCTGCCTTTCCATTTACAGCTTCGATTTCAGTGGAAAGCACATCCTTTGCATTCATAAAGGTATCCCTGTTATCGTAGCTTATGTAACCGACCACTGCCAAAAGAAGTGCAAGTGTCGTAATAATTATCTGATTTTTATGGCTGCCTTTCTTCACTTTTATTCCTCCCTGGATATCATTTTTGCTATTTTTATTTTATGCATGGGCACATCAAATAATGCAGAAACCGCATTAGAAATATCGTTGTTTACCTGTGGGCTTCCTCCGCCCTGCGCTACCACAAGCACTCCTGAAACAGTCGGTTTGTCCGTGCTTGTGACATAAGGTACGCTTGCATCCTCGTCATCGTATATGACCGTAGTCTTTTCAATACTCTCCGAGGTCTCCTTAGTATCCTTATCCACTATCCTTGTGCCATCGTCTGACAGCGTAATCATCACAGATACCTCACCCACACCGTCCATCCTTTCAAGAATACCCTCAAGCTTTTTTTCAAGCAGCTTCTCATATTCTTCATCATCGCAGGTGCTTTCACTTACTGACTTAACTTTAGCTTTCTTTTGTGAATTACTACAGGTCTTTTTATCCTCTTTTACCGGAAGCACCACAATAAGAAGCAGTACTCCAACAAGTAAAATCACTATGTAGTCAGTTTTCTTCAGCTTCGAAAGCCGTAAACAAATCTGTCGTATCCGCGTCATATTCATACGAAATCCCCTCTATTTTCTTTGTAAGCTCAGCAAATCTCATGTCATATTCATACCCTGCCGCAAGAGGTTTTAGAATAATGACCGCCAAAAACACCCCAAGCATAAACCTAAAGTACCTCCTGTACTGCTCCTTTGGCGTTAAATATGTCATTACCATGAAAAAAAATGCCAGATACAAATAACTCTTCATGCCCTATCAACCTCCCATAAAGCTTGTAGATGCACATACTATCGCAATCACTATAAAAAACAATATAGATGCATCTCTTATCACGATATAATACAGATTTCCTGCCCTGGCAACGGCTTCTATGCCCTCCACAATCCTGTTGTCTGAAACCGGCTGCAGCGCAGCGGAAAGCAATCTGTACATCAGCGAAAAGATTAGTGTTTTTACAAGCGGGGTCAGCACAATGAAAAAAAGCACGATAATCGCCGCCATACCAACACTGTTTTTTATGAGCATCGCACAGCCAAGCATGATTTCACCTGCCCCCTGCCCAAGCCTCCCCACACCCGGTATCGCCTGAAAACTTTTTAAGATAAGGCTTTCCGATATTTTGTCCTTTGCGGGAGCAATCATGGCCTGGACTATGCCTATGCCTGCCACTATCTTTATGGATGCCTTCATTATTTTTGTAACTGCTGATTCAATAAACTCGGCAAGCTTTTCAAGCTTCTTTTCACTTGATACGTGATTGAGCACCTCAAGCACCAGAAACAGATGAATTCCCGGTATGAGCACCAGCTTTATAAGCCACTCCACTACATAAATGAGCACAAATGCCAGCATGTAAAAGCCTGATGCCGAAAATCCTTTTCCGGACGCAAGAAGTACTGTCGCATATGCCGGCACAAGCGCTGTAAGATAAGTCAAAAGCACATCAATACAGCCCTTTGCCACATCAGACAATACAAAAAAAGATGCCATAAGCATTGATATAACCGATGCATACATAAACAGAAAGCTTACATTGTATACATAATCCTGCCGCCAGAAAATAAGCCTTGAAAACACCATAAAAAGTATCGTATAGCACAGCACATTTATAATAACAGGCTTCACCGCCGCTATCTCATAAAAAAACAGCTCATAAATATACTCACAGATTTTTTCACCGGCCTTTTGATCTCCTGCCAGAATGGCATCCACTATATCCGAAAACGATAGTCTGTCCGGCAGATAATCCTTTGAATATTTTTCAATCTCTGACATATCTATTTTTTCAAGCATCTGCTGCTCAATTTTATCTGTGATTTCGGTGTCCGACGCATACACAAAACACTGCGGCAAAAACACTACAGCCAATATGATTATTATCAAAATATATTTTTTACAAATCAAAACAGCTCTCCAATCAGCTCTATCAGACAAGACATCACAGGAATTGACATCACAACAATTGCTCCCTTCGCAAAAAGCTCTATCTGCGATGCAATTGCGCTATGACCACAGTCCTTACAGATTGAGGATGAAAACTCCGCAATATATGCAATCCCAAGCATCTTTACCATAGTGACAAAAAATGCCGGTTCCACAGGAAGCTTTGAAATAAGTCCTTTAAAAAACTCAATTGTTGTGCCGAGCCGCTCCAATGCAAAAGCAAAAATTATAGTGCCGCAGGCCACTGAAAGAAGCATTGAAAGCTCAGGTCTGTCACGCTTTAAAAGCACTGCAAAAAATACTGCCGCAATTCCTATTATCCCAATCTTCAACATATTACAAAGAAAACATATCCTGCATTGCCTTAAACAGCTCACTTATATATGGCACAATCCAGAACAATACAATAACAAGCCCGGCCAGACTAAGCAGGAAAGTCATTTCCTCCCTTCCACTGTGTTTTAAGACCTGTCCGAGCACCGTAATCACTATTCCAAGTGCTGCTATCTTAAAAATAATCGAAATCTCCATCATCAAGTCCTTTCATCGCATACAACAATATGTTTAATCGGATTACCACATTTTTATACAAACATTTTTATATAAGCATTATTGATATCATAATCCCTCCCAAAATCCCCACCGGACAAATCACCTTCATTTTTTCAACATAATCTTTCCTGTAAAAATCTATCTGTTTATGTATGTCCAAAGCACATTCCTTAAGCCGCTGCTCCATCGCAGCTGCATTTTTTTCAAAGAACGCACCTCCCATTTCAACTATCATTTTATTTATTTTTTCATCAGATACCCTGCCCCAAAGCACCTTCTCCCACACAGCCTTCCAGCCCTCCTCTCCGCTTTTACAACTCCTGTTTGAAAGCACTTCTCCCATTCTCCTGCATCCCTCATTAAACACCTCGCTCTTTCCTCTTATGCTGTTAAAAAACTGTGGTGCCTTCATTCTTTCTCCTGCCAGATAAAATGCCCCCTTTTCAAGCAAAAGCATAAAATCATACAGCATCGCTATATCTGCCTTTTTTCTTTTGCTGTAATCGTTTATCAGCCCCAATACCGCAAACAGTACTATACAAAAGCCTGTAAGCTTCATCATAAATGCTATAGCGCCTCACCCCTTTTTCATCATGGTCTATAAACACAAACCGTTCTATGGCATGTGGCAGAATTTTTCTTCGCAGATCATCTGCATTGGTGCCATGTACACTGCCAAGTATCCTTATTCCACAACTCACAAGCTGGTTTAGTGCCTCAATATCACCTTCTCCTCCCAGCTCATCCACTGCAATCACATCCGGTGACATAGAGCGCAAAAGCATCCTCATGCCAAGTGACTTTGGACAGTTATCCAGCACATCACTGGAATTGCCTATATCGTTTTGAGCCACTCCCAAGTAGCACGCTGCTATCTCCGAACGCTCATCGACCACCGACACCTTAAGAGCGTTTTTTCCGTCACAGCCATCTGAAAGTATCCTTATGCAGTCTCTTAAAAATGTTGTTTTTCCTTCTCCCGGCCGTGATATAACCAATGTATTGTAAATGCTGTTTTCATCCCGGATATAAGGCATCAGCGGCATTGCAACGTCCCTTATCTGATGTGCAATTCTGATATTTAAGGACGCTATCTCACTGACTGCTGTAACCTTTCCTCCATCGCAGCCCATCTGCCCTGCAATTCCCACACGATGACCTCCCTCCACTGTAAAATAGCCTGCTGCAAGCTGCGGTGCTATCGCGTGGAATGAATATCCGCTCAGATAATTTATCATCTCCTCAATATCGCTATGTGAGATATACACTCCGGCTCTACATCCTCCCGCAAACATATACTGCACCTGCTTTCCGGCGCGCACCCTAATTTCCTCCAGACCACACGGCATGTACGCTTCTGCCTCAGCCTTCATCTTTTGTGGCAGATAATCAATTATATCCATATTTTTCACTCCTTATCGCCACTTCGGTGACAGGTCGGGATAGGGCTTATGCGTGTGGCTGCAGTGTCGCAGAAGCGTATAGCGGAGCTATTTAGAGTCTGTTAAATTATGCTTTGAAGTACAGAAATGCCGAGGCATGGACGCCGAGGCAAGGAGATATCGAGCCCGGACGGCGAGTATCGACGGTTTTGTCAGGCATAGAAGTACTTACTGCATAATTTATACAGAGTCTTAATAGCACAGCGTAGCTTCTGCGACACTGCAGCCACACGCGTGAGCCCCATCCCGACCTGCCACCGACAGTTATTCAAATTAAAAAAAGGACACAGACGATTCTGATAAATCATCTATGTCCTATTTATATTACATGTCCAATTATTTTAGAACATGAAATTACTACTATTAATATTACATCCTGTCAGGAGCTGAGAATCCAAGCATATCGATACACGCCTCAAGTATCTCCTTTGTGAGCACAAGCAGTGAAATATATGACTTCTTAAGCTCTTCATTCTCCTCAGAAAGAATCTTTGTGTCATGGTAGAAGCCGTTGAATGCGTTGGCAAGCTCGTAGATGTATGCACATATCTTGTGTGGTGCAGACTCCTCGTATGCACTCTCAATTGTAGCATTGAACTTTGCCAGAGAGAGCATGAGATTCTTTTGTCCTGCATTGACTGCCGGCATGATTGCATCCTTCAGTGCGCTGATGTCGCCACCCTTTGCCTCATACTTTGAGAGGATTGACTTGATACGCACGATTGTATAAAGGATATATGGACCTGTGTTACCCTCAAAGGATGTGAATCTGTCGATATCAAAGATGTAATCCTTGCTCGCCTGATTAGACAAATCACCATACTTGACTGCTGCAAGCGCTACAGTTTTGGCTGTCTGCTCAGCCTCCGCCTCGTCTATATTTAAATTCTCTTTTTCCTTCTGGTTTTCCTTAATCTTATTGAGCATCTCATCGTCAATTTCCTTGAGGAGGTACTCAAGACGCATTACTCCACCGTCTCTTGTCTTGAAAGGCTTGCCGTCCTTACCGTTCATGGTTCCAAAGCCGATATGTACAAGCTCTGTAGTATCAGGTACTATGCCTGTCTTTCTTGCACAGCGGAACACCTGGATAAAGTGCATTGACTGACGTGCGTCTGCCAGATAAATCACACGGTCAGGGTTGTTCTCCTTCATACGCATAACAAGTGTTGCAAGGTCTGTAGTGCTGTAAAGTGAGGCTCCGTCAGACTTTAGGATGATACATGGCGGAATCTCCTTTGTATCTGTATCCTCCTTCACATCCACAACCAAAGCGCCCTCACTCATATGTGCAAAGCCCTTTTCCTTCATCATTTCAACCATCCCAGGTACATATGGCTGTGCATCCGACTCGCCCTTCCACAGCTCAAAATGAACATTCAGATTCTCATAATTTCTCTTAAGATCTGTTACAGAGACATTCATGATGTGTGAAAGCAGTGCCTGATAGCCTCTCCTGCCTCCCTGAAGCTCTTTTGTGGCAAGAAGTGCTGCTTCCTTGAAGCTCTCATCTGATTTTGACTTGCCGCTGGCTGTCGGATATATATCCTCAAGCTCAGATATGGTAAACGGTGCCTCCTTCGGGTACTCTCCTGTATAGCTCTCATCAAAATAAACGAGGTCAGGCTTTCTCTCGCGAAGCTCTGTGATGATAAGTCCCATCTGAAGTCCCCAGTCACCGAGATGCACATCACCAATCACATTGTGTCCCATGAACTTTGCGATACGCTTAACGCTCTCTCCGATTACTGCTGAGCGAAGATGACCTACATGAAGAGGCTTTGCCACGTTTGGTCCGCCGTAATCCACTACTATAGTGAGTGGCTTTTTGGCCTTCTCCAAGCCGTATCTGCCCTCGTCATCCTTCATATCGTTCATATATTTTGCCAGAAAAGCGGTATCCATTTTGATATTAAGAAATCCCGGCTTTACTGATTCTACTGACTCAAACATCTCATCTGACTCAAGGAGCGCCGCTACCTTGTCCGAGATCATAAATGGTGCACACTTATACTCTTTTGCTGCTGCCATTGCTCCGTTGCACTGGAACTCACAAAGGTCCGGTCTGTTTGAAAGTGTAACCTTTCCGTACTTCTCGTCATATCCCGCACTGACGAATGCCTTTGTCACTTCCTCTGATATCAAATTAATCAGTTTTTTCATTGTATTCCTCCTGATATATAGCTGTTTTGCGTCAAACAGCGAATATACTTATATTAGCACACAAATGAATTGCTTTCAATATCAACCGTCATTTTTGCTTTCTGAGTATATATTAACCGGCAACGTAACCTTGCATTTGCACCCCCAAAGGAGTATGATTTCATATGAAAATTTAAAGGAGGTCTTATCAATGAAGATAAAAACCAAACAAATAACCGTTACTGCAATTATGCTTGCAATCTGTCTTGTCAGCCAGTTCTTTAAGAACTTAAGCGTATACATCACAGGGCCGGTCATCAATGCTGCTTTAATACTTACCGTACTCTATGCCGGAATGGCATGTGGCATTATCCTAAGCATTATCACACCTGTCACATCATTTTTTATCACAGGAAGTCCTGTTATGGCAGCTATCCCTGCGATGTTTCCATGTATCATGATAGGAAATATCATTCTCGTGGTATGTGTGGGACTGCTTCACAAAAAATGCGGCAAAGCTGCCGGTTTTCCTGTATCAATTGCAATAGGTGCCATACTAAAGGCCGTTTTCATGGGAATAGCCATTGCTCTTATCATTCTACCTGCATTTTTGCCTGCTCCAATGCACAAGATGCTGCCGGTTTTACAGCTTCAGTTTTCAGTGACACAGCTTATCACCGCTGTTATCGGAGGTGTATATGCAGTCATAATTGCGGCTGTGCTTAAAAAAACTTCTTTAGCACAGGCAGACTAAATATTCAATTATCTGCTTATGCTTCCAGATATCCGTGCATATTTTTAAGCGCATTTTTCTCAAGCCTTGATACCTGTGCCTGAGAGATATTTATCTCCTCTGCCACCTCTATCTGTGTCTTGCCCTCGAAAAAACGCAGCTTAATAATCTGTCTCGCTCTGTCATCAAGCAGCTTTAAGGCATCGTCGAGAACCAGATTTTTTACCCATGCTTCCTCTTTGTTTTTCTTGTCCGATATCTGATCCATCACATAAAGTGTATCACCACCGTCAGTATATACAGGATCAAAGAGGGAAAGCGGTGTCTGGATTGCATCAAGTGCGTATAGTATATCGTTTTCAGGGATACCGCAATCCTTTGATATTTCTGCCAGAGACGGTTCGTGCACCAGCTTTCTCGATAGCTTTTCCTTTGATTTAATAGCCTGATAGGCTGTATCCCTGAGGGAGCGCGGAATACGGTATGCACTGTTGTCACGCAGATACCGTCTCACCTCACCGATAATCATCGGAACGGCATAGGTGGAAAACTTAACACCTATAGTCGGATCAAAATTATCAATTGATTTCATAAGTCCGATGCAGCCTATCTGAAATAAATCATCCATATTTTCATTATGGTTTGAAAACCTTCTGATTACCGAAAGCACCAGCCTTAAATTTCCACGAATATACTTTTCTCTTGCAGCCTTATCTCCCTTTTTTATTTTCTCAAACAGTTCTTCTTTTTCATCATCCTTAAGTACCGGCAGTTTTGATGTGGTCACTCCACATATATCAACCTTATATACAGACATGGGAATCCTCCGGATAAATTTCTTTATCTAAAGCATTCCCATTTACAGTAATTTTATTCAATTAATCCGCGTATATAATTCTACAGCACTGCCGCTATTTTTATATCCTTTTCATCCTTAAGCACAAGCACACTGTTGTCTTCAAGCAATGTAACTGTGGGCCTTGAATACTTCTCCGTCACAAAAATTATTTTGGCCTTTTTGCCGTTTGTCAAAAGCACATTGCTTCCTATATATGAGCTTGCAATCTTCTCCAAAAACATCCCTATATACTTCGGATGATACTTTGATATGCCATCATACTCAAAATCTGCTATCACATCAAACGGACACATCCCATCACGGTAACAGCGCTTTGACGTCATTGCATCGTAGACATCGGCTATCGTAATAATAGCTGATATATCATCGATTTTATCTGATGTATATCCAAACGGATATCCTGAGCCGTCAAACTTCTCATGATGTAAAAGTGCCGCACGCTTCGTGCTTTCAAGAATCTTGAAATTATTAAGTATCTCATAGCCATATACCGTGTGCTTCTTTATCACCTCAAACTCTTCCTTTGTGAGCTTTCCCGGCTTCAATAATATCTCATCCGGTATCTTAAACTTGCCTATGTCGTGCAACAGACCTGCCATTGAAATCTCATCCAGCTTTTCTGTATCATGCCCTGCCCATACACCAATGAGACGTGCAATAATTGATACATTCATGGAATGTGCCATCGTAGATACATCTGTCTGCTTTAATACCTGAAGTGCGTCAAATAGCTCATATGAAGTCTCAAACCTGTCAAAAATCTCTACCGAGTCCCTGATGAGCGTATTCTTATCCGGTATGATATTCCTGTATAGTATGTCATTCATATATTCATGCAGGTTATCGATGGAATCACGGTATTTTTCCTTAATGATGGCATATTTTTTATTCCATTCTTCTTTTTCCTGTGCTGAGCTTCCCTCAACATAAACCGAAGCTATATTGTAGAATCCAAACTTTGCTATATCAAATGCCGATACAGTCTGATGTCTTTTAAGGATAAGCTGTCCCTTTGGCGAAAACACATCTACTGCCGTAGTCATTCCCTCTTTTAGTTCATTAACCTTTATTTCTCTCATAATACTGTTTCCCTCTTGTCATTTATCTTCTCACTTGCACTCATTATACCACAATTTCTCTAAATGGGCACTGACTTTATGTACTTCTTGACATTCAACGCATTTTTTGTTAACATAGCAAGGCGAAAATAAATGCGTCAGTTCGAAACCTTCCTGACGTAAAACAAAACTAAAGGAGAACTAAATATGAGAAACAAAAAAGTATTATTTGCAGTACAGGCAGCTATGATTGCAGCACTCTATGTTGTGCTCACGTATATCACCAATCTGCTTGGTCTCGCATCAGGCACCATTCAGGTACGCTTTTCTGAAGCGCTTTGCATCCTTCCGGTTTTCACACCGGCAGCCATTCCTGGGCTTTTTATCGGATGTCTGATTTCCAATCTTATCACAGGCGGCATCATCTGGGATATCATCTTCGGAAGTATCGCTACACTGCTCGGCGCACTCGGCACTTACTTCCTTCGAAAGAAGAAGTTTGTATACACCCTGCCACCGGTCATCGCCAACATAATTATCGTGCCACTCGTGCTCAGATACGGATATGGTCTTACAACTATATACAAGGGTGTTGATATCTCTCTTGTTTTCAATGCAGTTACAGTCGGAATCGGTGAGATCATATCAATATGTGTACTTGGAAGCCTGTTAAAGGGAATACTTTCAAAATACAGAAATGTCATTTTCAAGCAGGACGAGGCGTAGTTACATACATAGCACTTTTAATAAGCTGCGCATCATAAAATAAAAAGCTCTGTGTCATACACTTATATGTATGCACAGAGCTTTTTACTTTATTACTTTAATATGCTGTGATTACATTCTATCTATCCCACTTATCACACAGCGCATTTATCTGGTCTGCAAACTTGCTCAAGTCCTTATTAGCCATACCCTGGCACTTCTGGATAACAGATACAAGCCTCTGGCCTGCTGCCACCAGACGGTCAAATATAGTCTTCTCTCTGCTTGCTATGCCATATGCAGCCTTTTTCTCCACAAGCTTGCGGGAACCATCTGCCACCTTCTGATTCGTGATAAGGTCATAGGCATCACCACTGTACGGTGCCACTGCATCATAGCCGAAGGTCTCATGCACGTGGTTTGCAAAGGACTCTGCTGTGGACTCTTCTCCATGGACTATAAATACATGCTCCGGCTTGTTTTTTATTGCGCCAAGCCACTCTGTAAGCTGATTTTTGTCTGCATGTCCACTGATACCCGGCAGATTTACTATGCTTGCCCTTACTTCTATTTCCTCACCAAAAAGTTTCACCTTTTTAGCACCGTTTAAAAGTGCATAGCCAAGCGTTCCCGGAACCTGATATCCTACAAACAAAACTGTTGAATCACTTCTCCAAAGATTATGCTTTAAGTGGTGTCTGATACGTCCGGCCTCACACATACCCGATGCTGAGATGATAACCTTTGGCTTCTTATCGAAATTAATCATCTTTGACTCATCCGATGATACTGCCACACGAAGTCCGGGGAACTTGATTGGATTGATTCCTGCCGAAATAAGCTCCATAGCCTCCTCATCAAAGCAGTCCGATATATTCTCATGAAATACATTTGTCGCCTCAACAGCAAGGGGGCTATCGATGTAAACTTCAAAATTCGGATGTTCCGGCAGCAGATTCTCAGTCTTTATACGCCTGATAAAGTAGAGCATCTCCTGTGTCCTGCCCACTGAAAATGCCGGGATTACCAGATTTCCGCCTCTTGTAAATGTCGCATTGATGACCTTTGAAAGCTCCACCGCGTAGTCAGGCGGCGTATCGTGCAGACGATTGCCATATGTAGATTCCATAACCACATAATCAGCACTGTCCACATACTGCGGATCCTTGATGAGTGGCCTGTTGTGATTTCCAATATCACCTGAAAAGACAATCTTTTTGGTCACATTCTCCTCAGTCACCCACATCTCAATAGATGATGAACCAAGTAGATGACCTGCATCCACAAATCTCACCTTAAGCCCCGGGCATATCTCATACACACTGTTGTAATCACACGGTGTAAAGTGCTGCATGACATTCTGTGCATCCTCCACATTGTACATAGGAGTCACTTCCGGTCTTCCGGCTCGTCTTGCCTTTCTGTTCTTCCACTCCGCCTCAAATTCCTGAATATGTGCAGAATCCTTTAGCATGATGTTACATAAATCTGTTGTCGCCTTTGTCGCAAAAATGGTGCCCCTGAAACCATGATTGTATATGAGTGGCAAAAGACCTGAGTGGTCAATGTGTGCGTGTGTGACAAACACATAGTCTATGAGTGAAGGATTGACCGGTATCTCCTGATTCACGTACAAATCAGCTCCCTGCTCCATTCCACAGTCAATAAGTATATGTGTGTCCCCAAATGTCAGATAGTGACAGCTTCCAGTAACCTCTCTGTCAGCACCGATAAATTCCAATACCATACTACCATCTCCTATTCTGTTTTATAATAAAAATATTATATCACACTTATGCCATTTTCTGTATTTCTTTCTTCAATCTTTCCATTATTTTTTTTTCGAGCCTTGATATGTATGACTGTGAAATTCCCAGAATATCTGCCACCTCCTTCTGCGTCAGCTCCTTATTCTCCACACGGTTTACTCCAAATCGAAGCTCTATTATCTGTCTTTCACGCTCGTTCAATGACAGCATGGCTTTTTTTAGCAGTGATATCTCAACCTCAGTCTCGAGATCCTTATATATGACATCCTCATCCGTCCCCAGTATATCTGATAAAAGCAGCTCATTTCCGTCCCAATCCGTGTTTAGCGGCTCGTCAAAGGATACCTCAAGCTTCACTCTGTTGTTGCGGCGCAGATACATAAGAATCTCATTTTCTATGCATCTGGATGCGTATGTGGCAAGCTTTATTTTCTTCTCAGGATTGAATGTGTTTATCCCCTTTATGAGACCGATTGTGCCAATTGATATAAGGTCCTCCACGCATACTCCCGTGTTTTCAAATTTTTTAGCCAGATACACCACAAGCCTTAGATTGTGCTCTATAAGCTGCTTTTTTGCCTGTTCCTTTGACATTGCCACATTTTTATCCACCAGTGCAATCAGACAGCACTTCTCCTCGTCTGTCTCAAGCGGAGGCGGCAGCACCTCCGTCCCTCCTATGTAAAACACCTCATTTGTGTGCGGCTTATTTCCCCAGAGTATTTTCCATACCCGTTTTATTACTAAAAACAGCTTCATTCAAAATCATATCATATGCATTGTTCTCAAATAAACTATCCGATGCTCTTCCCACCAGCACATTATGTAAAATCAGCTTACCATTTCCCTTCATGACTGTCATCTCATCAAATTCACACACTTTAATGCTCCCACCATCATTTCCCAAGCTCTTGTACGGCACATCAAAAAAGCCGGCATCTTCTCCTACAATATCAAACAATGCACTCCCGCCTATGTGCACCGGAATCTGCTGTGGCTGTTTTTTTAGCAGATTTCCCGTATCATACAAGGCTGTGGCACAAGCTCTTTTACCATCCTTTAAAAGTGTGACCCTATATAGTCTTCTGCTTTCATTACTTCGCTCGCAGAAGCACTTTAACACTATGTATGATATGACAAAACCAAAGCATATCATAACTGTCGCATCAGAGCTAAAAAAGCTGTCCAAAGCTGTCACTATGCCTCCGGTCAGCACTGTTACAAACATACATAGTGCAAAAAGTCTTAGAAACGGGATTTTTCTGCCAGCCTGTCTGCCGATTGCAAGCCTTGCCGCAAGCGGTACGACCACCAGAACAGAGGTCCATTTATAAAACGCATAGCTGCCTGCCAAAAGAAGCAGTACACATTCACATACCGATGCACCCACCGCAGAAGCAATCAGACGTACCACCTTCCCGGTCAATGGGATTTTTAGCATATATATGACAAATATAAGTATGAGACAGTTGGTGATAAATGTACGAAGAAGAAAAATATCGAGATAAAATGCATAGATAATTTTTCACCTCACTTTCACAGACAAGAATAGCGTAAAAGCAGGTTTTTAAGTGCCGTAATATGTCGACAATAAGCAAAAAAGACATGCAGCCCAAAAGCTGCATGTCCTATAAACTATCGTCTTGAATTCTTAAGGAAATCCGGAATATTAATCTCTACAGGCTTAACCGTGCTCTCAGGCTGGCGTGGCTTCTGGATACCTGTATATGCATGTGCAGGTGCTGTCTGCTGTGGCTGGGCAGCTGTATGAAGTCCGCTTGTTGCTGTTGTGTGAAGTCCTGCTGTGGCTGTGGATTGTGTTCCCATGCCTGAAACAGGTCTTGCAGCTGTCTGATTCGGATATACCATACGGTTTTGCATACCGCCTGCCATTCCTGCACCATGCGCTGCCTGCTTGCCCGGCATATCTATCTTCTCTGAAACATCCTCCAGTCCTGTAGCAATAACAGTGATAGAAGCCTGATCAGTCATGCTCTCATCAAACTTGGCACCAAAGATAATATTGGCATTCTCTCCTGCCAGATCCTGTACGTAGCTTGCTGCATCGTTTGCATCCATAAGAGAGATATCTCCTGAGATATTGATAATGACATGTGTTGCACCATTTATCTTTGTCTCAAGAAGAGGTGAAGCAACCGCAAGCTTAACAGCTTCGATAGCCTTATCATCCCCCTGTGCACTACCGATACCGATATGTGCCATACCCTTGTCCTTCATGACAGTCTGTACATCTGCGAAGTCAAGGTTGATAAGTGCAGGAAGATTAATAAGATCAGTGATTCCCTGAACTGCCTGCTGCAATACCTCATCTGCCTTCTTGAGTGCATCCGGCATTGTTGTACGACGGTCTACTATCTCGAGAAGCTTATCATTTGGAATGACAATAAGTGTATCAACGCTCTCCTTAAGTCTCTCTATTCCTGAAACAGCATTAATCATTCGCTGCTTTGCCTCAAATTTGAATGGCTTTGTAACAACACCAACTGTAAGTATGCCCTGATCCTTTGCTATCTTTGCAACAACAGGAGCTGCACCTGTACCGGTTCCGCCTCCCATACCACATGTGACGAATACCATATCAGCGCCCTTTACTGCTGCCTGAAGCTCCTCTGCGCTCTCCTCAGCGGCCTTCTGACCGATCTCAGGCTGCGCACCTGCGCCGAGTCCCTTTGTAAGCTTCTCTCCTATCTGTATAAGTGTAGGAGCCTTACAAAGCTGTAAAGCCTGCTTATCTGTATTGATACCGATAAACTCTACTCCACCAATATTCTCATCAATCATTCTGTTAACTGCATTGTTACCGGCTCCTCCGACTCCAATGACAATAATCTTTGCGCTGTTATCAGCCTCGTTAGTTCTTATCTCAAGCAAGGTGATTCCTCCTCTTTCTTTCCCAAAATTTAATTTTCTATATAAAAATATCGAATATTCTTAAACTCATTTATTCTATAATATAATTTTTCTCCAAAATAATCAACTATAAAATATGATTTTTTTTATTTAGTTTTACATTATTCTGACTTGTCAAACACAATATTTGTTGTTTCTTCCGTCCAGCTCTCTAAATGTAGTGTACCGGACTGTCCCTCAAGCGATGGCATGATAGCCTTAAGCCTCTCTATTTTACGTGTAAGCTTTGTAGTGTCACCAATTATCACACTCACATTACCATACTTGACTACCGGTGCATTTTGCGCACCATAATCCACAGAATCCGGCACAAGGTCCTGCCTTTTTAATCCCTGGGTAAGCTCAAGGATATCTTTTAGCATAGCCTGCTTAATAGGCAGCTTCTCATAAAGCACTACCTTGTCACAGCTTATGCCGTCTATACATGGCACACCCGGCACCGTGTCTGAGGATGTCTCCACCACAAAGCCATCCTTATCAAAATATGCATTCTCATTAATTCCCGGAATATATATGTATCCAAGCATTCCTTTTTCATAAACTGATATATGAAGAGTATGCGGACTATCCAGGCTTATGCTCATTGTATCAATAAACGGTATTTTTTTAGTATCCTTTATCTTATATTTCAGATAGACATACAGTGAGTTCCATGAGTACTTATCATTAAGTACCGCATCCTCTATAGTCTTTTGGTCGTAAAGCTCATTGCCCTCGACAACTACCTTTTTTACCGTAAACAGCTTAAGTGCAATGAGAAACAATATCGCAAGCACTGCTATCGTAATTAGCAGTCCCATAAAAAAATGCTTTAATCTCTTTTTATGTTTTCTTTTTTTCTTAATCATTATATTTCACGCCTTAATCTACACATTTTCAAGCCTGATGCCTCTTGACACAGACAAAACAAGCCCTATTTCCGCCATCAGGAATATGATTGACGTACCTCCATAGCTGATAAACGGCAGAATAACACCGGTATTTGGAAGTGAATTGGTAACTACCGCAATATTCAGTATCACCTGGATTGCAATATGACTCATCACACCAATCACTAAAAGTGAGCCATACAAATCCCTTGCATTGTTTGCAATGACCATCATACGCCATATAAGCAGTATAAAAAGTAAAATAAGGCAGATAGCGCCAAACAGTCCAAGCTCTTCACAAATAATTGTAAATATCATATCATTTTGTGACTCCGGCACATTGCCAAGCTTCTGTAAACTCTCTCCAAGTCCTTTTCCAAACAATCCGCCCGAGCCTATCGCATAAAGTCCCATCATAGTCTGGAATACTGCGTCTGTTCCCGCAGTCTCCGGATGCAGCCATGCCTCAATACGTGTACTTCTATAGCCTGCCAGCATGACAAACGCCACTGCAAACACAACTACCGCCACTGCCACAATAATAAACTGCAGATACTTTGGGCTTGCGACAAACAACATACAGACCGAAATGCCTATGATGATAACTGCCGTACTCAGATTGCTGATTGCAACAACTATTATGAGCGGAATAAGCATAGCAAGCACCTTTACCAGACTTAAAAATTTATCAAACTGCTTGGGTATCTTGTCTATAATCATAGCCATAAACAGTATGACCGCAATTTTAGCCACTTCTGAAGGCTGGAACTGTATTGGTCCTATGCCAATCCATCTCGATGAACCATGTGAGCTTGAGCCTATTTTCGGCACAAACACAAGCACACACAGTATAAGCGATGCTATATACGCAAAAAAGCCAAGCTTTTTCCAATATCTGTAGTCGACCTTTGCCAGAAATACCATAGGTATAAGTCCCAGTACAATATTTCGTATCTGAAGCTTAAGATAGTGCATGCTGTCATGATTTTTGATGGCCGATGTGTATGCACTCGAGCTATATAGCATAACAAGACCAAAGCAGAGCAGAAATATAACTATAAACAACAGGTTGTAGTCGAAATAAGGTATTCCTTTTTCTTTT